>DASCMS010000001.1:0-25151 GCA_036011085.1 Candidatus Latescibacterota bacterium
AGATGCTCTTGAGCGCCGCCAGGTAGCGATTCTGGCTGGCGGGGCTGAGTCCCTCGGCATTTCGCTTCGCCAGCCACGTCTTGATGGCGGCAGCGGTGACCCCCGACAGGGGTAGCCCCCCGAACTGCTCGCACAGGATCCTGACACGGCTTTCCTCGCCCTTCCGGGTCCGCTCACTCCAGGCACAGTACTTCGGCAGGAACTCGTCACGGACGAAAATGGCGAACGTGCCTGCCTGGCCCTTGGGCTTCCAGTCGAGTTTCGACAGGGCCTCCCAGTCCTCCCGCTGGATCAGCTCTGAGATCTCTCTTGCACGTCTTTCGGCCTGACGTTTATTCTTAGTGCCGAGCTTTCGACGTTGACGGCCCGCCGGCGTGTAGAACGTGCAATGCCAGGCGGTGCCGCGAAGATAACCCTTCACAAGGCCTTCGACGTCGAGCGGAGCAGCATCTTTCATGGGTCCTCCTGTAGTCCGTTGATCTCCTACCCATGAAGATACCACCCCGGTGAGCTGACACAAAATGAATTCTGTGCCACGGTTGTGTCAGATGATGTGCAAATGCCATCGGGAGGCTTGGAGCAGACTGGAGCACACTGGAATACCTCAACTTGCAGTGCTCCAGAGAGTTGCAGGGTTTTTTCGGGCCTTTTCAGAGGTTCGGGCCCATAGCTCAGTTGGTTAGAGCGGCGGACTCATAATCCGTTGGTCCCAGGTTCGAGCCCTGGTGGGCCCACCAACATTGAGGCGGGCGATTAGCTCAGTTGGTTAGAGCGCTGGTTTCACATACCAGAGGTCGCTGGTTCAAATCCAGCATCGCCCACCATTCACCCCGGCGGTCTCACGATCGTCGGGGTTGTGTCGTTCTAGCCTTCCTCGACTTCAGAGTGCGGCAGCGAGCAGTCTCTCCTGTGTCGCCGTAGCGGCATCCATCTCGTCGGTGATGCGCCCCCCCTTCATCACGTAGATCCGGTCGCACAGGCCCAGCAGCTCCTCCATCTCCGAGGACACCAGCAGAATGCCGAGCCCTCCCGCCGCCAGCTCGTCGAGCAACCGGTAGATCTCGAAGCGCGCCCCCACGTCGATCCCACGTGTCGGCTCGTCGACGAAAAGCACGGCCAGATCGCGTTTCAGCAGCCAGCGGGCCAGCAGCACCTTCTGTTGATTGCCGCCGCTGAGCAGCGCCACGGGCTGCTGCAGCGAGGGTGTGCGCACGCGCATGCGCTCGATGACCTTTCCCGCCTCGTCGGTCTCGGCCGCTGACTGCAGGCACAGGTGACGGGTGAACTGGTCCAGGCAGGCGATGCTGGCATTGTCCAGCACACCCAGCAGGGGAAAGATCCCCTGGGCGCGACGGTCCTCCGGAACCAGGCCGAGACCGGCGGCCCGTGCCCGCCAGGTGGCATCGGCACCCAGGGCTCTGTCCTGGACATGCACCTGACCGGCGAGCCGGCGGTCCGCCCCCAGGATCCCCCGCAACAGTTCGGTGCGACCGGCGCCCATCAGTCCGGACACGCCCACCACCTCACCGGCGCGCACCGACAGAGCGATGTCCTGTACGTGTTCGGTGGTCAGTCCGTCGACCTGCAGTGCCACGTCGGCCGGCTGACGCTCGGACCGTGGGTACACGCCTTCGAGCTGGCGCCCCACCATACGTCGGATGATCTCGTCTTCGTCGAGATCCTCGGCATCGTCCGTCGACACGTGGGCACCGTCACGCAGCACCGTGATGCGGTCGGCCAGGGCCCGGATCTCGTCCAGCTTGTGTGACACGTAGAGCAAGGCAACTCCCTCGTCACGCAGACGCCGCAGCAGGACGAAGAGGCCGTCGATCTCCGCCGGGCTCAGTGCCGACGTGGGTTCGTCGAGAATGAGCACGCGCGCTCCATGCTCCCGGTCCTGCCGTGACAGGGCCCGGGCGATCTCGACCAGTTGCTGCTGGGCGATCCCCAGTCGACGGACCTTCGTGCGCGGGTCGATCCCCAGACCGACCTGGGCCAGGGCCGTGGTCGTCTCTTGCTCGAGGCGCCGCCAGTCGACCCGGATCCCGCCCCGCACCGGCAGACGGCCGAAGAAGACGTTCTCCGCCACCGATAGATCGCGGACCAGCTCGAGTTCCTGATGGACCACGCGGATGCCGGCGTCGGCGGCCGTTCTCGGATCGTGGACGACGTCGGCTCTGCCGTCCACCAGGTACGTGCCCTCGTCAGGATGATAGACGCCGCCGATGACCTTGATCAGCGTCGACTTGCCGGCGCCGTTCTCACCCACCAGGGCATGCACCTCGCCTTCGACCAGTGTCAGGTCGACGCCATCCAGCGCCTGCACCCCGGGAAAGGCCTTGCGGATGCCGCGCAGCTCGATCCGCGGTGGCGTCGTCATCCTCCCGGCTTCCGGTCGAGACTTCGACGCCGGCGCGTATCCAGATAGACGGCGAGAATGATGACGATGCCGCGCGCGATGTCGTGGTAGAAGGAGGACACGTTCAGCAGTACGAGACCATTGTTGAGTACCGTCAGGATGAGGATCCCGAGCAGGGCCCCCACGAGAGTGCCGACGCCGCCGGTGAGGCTGACTCCGCCCAGCACGACGGCAGCGATCACCTGGAGCTCGAAGCCGAGGCCGGCATTCGGCTGGCCGGAGTTGAGCCGCGACGCCAGTACGAAGGCGCTGAGCGCCGCCAGCACGCCGCCGAGCATGAACACTGCCACCTTGATGCGGGCCACCGGCAACCCCGCGAGCTCGGCCGCCTCGCGGTTGCCGCCCACGGCATAGACATAGCGCCCGAAGGGCGTGTGGTGCAGCAGGAAGTAGACGGCGGCGAACAGGACCGCCGCCAGCACCACGGGAACGGGCAGCGGCCCGAGATGCCCCGTACCCACGTCAACGAAGGCCGGCACTTTGGCCTGGATCGACACGGCGCCGGTGCTGACCATGGCCACGCCTCGCAGGATCGCCATCATGCCGAGGGTGGCGATGAGCGAGTTGATACCCGCCCGAGTCACCAGCAGGCCATTCGTCAGGCCGATGAGGGCACCGAGCAGAAGCGCTGCCAGCAGGGCCAGGAGAATGCTGTCACTGGCGTTGAGCACGGCCACGGCGGCAATGCCGACCACGGCCTGCGACGAGCCGACGCTGAGATCGATCTCGCCCTGCAGGATGATGGCCACCATGCCGATGCCGGCGATGGCCACCAGCGCCGCGTCGCGCAGGATATTGGTGATGTTGCCCGCCGTGAGGAACACCGGTGACAACGTCGCCAGGACCACACACAGGATGAAGAGCGCCAGGCCGAGCCCGGCCTGTTCGGCCCCGGCGAGTCGTGCCAGCAGTCGTTTCATTGTCTGATTGCGTCAGGGCATCAACGCCCGGACCGCGTCCAGGCGCAGAGCGTAGTCGTCACCTTCGGGTCGGTAGAACTGATCGAAGTTGTCGAGGGTGACCATCCGTGTCGGCGTCTCATAGTGGGCCGGCAGGACCTTGCCCCCGGCCACCGCCACCGCGGCATCGACCAGGGACGCACCGACAAACTCGGGGAACATCCCCAGTGCCGCGCGATACGTTGTCTTCCCCAGCAGGGCCGCCCTGCCCACGGTCCCCTCCAATCCGAAACCGATGGCCACCAGGGACTCCTCATCGAGTCCGGCAGCCCGGTAGGCGGCCATGCCGCCTGTCGTCGAGTCGTCGTTGATACCGAAGATGACGTTGACATCGGGGTGTGCCGTCAGTGCATCCTGGGCCACCTTCAGGGCCCGCTCCTTCAGCCCCTGACCGTCTACCTCCTGCACGATGTCGTAGTCGATTCCCGACTCGGCAAGCCCCTCCCTGAAACCGTCGACCCGTTGCCGGCAGTCCTCAAAATTCGGCAGTCCGACAATGAGGATCTTCGACTGGATGTTGTGCTCCCTGGCGTAGGCTCCGTACCACAGCCCGGCCTTTTTGCCCGACGCCTTGTTGTCGATCCCCACGTAGCTCTTCGAGCCTGCCACCGGATTCGACTCGGTCAGCACGTGGATGCCGCGCCGGTTGGCCTCGGCCACGACGGGACCCAGGGCTTTGGCGTCCACCGGGGTCAGCACGAGCACATCGACCCCCTGGGCGATCAGATTCTCCGCTTTCGAGATCTGCGCCGAGATGTCGAGATTGGCGTCGGCGATAACGATGTCGACGCCCAGTTCAACGGCGCGGGCCTCGGCAGCGAGACAGATGTTCTGGTACCACTCATGGGACATGTAGTTGACCACGTAGCCGACCTTCAGCCTGCCATCGTCGGCCTGTTGGCCACAGGCGGACAGCAGGATGACGACAGACATGGCGGCGCCGGTCAGGGCGAGGAGCTGGCGTGTTTTCATCTTGATCCTGAGAGAATGTGTGAGGGTCACCCGTGGAGAATGGCGTGTCCCTTGCCAAAGAACCACACCGCGTCGATGGCGTAGGCCACGCCGACACCGAGAAAGAAGCCGACGATGAGGCCGATGAAGAAAGGCCGCGACTGACGATACGCCGAGATGCCGCCGACGCGCATGATGATGGACTTGAACGCCCAGGCGATGAACACCGATACGGCGATGAGACGCACGTTCCACAACGTGGCGATGGTCAGTCCCACCGGATGCAGGGGCCACCAGAAGAACCGGTACTGAAAGATCGACAGCACCGAGTAGAGCACGGCGCCAAAAGCGAACAGCCCGAGCTTGTCGCCGTCCGGCCCCTGAGGATCCGCCATCAGGCGCGTCGCCTGGTCGAAGGCCAGGCCGCCGGCGCCGGCGCCTGGATCGAAGTACCAGCTGCGGAAGTTGCCGGCGCCGAACTCATAACACAGCACCATGACAAACCAGATGGTCAGGGCAAAACCGAAGACCGCGGCCACACCGATGGCCCAACCCAGCCGTCGGCGCTCACCACCGAGAACGTTGAGCCGGGCGCCATGGGCGGCCGCTGGCATGAAGATGGACTGGATATCGGAGCACCAGGAGTACGACAGGGACAGGGCCACCAGGTTGTGCGGGCCGATGGCGGTGCCCGTCGTGGCCAGGGTCAGCGCCTGGGGACTGAAGGGGGAGGTGACGTAGACCACTCCCGACTGTATGACGATGCGGGTCATGCCGATGTAGACGAGGATCACCAGGCCGAGAAACAGTATGGCCACGTGCAGGTCCATCCCCGACGCCCACAGCCAGCCGACGATGAACACCGTTGCCGCCAGACCTCCCCACACGGCGAGGGGGTATGACATCATCTCGTCGGCGTCGTCGAGTTCGCCCGTGCGCCGGACCACGGTTCTCAAGACGGCGACCAGGTGGTGTCGCCCCATCCACAGACTCCACAGTACCATGGCTACGAAGGCGCCGCTCGAAGTCCACTGCAGCTGCGTATGCGGGCTGTACATGAAGCTGTCGGGCAACACCGTCAGACCGAACCAGTTGGCCAGAGCCGTCCCCACCAGTGACAGCAGGTAGAAGAACCAGACGCTGAAGGAGATCGGTGTCGAGATGAGGTAGACGAAGCCGATGATCGGGAAGTAGATCTTCAACAGCAGCGTCGGTGCCCCGCGGAAGAGGGGTACCTCGTAATTGCCATGGACCTGCAACTGGGGGAAGCCCGGCTGCCAGTAGCTGATGCAGTTGAACAGAATGATGACGAGGGGTACAGCGCAGCCGATCCAGAACGATCGTGATCGCAGGATGGGCGGTAGCGACGATCCGTCGTCCTCGGTGAGCAGCCGCGGTACCTCCGTCACCGGGAACACGAGACGCTCGTGCTCCATCCACTGGCGCCGCAGGATGACGACGACGCAGAAACACAGAAAGTAGATCGCCAGCACCAGACCCAGCCACCAGGCCAGTGGCCCGAGCCAGGCGTCCCAGGGAATGGCGGCCCCCTGTGGCAACCCCTCGTAGAAGTAGCGCATGGCGCCGCCCTCGGGACTGGGGATCGCCCAGTCGGGAAGGAAGGGCTGAATGTCGGCGTCCCAGCCGTTCTCCGGCGTCGCGCCGTAGTACGGTTTGGACGGGATCGACAGCAGCAGACCCACCATGAAGATCGGAATGCCGCTGGCCACCAGACCCATGATGACGACGGTGACCATCTCCGGCCCGCGCAACGCCAGTGGCCGGTGCAGCCTCTTGGCCAGGGCATTGCCACCGACGAGAAGCACAAAGGGCAGGCCGACACCGATGGGAAAGAAGGACCAGGTGATCTCGGTGGAGCCCACCATCCAGATCGACAGAGGCGCACCCATGCAGACCGCCGAGACGACGGTCAGACCGAGCAGGATGGAGCGGAGGGTGAAACCGGAGGAGGGCCCCGCGGAGGCGAGGCCGTCTCGCGTCCCGTCCCGGTCAACCACGGGGATCCCGCCTCATTCCTTCACCGCCCCTGCGGTCAGGCCCTGCACGAAATAGCGCTGCAGCGACACGAAGATGGCGATCGGCGGTAGGCTGAAGATCAGCGAGGCGGCGAACAGCTGGTCGTACTTGTTGACGTACTGACCGAGGAACGCCGCCCGCAGTCCCACGGGAATCGTCAGCGCATTGGATTTGGTAAACACGTAGGCGAAGAGAAACTCGTTCCAGGACAGGAGAAAGGCGAAGGTGCCCACGGCGACGACGGCCGGTGCCGCCAGGGGCAGGATGATCCGCCACAGCAGCTCGAATCGATTGCAGCCGTCGATCATCGCCGCCTGCTCGAGATCCTCGGGGATGGCCCGGAAGTAGCCGTTGAGCAGCCACGTACAGAAGGGAATGGCGAAACCTGTGTAGATCAGGATCATGCCGGCGTGGGTGTCGAGGAGCCCCATGTTGCGGATCACCTGAAACAGCGGGATGAGGATCGACGAGCCGGGCAGCATCTGTGACATCACCACCAGCATCAGCAGCGTCGTGGCCCCCCGGAAACGGAAGCGGGCAAAGGCATAGGCGGCACAGATGGCGAAGGACAGCGCGATAACGGCCGTCGAGGCCGAGATGAAGACGCTGTTGAAGAAGTAGCGGACGAAGGGCGCCGCCTCCCAGATATTGACGTAGGCGTCGAAGGTGATCGACTGCGGCAGGACGACGGGTGGCACCTGGGTCATCTCGGAGATGGGTCGCACCGACGTGCTGGCCACCCAGATGAGGGGCAGCACCAGGAGAAAGCAGAAGGTCCCCCCCACGCCGTAGCCGATGGCGGCACGGATCTGTTGCTGCGTGCGCAGAGTCATTCGGATGCCTGCCGGCGTCGATCGGCGAAGATGACGCGAATGAAGATGGCGCTCACCGAGAGCAGGAACACGAGCAGGATCATCGCCGCCGCCGCCCCCCGACCCAGTCGCAGGTGCTCGAAGGCAAAGCGGTACACGGTGATGGGCACGACGAGAGTCGCCTTTGCCGGTCCGCCTTCGGTCATGATGAAGATCAGGGCGAAATCGTTGACCATCCAGATCGTGGCGAAGAGGAAGACCACCGCCATCACGTGACGCAGCTGCGGCAGTGTCACGTGTACGAAGCGCTCGACGATATTGGCGCCATCTACATGGGCCGCCTCGTAGAGATCTCCCGGAATCCCCTGCAGTCCGGCGAGCAGCATGATGGTGATGTAGGGCATGAAGCGCCAGACATTGGCCACCACCGTGGCCGCCATGGCCGTGTCGGGCTGGGCCAGCCATGGCACGTTCGTGTCGATGATGCCCACCGTCATCAGGAAATGGTTGATGAGGCCGAAGCTGTCGTGAAACAGCCAGCGCCACATATACCCGGTGACCACGGGAGCGATGGCCCACGGTACCAGCAGAAAGGCGGTGAACACGGGACGGGCCCGCCGGATCTCGTTGAACACCAGGGCCATGCCCATGCCGAGCACGAGGGCCAACGGCAGGGACAGGAAGGTGAACCGCAGCGACGCGCTGACACTGCCTCGAAAGGTGGAGCTGCCCAGCAGGCGGGTGTAATTGCCCAGGCCGACAAACTCGTCCTCGCCCCCCTTCAGCAGCTGTACCTTGTGCACGCTCATCAACAGATTGCTGACGATGGGAAACAGGATGATCAGCGTCAGCACGGCCAGGGCCGGCGCCAGGAAGTAATAGGGCGTCAGCTTCTGCTGTAACTGCTTAGTAATCACTGAGGACCTCGTTGACTTCAACGGCAGCCTGATCGAGGGCGTCTGCCGGTGTCATGACACCGGACATGGCCAGATTCACCGCGTCGGCGATGTGGCGCTGCACCTGCGTGATCGCCGGGTGACCGGGCCAGCCGATGCCGCGCCGGGCGGATTCGGCCAGCTCGTCCAGGTCGATGTAAGGTGATTCCACCCCCGGCGCGTACGCCGCCAGCTGCGTCGGTATGCCGCCCATCTTGGGGTTGGGTTGCTGCCATACCGGGTCGTCCACGTTCAGCGCCTTGAGTACCGTCCAGGCCTCTTCGGCCACCGGCGTGTATCCCGTGATGGCCACCATCACGACATCGAGCAGAACGCCCCGGGGGTTGTCTTCGTACGCTGTGGCCGGCATCGGCACCTGCGCCAGGGCCAGCTTGTCGGTGTCAAAACCGAAGTCTCCCAGCACGGTGTCCTGCCACCACGGCCCTTCGATGGACATGGCGGCCTTCTCCGTCGACCAGTGGGCGGCGTTCTCGTCAAAGGCGTAGGCGGCGCTGGCCGCCGGCATGTAGCCCTCGTCTTTCATGCGCACCAGAAACTCCAGGGCCGCCTTTCCCGCCGGCCCGTTGAATCCGGCCTGCGTCCAGTCGTGGTTGAACACACGCCCGCCGGCACCGTACAGCAACGGCAGAAACCGGTACGCCGTGTCGAGGTTGAGCCCGGCCGGCATGGTGAAAGCCTGCAGGTCGTACTCCTTGAGTATGCGACCGGCTTCCAGCATGCCTTCCCAGGTGGTGGGCACATCGAGATCGTAGCGCGCCATGATGTCGGTGTTCACCGCCAGGACGAAGGGCAGCATGGTGACGGGTACGCCGTAGTGCTGGCCGTTGTATTTCACGTGTTCCAACACGTTGGGGAAGATCCGCGCCTTCACCTCGGGCCAGTCCGCGAACCGTTCCATCGGCAGCAGCCCGCCCAGTTCGCCGAACTCGACGGAGTACTTGTGGTGACAGCGGATGATATCGGGACCGGCGCCGATGATCGTGCTGCTGATCAGACTCTCGCGTTGGGTCGCCCAGTCACGGATCTCGAGTTCGATCTCGATGTCGTCGCGTCCGGCGTTGAAGCGCTCGACGGCCCCCTTGATCCATTCCTGGTGCCCGGGTACACCACCAAAGTCCCAGACGACGACACGAGTCGGCTCACCGGGAATCCGCCGCTCCCGGTCGCTCGTGCATCCTGTGGCGAAGCACAGAATCAGAAGCGTGAGCAGCAGCCTGACGCCCGTCCGTGAAATCGCCTGTATCATGCTCGTCGTGGGTTGGGTTCGCAGCCTTGGCAGGCGGCAAAGAGTAGGCATCCGGACCCCCTGTTAGCAAGCAGCCGTACAAGCGTCGAGAGTCGGCGCTCCGGAGGGAATACTTCACTGAGATTCGTCCCCTCCTCAGCGTTTTTCGTACATGGTGTCGGCACTGCCGTCCGGCGGCCAGGAGAAAGACAAGCCCATGCGACTACGCCTGCTGTTCCTCGTCATGCTCACCGGTTCGCTGATGGCCTGTGGGGGTAGCGATTCGAGCCCGTCCGCCCCGGCGGCGGATCCTCCTCTGGACACCGGCAGCGATACCGATGCTGATGCCGATGCGGGAGAAGTACCCGCCGATGGCTCCATGGGTGACGATCCGGTCGCCGATGCCAGCGGTATCCTCACCGAGCTGGTCTCAGGACTGCGGACGCCGCGTGACCTCATGTTCGGCCCCGCCGGCTCCGAGCTCGATGACGAGCTGTTCGTCGTTCACTTCGAGGGGGTCGAGGCGACCTGGGTGCAGGACGTGGACTCAACGCCTGTATAGCGACGCTTCGAGAACAGTCTTGTCGGCGCCATGGCCGTCGACCTGGATACGGGCGGCAACTTCTACTTTGCCTGCCTGACGCCGGTGATGGGAGCCAACATCGGCGTCGTCACCGTGCGCACGATCAACAGCCGCGTCGTCGACTTCCAGTACTCCGGCATCGACGGTCCAGTCGGTGTCGCCCTCGACGCGGCCGGCGGCCTGTTCGTCTTCAATCGGGTCGCGGGTACGGTGGTCCGCATCGACTTCGGCGACGGCGCCGGTCCCGACCAGCACGGCGTGCAGATCATCGCCGAGAACCTGCTGGTCACCGATGAAGTCCTGCCCGCCCACCTGTTCGTCGATGCCTCGGGTCGTCTGCTGATCGCCGAGACCGCCGCCAACCGCGTGCTGGTGTGGGCCGATGGTGAGCTGGAAACCTACGCTGACGCCGGCCTGAACCGACCCGTGGGCATCGCCCAGCTGCCATCGGGGAACATCCTGGTCGCCAGCTACGGCGATGGCGCCCTGGTCGAGTTTGATGGCGGGGGGGCACTCGTGCGCACCATCGACACCGAGCTCGGTGAGAATCGGCTGCAGTCAGTCGCCGTCCGTGGTGACGGATCCGTCTTCGTCGTCGATGACGACGGCGGCAGGGGCGGCCTCTTCCGGGTCAACCTGCCCTGAGGCCGGTCCGCTCGCCCGCTGCTGGGCCCGGGCACTGTGTTCGTGCAGGCCGCGCTCCCGGTAGATCCGCGCCAGTTCGAGCCACACCTGCCGGTCTTCCGGACTCAGCACGGTGAGCAGCTCCAGCAGGGGTAGCGCCGCTTCATCATCTCCCAGCCCTACCCGCAGGTGCGCCACGCCACCGAGGGCCGCTGCATCGGCCGGATCCAGGGCCAGCGCCTGGGCGTAGGCCAGCTCGGAGCGTTCCGGTTCTCCCACGCGGTCGTAGAGCCTTCCGAGGCGTACCCAGATGGCCAGATCCTCGGGGGCCAGGGCCGCCAGTTGCTCTGCCACCTCCACCGCTTCGGCGTATCGCTCCAGGTTCTCGTAGACGAATCCCAGCAGACGCAGCGCCTCGGTGTCGAAAGGGTCCATGGCCACCGTGTGCTCGACATAGTCGACCGCCTCTGCGTAGCGACCGGCTTGCAGATGAATCGAACCGAGGGCCTGATAGGCAGCCGGATCTGCGGGGTTGTCCTTGATCAGTTGCTCGTAGATGCCCCGGGCCTGGTCGACGCTGTCGATCTGCATGAACACGTAGGCCAGACCCTGGAGTGACCTGGTGTTGCCCGGATCGATGGCGAGGGCGTCGCGGAAGGCTGCGAGACTGCCACGATAGTCAGCCGGTGTGGCTTCTGCCCTGGCGGTGCCGTCCGCCTGCTGCATGGACCAGTACTCCGCCGTGAGATTCTCGATATCCTCGGCGTAGCGCAGGCTGCTGGCCAGACATGCCTCCCAGGCCAGACGCATGGGCTCGAACTGTCCGAGTTCGGCATAGGTCTTGCCGAGCCAGAAAGAGGCCACCGGATCGTTTGGCCTGGCCTCGACAGCCCGTTCGAACTCGCCGCGAGCCTTCTCGAAGTCGCCGTCCTCGTAGTAGAACTGACCCATCGTGCCGACGCTGCTGCAGGCGGCCAGCAGCAACAGTGAAAGCCACACGCGGCTCGACCGGACCATCGGTTCGATGCTTGTCTGGCGGAGTGCCATGCCGGGCAATGTACGTGTTCATGCAGTCAGGCGCGGCGCGGCTTGCGGGCAGGGGTTGCCGTTGATACCATACCGATTCCCTAGTGTCGTGGAGGTCCATCATGTCGACGTTACGAACCGCCTGGATCGGGATTCTTGCGGGTGCTCTTCTAGCAGGCCCCGCCCGGGCAGAGCAGATCCCCGACACGCCCGTCCTGTACCTGCCTTACCTGACGGAGGCGCCGGCCATCGACGGCGACCTTTCCGAGTGGCGTGATGCGGCGTTCACGGACGGTGTCTGGGACATTCAGAGGCTTTCTCATGAACCCTGGTTCCAGGTGTGGCGCAATCGGCTCACCGACCACGGCAGCGATGCCGCCCCCGAGCCCCACCCCGACGACGACCTGGCCGCCCGCTACTACACGGCGTGGGATGACACCTGGTTCTATATGGGCGCCACGGTACGTGACAACGTCAACGATGTTACCGATCCCGAGCACGAACCGGAGCGCTGGTACTTCAAGGACTCGATCTGCTGGTTCGTCGAAGCCCCCCGCGATGCGGTGCCGGAGACGTTTTCCCGCGGTGCCAACGCCTTCTGTTTCATCGCCGACGAGGCGCGCCCCGACTACGGCGCCTGGTGGCGGCACGGCACCACGACCGACAGCTATGTGGAAGAACCCATCCCCGAGGACGCCGTCGACTATGCCGTGATCGTCGATCCCCGTGGTGACGGCAGCGGCGACTTCCGGCTCGAAGCGCGGGTGAACATGGCCGCCACCTTCGGCGTCAGTGACCCGGATTGGCAGGCGCCACAGATCGGCCATGTGTACGGCCTCGAGATCGTCCACTGTGACCCCGATGGCGGACCCTACGGTGGTCACTTCATCATGTATGGAACCGGCGACGATGATGCCACCTGGGCGCAGACGGTGCTGACCGGACCGCTGGCCCCGATCGAGAGAGCCACCGAGTGAACGAGCCCCCCCAGCCGAGCGGCCTGACCCTGCGCTCACTGGCGGTCGGTATCATCCAGGTATTGCTCGTGTGCCTCGGCGCGCCGTACGCGATCTGGGTGCTCGGGTCGTCGGAGATCACCTGGTCCTTCTTCCCCATCGGCGTCGGCTTTCCCTTCCTCTGTCTCATTCTGTTCAATGGCCTGCTGAAGAAGGCTCGCCCGGGCTGGGCTTTCAGACCGCAGGAACTGATCACCGTCGCCGTCATGGGCCTCGTCGTCATCGGTGTGCCCATCTTCATGATGGGCTTCGTCCTGGCCATCCCCACGACGCCCCACTACTTCGCCTCTCCCGAGAATCAGTGGGGGACGCACATCCTGCCGCATCTGCCCGCATGGTTGATTCCCTCCAACGAGGGTCTGGCCATGACCTGGTTCTTCGAGGGGCTGCCGTACGGGGTGGCCACACCGTGGGGCACCCTGCTGGACGCCTGGGTCATGCCCCTCTTCTGGTGGCTCAGCTTCATCTTCACTCTCTACTTCGTCTCCCTCACCCTGGTCGTCATCCTGCGCCGTCAGTGGGTGGAGCGTGAGCGCCTCTCCTACCCGCTCACGCAGGTGCCGTTGGCACTGGTGGAGGACGGCGACGGACGCCGACTGCTGCCGACGGTCATGGGCTCACGACTGTTCTGGATCGGCCTGGCCATCCCGCTGTTCATCGCCCTGTGGAACATCGTCGGCTTCTTCTACCACTTCTTCCCCAGGATCGAATGGCAGTACCCGGTAAAGATCGCCCACGGCTTCCCCTCGATCAATGTCCGGCTGTATTTCCCCGTCATCGGCTTCATGTATTTCGTCAATCTCAACGTCACCTTCTCGATCTGGTTCTTCTACGTCTTCACCCTGATCGAGGAGGGGCTGATCAACCGCTTCGGTCTGGGGATCACCAAGGCGGACGCCTGGGTCTGGGGTCTGCCGTCGACGTCATGGCAGTGCTGGGGCGCCTTTGTCGCCATGGTTCTGTGGGGACTGTGGATGGCCCGTGACCACCTGCGGGACGTGGCTCTGAAGGCCTGGAACAGGGACCACCCTGTGGACGACTCGCGGGAGCTGCTTCCCTACCGTGTGGCTGTCATCGGGATTCTGCTCGGCCTCGTCTACATGATCTGCTGGCTGCACCAGGCGGGCATGTCGTACCCCGTGGCCATTCTCTGGCTGGCCTTCGTGCTCATCGCCTACCTGGGGATCACACGCCTCGTCGTGCAGGCCGGGATCTACTACCTGACGACACCGATCGTCTCGCAGGCCATGACCATGGGCCTGCTGGGCCCGAGCAACATCGGTGCGTCGAGCTTTGTCGGTCTTGGGCTGTCCTACGCCTTCTTCGGCGACGTGCAGTCGATCTTCATGCCCTCGGCAGCGCATGCCACCAAACTGCACGACGTGATGCACATCAGCCGGCGGAGCCTTGGCGCGGCGATTCTCATCGCGCTCATCGTCGGTTTCGCCGCCACCATCCTCTACGTCATCACCATGGCCTACGACCAGGGAGCCTCCAACTTCAGCTCCTGGTTCTTCCGCGTGACCTCGGGGGCCGGCGTGCGCTCCTTCGACGAGGCGACGAAGAATATCAAGGATCCGCAGGTCTTCGAGTCGGCCAAGCACGTGCTCTTCGGCATCGGTGCAGCAGCCATGAGCCTGCTCACTTTCCTGCAGTACCGATTGCCGTGGTGGCCCCTGCATCCGGCGGGGCTGGCGATCTCAGCTGTCTGGATGATCCGCAATCAGGCGGCGGCGATCTTCATCGCCTGGGTGGCAAAATCCGCGATCATGCGCTTCGGCGGGATCGAACTATATCGCAAGGCGGCGCCCTTCTTCATCGGGCTCATCCTCGGCCACTTCGCCGCCGTCGGCATCTCCTTCATCGTCGACATGATCTTCTTCCACGGCAACGGACACCCGGTCCTGCACGGGTGACGAGCGCACCGGGACGACGGGGAGCCAGCGCTGGACACCCATGGCACCTACCGTTGCCGCGGGCATCGGACATCCGGTGTTGCACGGGTGAGTTCACGCGGGTGACCTCTCGCTGATGTGATCCCGTCCCTCGGCGTGGTATTCTGCCCGCACCTCGTCACTGACGGTGCGCCACACGAGGAACCGTTTGCGCAGCACGCCGAGGAAATTCGTGTTCAGTCTCTTCCACGAAGCCACATCACCACTCTCGCGACGGATTTCCATCTCGATGCGATAGACACCATCCATGTCATCCGTCGGCGTCGTCCGCAGCAATACCTGCTGGCTCACACCCAGATCATAGGGCGCCAGCCAGGCCATCATCTGCAGACGGTAGGTGGGATCCTGATCGGTGCCGGTCGTTTCCTCGGCGGCCAGCGCCACACTCTCCGTCATGAAGTCACCCACCGAGCCTTCGCCATAGGACCGGAAGATGCGGCGCAGGTAGCTGCACATGCCCAGCGCGTCCGCCCGACCGATTGTGAAGGGAAAATCGAAGTGCCAGTCGTCCCCGTCCGGCTCGGGGAATCTCCATTGACGCGTGACGTCGGGTACTGCCATGTCCGCTGCCCGGCGCGCCGGGTAGAGGGTCGACACGACGACGGTGGCCATGACGATCACGGTGGAGAAAATGGCAGACAGGGAGGAGTAGTTCATGAACATACCCCCCATCAGCCCCTGGCGTGCCATGTACAGGGTGATCGACTGTCCTAGCAGATACCCCAGGACGGCACCCATCGTCGCATAGACCAGCGCCTCGGCGATGAACAACGAGGCGATATGACTCGGGGCGAGACCGACAGAGCTGTACACGCCGATCTCGCGGTCGCGCTCGTAGACGGCGCCCATCATGGTGTTGAGAACGATGAGGGCGGCGATCAGCATGGGCACGATGACATTGGCCACACCCGCCAGTGATGCCGACCCCATCGATGTGTACACTCGCACCTCGCCGTCACTGCCCACGAACAACGGCAGGGCGACGCGGGTAACGAACTCCTCCACCTCACTCTTGAGCTCTTCCACGTCCCCGAAACCGGTGATGGCCACCGAGTGCAGTCGGCCGTTCAGGTCGATGACCTTCTGAAACGGCAGGAAGATGACATTGTTGGCCGACAGGTGCGAAAAGGTCTCGATGGAGGAGGTATCCTGCAGCCGTGGATCCATACCCTCCATCTGCTCCATCTTCTTGGCCTCCTTCACCGTATCCACCGGTGTCAGGCCTTCGCCGTCGAGATCGTGCAGCCCGTCGACGCCATCACCGTCGAGCAGACCGATGACGCGCCAGTCCCGACCCATGAAGCGGACGGTCGCCGTGCCCACCTCGCTGGTATCGATACCGACGATCTGCGCCATGGCTTCCGGCAGAATGCAGACGTCGTCGTCGCTGTCGCCCGGTTCGAGCCAGCGGCTGCGGGAGCCCACCAGCTGACCGTCGACACCGCTGACCGTCTCGCCCGGTGTCACCCCCATCAGGGCGTAGGCGAAGCTGGAGTAGCGGCTCCCTGACTCGGTGCGTTCGAGGTCGATGTACTCCCGCTCGCCGATCTTCTTGGTGTGATACCAGGACCGGGGAATGACACGGGCCTCATCACCGAAGGCGGAGCGCACGTAGTCGAGGACGGACAGCTGCATGCCCCGCCAGCCGCGGTCCCGCAGCAGGGCGCCATCGTACGTGGCCTCGGTGTGGCGCGGGATCTGGTAGAACTTCAGGTAGGTCTGGACCGAGGTGAAGGCCTGCGCCGTAAAGGTGAGGATGGTGATGGTCATCACCGTCAGCAACGTGCGTATGGGACGCTTGCGCAGATTCGAGATGCCGAGTGACACCGCCGCGGCCGTAGCGCTGAGACGTCCGATGTCCGCCTCGTGCACACCGGCGGCCAGCCGCTTGCGCTCGGCGATGGAGCGCGTGAAGCGGCTCAGCAGCATGATGAGAGCGGTACCGCCGATGGCGAAGATGACGAAGGAGAGGAAGATCACATAGGGTGATGAACTCAGCTTGAAGGCCGGGTGGATGAAACCCATCAGCACGAAGATGCCGATGAAGAAGGCTGCCGCGCCGAGCAGCTGTCTGCGGATATCGGCGAAACCGAAGAACAGGCGCTCACAGAAGAAGGAGAATGGCAGCAACAGGGCGAAATAGAAGATGACGCCGTACACGGTATCATCCGCCGTCGACTTGATGTCGGGGTAGCCGCGCGTCTCCAGTCCCCATGCCCGGCGCACGTCCGCCTTGTAGGCTGCGTACCGGCGTGCCTCGAGGTGCTGGCCGGCGTCCAGAAGTGCCTGCCTGGCATCCTCGTGCAGGCGCATGAACTTGTCATTGCGCACGCCATAGTGCGCCAGCTGCTTGATCCTCGCGTCGTCCAGCAGCCACATATCCTGCGCCGCCAGGTACGCCGGCCGCAGCAGGACATTCCGCTCCACCGGGTAGCCGTTGCCATAGGCGCGCTGCAGCAGGTCATTGTCCATCTCAGACGCTTCGATGGGCTCGGTCAGCCAGCCCTTCGGGGCCCCCGTCAACAGGTAGGGGACACCGAACAGGCTCGTACTCAGCAGCGCCTTGACCCGCGTGCCGGGCTGGCCGTAGATGACCGCCGCCAGGGAGACTTTACCTTCCTCCAGGCTCTGGTCTTCGACGAAATCAGCCCCCCAGGACTGGGGCACTCCATCGCGCGCATTCAACACCGTCACATGGTCGAGTACGGACAGGTACCGCGAGTCCACCGTCTCGAACAGACTCAGGGGGCGACACTCGAACAGCACCTGGAGCATCTCGTTTTCCCACCATCCCCACGGATGCTCCGTCGGATAGGTCTCGTCCCCCTCCTGACCCATGTCCGGCGCCGAGGTGATGGCTCCGGTGACGGCATCGACCTGGTAGGCTTTGATCGTGTTGCTGAATCGATTGCGCATGATGTCGAAAGCGAACCGGCCGTCCTCGTCGGCACGGTCGACGATCAGTGAGCGCACGCCCCCCACCGAGTTCGGCCCCAGCTGCTGGTAGGTCACCAGAGCCTGCGGTACGGGTTTCTGCGGCACGGCGAAATTCACACTGCGGTCGAACCAGTAGATGTTTCCCGCCAGACTGTGGCCATAGTCCTCGAGCTCGAGCTTGGTGGGTCGCAGAAGACCGGGGTCCTTGCCGGCCCACAGGGCCATGGCGGTAAGGGTTTCGATCTGCCGCGCCAGATTGGTGTAGTCGACGCGGTCGGGTGTATCCAACGGCGTGTCCCACCACTGGCGGGCATCATTGGGAGTGGCAGCTGCCAGGGCTTTCTGGCCGACGAAGGTGGCCGCCTCGCTGGCAAAGGCCAGCGGTACGGGCATGTAGTTCTTCCACGTGCGCTTCGGCGGCGCGACCCCCTCCACGTGCCGCAGGCTGTCACCGAAGATCTCGCGCACCGCCAGACTCAGTCGCTTGGAGTACGGCGTCAGCATGAACTTGACGTAGTTGTCCGTCTCCCAGCGTGGCGCATAGAACGTGCCGTTGCCGAATGTGATCGTCTGGTCCTGATGGCTCGACAGGTCCAGCGACAGCATCAGGTCGAAGTCGATGACCTGCTCCGGATCCATCCGCTCACGGAAATAGTCACTTGTCCGAGTGTGTCGATAGAGAAAATCGTTGATCCCCGCCAGGCCCTCGAAGTGACCCGACGTGGCCAGAAACAGCACGGTGTAGTCCGGCCGGTATCGTGCCAGGACCTCGGCGATCTTGAGCAGAGCCGTAATGCCGGCAGCGTTTTCCGCTCCCGGGGCCAGCGCCGGCACCACGGATGCGGCGTCGTAGTAGGCCTGGATGACGAGGACCTGATCCTTCCACTTCTGCTCGCCTTCCCGCGACTGCGGCGGCATGTCACCGTCATGGCCGGGCAGCCAGCCATAGACGTTGTACGCCGGCGCTGACTCCCAGTCCATGCGACCATCGACGCGCGCTGTGGGATAGCCGCCAACCAGTGCCTCTTCAGCGATACGCTGCAACATCACCTCGGCGTCCTGCCGATCGACCCAGAAACGGGGGATGTCCACGGGTACCTTCAGGAACTTGTCCGCCGCCTGCTCGCGATTCACCTCGCCGTTGTCGAAGAACAGGATCGCCCGGGCGCCCAGACTGGCGACGCTGAGCCACTGCTGACCGCAGCCGAAATCGAGGAGCACGATACTGCCCTCCACCGGCTTGCCTTCGAGCTCCTGCCAGGACCCGCCGCCGGCGTAGATCAGGGGGCCGTTGACACCACCAGGGGCCACGGTGGAGGTGCGCACGCCGTTTGGCCACAGGCTGTAGGCAGGCAGGGACCGACCCATGGTTCCGGAGACAGCCACCGCGCCTACCTGCTGATCCACCGGCACCGACACTTCGAAGGTATCGCTGCGTACGTCGCGCAGCCCGAGTCGTCGAAATCGGTCACGGATGTACCCGTGTGCCCGGTCGGCGCCGGGATATCCGGCAACTCGGGAGCCGAATCCGGAGAACCTTTCAATCTCCTGGCGTACCTCCTCGGGGGTCGTCCCCGACGCCAGGAAGCGAAGTTGCCGGGCAGCCACTTCCGGAACGAGACGGGCTTCGGCGGCCTTGTCCGACTGCCAGCCGAACAGACGCTGGACCGTAACACTCACGGCCATCGGATCGCCGATCGACATCACCGCGATCATGGCCAGCGCTCCCACCAGAGCGATCGCTCCGATTCCCCTACTCATCGTTCAGATCCACCCGTGACATCGTGTACTCGTCTCCTCTGGACCTTGTCCGCCGGTTGTCGGGAGGCTATCGTGTGACAATGCCCTGCCGACTCCTCCACTTCGTACGCCACTTGGCTGTGCTCTGTGCCCTGTTCGTGCCGTTGCCCTCGCTTGCGGCACAGATGCAGTTCGATGTAGACGTACGCTACCTGTATGGCGATTGGCACTGGGGCGACTCGCAGATGCGGTCCGCCACCGGGCTCGCCGGTCCCGAAGCGCGATTCATTCTCGGGGACCGCTGGTCGGCCCGACTCACCTATCTGACCGGCGACTTCGCCGCCGTGGGGGCAGTACCCCTCGACGACCCCGTTTATCACAGCCGCAGAAATTACAGCCTGGACGACCGCAGGGAAACGCTCGACGCCGCTTTCGAGTTTCACCCGCTGCCGTTTTTGACGGCAGCGCTGATCTACCGTTTCGCGCGCTACGAGCACGCCTCCCGTATCGAACTGGACTCTGACCAGCGCCTCTACGGCGAAGGGCTGGAGAGTACGGTAGCCGAACTGTCGGCCTGGGGCTTGGGCGTCCGTTCGAGAATCCGACTCGTCGAGGGCCTGCACCTGGGGGGCGAGGCGGCCTGGTTTCCGCGGGTGCGAACCGAAGCGTCGGGCCGCTACCAGTTCACCATGCTGTACCGTTCCGATCGACTCGATGAACGATGGTACGGACAGTTCGAACCCACCGGACTGCGCGCCGGCGCTGAGATCACATACGACCTCGACGTCCTGCCGGCGACGCTGGCCACCGGGTATCTGGTGGAACGATTCGACGACGACGACGCTCGGCGAGAGGGCTGGTTGTCTGACTACCTGGCTGGCGGCGGCCGGGACTGGCGCAAGGACCACCTTCAAGGTGTCACACTGCGAGCCGGCTTTCATTTCTAGTCGGTCGCGGCGCCGGGCCCTGGCGATCCTCATCGTCGCCCTGGCCCTGTCGTCACAGGTGCGCGGCGATCCTGGCGGCCTGCTCTATCGCGAGATCAGTGTTGCCTCCTCACGCCGGGCACCGCTGACCTTCGTCGGTTTCGAATACCTCCAGAAGTTCGACCCGTCAACGCCCCGCGGACTGTCGAGAGACGTCTTCGACCTGTACGCCGGACTTGCCCAGACGCCGAAGGGACGGTGGGAGCCGGGCATCAGAGAAGCCTGGCTGCGGCTCTCCGATCCCACCGCCGACGCGGAGGTCCGCATGGGCCGCCTGTCCCCGGCCTACGGCCTGACGCCAGCCCTCGAGTTGCGCAGCACACCGCTGTTGCCGCTGTTCGATCTCGATCTCAGAGTACTGCGGGAATGGGGTCTTGCCACCAGGGCCTACGCCCGGGGTTTTGTCTATGAGGGCGCCGCTACCTGGTCCCTCGCCGGCACCGGGAGACGCCCGGCCCGACGTCCCCTGTTCAGCGGTCGGGTTGGTGTACCCAGCTTCCGGGACGTGCGCTACGGTGTTTCGGGGCTCTTCGGCACGGTGTCCGTACCGGATGACAGTCGTGTCAACGGCTGGCGCCTGGCCGCCGATGCCGTCTACCACTACCACGAGCCCTTCACGGCGCTGATGGGCGAGGCCAGCTTCGGAGCCGACAGTCACCACCCCGTCTGGGGTTTCCTCGTCCGGCTGTCGCAGATACTGCCGCACAGCCCCCATTGGCAACTGGTGGCCCAGGTGCGCCGCTGGCACTCCTCGACGGTCGCTACCGACACCGAGACAACCGTTGGCGTCAGCAGGTCTCTTCCCTACCTGATGACGCTGCGCGGGCTGTGGCTCCACCGCTCGGCAGAAGGTGGATCGCTGATCGTGCAGCTGCACTACTATGCGCCGTGAAGCCTACGTGTCTCAGAGATAGATCGACAGGATTGGACCTTTCCGGACACCGGGTTATCGTTATAGGATGACACCCGCCTGCCGCCGACCGCTGATCTTCCTGCTCCTGCTCTTGCTCCTGGCGGCCTGCCGGACCGACGTTCCGACTGCTGGGCGGGACGTCTGGGGACGTGACGAGGGAGAGCTTCCGGTGATCCCCGTGGGTACCACCCTGACCGAAATCGTGGCGGACCCGGACCGCCAGCGTCTGTACGCGACAGACTTCGACAATGGCCAGCTGGTTGTGATCGATGCGGTGGCGGGGCGTGTGGAGCGCCAGTTCTCCGTCGGATCTCGGCCCTCGGACCTGAGTATGGCTCCCGACGGCGAACTGCTCTACGTGGCTCTGTCTGGCGGTTCCGATATCGCGGTGGTCGATCTGGAAAGTCTCAGCCTCCTGCCCCCGGTCAGGCTGTCCTTCTCGCCTGCCTACCTGGCCGCCGCCGATGAACAGCAGTTCTACGTTACCTCGATCCTGGAGTTCTGGAAGGGGTTCACCACGTACGGTCGGACGCTCCGCGTCGCCTCCGGACAAGAGCAGGCCCTGCCCACCCTCGGCCTGCTCGAAGTGGATGCCGGATCTCAGCTGCTCTACGTCGCCACTCACCGCAGCATCCACCAGTACGACATCTCCGGCTCACAGGCCAGCCTCGTGGGCGAGGTCGACGCCGAGGGTCCGGTTCTCGACCTGCATCTGAGCGAGGATGGTCAGCGTCTCTATACGGTCAGCACCGACTTCTTTGCCACGCCCGAACACGTCATCTCTCATGGGCTGCTCAACAGCCAGATGAACTTCGAGGTGGACTATGTCGAGGTCTTTGCCACGTCAGACATGATGAAGGTGGCCGAACTGTACACGGGTGCGTTTCCACGGGCCGTCACCAGCTGGGGCGAACACGTCGTCGTCGTTGCCGCTGACTCGGCCCATGATACCCGAGTCTCCGGCTTCGCCGTTCTCTATGATCGTGACGACCTCACTCCCGTGAGCACCCATCGTCTGGTGGGAACGCCGACGAGCTGTGCCACGATCGATCCGACGACGGCCTCGCTCTACGTTGCCGTCAACAATCCCTACGACATCCGCGAGCGATTCGGCGAACGCCAGGACCTGCAGATCGTCTCCCTTGGAGCGATCTCGGACGTCTCTCCGGATGAACGTCCCGTTGTCGATAACAGGCCCACGCCCGGAAACAGCACCACGTCGGTGGTCGATGTGGGCGCCGACTCCGGCGACGTCTCGAGCCCGGCCACCGGACTGGGTGAGCCCTTCTCCTGGTCGGCGCCAGCGGACGTGACCCACGAGATGGTCCTGGTGCCGGCAGGTGATTTCATCATGGGATCCGATGACGGCGACGCCGATGAACAGCCCGTTCGGGCCGTCTTTCTGGATGCCTTCTTCATCGACGTCTTCGAAGTCTCGGTAGGACAGTACCGCGCCTGTGTCGACGAGGGCACCTGTGCCCCCCCGACGTCGGCCAGCCTGTGCAACTGGTATACCTCCATGCCGGACGATCATCCGATCAACTGCATGTACTGGAACGATGCCGATACCTACTGCCGCTGGGCGGGGCTGCGCCTGCCCAACGAAGCCGAGTGGGAGAAAGCGGCTCGTGGCGTGGACCAACGGACCTTCCCGTGGGGCGAAGAGTTCGACCGTGGCAAGGCCAACTACGGTGACGGCGGCATCATGCGGACCACACCCGTCGACGCCTATCCTGACGGGGTATCGCCCTACGGGGCCTGGGATATGGCGGGGAACGTCTTCGATTGGGTTGCCGACTGGTACCACGAACACCACTATGCCACGGCAGGCTCCGACAACCCGTTGGGCCCGGACAGTGGCACCTTCCGCGTGCTTCGCGGCGGTTCACACTGGTTCGATGCCACCCTCATGCGCTCGAGCAACCGGGAGCCCTATCACCCGCTGTCGACCGACGTCGATATCGGCTTCCGTTGCGCCCGCGACGGAGCCGCCCTGCCCGCCCCACAGCGCCGCTGACCTCGCCTGGCAGCGGGTAATCAGGTGGGCTCGGGGGCCTCGCGCAGAGACGCCAGCGCCTCCTCGTAGACCGTGATCTGTCCGGCGTACTTCTGACGCAACGCCTCCAGATAGCGATTGAAGGCCCGCCGCTCCTTCTGCTGCCGCACGTCACGGGTGACCGACCGACGCACGCGGTCCGACTCGAGGGTATGGAAGATCTCGGGATGCTTCTCCAGAACCGTGAAAACGGAGTAGCCTCCCGTGGTCTTGATGGGGCCACGAACCTCATTCAGGGGCGCGTTCATCACCGCATTCATCCAGACCTCGCCGTACATCGGCGTGTGTGACGTCGAGACATCCAGCAGCCCGTCTTCCTTTTTTCGCTGGCTGTGAGCCTGCGCCAATGACGCCATATCAGCGCCCTCGGCAATCCGCGTGACCAGGTCGCGGGCCAGCTCCGGATCCTCGACCAGAATCTCCTGGATGTGGACCCAGGGCGCGGCGCGGAAGCGCTGCTTGTTGTCTTCGTAGAAGGCTTGCAGGTCTTCCTCCTGCACGACGGCGTCCTCGTCGATCACGCTCTGGCGGAGACCGAGCAGCATGAGGTCCTGCTGCTGCGCCCGACGCCAGGCGAGAAAGGCCTCCGTCTTGTCCACGCCCTTTCGCCGGGCATCCCTGGCCATCAGCAGGTTGGGAAAGTGCCCCTCCGAAAGCTTCTTGTTGACCGCGTCCGCGTCGACCTCAGGCCAGCTGGCTCGTGCCGTCCCGACGGCGTCCAGGACCTCGGCCACATCCATCTCGAAGCCCTCGAAGGCATAGACAGGCTGTTGACGCTGGGCTGCCTCCAGGTCGCTGCCGGGAGTCTCGCCCCGCAACACGGCGACCACCAGGTCCATGCCTTCGGGATGGAAACTGGTACGGAAATCCCACTTCAGATGCCGCAGGTAGGAATTGCGCAGCTGCTTGCGTTTCTCAGCGATCAATGCCTCGGCGATCTCCTCATGGACCTCCGGCAGGTCGACCTTGCGGCGATCGGCCACGGCGGCGATGACGAACCCACCGTGCTGTGGTAAAGGCTCTGAGACGCCCCCCACGGGTAGACGGAACAGAGCCTCGACGATGACGCGAGGACGATCGTAGGCCTGATACACCGACTGCCGGGCCTCGCCGGACGGGACGTTGTAGTACGGATCGACAGAAAACTGACGACCCACATCCATGAAGTCCCTGCCACTTGCCACCTGCTGCAGAACCTGCCTCGCCAGAGAAACTGTGGGGACAAAGATCTCAAGGGCACGGACCTGCTCGTTCCATCCCTGCTCGGTAAAGGCGCGGCTGACCTCTTGTTCGGTGACCGTCGCCGCCTGCAGCTGCCGGCTCAACATCATCCGGGCGAGTTCTTCGGTTTCGCTCTCTGCGAGACGCCTCTGCAGATCTGCATCCTGTTGCAGCCCCTGCTCCTGGGCCTCGCGGGTCAGAAGCTGGCGATCGATCAGCGTCTGCACCAGTTCTTCAACCGACAGTCGACCTGCCGCCTCGGCCCCGATGCGTTCGGTAAAGGATTGCACTTCGGCGTCGGTTATCTGCAGGTCGCCGACGGTGGCCAGCAGGGAAGGTCCGTCCTCGCCAGGAGACGCGCAGCCGGTGAGTACGCCACTGACCAACCACAGAGCAAAAAAAACAGGAGCCGGAATGAGCTTCCGGCTCCTGGTACTGGTTGGCGCCATGTTGGGCCTGGTAAATGCGATCAACCCTCTCCCTGCCCCTCACTCTTGGCGACCTCGATGACTCGCTGGTTCACGTCAAAGCTGAACTCCACATCGACCGTCTCTTCCGGGTTGCCACTGGCGTCGAAGGAGAGAATGAAGTCCTTGAAAATGAGGACGAGATCCTCGTTGGCCTCGGGCAACGGATCGAAGACGAGAAAGCCCGTACGCCTGTCACCCCGGAATATGGGACGACCACGGTGGTAGACCGTCTTGTAGATGATACCCATCCGCTCGAGGTTGATCT
>DASCMS010000002.1:0-26148 GCA_036011085.1 Candidatus Latescibacterota bacterium
TGATCGACCGTCGTCATTCGCCGTCCCTCCCACGCAGGCCACTGGAGACACAGGCACCGAACTGACACCATCAACCAAGAAACCTCGACATGGGAGCCTCCGAGACCTTGCGGAGGGTCAATACATATCAGTGCTCTGTCAAGGAGCGAACCTTGTATTCGGCCACCGATGAATCCCGGCTCGCGGCGTTGCGCTCACTCGACGGGTCCACCGACCCGACTCGATCGCGCGCCTTGCGACCCGGGTTCATCGGCGACCTTATTTCACAAGGTCTACTCCTTAACAGAGCACTAGCGATCAGTCTGACAGCTCGGGACGACGTTGATGCCAGTCGGTGGCCGCTTCAAACGCCCGAGCCAGCTGCAGCAATCGGGTTTCCTCGTAGGGGCGTCCGATGAGCATGAGCCCGACCGGCAGGCCTTCGCGCGTGAACCCACAGGGCAGAGAGATCGAGCACAGTCCCAGCAGGTTGGCCGCTGCCGTGTTGCGCAGACACATGCCGTTGACGCGCCAGTACTCCGGTCCCCCGTCGTCACATTCATCCACGGCCGGCGCGGTGAAGGGTGTGGTCGGTACGAGCAGAGCGTCGATGTCGGCCAGCGCGGTTACGGTGTCGCGCTGCAGGTCGTCGCGGAAGCGCCGCGCCGTAAGGTACTCGACGGCCGAAACGTCGAAGCCGTCGACCATACGTTCACGCACGATGGGGTCGAAGTCCGCGCCCCTTCCCTCCAGCAGCGAACCGTAGCTCGCACAGGTCTCCACGGCCGTCAGGTTCTTGTACGAACGCAAATCGCCGAGACGGTTCAGCTCGTCAAGAGAGACTTCGTCGACATGGGCGCCAAGCTCGGCGAAGACCCCGGCCGTGGCCCGCACGGCGGCTTCCACCTCAGGCTCCACATCTGCCCAGAAGTACTCCCGCGGAATACACAGCCGCATGCCGTTGATCTCACCCTCCACGTCATCGGCCGGCAGAAAGGCCGGTGCCGCCAGCGTGTCCCTGTCAGAGGGATCTGCCCCGGCGATCACGTTGTAGACGAGGGCGGCATCGGTGACACAACGGGCCAGGGGACCGATCGAATCCAGGGTCGGATCCAGGGGCAGCACGCCGGCACAGCTGACGCGGCCGAAGGTCGGCTTGAGCCCCACCAGACCACAGAACGACGAGGGGATACGCACCGAGCCACCCGTGTCGCTGCCGAGAGCGACCGAGGCCAGTCCCGCAGCCACGGCCACAGCCGAACCGCTGCTCGAGCCACCGGGCAGGCGATGAACCGAACCATCCCAGGGATTCCACGGGGTGCCGTGGTGGTGGTTGATGCCGGCGCCGCCGAAGGCGAATTCCACCATCTGTGTCTTGCCCAGCAGGACGGCACCGGCTTCGAGCAAGCGCCGGGTCACGGTGGCGTCGCAGTCGGCGACATTGTCCTGCAGTACGACAGAGCCTCCCGTGGTCGCCAGCCCGGACACGTCGAACAGATCCTTCAGAGCCAGCGGGATCCCATGCAGCGGTCCGCGACGCCCACCAGCGGCCATGGCGGTTTCCGCCGCCTGCGCCAGGGCCAGGGCGCGGTCGGCCGTGACGGTGAGGAAGGCGTTGAGTGCCGGGTCAAAGGTGCTGATCCGATCGAGATAGAGCTCGGCCAGCTCGACGGGAGACAGGTCGCCCCGGGCGATGAGGCGGGCCTGTTCATGAAGCGGGGTAAAGGCGAGATCTTCCAGGCTCATCGAGGCGCTTTCCTGTCTTCGAAGGGGCCGATATCGCTGAGGAATTTCGCCGAGCGGCGCGCCGCTTCTTCGGCGCCCCCGAGCCCGGCCGAGGCCTGGTGTACGGTGACGTAGCCCTTGTAGGCCAGTCTGTCGAGTTCCTCGATGATGCGGGCTACCTCGATCCCACCCTCCTCCCACAAAGGACACTGATCGAACTGCACGGCGCCACGGCACCAGGTGTTCAGACGATCGGCGCCGCCTGCATGGAGGCGCTGGTTCTGCAGGTAGACATTAAAGATCCACGGAACCAGCGCTTCGAGGGTAGCCCCGGCGTAGGGTTGTCCGCACAACTCGAGGTTCGCCGGTTCGTAGATCAGGCCGAAGTTCGAACGTCCCACGCTGCGCAAGACCTCCAATGTCTCCTCCACCGTCTCGAACAACGACAACGTGTGCGACTGGTGCGCGAGGCGCAGACCTCGCTCCTGCGCCTCGTCGGCTGCGTCCCGGGCCCAACGGATGTCATCGGCGGTCTTCATGCATACGCGTAGCAGATCACAGCCGAGATCATCGGCCAGGTCGAGGTAGGGTTCGATGTTGCGCAGGGCGCCGGGGCCCTCCTCCGAGTTTTCCGGAATGGCGAAGTCACCTGTCACCATGGAGACCGACAGGTCGTTGGATTCCAGGATCGCCAGCACCGCCCGACTTCGCTCCCGGCTATCGTCGACGCCGACCTGCGAGGCCCGCATGCACAGAGCATAGTACCCCTCGCGGGCAGCGATCTCGGCGAGGTCCTCCAGTTCGACCGTGGCCTCTCGCTTGTCGCGGAAGCTCTCCGCCACGCGTGTCGACAACGACAGCTTCATCAGCTCATCCGCCGGAATCCGGCGTACCCGAGCGGGTCCTCTTCGCCGTCGACGCCACCCTTCGGGAAATACTCCGACCAGCGTCGGCTCACTTTCTTCACCGTCAAGTCGTCGGCGAACAGCTCATCGGGATAACCGGGCTTCATGCGGCAGTCGAAGAGGATGGGCGCTCCCAGGATTTCGTGATGGCGGTGCAGCCGCGAGGTGGCGGCATGGATGTCAGCGGCAGGCTCGAAGCGGATGAAAGTACTCCAGAGGAACGTGATGTTGCGTTCGACGATGCTGCTGTCATCGACGAGGAACACCAGGGGCCAGTCCGCGATCCGGGCGTCGGCAACCAGCGTCCTGCCATAGTCGGGATCATCCGAGTAAGAAGGGCCGGCGACGGCGATGGCCCCGGCACAGTAGGTGGCCACACTGCGGGCGCCCCCCGGCAGTTCACCGCGGAACTCGCTCGGCAGCTCGCGTACCGGGTCACCTACACCGAGCAGGATGCCCTTGCTGCCCTCGTTCACGGCGGGTCCCGTATAGTCGAGGGTGTCCATGGCGAGATTGGCGAGCACGATGAGATCGGTCTCGAAGTGACAGCGCGCCAGCACGTAGGGCAGGACCTGGCGGAAGTCGCGCTGATCGAGGGCGGGGTCATCGAGGACGATGAGGAACTTCGTCAGCGTCAGCTGGCCGGCGTCCTCACCGAGGATGCGGAAGGCGAACTTCATCGCCTCCCGGGGGTACCGTTCGCGCACAACGATGGAAGACAGGCCGTGGTAGCCCGTCTCGCCGTAACTCCAGATGGAGTGGATGGCCGGCATGATGAGTTTGCTCAACGGCGCCATCAGCTCCTGGATGTAGTCACCGAGCCACAGGTCTTCCTGCGGTGGCTTGCCGACCACGGTGGCGGGAAAGACGGCGTCCTTCCGGTGGAAGACACGCTGCACGTCCAGGAAGGGGTAGTCATGCTGCAACGAGTAGTAACCGAAGTGGTCACCGAATGGACCCTCCGGTCGGCGGGCGTGCGCCGGCACGATGCCCTGCACGGCGAATTCGGCCTCGGCGACAATGGCGTGAGGGTGCCCTGTCACCGAGGTGCGCCGCAGACGCTCTCCCTGCAGCAGTGAGGCCAGAACCAGCTCCGGCATGTCTTCCGGCAGGGGTCCGATGGCAGCCAGCATGAGCGCCGGAGGACCGCCGACCATCAGGGTCAACGGCAGGGCCTCGCCGCGACGCTCGGCGACGTCATAGTGGAAGCCTCCGCCCTTCTGAATCTGCCAGTGTACGCCCAGCGTGGAACCATCGTGCCGCTGCACGCGATACATGCCCAGATTGTGATGCCCGGTCTCGGGGTGTTCGGTGTACACCAGCGGCAAGGTGACGAAGTGGCCGCCATCCTCGGGCCAGGTCTTCAGCAGGGGCAGTCGCGTCAGGTCCGGCGTCGACTGTCGGCACTCGGTCACTGGTGCGCGCGACACCGTCTTCATGCCGATCCGCAGAATCTGACGCGCCAGGCCGTGATGGCCCCACAGCTTTCCCGCCGACAGGGCGGGCAGATCCAGGGCGACCTGTACCAGTTCACGGATGAAATGTTCCGGTCGCGGCCCGAAGGCCATCTCTACCCGCTTCGGCGTACCAAAGAGGTTGGTCACGCAGGGAAAGTCAGCTCCCTCCACCTGACGGAACAGCAAAGCCGGCCCGCCAGCAGCGATGACACGACGGTGGATCTCGGCCAGTTCCAGGTCGCTGCTGACGGGAGCGTCGATATCGACGATCTCACCCTCGCGGCGCAGCAGATCAAGGTAGGCTCGGAGACAGATCAAGTTGGCCAAGGATGTGTGAGAGGGGGTCGGCTAAGTTCGGGCGCGTGAACGTACGCAAGCCGCCGGGGGCGGTAAAGCACCTGTTGCCGTCAGTCCGACGGCCTACCTTTGCGGCATGGATCGAGATTCTCCGCTCGCCACCTTCGGCATCCGGACCGAGGCTGATGTGGCCGTGACCATGCGCGATGGTGTCGTGCTGCGCTCCCACGTGTTCCGTCCCGATGCTCCCGGTGCGTTCCCCGGGATCCTGCTGCGAACACCCTACGGCAAGCCTGAGAGTGGCTACGAGCGCTACGTCCGTGCCGGCTACGTCGTGGTCACCCAGGACTCGCGGGGCCGCTACGCGTCTGAGGGTGACTACATCCCCTTCACCGAACCGGACACCGGCGATGGTCCAGACGGCTACGATGCCGTCGAGTGGCTGGCGGCGCAGCCCTGGTGCGACGGCAACGTGGGAACTCTCGGGGCCTCGTACAACGCCTGGATGCAGTGGCAGCTGGCGAAGTTGCGCCCACCCCACCTGAAGGCCATGTGCGCCTACACTATTCCGCTGGAACTGACCGCCGTCGACTGGCCCGGAGGCTTTCGTCCGGGGCGTCGTATCAAGTGGTGGCTGACGACGATGGCCCCGGATCTTCGCCGACGGGCCGATTGGCCGCCGCCGCACACCCCGGCTGAAGCTCGCCGGCTGTGGGACGAGATCGAAGGCGAAGGACACTGGATCGGCTATCTGCCGTGGCAGGATTTTCCACGACATCTGCCTCCCGGCCTGCGCCAGTACTGCGAGAGCTGGCTGGCCGAACCGGACCGACGGCCCTGGCGCTTCGACCAAATCCATCAGGAAGTGGACGTACCCAACCTCGATTTCAGTGGCTGGTACGACCACTGCAATGACTCCATGCGCCATCTGCAGCTCATGCAGAATAACGGCCGCAGCGACGCAGCACGCCGGGCGACGAAACTCGTCTGTGGTCCATGGAATCATCCGGGGCTTGGGCGACGACAGATCGATGACTTCGACTTCGGGCCACAGGCCGCACTGGATCTGCCCGACGTCATCATGCGTTGGTTCGACCATTGGTTGAAGGGGATCGACAACGGCATCGAGGCAGAGCCGGCTGTGCGGTACTTCGTCATGGGCGGCCAGGGCCGGTGGCGTACCGCCGACACCTGGCCGCCGGAGACGACGACGACCCAGCTGCACCTGGCCAGTGGCGGCGATGCCCGGCATGCGGTTGGTGGGGGCCAGCTCGGTACGGCAGCGGAGCAGGCATCGGCAGCACCCGAGGACCGGTTCGACTACGACCCCACCAACCCGGTGCCGACGCTCTGGAGCAAGGCCTGGTTTACCGGACCGGGAGATCGTCGCCAGCTGGAGTACCGGCCCGATATTCTCATCTACCGGACGCCCCCGTTGCCCGTGGACATTGAGATCGCGGGCTATCCACGCGTGGTGCTGTTCGTGTCCTCAACGGCACCCGACACGGATTTCTTTGCTCGCCTTGTGGACGAGGCGGACGAGGGCCCGGCGGCCGAGGTCAGTTACGGCATGGTGCGGCTGCGACACCGCCATGGATTGGGAGAAGACGATCTGTTGTCAGCGGGGGAGAGAGCCGAGCTGTCCATCGAACTGGGTCCCACGGCCTGTCGTTTCGTCGCCGGTCACCGGATCCGGCTCGAGATCACGTCCAGCGACTTTCCGAATCACGACCGCAATCACAACACCGGGCGCAATGACCTCGCCGATGTCGAACTGGTGACGGCGACAAACACCGTGCACCATGATCAGGACCACCCATCACGCCTCCTGCTGCCCGTGCTCGAATGACACCCTCAGGCGCCGCCGGTATCGCGCGGCTCCAGGCCCAGCAGCAACAGCAGGAAGGTGTTGTGCCAGTACGCCGTGTTGATGTACGGATCTTCCAGACTCGGCCAGTTGGTCCAGTAGGTCTCGTTGTGCGGAATGCGGTGATACCACTGCACCAGCGGGATGGCCGGCAGCTCGCGCAGCCAGATCTCCATCGCTTCGCGGAACAGTTCCTGTAACGCCGGATCGCCCGGCGAGGTCTTGCCCATCTGGTCGACGATGCGGTCGTACTCCGGGTTCGACCAGCGCCAGAAACGCTCGGCGTGTGTACCGGAGGGCTGCACGAAACGGCTGTGGTAAAGCCGCAGCGTGAAGTAGGGATCCCGCACGGACCCACCGTTGCCCATCATGTAGGCTTTTGCCGTGCCCTGCGCCATGCGGGTGTTGGCGTCCGGTGTCATGCGGAAATCAGCGTCGAAGCCGGCCTTTTCCAGTTGGGCCACAAGCACCGGCGCGAGGTCATTGAAGATGCTGAAGATGTCGATGACGATCTGCAGCTTCTCACCGTCCTTGGTCCAGAATCCCTCGGCATCCCGCGCCCAGCCCTTGCGCTCCATGATGGCTGCCGTCTTGGCGGGGTCGTGCACACCGACTTCATACTTCTCCAGCAGATCCTGGATCTGGTCGGTGTAGGCCCGAATGGGTGGGAAATCGGGCAGTGGCAGGAGTGAGTGAGTTCCGGCTCCCTGCCAGCCGATGGCCACCAACTGCTCGCGGTCGATGGCGTAATTGATGGCTCGGCGAATCTCAGGGTCGCTGAAGGGCGCCTCAAGATTGTTGAACCCCATGCAGACCGGCCACCAGTCGAGGTAGCCGTGGGGCAACTCCCGGCCGCTGAAGGTGGTCACGTTGGGGTTGGCGTCGAGAATCGACTGGATGTTCGGAGGCCGCAGATCGAGGCTGATGTCCATGGTGTTGGAGATGACATTCTGCACCCGTTTCGTACCCTCCATGAAGGGCAGGTAGATCAGTCGTTCCACCTTGGGCAGATCCCTGAAACCGGTTTTTGCCGCCCACCAGTCATCACGTCGATCCCACACACGCTGCTCAGGTACGGAGATCCTGATCCGGTAGGGTCCGGTGACCACGGGCCAGCCCTTTTCCAGATCGAAGTTGCTGAAGACCTCGGGATCCTCCCCTTCCCAGATGTGCTTGGGCATGATGGGGATGCCGTTGTCGAAGTTGTTGGTGAAGTAGCTGAACATGAAACGCGGGTTCGAGTCGGTCAGCTCGATGTGTGCCGTGTAGTCGTCGACTGCCACAGCCTCCGCCACCCAGGCTTTCATGTCGGTGGAGAAACCCAGGGACGGGGCGTGCGACTTCAGCATGTTGATCGTGAAGACGAGGTCATGCGCCGTCCAGGGCTGACCGTCGCTCCATTCGACCCCCTCGCGGATGTGCACCGTGACGGCTGTGTAGTCGTCGTTGTACTCGTGGCCGGTGGCGATCCACGGGATGATGTTGTCTTCCGCCGCGTAGGCGTTGTAGAAGTAGAGAGGCTCGTAGAGGTAGTTCCAGCCCGTTTTCGTGATCCCCGTCAACAGGAAAGGATTGAAGGCGTTGTAGTCCTTGATCTGGCCACTGCAATCGCCTTCGCTGGAGCAGTCCATGATCAACGTGCGGCTGCGGGGGATGTCACTGGACTGGCCGCCGCCGCAACCGGCGAAGACCAGAGCCAGCAGGGCGAGCGTCAGAAACTTCCTCATGGGATGTTATTCCTCTTGTGGGGTAGCGCCGATGATGCGGGTCAGATCACCGCTTTCCAACGGCTCCTGCCCGTCGTACAGCACGCAGGAGGCCACACGGCCATCGTCGAGTCGGTAGAGGGGCGGCATCTGCGCACAACGGGCTGACCCGTGGGCACACCGGGGGGCGTAGCGACAGCCCCCGGTCGCCTCGTCCGACACCTCGACGTCTTTCTCTTCGACCGCTTCCTCGATCCAGGCGCTGCCTGGATCCGGGACAGGGATCGAATGGATCAGCTCCCGGGTGTACGGGTGCTTCGGATCCGTGATCACATGCTCCACATCACCCGCCTCGGCGACGGTGCCATGGTAGAGGACGACGATTTTATCGCTCACCTGATAGGCGGTGGTCAGATCGTGGGTGATATAGATGAAAGAGATGCCGAAATCGGTATAGAGTTTGTGCAGGCTCGACAGGATCGTCGCCCGCAGGGAGGCGTCCACCATGGACACCGGCTCGTCGGCGATGATGAGCTTCGGTTTGAGCAGCAGCGCTCGAGCGATTGTGATCCGCTGGCGTTGCCCGCCGGACAACTGATGGGGGTAGCGGCCCAGGGTCTCTTCCGGGCGCAGGCCGACGGTGCGAAGGGCCTCGTCAATCTGTTCGGCTGCCTGCTGTCTGGAGGAGGCGAGGCCGAACTTCTCGATCGGTGTCGTCAGGATATGATCGATCTTGTAGAACGGGTTATAGACCTCGAAGGGATCCTGGAAGATGGCCTGCACATCCTGACGGAAGGCGCGTGTCTGGTCGCGGTCGAGAGAACTGACGTCCATGCCGCGATAGCGCACAGATCCCTCAGAGGGTGGCGTCACGCCGAGCAGCAGGCGGGCGATCGTCGTCTTGCCACTGCCGGACTCGCCGGCGATGGTCGTGAAGGAAGGTGTGTCTCCGTCGATAGCCAGGGTGAAGTCGTCCACGGCCACCGTCTCGGTGGAGTCAGCCTGCAACAGGCCGCCGCCGCTGCGAAACACCTTGCGCACGTGCTGCGCTTCAAGCAGGGGTGGCATCGGTGCCTTCCTTTTCATGCAGCAGGCAAGACACGTGTTGTCCATGTCCCAACTGTGTCAGACCGGGCTCCTGGCGGGCGCAATCCTCCATCGCCTGCGGGCAGCGTGGGTGGAACAGGCAGCCACTCGGAGGATCCAGCAGCGACAGTCCGACCCCGGGGATGCCTTTGAAGGTGCCGCGGCGGTCGAAGGAAGGAATGCTCGAGATCAGCAGCTGGGTATAGGGATGCTGGGGGTTGCGGAACACGTCGGCCACGGTGCCGACTTCGACGAGTTTGCCGCCATACATGATCCCCACTCGCTCGGCGAACTGTGCCATCAGACCCATGTCGTGGCCCACGAGCAACACCGTGGCGTCCAGCTGCAACTGCAGCTGCCGCAAGGTCTGCATGATCTGCCGCTGCACGACCACATCGAGAGCTGAGGTGGGTTCGTCGGCCAGGATCAGACTCGGACCGAGAGAGATCGCCTGGGCGATGCAGGCTCGCTGCTTCATGCCGCCGCTGAGTTCGTGGGGGTAGAGTCCCGTCACTTCAGGCTTGAGGCCCACCCGTTCGAGCAGCTGCTCGAGGCGGGTCTGCATCTCGTCTCTGGTACCCTCTTCCCCATGTTCCCGCATCGTCAGCGTCAGCTGTTCGCCGATGCGCATCACTGGATTCAGCGAGTTCATCGCTCCCTGAGGTACCATGGCCACCCGCCGCAGGCGATTCTCGCGCACCTCCTCTTTCGACAGGGCCAGCAGGTCCATACCGTCGTCAAACACGGCACGGCCGCCGGCGATGAGGCCGGGTGTCTTGATCATGCGCAACAGAGCCAGGATCATCGTCGTCTTGCCGCTGCCAGACTCGCCTACCAGACCGAAACGCTCCCCTTTGAAGAGCTGTAGGTCGACGTCGTTGACGGCTCGAGCCAGACCCCGACGCGTCTCGAAATGCACCTCCAGGCCCTGAATATCGAGAAGTACTTCTCGTGCCGTACTCATCGACGGATCTTCCGTGTCCCTGCGGCGTCGAATCTGCGCCCGGTCGGGATCAAGTGTTCACGCCGCCTCATACCGCTTTCCGCTGCTTCGGGTTGGCCAGCTCGTCGAGGCCGGCAGCGATCATCAGCAGGCCGACGAAGACCGTGCCGATAAACAGGATCGGAATCGCCCACCACCACCACATGCCGCGGATCAGCGCGCTGAAGGTGATGGCCCAGTAGATCGTCATGCCTACCGTGGGATCGTTCTGGGGACCCAGACCGAGAGCCTCGAGGCCAATAGAGGCCAGAATCGCCCAGTTTACGGCGTTGGCAAAGAGCGCGGCCAGGTAGGGCAGCAGGTTGGGAAAGAGCTCCTTCCAGATGATCTCGGCGGAACTCATGCCATTCAACTTGGCCATCTGTACGTAGGCACGCTCACGCATGGTCAGCACCTGGGCGCGGATCACACGTGTGGGCCACATCCAGGCCAGCGAGGCCACCACCATGGCCATGATGTTGACGCTGATCTCCTCGCGGATCGTCGAAGCGATGGAGATGAGCACGACGAGGCCGGGCACCGTCAGCAGGGTGTCGACGACACCCCGTACGATCGTGTCGAAGGTGCCTCCCAGGTAACCGCTCGTGAAGCCGAGAAAGATGCCGACGCCGAGACCCACAGCGCCGGCCAGCAGTCCCACCCTCATGGTCATCGGTACGCCCACGACCATGACGGACAGCAGGTCACGACCGGCGTCGTCGGTGCCGAAGGGATGATCCAGCGAAGGCGCCAGGCGCGGAGTCGTCGACAGTGGCCGGGACAGATCCGTATCGACGAACAGGGGTCCGAGAGTGCCGAACAGTACGATGAGGAAAATGAGAACGGTACCCGCGCCGAGCATGGGACTCTCGCGCAGATAGTAGAGGATCTGGTCGAGGCGACGCATCAGGCGTCACTCCGGTGGGAGATTCGCGGGTCCAGCAGGGGATACAGGAAGTCCATCATCATCGTGACGAGACCGATGGCCAGGATGAGGATGAGAACGACACCGTTGATGACGGTATAGTCGGACGCCTGAATCGCCTGGAACAGCACGGTGCCGATTCCGGGATAGGCGAAGATCACTTCGACGATGACCTGACCGGCCACCACATTGGCCAGGGACAGACCCAGCGCGGTGAACTGGGGCAACATGGCGTTGCGCAGACCGAAGCGCAGGAAGATCGTCCGGTTGCGCAGGCCGTTGGCTTCGGCCAGAGAGATGTAGTCCTCCCCCGAAGTGGACACCATCATACCCCGCATCCCCAGGGCCCAGAAGCCCACCGCCTGCAGGACGATGGCGAGTCCGGGCAGGATCGAGTGGTGCACGACGTCGACGTAGTAGTCGAAGCTGGCGATGGCCAGCATACCCGGCGAGTAGCCGCCGGACAGGGGAAACAGTTTCAGCTTGAGGCCGAGGATATAGAGGACGATGAGACCGAGCAGATAGGGAGGGATCGCCGACATCGTCATCAGGGGCACGGCCATACTGCGCAACCAGCGGGGAGACGCAGGCCAGGCAGACAGAGCTCCCAGCAGGGTACCGATGACAAAACTCATCAGCACGGAAACCACCATCAGACCCAGGGTCCAGGGCATGGCGTTGCCGATCAGATCGCCGACGCGGGCCGGGTAGTTGGCCAGCGAATAGCCGAGATCCAGCGTCAGTGTATCGCCGAGAAAGTTCAGGTACTGCTCGTACAGCGGCTTGTCGAGGCCGAACTTGGCCTGGTACGCCTTGACCATGGCCTCGATGCCATCCTGCCGCAGACCGCCGCTGGCGGCCAGTTGGCCCAGCTTCTCACGGATGGGATCACGCCCCGTGCCCAGGCGGGGGACGAAGAAGTTGACGCTGGCCGCCGCCCACACCACCACAAGGAAGAGGGAGACGCGCCGGATGATGTAGTTCCATTTCATGGCGAATCCGTGATTAACGACTATCGCCGGAGACGGAGCAAGTCCTGATCTCCAACCCGCAGGTACGGATCACTCCGCGCCCTGCTTGTACACCGACTCGCGCAGGCCCTTGATGTAACCGATGGCGAAAAGCCGGCCGATGGAGGAGTACCCGGGCTGGTTGTTGTCGTCGCCCTCCATGGTCGGTACGTGGTCCGGACGCAGGACCCCCTCGAAACCGATGTCGCGGTAGGCCTTCATGCACTCGTACATGTCGGTCTGGCCATCGTCGTGGAAGGTCTCGACGAATTTCTCCGGTGTGCCGCGAACGTCCCGCAGGTGCACGAAGAAGATCTTGTCGTGGAAGTTCCGGATCACCTCAGGCAACTGGTCCGTCATCAGGGCGAAATTTCCCTGACACATACAGATGCCGTTCATCGGGCTGGGCGCCAGATCGAGAAGCTTCTGGTAATTGTCGACGCTGCGCATGATGCGACCCATGCCGCGCAATGGCGACAGGGGTGGATCGTCGGGGTGCATGGCGAGACGGACGCCGGCCTCCTCGGCCACGGGCAGCACCTGCTCGAGGAAATACTTCAGGTTATCCCACAACTGCTCCTCCGTCACCTGGTGCTCGGAGGGCGGTGCTCCCTTCATCAACTCGTTGTCGAAGCCGGTGACGTACGCGCCGCCGCGACTCGGTGTCGTCGTCGAGGTGCGCGTCCAGTTGAGGATGGGCATCCACTCATAGCACCAGGTCTCGATTCCCAGGGCCCCCATCGTGCGGATAAGGTCCATGGCGTACTCGATCTCCTGGTCGCGGTCCGACAATCCGAGTTTGGCCTTGTTGAGTGGCGGGCGGGCCTCGATGACGTCGAGCTGGAAGCCGCCGTTCTCGTACGCCGTCTTCGCCCGGACGATGTTGGGATAGCTCCACGGGCGCTCGTCGGGGTGCATGTCGGCCGGGTCACCTGAGCGGCCAGTATGCGGAAAGCCACCCACGACATAGTCGACACCGCACTGCTTGACCATCTTCCACAGGGGGGATGGATGGGGAGACATGACTTCGGCGATCTTGATCATCTCTATCTCGTTTCGGTGTCTTGGGTGGTCAACGGAGGAGGGTCATGGGGTGGCTCACAGTACGCCCCGCCGACTGCAGGCGGTAGAAGTAGGTGCCGCTGGCGACCGCCGTGCCGGCATCGTTCAGGCCATCCCAGTGCGCTCGGTGTGTACCGGCGGCGACGGTCCCATCGACGAGGGTGCGCAGCCGCCGCCCGAGGGCGTCGAAGATTGCCATGTCAACCGTCGTGGTGCGGTCGAGGTCGAAGGGGATGACCGTGGCCCCATTGAAGGGGTTCGGGTAGTTCTCCGACAGTCGGGCCAGCGTCGGTACACCGGCGGTAGTGGCGACAACGGTTGCCGGCACACTCACGATCCGGATGTCGTCAAAGGCCAGGCGATTGCCCAGCAGATCGTGGTGCTCGGCGACGATTTCGAAGCGGTCTACGTCGGTCCAGTCGAACACTCCCTGCGGCTCGTGGAAGTCACCGTCCCAGGCACCGTGCTCGTGGAACGAGCTCAGCGGGATCTGTACCAGCTGCCAGGAATCGTCCCAGGTGACGTCGGTGAGAGACTCGTCCACCGTGACCCGCATGCGCCACGGCAGGTCGCCTCGTTCGGCGTGATGCCCGTCGAGGAAACGGACATCGACGGCGGTGCCGGGGGTATTGCCGCGGACACGGAATTCCAGGGCGAAACCGGCCCTCACGAGCTGCGACAGGTCGCGATCGGGGCGGAAGTCGAAGGTCACAGCGTTGTATCGATCGATATCGGTCAATGAAATGCCGAAACGACCACTGACTGCGGCTGATTCAGAATAGAAGTCGAGCTCGCCGGCGCTGATCCAGCTGTTCTCCACGATTCCGGTCTCGATGACATCGCTGTACAACGAGAAGGCTTGTGTATCGGGACGCTGCACGAATTCCGCCTGCGGCGGCAGGCGCAGACCGAGGGCCGCCAGCAACGGCTCGTTCAGATCGAAATCGAACTGCTCCCCCGTCCCCGCCTCGAACAATCCGAAGCCGCCCTGGTAGTCCCACATCACCCAGGGGATGTCCTGCCGTTCCAGATGGGAGCGCACCGTCTCGTACCAGAATACTCTGTCCCGCGGATCGCTGTTGGGGATGTGGACGCCGATCTCCCCGCAGAAGATCGGCACATCCCGCTCCCGAGCGAAGTCGGCAGCGATGTCGAGCAGGGCCTCCACATCAGCCGCCCTGCCCTGGGTTCGATAGGCTGTCAGCGCACCCTCTACCCAACTGCCGGACAGGGCCGTCGGCACAGCCGGCATCCGCGCTGCGTCAAAGGGAAAGGGCACGCCGGCAAGGCTCAACATGGAGGGCGTCGTCCACGTGGCGCCCTGATGGGTGAAGACGAAGGGATCGTAGAAGTGGAACGTGTAGATCAGGTGTTCGTCTTCATAGGTGGGCATGAGCCGCAGGTTCCGATAGCTGCTCCAGTTGCCCGGGGCGATGACGATCACACGAGCCGCATCGATGGCACGAACTGCGGTGACGGCAGCCTGCTGGATCTCGTGCCAGGATGTATCCTCGATGCCGTGCGGCTCGTTGAGGATCTCGAACAACAGATGGGGGGCGCTACCGGCGTAGTGTCGGGCGATCTGCTGCCACACCGGCAGCAGGAAGCGATCGACGTCGGCAGCGGTCGATGCCTGCGACGCAGGGTGATTCTCGAGGATGAGCTGCAAGCCGAGCTCTCCCGTCCAGTCAACGATCTGATCCAGGAAGAAGAACAGCAGTGGGTCGACGGTGAAGTCCGGATCGGGGCCCGTCATGCCGGGCAGATTGACGGGAAGTCGGATCACGTCGATTCCGAGGGACTGGATGTCGACCAGGTCCTCCCGGGTGAAACGGCTGAACTGAACCTGGCGGACGCCGGGTGCCTGCAGCCATTGGGTCAGGTTGATGCCTCGCGTGAACGGCACGGTCGTTCCTTCAACCACGGTGCCCGACAGCAGAACCAGCGCCATCAGCATCCACATCGTTGCTCTCACGGCCGCGCCGGTTGTTGCAGATGGACGATCTGGTTGGCTGCCTGCGAATCCGCTTCCGACACCGAACCATCAGGCCAGGTCACACGGAGTCGCGCGTTGTCGGCGGTTCCCAGGCCGAAACGCAGAACTGATTCGCTGGATCCCAGATAGCCGGCCGCAGAATTGAGAGTCTGCATCTGCTGCCCTGCGACGGAATACAGTTGAACACGACTGCCAGCCACCGGCCGATGGTCCGGTCCTGCCAGCCGCACGGCGATCCAGTTGCCGGGCTCCGGTGTGTCGTTGCGCAGCAGCGTTGGCGTGTCGTTGAGGTTGACGACGAATACATCGGTATCGCCGTCGCCGTCGTAGTCCCCGGTGCAGCTGCCGCGGCTGACCTTGACGACGGCCAGCCCCGGCCCCGCCGCCGCTGTCGCGTCGCTGAAATGGCCCTGACCATCGCCGCGGAACAGCTGGTTCGGCTGGGCGTATCGTGCCCCTGTCTCGGTGACGTCGACCTGTGGGTAGACGTGGCCGTTGGCGACGAACAGGTCCTGATCCCCGTCCAGGTCGGCATCGAAGAAGTGTGTTCCCCATCCCAGCAGGGGGATCGTCGGGGCCGCCAGACCCGCCTCGACCGTGGCGTCGGCGAACTGCCACGGGCCATCGTTGCGGTACAACGTATTCGTCTCGCCGTAGAAGTTGGTCACGTACAGGTCGGGGTCGCCGTCGTTGTCATAGTCGGCAACATCGACACCCATGCCGGCCTCCGCCTCGCCGTCGCCGTTGAAGGCGACACCGGCCTCGGTGGCCACATCTGTGAAGTGCAGATCCCCGTCGTTGCGGAACAGGACGTTGGCCGTCTCGTCATTGGCCACGAACAGGTCGATTCGGCCGTCACCGTCGAAGTCTTCGGGCACGACCCCAAGACCATAGTACTGGTTGGCATCGCCGATTCCGGAGGCTGCCGTGACGTCGCTGAATCTGCCACCGCCGTCATTGCGGTAGAGCTGGTCATCAGCCCCTGGCATTCCCATGGGGCCACAGTACACACGGATTCCGCCCAGGTACATGCAGAGATCATCGTAGGCCGGGTCTTCGGGGACGTCGTCCAGGCTGAAGCGTACATAGTTGGTCACGTAGAGGTCGAGGTCGCCATCCAGATCGGCATCGAAGAAGGCGGCACTGGCACTGAAGTCGGCCCCGCCGGTCCCGGAGGACGCTGTGACGTCGGTAAAGACTTCCTGGCGGTCATGGCGATAGAGAATGTTGGACCCGTAGTTGGTGACGTAGAGATCGTCCTGCCCGTCGTTGTCGATGTCTCCCACTGCGACCCCGGCCCCCCACCCCCGGTGAGCGATCCCGGCGGCGGTCCCGGTGGGCAGGAAGCGTCCCGAGCCCTCGTTGTGGAACATTTCGTTGCCCGGTCCGGCACCGAGAGTCTCGGCGGTAGAGCCATTGACGACGTACAGGTCCAGCTGGCCGTCGCCGTCATAATCGAAGAAAGCGGCACCGCTGCCGTGAGCTTCGAGAATGTGCCGTTTCCGCTGGCCGCCGAAGACATTTGGAACTTCGACACCAGCGGCCGCCGTCTGGTCCGAGAAGTGTAGTCTTGCAGGCGTGTTGGCCGGACCCGCCGACAGCGGTATCACCCGTGCCAGAACGCCTGCCAGCAATACCGTCGCTGCTGCCCGCGGTCCTAGCGGGCGCACCGGAGGCCTACACTGTTGCCTTTGATGTAGGAATGGGACGACCCCATGTCGTTGCTTTTGGCACAACCCGCCAGGGACTTGCCGTTCACCCAGGAGCCCCCCCGGAGCCTGGGTTTGCCGTTGGCGTCTATCGCCCACTCCCAGACATTGCCGCCCATATCCCAGATACCGTAGGCGCTGCGACCGTGCGGGAAACTGCCCACCGGCGCCGTCTTGAGAAAGCCGTCGGCCTCGCCGAAGATGTTGGCCCGCGGCAAGGCTTCGGGTCCGGCGACGCGCAAGTGATGTCCCCAGGCGAAGGTGAGCTTCTCCGGGCCCTCGCAGGCCAGTTGCCACTCCGCCTCGGTGGGAAGCCGCTTGCCCGCCCACTCGCAGTACCCCCTGGCACCCGCATAGGAGACTTCCGTCGCCGGATGCTCGTCAAACCCTTTCTTTGGCCGGAAGACGCCGTCCGCCTCTTCGATGAGGACATAGGCACTCGTCATCTCGACGGGGGGCACACCCTTGACTCGCTCGTTACCCATCTCATTGAGATACACGGCCATCTGCCGATTGGTGACCTCGTAGAGATCCAGGTGGAACCCGGGGTCGCCTATGGGTACCATCTCTCCGGTTACAGGGCGAGGGGCGTCGGCGGCGATACCTGTCAACGCCGCCAACAGGGTCAGGATTCTACTCCAACTCATGTTCATCGACTCTCCTCATTGTCAGCCTGATAGTATAACCCTCGGCTCCGGTAAGGGTGAAGACCTGCTGTGCATTCAGGTCGCCACCTGTGCCGCGATTGAGTATCATCTCTACGGGAGCCGATCGTCGGTGCGATCGGGTAAGGAATTGGTCATGTCCATGCACACGATGACTCTGTGGTTGGCTTTCACCGCACTGATCCTGGGATTGTTCTGTGATCCCGGCCAGACCGACGAACTCCGCTTTGACAGTACCAGTGACTGGCAGCCATGGGACATCCCCCAGGGTATCGTCACGCTGGGAAGGGACGGCGTGCTTCGTCCCGTCGAGATCCGCAAGAACATCAACGCCTCGCTGAACGCTGCCGCACTGGGAGGCGGGGTCCACAAGACCGGCTCCAATGCATTTCAGGCTGCCGCCGTGCTCGATGGCGATCCGACCACCGGTTGGGCCCCCGACAGCACGGCTGCCGAGGCTGACTGGTTCATCGAGATCGACCTGGGTCGGGCCGTCTCCGCCCACCGCGTCGCCCTGCAGTTCGACGAATCGGCCTCCCCCTTCGAGCTGTTCGACCTGCTGCTGTCCACCGGGGAGCCCGCCGTGGACGTGGTTGGCAATCCCATCGAGGGCACTCTCGTCTATCGGATCAGTGAGCGCTACAAAGCCAACGACCGGCACCGCGTCACCTTCGAACTGGATCAACCCCTGCACACCCCGATCCGCTACGTGCGTGTGCAGCCGCTGACTTTCGTGCCCGGTGCCAGACTGACGGAGATCGAAGTGGTCGGCTTTGGCGACAACCTGTTGACCAACCTGCTCGACAAGGGCGGCAATATAGAGATCGTCACCGCCATCGAACTGGGGGCGGACGCGGTGGCCCTGGGCAACGCCTTCTCGTTGATCGATGGTGATCTGGTCACGCGTTATTCGCAGCGCAACGAACCGCGGGCGGCCTTCGACATCTTCGGCCACATCACCCTGGACCTGGGTGCTGTCTTCTGGACAGATCTGGTACGCCTCATCAACGGCGTCGTCGTGCGCTCAGGCAATGGTGGTGGCATCACGACGGCGCAGTTCATCTCACGCCGAAGTTTCATCTACCGCTTCTACGAAATCCTTACCTCCGACGGCTCCCTGTCTCCGGACGGCACGCGGCGGTGGACGAAGCACTTCTCCGACTGGTCGACGGACGAGATGCGCCTGCGAGGTCTGGCCGATCACAACTTCGACCCCATCCCGGCTCGTTTCGTGCGCCTTCGCTGGCGAGTCTGGGACGCGGCCTGCGCCTTCGGAGCGGAGGTCGCCAGTCAGGCCTTTACGGCGAGGAACTGCCTGGTCACAGGCTGGACGGAAGAGATGCAGGTTTTCGGCGCGGGCTTCCCGAGAGAGGCCAGGTTGTCCTCACCGTTGCTCGATCTGGGTGAGGGCAAGAACCTCAACGCCGTGCGTTGGGCGGCCGACGCGCCTCCGGGTACTCGTGTAGAGATTCGCACGCGCACCGGCAACCAGGTGGAAGAAGTGCTCACCTATCGTGACAAGAACTTGAAGGAGGTCACGGCGCGATCCTGGGGGAAACTGATCCCGAGCTTCCGCGGTCCCATCGACACGACCCAGGTCCCCGGTGATGACTGGAGTCCATGGAGCACGGCCTACGGCGTCTCAGGGGAGCGTTTCCAGTCGCCCTCCCCGCGACGGTATCTCGAGCTGAACATCCTGCTGATCACAGATGAGCTGGACAGGGCACCAAGTCTCGACTGGGTTGCCGTAGACTTCTCGCCGCCTCTGGCAGGCAGAGCCTTCGGTGAGGTCACACCCAGTCAGGTGCGCCCGGGACAGCGCACGGAGTTCAGTTATTTCCTCCGCTCCGAGGACAGCCCCATCGGTTTCGATCGTCTCGCTGTCGAAGCCTCGACGGATCTCGAGTTTGTCGACACACAGATCGATGGTTCCAGCATCGACGCCGTGGCGACACCCACCGCGGAGGGGTTCGTCCTGGCTCTACCACGCCGGGTACGTGCAGGCGAGCTTGTGGAGGTCCGATTCGCCACCGCCGTCTATCTCCAGTCGACGCGCTTCGACCTGTTTCTCGAGGCCAACCGTGACGGGCAACAGATCCGTCAGCGAGTCGACGCCGGCGATGCCAGCCCCGACGTGGGGAGCAATTCGACCGTTGTCAGCATCCCCGTGAGTGCCCACGTGTTTGCCGGCATCGACATCTTGCCGCCGGTGCTGACGGCCAATGGCGACGGCATCAACGACGAACTCACCGTGGACATCGATCTGGTCAATGTCCTCAGTCCGCGACCCCTCAGCCTGCGCCTCTACGACCTGACCGGCCGCCTCGCCCACCAGCAGGAGCGCCTGGTGACCGCGGGGCAGCACGTCCTGTCGTGGGACGGGCGCGGCGTCGGCGGCAGACTCTTGCCGCCGGGGATGTACGTCCTGGAGGTGGTCCTGGAGGGGGACGCCGACCGGCAGGTCGAGCGTCGTGTCGTGCCCGTCGTCTACTGAGCAGATTCGGTTGAGAAGGTTGCCTTCAACCGGCCCCAGCTTTCCGGGGCGACGACGGTTGCGGGCAACGTGGAGGCGATCGCGGCACAGCGGAAGCCGATCTGTCTGTACGTGAGAGTCTCCGGCAGCCCGCTGCGGTCCGTGGTCCGCAATCGACGGGACTCGCTGCCGAAGGAGCCACCACGGAGCACCCGGTTGAGGCCGGTGGCAGGACCCTCCGGATGGCTTGCCGGGCTCATGGCGTAGTAGCTCTCGCCATACCAGTCGCTGACGAATTCCCAGACGTTGCCCGCCATGTCATGGACGCCGTAAGGAGAAATCCCGAGATCGTACTCGCCCACCGGCGACGAGGTGAAGAAGCCGTCGGCGGAGTCACCACCGCAACAACCCTCCTTCCCATAGTTGGCCCGGTCGCGCGAGATCTCCTCGCCCCAGGGGTAGGTGCGTTCGTCAGTGCCCCGGGCGGCCTTTTCCCACATCGCCTCGGAGGGCAATCGCAGTCCTGCCCATCTGCAGTAGGCGTAGGCTCCCAGCCAGCTGATCTCTCCCGCGGGACTGTCGGCCAAGGCGTCAAGGGAGACGCGATAGTCGCCGGAACGTGTCCGGCGGATCCCCGCATCAGGGTCCCTCACGTCGACGAAGGCGCGACCCTCCACATCGACGTGACGGCCACCATCGTTGAGGAAGGCGACGTAGAGGCGATTGGTCACCTCGAAACGGTCGATGAAGTAGTCGTTCAGAAACACACGGTGCGGGGGCTGCTCATCCGGTTTACCCCCAGCCGATCCCATGGTGAAGGTCCCGGCAGGGATCAACACCAGATCGTGCACCGTGGCGGCAACGGTCATGTGTGAGCGGGTCATCTGCGCCGTTACAGCCACGGGCAGACAGAGCAGCAGTACGGTGAGTGACGCCGCTCTGTGGGCGTCAGGCATCAGTACGCCAGTCCGACCACGCGTGTGGCGGACCCCGTGACGGCATCCCCCACAACCTCGACGCGAAGCAGATACAGCCCCGGCGGCGACAGGTTGCCCTGCTCGTCGAGGCCGTCCCAGGACAGGTCGTAGTGCCCGGCCACGCCCCGCTGTTCCAGGCGACGCACCTGGCGACCCTGCAGGTCGTACACCAGCGCCAGAATGGGCCGGGCGCTGGTCAACCTGAGGGCATCGAAGGAAAACGTCACGTCGTCGTGCAGGCCGTCGCCGTTGGGCGTGAAGACGCCGGATGACACCGTCAGGTTGGCGAACAGAGTGGCTTTGATGGGTAGCGAGACGAAGTCGGAATCGTCGCCCAGGTCGGCAATCGCGTCTCCCGGGTCGACGGCCTGCCGCAGTTGTTGACCGGTGCCGTCAAACTCAAGGGTGGTGTGGAACCGCGTGCGCTGGAACACAGTGGCGTCAAACTGAATCTCGAGCAGATCGGCGGCGTCGATCGTAGCCGGCAGGTGCAGCCGGAAGCCACCCTCCACGAGTTCGTGCTCAACCCCATCGACCAGCTGACCGTCGATGGCCAGCTCGCCGAACTCCATGGGGATGGTCGATTCCACCAGCACGCGGTCGAAGCCCAGGTTCTGGCGATCGAACGTGGGATGCACGAAATAGGAGAATGACCGACGCACACCTGGTTCGGTCTGTGCCGGCACGACCTCGCCCACGGCGGTGCCGGCCAGGGGTCGGGTGTATTCGACGGTGATGTCGCCAAGAGTTGCCGCGGCATCCGCCACATCCGAGAGGAATTCAGCCTCGATCTGGATGAAGCGCCGCGGCGATGGCGAGCGGAAGGGTGTATTGGGTTCAAGGTAGTCCTCGCTCCAGGCGCTCCATCCTGCGCCCGGGCTGATGGCGATCTCGATGGGGCCACGGAAGCTCTTGATCAGCTTGTTGTAACGCCGTTCCGTCACCTCCTTGCCCTTGCTGTCAAAGTAGTGCGTCTCCTCCACGACCTCGTCACCGCTGCGGGAGCGAAACAGCATGCGGGCACCAGTGGGAACCTCGGCGTCCCAGGACACGGTCGTCACGTTCCACTCCGATCCCAGGTCGATCACCGGGGACCGCAGACCGACACGCTCCGGATAGCCGGTGCCGAACAGCTGGAGCTCGCCGACGTAGCCCAGACCATCGAGCCGCAACGAGGTGCCGTCGATGCCGCCGCCGATGATGGCCCCGCCGATGCTCGTCGGATACAACAGGCGCAAATAGCGGATGGCGATGGGATCGAAATGATGGGCGAAATCGCGCACGTCGAGCAGGTTGCGCTGATCACCCGGCAGGGAGGCCAGAACCTGCCATTCGAGGGTGCCATCCGGGGCGAGAGAGCCGTCGGAGTGGAGGAACTGATAGGACAGGAAGTTGGCGTAGTTATGGCGCGCCCTCGGCTGGATGGCGATCGGTTCGCCGAACAGCAGGATCGAGTCGATGCGGTAGTTCGCCCCCAGGTCGATGCGGTAGTCGCCGAAGGTTTCGCCGCCCCCGGAGGAGCCCTTCGCCAGAGGGTTCACGCGCCACGCGGTGGACAGATCGCCATCGAACATCACCGCGGCATTGCCCGCCAGGGCGACGATTTCGGCCACTACTTCGACACTGCCGCCGCGATCGATCAGGTCAAAGCCCAGGTTGTCGCCCACGGCGATGAGTTCGATCTCAGCGATCCGCACGTCCTCCTGGCGTCGGGAGGCTTCGAAGCGCAGGATGCGGACGGGCTCGTCCTCGAGGTCGAGGGTGACCGTGTGCTGACCATTGAAGGGAAATGTGTGACTGCTGCCATATCGAAACGAACCTTCAACCAGGACGTTGGCCACGTCGATGAAGCGTTCGCCGTCGGACAGAGAGATGTCGAAGAACTCCAGCGGGGTACTGTCGGGGTGAAAGTGGATGCGCACCTGCTGCATGGGAAGAACCTGCTGCAGGTCGAGTTCGACCCACAGATTCTCCACGGGGACGTCGGCATCGAAAGACCAAGCGGATTCCGGATCACCGTCGTACAGCGCCGGAGTTCCCGCCAGATTGACGCCGGCGCCCAAGACGGTGGCCCCCCGGGCGGCATTGATGTCTTTGCGGAACAGAAACGGCCGCAGAGCGCCGTCCTCCAGGCGCAGCGCACCTGACGGGAAACGCCACTCCTCCCACACAGAGTTGGGCGGAATCGTCAGACTCTCTGCATCCGTACGAGACACATACGCCAGCAGCAGGATCAGTGCGACGAGAATCAGATGATTGAGTTGCTTCAACGCTGCCTTGACTTGACCCGACCTCGGAAATCGCACCATCTTCGCCGCCGCCGCAGGACCGGCTACCAGCAGATACGCACCGGATAACCCATGGTGGCGGCGCAAACGGCAAGATAGCATCGCCGACGATGATCACCAAACCCCGATACCGAGGCATATGACACCAAACATTCTCTGGATCTGTACCGACCAGCAGCGCTACGACACCATCGGGGCCCTCGGCTACACGCACGTTTCGACGCCAAACATCGATGGTCTGGTCGCCGCCGGGACCACCTTCACCCACGCCTACTGCCAGAGCCCGATCTGCACGCCCAGCCGGGCCAGCTTTCTCACCGGGATGTACGCCAGCGCCGTGCATGTCAATGGCAACGGCCTCGAGTATTTCCCGGACCGCCCGCAACTGGTGACACGCAGGTTCGCCGACGCCGGCTACGACTGTGGCCTGATCGGCAAGCTCCATCTGGCCACTGCCTCGCAGGGCATTGAGCCTCGAGCCGATGATGGCTATCGCTACTGGGAATACAGCCATGCACCACGAGATGACTGGCCCGTGGGCCACGGCTACGCCGACTGGGTGCGCTCCAAGGGCAAGATTCTGGGAGACCTGGTACCCGAGCCCGACGGGATACCCGCTGAGTATCACCAGACAACCTGGTGTGCCGAGAAGACGATCGAGTTCATGACCGAGCAGCGCGACAGCCCGTGGCTGGCCAGCGTCAACATCTACGACCCCCATCCGCCCTTCAATGCGCCGCGCGCGTATCGGGATATGTTCGATCCGGCGGATATGCCGGGCGCGCTGTTCCGCGAGTCTGACCTGGCCGAACAGGAGCGGCTGTCTTTCGCCGACTTTCAGTCACAGGGCCGCCACCCGGAAGAGCTGACGTGGAACAATCGTTATTACAGTGAAGAGAAGGACGCCCCCTGGAAACCGAGCGACGCCCGCCTGCTGCAGGCCGTCTACTGCGCCATGATCAAACAGATCGACGACCAGCTCGGCCGCATCCTGCAAGCTCTCGATGACAGCGGTCAGCGGGACAACACCATCGTCATCTTCACCTCCGATCACGGCGAGACCCTGGGAGATCACGGACTGGTGCAGAAGGGGTGTCGTTTCTACGAGGGCCTCGTCCGTGTGCCCCTCATCTTCTCCTGGCCTGGCCACATCCAGGCAGGCCAGCGCTCGGACGCCCTGGTGGAACTCAGTGACAAGGCGCCGACGTTGCTGGAGCTGTGCGGCCAGCAGGTCCCGGACAATATGACGGGTAAGTCACTGGCGCCTATCCTCACCGGGCAGGCCTCGCCGGAACATCACCGGGACTTCGTGCGCTGTGAGTACTACGATGCACTGAAGGAGCCGGACGGCACGTTGGCGACGATGTATCGCGACCTGCGACACAAACTGGTGGTCTACCACGGTCGCGACTACGGAGAGCTGTACGACCTGCAGGTGGATCCCGACGAGTTCGACAATCAATGGGAGAATCCGGACCACACCGCGATTCGCGCCGACCTCATGAAGCGAAGTTTCGATGCCTCCATGCTGGCCATGGACCGGGGTCCGCGCCGCATCGGCGGCATCTAGAGCCGCGCGGCTCATGCGGACGTAACGATCAACAGGGAGTATCAGATGACACGTAGACAGATGTTGACGACGCTGAAGATGCTGGTTGCCTCGATGACGGTGGTCACCACATCGCAGGCGGAGGTGATGGACGTCGATGGCCGGAGTGCGCTGGTGATGCAGAGTGATGTAGCACTTCTCGTCGTTGACCTCGCCGGCGGCTCGATCAAGGACTTCCACCTGCTGGAGCACGGTCTGAATCCCCTGCAATGGGATTCGGTGTCCTTTGATTCCACCCTGGCCGAGACGCCCACCAAGCCACGGTCCATGGGGCATTTCCTCTGTCTGGATCGCTGGGGACCGGCCTCTGAGGCAGAGATCGAGAATGGCATGGGATGGCACGGTGAGGCGTCGCGTGTGCTCTGGAAGGTGACTCAGGACGTCGTCGACGGCGACGACCATCTCGAAGCGGTGATGACCGCCAACCTGCTGTCGGCGGGACTGTCGGTGCGCCGAACCATCCGCATGTCGCGATCCACCGCCGTGATCGAAGTGACGGAGGCGGTGACGAACCAGCGACCGTTGGGGCGTATCTACAACATGGTGCAGCACCCGACGATCGGCCCGCCCTTCCTTGACGAGACCACCGTGGTTGACGCCAACGCGGGCAGGGGGTTCATGCAGGGTGGCACCTTGCCCAATCCGGAGGAACCGTCGGTGGTGTGGCCGGTAGCAGAGAAGAAGGATGGTACAGAGGTTGATCTGAGGCGGTTTTCGGACAACACCGAACCGGCGGTCGTTTCCTTTGTCATCGATGCCGAGTATGGCTGGACGACGGCGGCCAATGCCGACAAGGGCCTGCTGATCGGTTACCTGTGGAAAACTGACGATTACGCCTGGTACGATGACTGGCGCAATGTCCGGGACGACAGACCCTTTGCCCGCGGTCTTGAATTCGGCACCTCAGGCCTGCACCAGCCGTTCCCGGTCCTGGTGCGCAAGGGCAAGATCTTCGATCGTCAGATCTTCGTGCACATCGACGCGGGTGAGACCGTGACCCGTTCCTACATGAACTTCCTGACGGTGGTCGATGACGGTTTCACCGGCGTCAGGAATGTCGCTTTTGATGGAGCGAGTCTGAGGCTGGAACCCCAGACGGGTGATGCAATCGTGGTCGATGCGGGGGCCTTGTCGCGCTAGTGCTCTGTTGAGGAATGAACCTTGTATTCGGCCACCGATGAATCCCGGCTCACGGCGTTGCGCTCACTCGCCGGGTCCACTGACCCGACTCGATCGCGCGCCTTGTGAGCCGGGCCCCTCGGCGCCCTCATTTCACAAGGTCTACTCCTTAACAGAGCACTGATATGTATTGACCCTCCGCAAGGTCTCGGAGGCTCCCATGTCGAGGTTTCTTGGTTGATGGTGTCAGTTCGGTGCCTGTGTCTCCAGTGGCCTGCGTGGGAGGGACGGCGAATGACGACGGTCGATCA
>DASCMS010000003.1:0-119863 GCA_036011085.1 Candidatus Latescibacterota bacterium
GCTGCCTCGCGATAGCTGTCGAGTGCCCCGACGATATCCCCCTGCTCCTCCAGAGCGCCTCCGAGATGCAGGTGTGCACGATAGGCGTAGGGCGAGCGCTCGGCCGCCTCCGACCACAGGGCCTGCTCACTGTCCCAGACCCGACCTCGCTGCTGACTCAGGACCGCCAGGATTGCCAGCAGAATCAGAACGCCGGCGCGCGCGCCCCACAGACGCCTCAGGCGAGGCCACAAGGAGGCACCAGCGGCGATCGCCAGGCAGGCGCTGACAAGGTACAGTCGGTGCTCGTTGACCAGAACGTTCAGAGGCACCAGACTCGCCGGCGCCAGACCGAGGGCGACACAGACGCCCAGAAACCGGAGTTGGAATCCCCCTTGCTGCCAGACGACGAAGACGGTCGTGAGAAGCAGGACGGCAGACAGTACGACAACAGGAGCAAGAAGCGTTGGCGCCACAGAGAAATCGTGTTCGACGGACAGCCGCGCTGGCACGGCGAGCAGATGCAGGTAGTACGGAACCGCTTTCAACTGGGTCCACACCTGATGCAGCAGAGGCCGCACGGGCGCGGCAAGAGCCTGTTGCGCCAGGTTGGCCACCACCCAGAGATAGGCCAGTCCCAGGCCGAGGAAGGGGAGGACGTTGACAGGTCTTCGCCGCTGTGCCCTGAGCCCTTCGGCAGCCAGGAGCATTCCGGGCAGGGCGATGGCCGTGGCCTTCGACAGCAATGCCATACAGAAAGCGGCCAGGCTCAGCCCATAGAAGACAGCGCTACCTGCCCCGTCTCGCCAGCGGAGATAGGTCCAGAGCGCCGCCAGCATGCCAGCGGCGGCGAATGACTCGGAACGGCTGCTGACATAGTTGACGACTTCGCCGTTCACCGGATGCAGGGCGAACAGCAGCGACGCCGTGCCAGCGGCGATGGCGGGCAACCCGAGAGTCCGCGCCAGCACCAGCACGATGCCGGCGCAGAGCCCATGGGTCAGCAGGTTTACGAGCAGATGCGCCGACGGCTGCAGCCCGGCCAGAGCGTAGGTGACGGCGTACGACAGGACCACGAGGGGGCGAAACATCGCCCGCTCGGGTCGAGCCGAAAACGTTGTGGGATCGGTCAGAAACGATGACGGGTCGGCGAGACTGCGCAGGTGCAGGTTCTGGACGACTGAGTGGATGTCGTCATAGTGGAAGACATTGTCCAATGCCCCGACGTGGGCGAACAGCAGGGCACCGAGCGCGACCAGAAGGCCGGCGAGAAGCCGCCTGCCAGATAGACGCCCCACGCTGCGCGACGGTGCGACCGGACCCTCAGCGACCGCCGGCGATGGCGGGCACGATGGAGACGCTGTCGCCATCCTTCAGAATGGTGTCCTTGCCGTCGAGAAAACGGATGTCCTCGTCGTTCACGTACATGTTGACATAACGACGGATGTCACCGCTCTCATCGAGGAGCTTCTCCCTGATGCCCGCGTGGGCCCCCTCAAGACTCTCGACCAGCTCTGACACACTAGCGGCCTCGGACTGTACTTCGGACTGGTTTCCCGTCAGCTTACGCAGCGGCGTGGGAATATGTACGGTAACTGGCATGATCAGAATTCTCCTTGCTCGTTGGGTATGGTAACTGGCAACGACTCCAGTTCTCGAATCATGACAGCCGCACTTCGCGCCAGATCCTCGTCGTCGCCGATGTCGATGACGCGTCGATAGGCATCGATAGCGGGTGCCGCCTCTCCCCTGTCCCGATGCAGGTTGCCGATGTTGTACCAGACATCCGTTCGCTCGGGGTCCCGTGATGTGGCTCGCCGGTAGGCGTCGAGGGCGAGATCGTCGAGACCCAGCCTTCTCAAGGCCAGGCCACGCCCCGAATGGGCATCTGCGTCCGCGTCAGCGCCAGCGGCGATGGCGGCGTCGAAATACGACAATGACACCGACATGTCTCGCCGATGGCGCAGCGCGATCTGTCCAAGACGGATCTGCGCCCGGCCACGTGTATGATCGTAGAGCAGGGCCGAGTCGTATTGCGCCTCAGCCACTCGCCAGCGCCCTCTCCGCAGTTCGAGATCCGCCAGATTCAGTCTCGCCGCCGTGTGATCAGGGGAGACGGCGAGGAGCCGGCGGAATTGGGCCCCCGCGTCATCGGCGCGATCCAGGCTACGATAAAGCAATCCCAGGTTGTTGCGACTCGCCGGATGCCCGGGACGCAAGGCGATGGCGCGGAGGTACGATGCCTCCGCCGCCTCGGTCTGGCCGACGTGCGCCAGCGCGTCGGCCAGTCTCAGATGAGGTCGGAGCATCTGTGGTGCCTTGGCCGCCGCATCTGCCCACAGAGTCAGTTCGCTCTCCCAGTCGCTCGTTCGATCCATTGTCAGCAGAGCCAGCAGAATAGTATACGCGCCCAGCACACCAGTGGCTATCCTGCGCCCCCCTCCGACACGGCCCAGGCAGACCGCCAGCGGCAGCAGTACACCGATGGACGCCAGGTAGAGCCTGTGCTCGTTGACGAGAACGATGAGCGGCACCAGTGTCGTGGGCAGCAGCACCAGCCCCCACCAGCTGGCGGCGAGTCTCGTCCAGCGAAGGTGCCTCCCCAGCACCCAGGCGACGGCCGCCACCGACGACAGGAGCAGGCCGGCTGCCAGGGCGGCCGGCTCGCCGGCTCTGGAAACGTCGAACTGGTGCTCCACATTGAGACGCACCGGCATGCCGAGCAGTTGCCAGTAGTAGACGTGGGCCTTGGCCTGTGTCCACAACTGCGCCGACCATGGACGAACCGGGGCGACGAGCAGCGCCTGCCCGGCTGATTCACGCACGAACAGCAGGTACCCGCCCCCCAGAGCGGCGAGGGCGAGATAGGCTCGCCAACCGGCACGCACACGCTGCCAGCCTCCGGTGAAATGATCTCCCAGGGCGACCGCCACAGGGAGGACGATGCCAACGGACTTGGCCAGCAGACTGCCGCTGGCAGCGGTTATGGCCGCCAGCTGCGATCGCCGCTCGCCGGAGGCGCGGTAGCGGGCATGGAGGGCCGCGGCCAGCAGCAGACACAGCCCCATGAGCAACTCGGATCGACTGCTGACGTAACACACGGCCTCGCTGTGGACCGGGTGCACGGCGAACAGCAACGCCGCCACGGTGGCTACACGCCGAGACAGACCGATGGCCAGCAGCCATGAGAGCACCGTCAGGCTCGCCAGTCCATGCAGCAGAACATTGACAGAGTGATAGCCGGCGGGCTCAGCCCCGAAAAGAGCGTAGTCCACTGCGAATGTCGTCAGCAGGAGCGGCCGGTACATGGCGCTCTCCGGGTTGACGGAGAAGGCGCCAGCGTCCTGGAAGAAGGTCGGCACTCTGGCCAGATCGCGGATGCTGGGATTGTTGACGACGGTGTGAAAATCGTCGAAATGGAAACCATTGCCGATGGCGCCGGTGTAGACCACGGCCACCAGCAGCAGCAACAGCACTCCCGGGCCTGGACGGCTGCGCGCCACGCTCGAGACCCGCCTAGTCCAGCACGACGAGTTCAGCCTCGGTGAAATCCACCTGCTCTTCATCCCATGCGAATGCCTTAACCCCACGGGACTGATCACCATATACGGACACCACCAGATAGACCGCGTCAGGGAAGGCTGGTTCGTCCCAGGCCATGGCCCGCTCTTTGTCTTCATCCGAGAAGTAGGCGTCGCAATCGATGTGCGAGTGGTAGAAACCGCTGACCACCCCGCCTTCCTTTTCGGCGGCCTTGATGATCCGGACCGCCTCTCCGGGTTCGATGAAATAGGCGATACGAGAGTCCCGCGGATGCAACTGCGGGTCCTTGGCGTGCAGTTCATCCTGAATGTTGCGACAACGATGCACGGTCGAGACGTCACCGGGGCCTGCGGCTGTCAGGATACCGCAGCACTCCCCCGGGTATTCCTCTTTTGCCTGGGCAAAGATCGCCTCGAGATCCAGCGCTCGCAGCCTCAGCCTCATGCTCTCTCCTCTGCATCGGGCGTCGCGGGGCCGATGAGCCCACTCTCCTCGAGAGCCAGACGCCACATGGGGGTTGTCATGTATTTGTCGCCGCCGTCGCAGAATACGGTCACCACCGTCCCCTCCCGCAGCCGCTGCCCCACCTGGCAGGCGGCGAGGTAGGCGGCCCCGGATGATTGCCCGACGAGTATGCCATAGTCGCGCGCCAGGTGGACCGTGGCGTCGTAGGCGGCCTCCGTACTGACACCGATCTTGTCGTCGAGCTGGGCCGCATCATAGATGCCCGGTACGATGGAACTTGCCATGTGTTTCAAGCCTTCGATGCCATGAAAAGCGTCATCCGGCTCGGCGCCGACGACGACAACATCCGAGCGGTAACCGCGCAGGCCCTGTCCGGTTCCCATCACCGTTCCACTCGTCCCCATGGTGGCCACCAGATGGGTCACCTTGCCGCCGGTCTGCGACCAGATCTCGCGAGCTGTCGTGTCGCGGTGGGCCCACCAGTTGGCCGGATTGTTGTATTGATCAGGCTTGAAGTATAGATCAGGGTCTTCCTGCAGGATGCGCCGAGCCTCGAGGATGGCGCCGTCCGAGCCTTCTCCAGGATCGGTGAGCACCACATCGGCCCCGTAGGCGGCCAGGATGGCTTTTCGTTCATGGGTGACGCTGGCCGGCATGGCCAGTCGGACCGGATAGCCGAGGGCGGCACCGACCATGGCATAGGCAATGCCCGTGTTACCGGAGGTGGAGTCGAGGATGACCTTCCCCGGCCCCAGATCGCCGGAGGCGATCCCCTCCAGAATCATCCTGCGGGCGGGTCGATCCTTTACCGAGCCGCCGGGATTGAAGAACTCGAGCTTGGCATACACGGAGACCGCCGCCGGCACGTCCGCATTCGCCAGACGCAGAAGGGGCGTGTTGCCGATCTCGTCGACGATGCCTCTGGCCGCTACGCTGGCTCCGGAGGAGTCGCAGACTCCGGAGGAATCGACCACTGGTCCTTTTCCCTTGGCTAGGCGAGGCGGTGTCGGGGGAAGTGGGGCGAATATAGCGGCGCCTTCTAGCCTGTCAACGCGACCCCGAGCGGTTGCGCCAGGCGCTCCGCCAGGCAGAGCCGCGTTGACGATCCCCTTTCCCGGGCATAGCTTTGGCTACTTCATCTGGACCCACCTTCCGCCTAGATCCACCCTCCAAACCGCACCGGTCCGCATGCCCACCGACGAGAATGACCGTCGCCCTGACGCCCTGGGTGACTGGCAGCGCACGCACGATTGTGGCACCCTCACCGACGACGATCTCGGCAAGCCGGTGTTCCTCATGGGCTGGGTGGCTACCCGGCGCGACCACGGCGGTGTCATCTTCGTCGATCTGCGCGATCGACACGGCCTGACGCAGGTCGTATTCAACCCGCAGCACAGCACCAGCACCCACGCGCTAGCCGATGCTCTGCGCAATGAATACGTCATCGCCGTCCACGGTACAGTAGAAGCTCGACCGGAGGGGATGACGAATCCTCGTCTGACAACCGGGATGATAGAGGTCAACTGCGACGAGATCCGCATCCTCAATCACTCTCAGGCCATTCCGTTTCAACTCGATGACACCGTGGAGATCGGCGAGGAAACCCGACTCAGATTTCGCTATCTTGATCTCCGCCGCGAGCGCATGCAGCGCAATCTCTGTCTACGACATGCGGCCTACCAGAGCGTGCGACGACATCTCGATGAGCGACGGTTCCTCGAGATGGAGACGCCCTTTCTGATTCGCAGCACGCCGGAGGGGGCCCGCGACTTTCTCGTTCCCAGCCGCGTACATTCCGGCCAGTTCTTCGCCCTGCCCCAGTCGCCTCAGACGTACAAGCAACTGCTGATGATCTCGGGATTCGACCGTTATTTCCAGATCGTCAAATGCTTCCGCGACGAGGACCTGCGCGCTGATCGTCAGCCTGAGTTCACCCAGATCGACATCGAAATGTCCTTCGTCGATGAGAACCAGGTCATAGACATGGCAGAAGATCTCACGCGCAAGGTCTTCGCTGAGGTGATCGACACGACCCTCCCCGAGGCCTTCCCGCGTCTCACCTGGGCTGAGGCCATGGATCGCTTCGGCAGCGACAAGCCGGACCTGCGTTTCGAGCTCGAGTTGAAGGACGTCGCCGAGGCGGCACTGGCTTCCGAGTACAAGATATTCCAGGGCGTTCTTGCCGACGGTGGTCAGGTGAAGGGCGTGAACGCCAAGGGCTGCAGCCAGTTCCCGCGTAGCCAGGTCGACTCACTCATCGCTTTCGCGCAGGAGCAGGGCGCCAAGGGGTTGAGCTGGATCAAGCACACCGACAACGGCCTGGAGTCATCCATCGTCAAGTTCTTCCCCGAGGCGTCCCAGAGGCTCCTCATCGAGGCCCTGAATTCTGCACCAGGGGACCTGCTGCTGCTGGTCGCCGATCAGCCAGCCATGGTGGCCCGGGTTCTGGGGGCCCTCCGCCTGGAGCTCGCCAAGCGCCTGGATCTGTGCGCTGACAATGACTGGAAACCCTTGTGGGTCAATCAGTTCCCGCTCCTTGAGTTCGACGTGGATGAAGACCGGTACATCGCCATGCACCATCCCTTCACCGCACCCCTCGACGAGGATGCAGAGGCGATGCAGACAGAACCAGGCACGGTCCGGGCTCGAGCCTATGACCTGGTGCTCAACGGCGCCGAGATCGCTGGTGGCTCGATCCGTATTCACCAATCCTCGGTGCAGTCACGCATGTTTGAATTGCTCTCTATCGGGCCGGAAGAGGCAAGGTCCAAGTTCGGTTTCCTCCTCGATGCCCTGGAATACGGGGCCCCCCCTCACGGCGGCATCGCTTTCGGCTTCGATCGCCTGGTCTCCATGATGGCCGGTGAGGAGTCGATTCGGGATGTCATCGCCTTTCCCAAGACGAACAAGGCCGTCGGCCTGATGGAACACGCTCCGGGAGGGGTCGACGAGCGGCAATTGCGCGAGTTGGGGATCCGACTCCGCTGATGTTGCATTTCTGACGTAAACCTCTGTAAGGACTGGCATTTTCACTTGACATCCCCAGAGGCCGCTTGTAAGTTTCTGCCTGGTTTTCCGGTTCGTTAAAGAACCGGGTATTCGACGTTTTATTACAGCCGAATCCTACAATTTCTGAATGGAACAACCAAAGGGAGTTAGCTCGATGGGCGATCGTCGTTGCAGGATCCGCTCCGGCGGGCGGCACATCACCTTCGCTGCCGCTCTCCTGGCCCTGGGGCTGACCGCAGCCTGTTCGTCTGGCCCGAACCAGAAGGAGCTCGCCCTCCTCGAGGAACGGCGGCAGGCGATGGTAGCGGCCGAGGAGAAAGTCGCACAGAAGAAGGCGGAGGAGGCCCGGCTCCAGCGGAAGCTCGCTGAGAAGAAGGCAGAGCAGAAGGCGGCAGAGCAGAAGAAAGCCGCTGCCGCAGACAACCTGGCTAACGTCCCCACGGAGTGAGCGAGTCTACTCGGACCCTCCGTGGTCCTTGCTCGCAGAGAAAGGGCATAGGAATGCGCAGACTGTTTACAATGAGCGGGCCTGTTTTCACCCTCGTGACCGCCTGCATGGTTATGGCACTGGTCGGAGGTGTGTCCGCACAGGAAGTAAAGATGACGGGCGATGAGTACAAGGCGAAACTCGCCGAGTACACCGACCGGGAAGCCAAGGCTCAAGACGACATCGTGACGCTGGATGCCAGCATCGCGTCGTTGAAGGAGCAGATCGCTGCCATACAGACCGCCATCGATGGTGTGAACCAGGAGATACTGGCTCTCGTCGATGCGAGCGAAGCCGAGGTCAGGGCCTTTGGCCAGCGCCTCGATAGGCTGCTGCGTCAGTTGCAGGGATTGGCCGCCCTCGCCCCGGAAGAGTTGCAGCGTCGCCGCGGCGAGTTGAAGGCCGCAGCCATGGATCTGGCCGATCTCAAGACGAGCAAGATCGCCGCCCTGCCCGAGATGCAGGACAAGATCGCCAGGGCCGAAAAACTGCTCGGCGATCTGATGATGCGCGCTCCCGACCAGATCACGTACGAGGTCGAGAAGGGTGACCATCTCTGGGGTATCGCCTCCAAGCCCGAGACCTACGAGGATCCGTACATGTGGCCGCGGATCTACCGGGCCAATCGCGATCAGATCAACGATCCCGATCTGATTTATCCGCAGCAGACCTTGACGGTACCCATCGCCGTCGGCGAGAACGAGTATCTCGTCACGTCCGGTGACTTCCTCTCGAAGATCGCCTCTGCCGTTTACAACGACCCGACCATGTGGCACAAGATCTACAAGGCCAACGCCGCACAGATTGTAGATCCCAGCCTCGTGTTCCCGGCACAGGTTCTGGAGATTCCGGCGAACTAGCTGGCCTCTGGCACGCAATAACCGACAGAGTATCTGTCTCGCGAAAAGGGGTTTGAGGCCAGGCGACAGTCCGGTCCTCGAGCCCCTTTCGCCATTTTCTGTGGCCGGGGACCTCTCCGGCCTCCCTCCCCCGGACGCCTCCTCCTGAAACAGACAATCTCCATCGCCGAGGTGGATCCAGTGACCCTCTTCGGCCACAATGACCGCAACCTGGAATCCCTCGAGAAGAGTTGTGGCGTCTCGCTGGTCGCCAGGGGTGACCGGCTGATGGTCGACGGCCCGGAGGAATCCATCCGCATGGCCAGCGACCTGCTGTCCACGGTCATCGAGAGCCTGCGTCGAGATCCTGATCTGAGCCACGAGGATGTGCAGGCCCTTCTGCGCCAGGATCTGCGGGCAGCCAGCCGGCCCGGCAACGCCGCGGAGGGAGAAGGCGTCGGATCGCGCACTGTCCGCACCTACAAAACCACCGTTCGTGCCCGCAGTGGCGGCCAACTCGCCTATCTCGAATCGGTCTCACGCAACGACATCGTCTTCGTCATAGGTCCTGCCGGAACGGGCAAGACGTACCTCGCCGTCGCCGCCGCGGTCTCCGCTCTGAAGCAGAAGAAGGTCTCGCGAATCGTGCTGGCCCGGCCCGCCGTCGAAGCAGGAGAGAACCTGGGATTCCTTCCCGGTGCACTCGAAGACAAAGTGGACCCCTATCTGCGTCCTCTGTACGATGCCCTGCAGGAGCTGTTGGAGCCCGATCGACTCGTCCGTTTCCAGGGCATGAAGATCGTCGAGGTGGCACCGCTGGCCTTCATGCGAGGACGGACACTGAACGATGCCTTCATCATCCTCGACGAGGCGCAGAACACGACACCGGCGCAGATGAAGATGTTTCTCACGCGACTCGGGGCCGGATCCAAGGCGGTGGTCACCGGGGATATCACACAGACCGATCTGCCGCCCCACCAACCATCTGGGCTGATCGATGTGCGCAGCGTTCTGCGCGACGTGAGCGGTCTCGATTTCATTCATCTCACAGAGCGAGACGTTGTACGCAACCCCCTGGTGCAGCGCATCGTTCAGGCCTATGAAGGACACGACGACGCAACCAAGGCGGACAGTTCGACGTGAACTCCACCGAGTGGAAACGTTGGTGGTCATCGCTGCGCGGCACGAGCCGCCGGTCTTCGGCCCGCGATGGTATCGGTCAGGCAGGCCTGCGGGTGTACCGACTCCTGCTGGCGCTGGCAGCCGTCGCCCTGCTCACCTATTTCTCTCCGTTGCAGCGCCCCTACAGCATCACTGACTTGCGCGTCGGCAGCGTCGCTCCCGAGCGGATCAACGCTCCGCTGCCCTTCTTCGTGCGCAAGACGAGTGACGAACTGGATCGTGAGCGGGTGGAGGCGGAACGCACGGTCCCCTCGCAGCTCATCCTGCACGAAGAGGTGAAGGACGCGCAGCTTGAACGATTGGACTCCGTGTTCTCCGTGCTGCTGACCAACATCCGCATGGAGATGGCGGACACTCTCAAGCAACGGCGCCTGCAGCGGGAACTGCCCGACATCATCGGCTCGTTGTCCGAGGCGGCTCTGCAGGATCTGGTGTCCACCTTGTCCACTGCTCACGCCGACACGGTGGCCAGCGTGCGCCGGGCGGGAATCCAGATGCTCGCCGACGCCTACAGCACCGGGATCATGCCATCCCGCGAGACGCCGCTGACGCGGCTCACCCGGCAAGCCCAGATCGATACCCGCCCCGTGTCCATCGATGCCCTGCACGATACACGGTCTCTGCGGGGTGGCGCCATGCTGACCTTGATCGAGGGCTACCCACCACTGGCGGGCAGCGGCGCCATCGAGGCCCTGCACGAACTGCTGGGACTGTTCGTCGCCCCCAATCTGACAATCGACGTACAGGCTACTGAACGATTGCGCAACGAGGCGCGACGCAGTGTGGCCAGTATCAAGCAGCGCTACCTGCAGGACGAGATGATCGTCGACAAGAATGCCAAGGTCGAAACGCAGCACGTCGAAGCCCTGGAGGCTCTGGCAGCACATCTGGTGGAGGAAGAACTGAAGGATAGCACAACCCGCCTGATGCAGACCGCCGCTGCCGCCGTGATCGCGGCATTCATCCTGGTCGTACTCGGATTCTATCTGGCAACGCGTGAGCCCGCAGTCTACAACAGTCCCGGTCTGCTGCTCCTGCTCGCCATCATCGCCCTGGTGACGGCGGCGATCGCCTCCTACATCCGCACCGAGGACATCCAGACGTTCTTCGTGCCGGCGCCACTGGCTGCCATGCTTCTCACCATACTGCTGAGCCCACAACTGGCGCTGGTCGTCTCCTTCCTGCTGGCGCTGTTCATCGGCAGCCTCTTCGGTGACTTCTACGTTGCTATGATCTGTGCTCTGACATCCGCGGTGGCCGTGTTCTCAGTGCGCCATGTGCGCCACCGCAATCAGTTCTACCGCGCTATCATCCTCCTGCCGGCTTCCTACGCCGTGCTTATCGCCGCTGCCGACCTGCTGCGCTTCGTCCAGCTGGATGAGATCTACAACCACGTTCTGCCCGGCATCTTCATCGGCGTGGCGGCGCCGATCGTCATCCAGGGCCTGCTGCCAATCTTCGAAAGCCTGTTCACCGTGACCACGGATATCACGCTTCTCGAACTCTCCGATCTCAACCGTCCCCTGTTGCGCGAACTCGCGATCCGCGCCCCGGGCACCTATACGCATTCGCTGATCATGGCCAACCTTTCCGAAGCAGGCGCCCAGCGTATCGGCGCCAGCCCCCTCCTGGCGAGGGTCGGCTGTTACTATCACGATGTCGGCAAGATGCTGAAGCCGGAGTATTTCACCGAAAACCAGGGCCTGCGCGGTGGCCGCAACCCGCACGATCATCTCACGCCGAGTATGAGTTTCCTCATCATCGACTCGCACGTGAAGGATGGCATCGAACTGGGCGAGGAGAACGGTCTGCCGAAGGCCATTGTCGATCTCATCCCACAGCATCACGGTACGACCGTAATCGAATACTTCTACAATCGCGCCATCGAGCTGGGTGTGGAGAATGTCCGCCGCGACGATTTTCGGTATGATGGTCCCAAACCGCAGACGAAGGAGGCCGGGATACTCATGCTGGCCGATTCCGTAGAGTCGGCAGCGCGGACGCTTACCGAACGTACGCCCAACCGCGTCCGGCAGCTGGTGCGACGCATCGTTCAGCAGAAGTTCAGCGCCGGTGAACTCGATGAGTGCCCGCTGACGCTGCGCGACCTGCACGCCATTGAAGAGTCCTTCATACCTGTGCTGATGGGCACTCTGCACGGACGCCTCGAATACCCATGGCAGAAGGACGGCCGCAAGGGGAGCCGGACGGATGTTCCGTCTACACTGCAGTCCCGATCTGCCTGACGGACTCGACCAGGCCAGCCTTGACGGGCTGGAGAAGGCGGCCCGCAGGACGCTGTCCCGTCATGCCGCGGGGGGACTCGTCGACATCATCCTTACTGGCGACGATGAAGTGCACAGGCTGAATCGGACGTTTCGGGGGCGCGACCAGCCCACCGATGTGTTGTCCTTCTCTTTCGTCGAGAATGGACAGCAGGCCATCACTGGCGACGACGTCCTGATCGGCGAGGACGTGCCGGCGGGAGAGGTCTACATCTCTCTCGATCGAGCCCGGGTGCAGGCTGACGAACTCGGCACGCCGCGCGATCGAGAGTTGGCTCGGCTCCTCATCCACGGCCTGCTGCATCTGGCTGGCTTCGACCACCAGACCGACGTAGACTTGCGGGAGATGGAAAGCCTCACCGACGAACTGCTCGATACAGTCGCCCATGAAGACCCGTCCTGGCGGACGGATTCACCGAAAGGAGTCTGAGAGAACCACTTTTGGAACCCCCACAACTTTTCGAACTCCTGCTGACGCTGTTGTCTTCGGCAGCCCTGTTCATTCTCGCCAGCTACGAGGCGACTTTCAGTGTCCTGTCACGCTCCAACCTGGAGCGGATGAAAGAGACTGGCACGCCCCGCGCCCTGCTCATGTGGCAGATCTACGAGCCTCGCCATCGCCTGCATCTGATGGCACGACTTGGGCAGGGATTCTGTGCTGCCGCCCTGGCGCTGGCCCTGTTCTTCCTGTTGCGCGCCTACGTCGACGCCCGGTATGCAACACTCGGCGTCACTGCTGCCGTTTCGCTTTGTGTCCTGTTTGCTACGGCCACGGCACGGCGTGTCCGCTTTGAGGACGAAGACGAGAACTGGTACGTGCCCAGAGCCGCCCTTCTCTTCGTGCCACTCTACGTTCTCCTGTTCCCCTTTACGGCACTCGCAGAGCGAGTGACAAACGGGGACTACTCCGACGAGGAGTTCAAGGCGGAGAAAGAGGAAGAGTTGCGCAGTCTCGTCGAATCGGAAGGCGAGACCGGGGTCCTTGAAGAAGGCGAACGGGACATGATCGAAGGCGTCTTCGGCTTTCATGACCGTGTCGTGCGCGAGGTAATGGTACCGCGTGTCGATGTCACAGCCGTTGAGCAGAGCGGCACGCTCAACGATCTGCTGACCACCATCCGCGACACCGGGCACTCGCGCGTCCCGATCTACCAGGAATCTCTCGATTCGATCCGCGGCATCGTCTTCGCCAAGGACCTGTTGCAGCTGATCGAGATTCGCGCAGACCTGAACGGTGACAGCCCACTGAGCCTGCTGGTGGATGGCATCCCCGCAGCAGATGGCGAGACCCTGCATCTGCTGCACGAACCATACTACGTTCCCGAGACGAAGAAGATCGACCAGCTGCTCAGAGATCTCAGTGTGGCCCGTACTCGCCTGGCCGTGGCCGTTGATGAATACGGCGGGACGGCAGGACTGGTTACCACCGAAGACCTGGTGGAGGAGATCGTCGGCGACCTGCAGGATGAGTTCGACGCCGAAGAAGCGCTCTACAACTGGCAGACCCCTGACGAAATCCTCATAGTCAATCCCCGGATCAGCATCGCTGAGTTGAACGACCTGCTTGGTTCGGACCTGCCAAGCGACGGCTTCGACACCCTCGGAGGCTTCATCTACAACCATGTGGGACACGTACCCGAAGGTGGACAGACCATCACTGTTCCCAACTTCGAAATCATCATTCTCGCCGTCGACGGACAGAGAATCCAGCAGGTGCAGATGAAGCGCATCGCGGCGGAGGACAACGGCAACGGGGAACCCGACGAGACGAGTGACAGCGAGTCTTGAACGAGGCTTCCACCGACTTGCGTCGGAGCCCGCAGTCCTTACTTTCTCTCTTCGTGTTGCGGGGTGGAGCAGCCTGGTAGCTCGTTGGGCTCATAACCCAAAGGTCGCAGGTTCGAATCCTGCCCCCGCTACCAAATCCATATCAGGGAGCCGGCTCCGGCTCCCTGTTTTTTTGTGCAGAACTGAGAGTTCCCATGCCCCGATTTGACCGCATCGCCGAGGACTCACCCACCGCCGGCCGCCAGGACCGGATCACGCTGGATGAGCGCTTCGTCGCGCTGTTCCTGCCGGAGACACCATTGGCTCGTGTCGAGAGTCAGGAGCTTCGGCAGATCGTCTTGCACGCTCTGGAAGAGTTGACTCCCCAGGAGCTCAAGGTTGTCGAAGGGCGCTATCAGCACAAGAGATCACCAGGCGCTGTCGCCTCCCATCTGCACATCCCCAGTGACGAAGTCCGGGCGCTCGAACGCAGCGCTCTGGAGAAGCTGCGCAAGCCACTGATCGAGTACATGGAGTCGTAATGTCGTCGCCGTCGGCGGAGCAGCGTGTTGTCTCCCTGTCCCCTCTGGCGGTTCCCATCGCGACCGGTGTCATCAGCGGCGTTCTCCACGGTCTGAGCCTGCCGGGATGGGGCTCAGGCTGGCTCGCCTGGGTCTGTCTCGTCCCCGTACTCTGTGTTGTTACTCGCCCACCGAACGGCGCCACCTGGACAACCCGAAGTGCTCTGCTCTGCGGTCTGGCGAGTGGTGGCGCAAGCGGCCTCTTCCGGGTCTACTGGATCGCCGAGACGCTGGGACGATACGGCGGGCTCGGGTTGGTGGAGGCCGTGGCGACGACGGCCCTTCTCGTCCTTTATCTGGCCGTCTATCCGATGCTGTTCTTCAGCATCTGTCGGCGTCTCCGTGACGCTGGCACGCCATCATCGTGGAACGCCGATCTCCTCATCCCCTGGCTGGTAGCTGCGGCGTGGGTGTTGCTGGACTGGGTTCAGACGTGGCTGCTGTCCGGCTTTCCCTGGGTGGTTCTGGGCACCACCCAGTACGACGAACCCTTGATCGCTGCTTTCGCCGCCCTTGCTGGCGTCCACGGCCTCACTTTCTGCATCGTCCTGGTCAACATGGGTTTCGCCCAACTGCTCTGCTCTACCCGTGCCAGGCAACGGATCAGTGCCAGCTTCGCCGTCCTACTCCCGGGTATCGCCATTGTCGTCTGGGGCGTCGGCCAACTGAACGCTCTGGCGTCAGAGTCCAAAATCGAGCCGCTGCGCATCGGCATTATACAGGGAAACATCCGTCAGGATGTGAAGTGGGAGCCGGGGTGGAAACAATCCACGACGCAGAGATACGCGGACCTCACCAGGGCGCTTGCCGAGGATTCCGGTCGTCTCGACCTCATTCTCTGGCCCGAGACCGCTCTCCCCTATCGCTTCGACGACGATGCTCACCTGAGCTACCGGCACGCCGTCGCACAGTTGGCGATCGACATCGACACACCGCTGCTCGTAGGCAGTCTCGGGACCAGATCACCCACCGGACGACCGGGGCTCTACAATCGTTCATTCCTCATCGACCGCCGGGGCGATGTGGCCGGCTTCGGGGACAAGGTTCACCTGGTTCCCTTCGGCGAATACCTGCCATTCGCCTGGTTGTTCGGCTACATGCACGAACTCACCGCGCAGAGTGGCGCCTTCGATCCAGGTGAGAGGCACGCTATCATTCCTCTCGGCACCGCACCAGAGAACCATCTGGGATTGTTTGTCTGTTATGAGTCCATCTTCCCGGCGATCACTCGAGATCTTGCCGCCAGGGGAGCCGGGTTCCTCGTCAACACGACCAACGACGCCTGGTTCGGAACCACGGCAGCCCCCTACCAGCATTTCGCCATGGTCGTTCTGCGGGCCGTGGAGACGGGGCGGCCAGTCGTGAGGGCAGCCAACACGGGCATCTCGGGAGCCATCGGTCCGGATGGACGGATCCATCACGCCACAGAGCTGTTCCAGACTGGCACCCTCGCCGTTGCGGTGCAGCCGCGCACCGAACTGACACCGTACGTCAGATACGGTGACGTCGTCTTCTTGCTTGGAGCCGGTCTCTGGGTCGGCTGGTTCTGCCTCGTCGGCCATCGCCGGCGAGCCACTGTCTTGCAGGATATGGCTGCGGCAGGGCTCGAACTCGACATCCTTGCAGCACAACCGACGCCGCTGCAACGCCCCGTGGTTCTGCTTCCCGGATACGATAGTTCCGCAGAGGCCTTCGTTACTCTGCGGGCGCATCTGGAACGTTGTTTCACGGGGACGTCAGGGCGCATCATCGACATCGACCTGCGACACAATCTACCGTTGCCGGACCTGGTCACCCACGCCGATGGCGCCCGTCCAGGTGAACCGTGCGACTACATCGGTCACAGTCTGGGTGGGCTGGTCGCCGCCGCCCTGTCCCGGGAGTCGGACGATGAGCCATGGGTTTTCGCCCTGGCCTCGCCCTTCGGCGGTACACGACTGGCAACGGTGGCTCGCTGGCTTCGATTCCCCTTTCCGGCCCTGCTCGCAGATCTTGCCGAGCAACGTCAGGGCAACGACGGGATGGTGCGTCGACAGCGCGGCTTCCGTGCCCTTCACCTGCGCGGTGATCCCATCGCTTCGGGACTTCCTCCAGGCAGCGATACGGCCTTTGACGTGCCGCTGCTTCTGCCCCCATGGCAACGCCATCGGTCAGTACATGCCGATCCGCGTGTCCTGCTGCGCATTGTGCTCGCACTGCGACAAAGACCGGGGGCCACGTCGTGACGGGCTGCTAGCGTGCGCAGAGGATAACAAAACTCGTAACCAGCAACGTTGCGATATACATCCCAAACCAGTCTCGCAAAGCTTCCGTGCGATCGGGATTGCCGTTGAGGGCTTTGGTCAGGTGGCTCATCCATCCATCTTCCGGGTCGTTGTCCGATCGATATTGATCGAGACGACACAGCAGAAGCAAGGCTTATGCCAGTTCTCAGAAGGAAGAGTCCGTTATATCTGTAACCTACGTGTTTACAACATGTTCCCAGTTATCGTTGCAGATTCAGACTGCACCTTTCATACCCTTGCGACAGCAGAATCCCTTTGCCTCGTCTCACTGTTGACACGCCAGAGGGCATCACTCCGAGCGCGAGACATCAATTATGATATTTACGTATCGTAATTGATACACCTGGACCGTGTCGACAACATTCACCTCGAGAACGGACGCCTGGTCACTCACCGTTCGCCTCATGCCCCGTCAGGAACTACTGGAACATCCACCCATCGGCGCTCCCGATCGGCGGTAACGACTGCTTCGGCCACCGCCTGGGCGCGCATGCCATGATAGAAGGAGGGCGTGCAGTCACGTTCCTGCCGAATGGCGCTGACGAACTCCCAGGCCTGGTCGTAGCGAAAAGTGCGACCCGGGTCACCCTCCCCCGGGTCACTAGGACTTCCCTGGCGTTTGAGAAACTGCTCCGGAACCGGCAGAACCCTGTACGGCTCACTCCGGCCTCGCCCGGCGAAGAGGATCTCGTGGGGGCTATGCAGGTGATACGCGGCGCTGGCCTCGGTACCATTCAGTTCGGCAAGATCGTGATCGCCACCAGGACCACGCCCCCTCGACAGCTTGCCCATCTCGAAGACGCAGCTCGCCCCGCTGTCGAACTCGGCGATCCAGGCCACCCAGTCCTCCACGTCCTGTGGCGGACACGCCTGACCCTCCCCTGTCTGCTGGCGCGGTACCAGTTGTTTCATGCTGGAGCACACTGAACGGATCGGCCCCATCAGATCCTCTGCATAGTCGATCCGATGGATCCCCATGTCACCCAGCTCTCCCAGTCCCGCCTGGGCCCGGTACTGGCGCCAGCCGATGGCGTTCTCACCCCAGTCCTGCAACCGCTGGATCCGGGCGTGTCGGATCGTGCCCAGTGCGCCGCTGTCGACGAGGTGCTTCAGGTACGCCATACCGGGAACGAAGCGGTAGGTGAAGGCCGTCATGTGGCGCCTTCCCGAGGACACGGCTGTCCGATAGATGGCGACCGTTTCGGCCAGATCCATACCGAGAGGCTTCTCGCACATCACGTGACAACCAGCCTCCAGGGCTCGTTCGATCAGACCTCGATGCAGGTGATTTGGCGTAGCGATGACGACGGCATCGAGATCAGTCTTGAGAAACTCGTCCACATCGGCGGTCGTCCTCTCAACGCCCCACTCGACTCGCCGGCTCTCCAGCAGAGCGGCATCCGGATCGCAGAGGGCAGCGATCTCCACGCCCGGAATCCGCGACAGTCCGGGAAAGTGCACGGCCGCGCAGACTCCCCCCACACCGATCAGCCCGACTTGCAGAGTAGCTTGGCTCATGCGACACCTCCAGCGGTCGTGGCCATCGGTGCACTCAGCAACCCCTCTTCGGCCAGCAGTGCGTCCATCATTTCGTGCACCCGCGGCAGGTCGGCGGCGGCCACATCTTCGGCGAAGGGTACCACGGGGCCACCCACAAGACCGGCGTAGTCCATGGCCGCATGCAGCAACGAAGCCGAATACCGGGCGCCATTCTCGGCGCGGAAGTCTTCGAAGGGCACCATCAGAGCCCGCAGCCGCTCCGCCTCGGCAAGATCACGACGACGGAAGGCGGACAGTAGGGAGAGGCTCATGCGCGGCAGGAAATTGGCCATTCCAGAGCTGAAGCCGACGGCCCCTGACTGCAGGTAGGTGATACTCGGATCCTCGGCCATGCCGCAGACCATGGCGCACGTCTGGCCGGCGCCGGCGACGATCTGCCGGAAGGAGTCCACGTCGTCAACGGCATATTTCAACCCGACGACGCTTTCCAGGGCACACAGTTCGACCACCGACTCCACGGGCATGATATCGAGGCGTCGTTGGTAGAGGACGATGGGCAGCCCCGCAAGATCGCTGATACGGCGCAGCCCCTCGTGGGAGCCCGGCGCTGAGGCCGGCCCGACGATGGGCATCACCATGGCGCCGGCAACCCCGAGGCCGCGGGCGATACGAGCCATTTCTAGTGAGCGTCCGTACCCGGGACCGATCCCGGGCACGACCAGTGCCTCCCCCGCCGCATCGACAAAGGCGGCAGTCACCTGCTCGAACTCGGCCATCGTGGCGTCGTAGACGAGGCCGGTGCCACACATGGGCATGAGGAACCGGACGCCGTTGTTGACGAGGTGGGATACGTTCCGATGTACGCCATCCAGGTCGACGTCGCCGTTGGTGCGCCGTGGCGTGATAGCGACGACGAGGACGTCGGCACAGTCGGCGTGGGTCAGGGCTCTCAAGTGTGTTCGCTCCTCGGGTTCGGTGGATTTGCTGACGAGAATATCCAGTAGGAACGCTACGTCCAGCGAGTGTCTGCACTCGTCGAAACGTGCCGATTGTAGCGGTCGATGTAGTCATCCCGGGGTGGGCTGAAGATATCGAGAACCTTCACCACCTCATCCCCCTCGACGATTCCCCAGTGAACGACGTCGCCGGGAATGATGAAGGCATCACCGGGACCAGCGACTCTCTCCTCTTCCCCGATCCGGAAACGCAAAGACCCCGACAGCACGAGCCCTGCCTGTTCATGGGGATGGCTGTGCTCGGGGATCTCGCAACCCGGAGCCAGATCGAGGAAGGAGAGCATCAGGTTATCCCCGTGAATGATGCCGCTGAGGGCTTTGGGAAAGAGCTCCAAGCGGGGCAGCTCATCGGCATTGACGAAGGGCATATGTCTTCAGCTCGCTTGAGAAAGGGTGTCCGGCTTGCGGACGAAGGTCCGCAGCCAGGTATCGGTGCGATAGCGCCGTCCCAACGGCAGGGCGCGCCCAATCATGAGCGCGGCATACGCCATCCACACCGAGAGCAGGCCACCGTCCAGCCACACGACCAGAACGACAGCGGTGGGTACGAAGAAGATGAAGGCAGCCACTGCCATGGCCCGGAACATGTAGGCCATGTCGTTGGCGCCGATGAAAATCCCGTCGAAGACAAAGACCACCGCGTTGAGCGGCTGCATGACGGCCACGAGAATCGTCAGAGCGCCGACGGCGGCGGTGACCTCGTCATGGGTCGTCAGCAGTGCAGCCAGTGACTCGAGGCCGGAGGCATAGACCAGACCAAAGCATAGGCCGATGACGAGTCCCCAACAGAGAATGCGCCTGGCGTAGGCCCGGGCACGGTCATTGCGGCCGCTCCCGAGAGCGCCGCCGATCAACGCTTCGGCCGCATGGGCAAAGCCATCGACTCCGTAGCTGACCAGGGACCACAGCTGCCAGACGACAGTGTGGGCCGCCAGGGGTACTTCCCCCATGCGTGCCACCAGTGCTACAAGGCTGAACTGTGCAAAGAGCAGACACAACGTGCGTCCGAGAAGGTTGATATTCGTGTCGAAGAGGTGACGCAACCGTGCCGGGTCGAACAGTCGGCGCCACGAGGGCATGGTGAGGTAGGCGCGGTAGCGTGTCAGCAACAACAGGACCCCCACCGCCAGAGCCACCCCGTTGGCCGCTACCGACGCCCAGGCGGCGCCGACCACTCCGAGTTCCGGTGCGCCCCAGCGACCGAAGATCAGCGCATAGTCGGCCACGACGTTCACAGCGTTCGCTACCACGGTGACCAGAAGGGGTCCCACGGCGTACGCCGTACCCAGAAAGAACCCGTTCAGCGCCAGCGTGGCCAGCACCAGGGGGACGCCGAGTACGCGGACATCAAAGTAGCGCTGTCCCCAGAACTGCACGCTCTCCGTACCGCCCACGAGGACGAATCCGTAGTGTGATAGCGGGCCGCGCAACAGCAGCACGACAACACCGAGTACGGCTGCCAGCAGCAGCGCTCGGTACAGCGCCGCCGTACAGTTCGTCCGGTCCTCGGCGCCATGATAGTGGGCGATGATCGAGGTGGTGCCCATACGCAGGAAGCCGGCACTCCAGAACAGGACGTCGAACAGGATACTCGCCGTGGCCACCGCGCCGAGGAAGGCGACCTTGCTCAAGTGGCCGACCATGGCGGTATCGGCAAGCCCGATGAGGGGCACCGAAATCGATGCCAGCACACTGGGGACGGCGAGACGCAGGATGGTCCGGTCGAGAGAGAGATTTCTGTCAGCCACCACCGGCACCCGGGTCGTCGTCCTGCCAGAGGAATCGACGCAGGTCAACGCGCCCGCCGACGAAGGTCACCCCCTCCGACTCCAGCAGGTCCTGTTGAAAATGGTGCATGCCGCTACGCGCCCGCGGCGAGACCTCGCCACGGGAATTGATGACGCGCTGCCAGGGGATGTCGGCACGGGATTCGGGCAGCGCCGCCAGGGCGTACCCCACCTGGCGTGCGTGCTGCGGGAAGCCGGCGATCCTGGCGACCTGGCCGTAGGTAGCGACACGACCGCACGGAATCCGGGAGACGACTTCGTAGAACGTCAGCCAGCGCGAACCACTCGTGTCGGCCAAGCGCTTCAGCAGTTCGACTGGGGAGGGACACCCGACGTCGTCGCCTCGTCTGTCCCTTCGAGCAGGTCGATGGCCTTGGCGTAGCTGCGTTTCTCAAGGCAGTGGAGCAACCCGGGCGGCGCGTCCTCGTTGAGTGTGTCTCGCAGACTGTCGAGTGTGGCCAGGTGCAACCGCAGGCCATCCCCATCACCGCTCTCGATGGCCTTCATAAGATCCTTGAGCGTCGAGCGCAGAGCCTCGGTTTGTGGCATCGGTCGATGGCTCCTCTCAGGCGGCCATAATCAGACTGGTCACCCAGTCCTCGGTGTCGTTGCGGATTCTGTAGCTTGTACCCGGTGGCAGGTGGATCATGTCACCCTCGGTGATGGCATGTTCGACGCCGTCCGACTCCAGCATTCCCCGGCCGTCGAGCACATAATAGACGAGTTCGAGTTCACTCTCGGTACGCTCGGCGCTGGCATTCAGCGGTTGCACCGCTTCGTGATCGATGAAGGCCATGCCGCGCAGGACCGCTCCCTCGGTGCCTGCACCCTCGGGACACAGCTGTCGCCAGTGGACGGCGCCAGCCCCGTCGCCGATGGCAGGAACCTGCCGCCAGTGGCTGATCCGGAACTCGCCGCCATTGCCCTCGACGTTCTGCGAGATCACATGATGCTCCAGCCACTCATCGCTGTCCTCGTTGAACATTTGATGATGGATGCCCGAGGGCAGGTATACCGCGTCGCCGGCCTCGACAGGATACCGTTCGCCGTCAAACAGTACTTCACCGGCACCGGACAGGATGTAGTACACCTGTTCGGTGTTCTCATGCTTGTGGTGATCAGACGTCTTGCGCCCCTGCAATGCGTGCCGGGCGAATCCTCCCAGCCGCTGCAGACGATCGCGCTCATCCTCGGAATCACGCTCGATGTCACGCAGGCCACCCCAGTGAACGGCGCTCAGATGGGCGATCTTCGGCTGGAAATCCCGCCAGTTCCTGAGAAAAATGTCGGTCACAGCGCCACGATCCGGCGCATGCGCTCGGCCATCTCGACCTGCTTGCCATGCTCTCCGCCGACTTCGTGAATCAGCGTGCCGTCGTAGCCGATGTTGCGCAACTCCGCCATCACCGTCGGCCAGTCCGTGTCACCGTCCATCAGGTCGACCCAGCTGCTGCCGCGGCGCACGAAGTCCTTCAGGTGCACCTTCTTGATACGCTGGCCGAGATCTCGGATCCAGTGTTCGGGGAACCCGTAGGCCATCATATTGGCCGTATCCAGGTAGATTCCCACCCACTCGCTGCCGATTTCATCGACGAGCTGGCCGGCCTCGCGCGGGCTCAGGAGAAACTTGTTCCACACGTTCTCCACGGCGATGGCCGCCTGGTTCTGTGCCGCCACCGGAGCCAGATCGCGCAGGCCACCGACAAGGTCATCCCATGCTTGAGCGTACGTACCTGCCGCGCTCAGCTGTCCCGGGTGCAGCAACACCGCCTCCGTCCCCAGGGTACCAGCGATCTCGAGAGCGCGGCCCAGACACCGGCAGCAGGCCTCTCGTTCGGCGCCATCACGACTCAGAAGATTGCCCCTCTCGGCATAGTGCCCGAGGATGGCGGCGATCGTTACCCCTGCCTCCCGACAACGGCCTGCCACTGAGGACAGCTCATCGACGCTCATGTCGATGTTGAGGTCCTTGCCCTCGGCGGTGAAGGTCAACTCCACCGCCTCATACCCGGCATCGGCACACAGCGCCAGGGTGTCGTCCAGGCTCATGTCGCCCAGGATGATCTGCGTTACACCGATCTTCACGATTCTTCGGCTTTCTCTTGGGAGGGACGTGTCGTGCAGGAAAATAACCGCGCTGGCTGAGAGCGTCCAGAAGCCCTGGACGGGGTGTCAGAACGGCAGTGTGAACAGTCCCGTGCGATAGCCGAATTGCAGCCCCACCGAACTCAGGCCCAGCAGGATTCCCACAGCGGCGCGGAGGATGAAGACGCGGAACAGGCGCAACCCCAGCCAAGTCGCATTGCCACTGAACCAAAGGCCCGCCACGGACAGCACGAGAAGGAAGGGTGACAACCAGAAGAGGAGGCAGGCGAAGAAACTGAGGATCAGACCCAGCGTTGCATTCACACCGGTTCCCGTCTTCGTACGCTCGAGTTGATCAGCTTCCTCCTCCTCCGGCGTGGGCCCCTCGTCCTCTGCAGGCGGCACCTCGGTCGAGATCTCGCCGGGTGGCGAGAAGGGTTGCCGACCACGAGAGGCCAGCAGCCGCGCTACCCAGACGAAGGTCCAGACGAGCACTCCGAAGGCAGCGGCGAGAATGAGGATCGACAGCAGCCAGAAGAAGGACATGGTTCGGGAATATACCGTCGGTCTCCAGTGGCGGGCGAGCCCGCGAGAGCAAGGTGGACGTTGTGGCCCATCAAGGCCGAGGCTACTTTCTGCGCTTCGGAGAGAACACGCTGACGGATATTTCACATCCACAGGAGCTTACACATGCCTCGCGTACGCAAGGCCGACTACACTGTCGGTGTTGTCGGTGTCGGTCGTATGGGCGCCAACATCGCCCGTCATCTCAAGGACGATGGTTTCCCCGTTTCCGTCGTTTACGACACCCACAGACCCCTGGCGACGAAGTTGGCTCGCTCGCTCAAGGCGAAGGTGGGCAACAGCCTCGCTGACGTCACCGCCCAGGCCGACTACATCATCACCGTCGTCACCGATGACGCCTCCATGAAAGACATCTTCTCCACGCGTGGTGACAGCCTCCTCGTCAACGCCAGGGGCAAGACCTTCATCAACTGCGCCACCATCTCCCCTGAGACCCATGTCGAGGTGGAGAAACGAGCCGCCAAGGCAAAGGCGCGCACACTGGAGGGCTGCATGGCTTCCTCCATCACCCAGGCCCGGGACGGCACGCTATATCTCATGTGCGGCGGCAGGAAGCCCGTATTCGACCGCTGCCGGCCGCTCCTCGACAGCATGAGCGTCAGCTTGCGCTACATCGGCACATCCGGCAAGGCGGCGCAGGTGAAGGCCCTGGTGAACATGGTGATGAACATCAACACCGCCGGCCTTGCCGAAGGGCTCGGCCTGGGCAAGGCACTCGGCCTCGATCTCAAGGTGTTGATGGAGGTCTTCTCCCAGACCGGTGCCAACTCCCGTGTACTGGAGACAGACGGCGAGGACATGGTAGCCCGCGATCACGAGTGCTACTTCTCCGCGGCTCACGCGGCCAAGGACTCGGGTATCGCGCTGAAGGTGGCGGCGTCAAAGAATCTCAGCCTGCCGTTGGCACGCGCCTCGAAGAGTCAGTTCGACAAGATGATCAAGATCGGCAAAGGCGAGCTGGACAAGTCGGGGGTTGCCGAGTTGACCTTCCCCGGTCGGTCAGCAGGAGCGGGCAAGCCAGCTACCAGCAAGAAGGCGAAGGCTGCGGCGAAGCGTCGCTAGAACACGCTCTGCTGACGCAGAGAATCAGGGGAGGCGTCCGTCGGGCGCCTCCCCTGAGGGCCGGCCGTGCCGGATGTCAACCATACGTGCGGTCAGTTCGTGCTGTAAGGGCTCATCTCGAAAGAACCGCACGAAGTCCTGTGCGGTGTAAGCGTAGTAGCGATGGAAGGCGTTCTGTGCGTGCCAGGCGATGTGGGGCGTGCAGAACACATTGGACAGGCTCCGCAGCACGTGACCGCTCGGCAGCGGCTCGGGATCGAAGACATCGAGACCGGCGATCAGCCGGCCTGCCTGCAGACGCGCCACGAGGGCGTCCTGGTCCATCACCTTCCCCCGCGAACAGTTGATCAGGATTTTCCCCTCTCCCAGTCGCTCCAGCTCGGCGGCTCCGATCAGTCCCTCCGTCTTCGGCGTGTGAGGCACCTGCACGACGAGGATGTCGGCGTGATCGAGCACGGCACCGAGGTCGTCCCGTGTGATCCCGAGTCGTGTGACCATGTCTTCGGATACGTACGGGTCACACACGCGCAGGTCGACACGGAAAGGGGCGAGCAACTCGATGAGCCTCTGGCCCACGTGGCCACAGCCGATGAGACCGACCCGACGACCGGTGAGCTCACCGTTGACGAAGTCGTCATTGCCCGCCGACGCCCAGGTATCGGTACCCGCCATCATCTGCCGATACACGGCCCCGGCGTTGCGCAGGCACAACAGAATCAACGCCAGATCCCATTCCGCCACCGGGTGTGCCGACGACAGATTGTCGGCGTCGACGACACGGACCTCACGGCGCGCCGCCGTTTCGAGATCGATCCCGTGACCGAAGCGATCCGAGCGCAGACCGACGATGCGCAGATCGTGGGCAGACTCCAGCACACGAGCACTCAGTCGCGGTAGCTGCGGTCCCAGCTTGATCAGGCCCGTACATCCGGACAGGGCTTGAATCAGACCATCCTCATCAAGCGTCTCCTCCACGGGGACCCGCTCGGCGATCTCCCCGAGTGACTTCTCTGCTGCCTCGTCCACCCAGCTTCCCGGATCGACCAGTACCCTCGGCTTCATGGATCACTCTTTCTGTTGGGCGCCTCAATGGGACTGTCGGCGCCGGGCATGGCGAACCACGCCCAGGCTCCCACGGCGAGATAGAGCAGAGAAGTGGCAACGAAGACAGCGCGGAACCCGGCCTCGGCACCAAGGTAGCCTCCGGCCATCGGCCCCGCTGCCCAGCCGAGAGCGGCTGAGCTCGACATGACACCGAAGGCCTTGCCACGATCCGCTTCTGTAACGAAGCGAGTGATGAGCGAGTTTGCTACCGGACGGGTCGCGCCGGTGGCGATTCCACCCAGAACGATGAGCGTTGCCAGCATGGGCACCGATGTCGAGAACCCCTGGGCCAGGGCAAACACCGAAGCCCCGAGCAGCCCCCCCACAAGCATTCGACGAGGGCCGATATGATCGCTGAATCGCCCCATGATCGCCGCCGACAGCGCGCCTACGAGCCCACCGGCGGCAAACACGGCCCCCGCAAGAGAGAGGATGTCGCTGCGACCCGCCAGTTGCTGGAGAAACAGCGGCAGGACGGGCATGATGAAGCCGAAGGCGAAGGACATGGAGGTGACAGTCAGCACCAGGATGAGGAAGGGCCGTTCCGACAGGAGTCGGATCATGTCCTTCCCAGGCATGCGGTACTTCGCCGAGCTTTCGACGGAGCGGACACGGGAGAAGTCCTCGTGGACCCACAGCTGCACGGCCACGCCGGCGATGATGACGACGGCACCGGCCCAGAAGAAGCAGTCCGTATAACCGTATCGGTCGATCAGTGGCCCGCCGATGAGGGGGCCCAGGGAAGATCCCAGCATGAAGGCGCCCTGCATGAGCCCGAGGGCGAACCCCAGGTGCTGTCGCGGAGTCGAGGTCGACACGAGTGTCAGACAGGCCGTGACGGTTCCTGCCAGTGCCCCCTGAATGATCCGGGTCACCAGCAGCTGCTCTACCGTTGTCACGTAGGCCATCAGGATGACGGCGAGACCGCCTCCCAGCATGGAGCGTACCACCATCGGCTTGCGCCCGTAGCGGTCGGCGAGACTGCCCCAGATGGGTGAGGACACAGCCATGGCCAGTCCGGCAGCCGTACCCATCCGGCCGGCCCAGACCAGGGCCTCGGAGAGGTCGGCCACATCGAACTCCTGGATGTAGTACGGGAGAAAGGGCTGCACGGCGTGGAAGCCGATAATGGCCGAGACCTCGGCGATCCAGAGGGTATAGAAGTTCTTGCGCCAGTCCGGATACTCGCTCTGCGTACGAGCCGAACTCAAGACGACGCCCGGACGGAAAGGAGGGCGGCCCGATGGACCGCCCTCCCGTCACTGCCGTGTACTGGCGCCGCCCGGGCGCAGGTGAGATTCACCGGAGTGCTGAGACTCCCCCACCCTTGATGGCCCGTGCTACCTCTTTCTCAACATCGGACTGCTTCACCATCGACGTGTCCCCGATCGTCTCCTGCACGAGGATGCCGTGCGCCGCCCCCCACTGGACTGCGTCGGTTGCGGGCTTGCCGTTGAGCAAGGCGGCGATAACGCCGGCGGCAAAGGAGTCGCCGCCGCCGGTACGATCAGCGATCTCGATATTCTCGCGCACCGCCGCCTGGTGGATGGTATCGGTGCCTACCTCGTAGAGAACGGCCCCCCAGTCGATGCGATCGGCTGACAGGGCGCCGCGAAGCTGAGTCCCGATGTACTTGATGTTCGGGTAGTCTTTCGACACCTGGCGCAGCATCGCGGCGTAGACGGCGAGCCATTCGTCGAAGGAGGCCCCCTTCGGCACGGTCTCCGTCTCGTAGCCGAGAGCGTCATCGAAGTCGTCGTGGTTGCCCACGAGAAAGTCGACGTGGGGTACGATTCCCCGATTGATTTCGCGCGCCCGATCCTTGTTGGGTTCCACCTTGGAGCGGTAGTTGAGATCGAAGGAGCGACCGGCTCCATGCTCCTCAGCCTTTTTCATCCCCTCCAGGGCCAGATCCGCCGTCTTGGGGGACAGCAACGTGTAGATGCCCCCCGTGCTGAACCAGCGTGTCCCCATCGTACCGAACAGATGATCCCAGTCCACATCACCCGGGCCGACCTCACGCACGGGCGTGTGGGCCCGGTAGTACTCCGTCACTGACGGCAGCACACCTTTGCCTGCCCAGGTGAAGTTGACGCCATTGTGCAGCGTGCCCTTGCCATCGGTGCTGAACTTGCCCTTGCCGGAATTGCTGAACCAGATGACGTGACTCGTGTCGATGCCGGCTTCGCGCAGCTGGTTTTCGATATTACGACCCGCGCCATCATCCACCAGGGCCGTGACCACCGCGGTGCGCAGTCCGAAGCAGTAGCTCAGCCCCTCGGTCACATTGGTCTCGCCGCCACCGTGCCAGATACGCGCCGTCCGCGCCCGAGCCGTCGGTACGGCGCCGGGATCGATGCGCAGCATCACCTCCCCGAGGGAGATAGCGTCGTAGCGCGTGTCGTCAGCCGACTTCAGCGTCAGCTCTGCCATATTCTGTCCTGTCTCCTGTGCATTGGTTGTTGATCAGTCGATTCCTCATCCCGCCATCGTCGGCAGGCCCTCGAGGGCTTTCATGTTTTCGTCGAGCATCTTGCCGGTGAACTCATGGCCCTCCAGGTCCCCTGCAAAGTAGGCGGCGTAGGCGGCCATGTCGAAGTGGCCGTGGCCGCAGAGGTTGAAGGCGATCACTTCTTCGTCGCCCGTCTCCTTGCAGCGCAGCGCCTCGTCGATCGCTCCCTTGATGACGTGCGTGGCCTCCGGCGCCGCCGCGATCCCCTCGGTTCGGGCGAACTGCACGCCCGCCTCGAAGCACTCCAGCTGCTGGTAGGCCCTGGCCTGCATGTGTCCGCCCTGCAACACGTGGCTCACCAGCGGCGCCGCGCCATGGTAGCGCAATCCGCCGGAGTGCACGGGAGCCGGCACGAAGTTGTGGCCCAGGGTGTGCATCGGCATCAGCGGTGTCATGCCGGCGGTATCGCCGAAGTCGTATCGGTACTCCCCTTTCGTCAGCGTCGGACAGGACGCCGGCTCACAGGCGATGACACGAAGATCGTCCTTGTCATGATCGAACCGGTGGCGCATGAAAGGGAAGGCGAAGCCGGCGAAGTTGGATCCGCCACCGAAGCAGCCGACGACGACATCCGGCAGGGCCTCACCGGCCTTCTGCAGCTGTGCCTCCGCCTCGAGACCGATGACGGTCTGGTGCAGCAGCACATGGTTGAGGACGGAACCGAGGGCGTAGTGTGTGTCCTCCCTGGATGCGGCGTCCTCCACCGCTTCCGAGATGGCGATCCCGAGAGACCCGGGAGAATCGGGGTCGGCGGCCAGAATCTGTCGTCCCGCCTCGGTCGCCTCGCTCGGGCTCGGCTGCACCTTGCCGCCGTAGAGCTCCATGATCGCCTTGCGATATGGCTTCTGATCGAAGCTGATGCGCACCATGTAGACCTGGCACTCGAGGCCGAAGAGACCGCAGGCGAAGGAGAGGGCGGTACCCCATTGACCGGCACCCGTCTCGGTGGCAATGCGGCTGATGCCCTCCTGCTGATTGTAGTATGCCTGGGCTACCGCCGTGTTCGGCTTGTGACTCCCGGTAGGGCTCACCCCCTCCCACTTGTAGTAGATCCGCGCCGGCGTACCGAGAGCCTTCTCCAGGCGGCGGGCCCGGTACAGAGGCGAGGGACGCCACAGAGCCAGCACCGAGCGCACCTCGTCCGGGATCTCGATCCAGCGCTCCTGAGACACCTCCTGCTGGATCAGGGCCATGGGAAACAGGGGGGCCAGGTCCTCGGGGCCTACCGGTTCCCGCGTGCCCGGGTGCAGTGGCGGCGGCATCGGTTCCGGCAGATCGGCCTGAACATTATACCACGCCTTGGGGAGTTCGCTCTCGTCGAGGGTGATCTTCGTCGCATCCATCGTCAGATTCCTGCTCCTACCCGCGCCTGCGGATTCTTGACTGATTTCTCCAATGATTCGAGCACGGCCACGGGGCCGAGCATGGTCTGTTCGGTCTCGTCGGTCTTTCCCGTCTTGAACATGCGCGTAAAATCCCTCACTCCCGACAGGTAGGGGCTGGCGTCCATGGGAATCGCCATGTCTACGCGGCCTTTCTCGGCGATAACCGAGATATGAAACGCTGGCCGGGCGCCGGGGCCGATCAGATTCATCGTTGCCACGACACCCGAGCGAAACAGGATGTGGGCGGCGTGATTCGGCCCCGATCCCTTGACGATCTGCACCCTCTGGAAGTCGTAGCCTACCAATCTCAGAAGCATGTCCACCTGGTGGATGCCGTAGAAGAAGATGCCCCCCCACTTGGATCGGATATCGCAGGGCCCGGTGGACACCACCGTCTGGATCGCCCCGAGCCTCCGGACCTGGCGCACCAGTTGCTGGAACGCATCCTGTTTTGGCAGTGTGGAGAAGGAGCAGACCGGCACGTCCAACTCCCGCGCCCGCGCCAGAAACCGTCTGCCTTCCGCCCGCCGGTAGCAGAACGGCTTGTCGATGAACATCGGCACCTTCGTCTCCAGAAACGGTCTGGCCGCCGGCAGATGCAGCTTCCCATGCCGATGGTCGACGACGATGGCATCAACTTCACCGATCATGTCCTCGGCGCGGCTGACGATGGTGGGAATCTGTCCCTTCTCCGCCGCCGCCCTGGCATACGCCCGGGTCTCACCCCAGACGTGAGTCGCCCGGACGCCACGGATCTTCTCATCGATGTTCAGCACCTTGGCGATCGCGGCAGTGTGACTGTTCTCCGCGCCCACCATCCCTACTCTCAACATATCCGTTCGCCTTTCGCGGCTATTGTTCGAAGGACCAGATCGACAGCGCCGTCTTCGCCAGAACCCACTCCATGTCCTCAGCAGAAATGAACCTGCTGAACTCCTCCTGCACGACAGACAGCGTCTGCCCGTACTCCGCCTTGTCGAGACATACCGGCCAGTCCGTCCCCCACATGATGCGACGGCCGCCGAAAGCCTGGTACACCTCCTCCACCAGGCCGTGGGTGTCCGGCCAGGGATAGTCCTGCCCCGAGATCGACCACGTGTGGCTGATCTTCACTGTCACGCGAGGATACCGGGCCAGGTCGGTGAGCAGCCGACGACCGTCCACATCGTCAGGGGCACAGTCGGCCATGTGGTCGATGACGAGATCCAGGTCGGGGTGGCGCTCCAGCAGGGGTATCAGGTCGCGCAGGCGCGGCGGCCGCGTCAGCAGCAGCAGCGGCACACCGAGCGACTCGGCGCGAGAGAAGATGGGATCCATCTTTGCCGCATCGGCGAACCAGTCCCCCCCCTCCCCTACGGCGGGGCTCAACCGCACACCGTGAATCCCCTTCTCGGTCCATTCGCTGAGGTGGTCGGCGGCAGCGGGGTCTTCGGGATTGACCCGACCCACCCCCATGAACTTGTCGGGATACCGGCCGATGACATCGACGACGTAGCTGTTGTCCCAGCGATAGTGAATGACCTGCACCAGGACGGTGCGCTCCACGCCGTGAGCCGACATCAACTCTAGCAGCATCTCGGCCGTGCGGTCCTCCGCGGGAGGGTTCGCGTTCTCTGCGGGCCAGGGAAACCGGGGGTCGTTCAGCCAGACGTGAGTATGGGGATCGATGATTTGCATGAGATTCAACACGACCTTGTTGTGGAGTATGTTATAGGAAGCGGCAGCACCGGGTTGCTGTCAACGAAACGCCCGGAGCCGACAGGCACACAGAGAGATCACCGGGGTGGACGGATATAGCGGGCCGCGTACGAGCGCACATGGCGACCGTTGAGGACGTGGAAGCGGCGCAGTCGATCCACCGTGTCGGCCGAAAATCTGCGTAGAGGCAGGTAGACGAACTGCCGTCCGAAACCACGGGCCAGGCGACGCCAGCGCGGCGACGGGGCTTTGGGTGAAACCACGACGACACGCCGCTCCTGCGAATGAAAACAGGCGGCTGCCAGCAGTCTCTCCTCGAGGCTCTCGTACCCCTCGAGACGAGGATCGGTCCACACGTCAGGGATCGGCCGCGGCGGAAAGATGAACATGCAGCCCCCATAGAGCGACTGGCCGATGCCGGGACCGATGATGCCGTCTTCGTGCGGCGTGGCGAAGAAGCAGAGCGTCGACTCCTCCTCGTGCTCGGCGTACCAGGTGCTGCGCCAGCCGTATTGCGCCGGATCGGCCGGGACGTCGAAGAGCATGACCACCACCTCGATACCGCCCTTGCTCGGTGGCAGCTCCTTGACGTAGAGATCACCGGTGTGCCAGTTGCGCAGCGTCTCGCGAAGATCGAGGCCGTCCTTCAGAGAGGCGGAGAACTTCTCCACCTTCGGCAGATCGAGTCCCAGCAGCGTGCGGGCCTGCTCCCGCACGTGCTGCTGGAAGTTCTCGATACGGGTGTCTTCCGGCGGATAGGAGCACTGACCGAAAGGGTCCCACTCCATCCGCCACTGCTCCCGCAGCGGCGCCGGCGGTGTGGGTCGCAGGTGCAGATTGCGCCACGTCCGCGGCACTCCCTCCAGGCGGTTGCGGGTGTCGCGGAGACTGCCGCTATCGGTGTCGCCAGCCAGATCGCGGAAGTCCAGATGCAGGCCCGCTCCGCGCTCCGGTCCGATTCTCTGGGGTGGGTACTGCCGCGCCGTCTCGATCAGGGAGAGAGCGTAGTCATCACCGATGACCTGCTGAGAGGCCAGCGCCAGATCGTAGAGCTGTGGGGTCATACGCCCGTCCATCAGCGTCAGATTGCGTACGTACTGGAGCAAGGTCCGCAGACGATTCGGCGTCAGGGATGAGTCCTGCTGCAGGGCCCGGCAGGCAGCCGACCGCTCCGCCCGCAGGGCACTGTCCCTGGCCTCTATTAGCAGCGTCTTGACGCCATCGATGGTCTCCTCTGACCCGCTTCGCCCGGCGACCTCCTCGGCCCGCCGATGCTCGTAGAGGAAGGTGAGGTAGGGCAGCTCACCCAGCAGGAAGTAGAGGCTGTCCTCCGCGAGATGGCTGAGGGTTGGCATGTGCGGACGGCCGAAGGGCACCGGGTACCGAGCGCGACTGCGATACGCCTCACGCACCCAGGGCCAGTCGGCGAGAGAACAGACATGGACGACGCACTCGTGCTCGACTTCGAGCACGTGCAGTTGATGCGCCGTGTGACGGATGCGCTCTTCACGCTGACTGCCTGGAATCGGCGCCGGCAGCACGGGCAGGCAGGCGGCGGCGAAGGCCTCCCATCCCGTCTCCGGCAGCGGGTACGGATCGGGCAGCGCCACGTGCTCTGGTGACTCCCAGACCGCAACCTCCAGGTCGACCCAGGCACGGGCGACGCTCGCTGTCTGCGCGACCCGGATGGCCTCGATGACCGGCTGGCAGGGGTCGACGGGAACGTAGCTGCTGCCCCCCCGGCCGTCATCGCTGCCGGGATGCTCCTCCTCCTGGAAGGCCACCGAGACCCGGGGCAGACGTTCGACGCCGTCCTCGACGGCCGCGGCGAAGGAAGGTGGCAGTGGAATGGCCAGACAGTCCCAGCCGCGGGTAGTTGCCTGCCGCAGACGCTGCCGGACCTCCCGGGCGAAGAAGGCGGATCCATGGACGACGGGCAGAATCGTAAGCCGGCAGGACACGTCGAAGACGGGGTTTTCGAGACGGCTCAAGGAGCGCTCTCAGTTCTCGTCGATGTCTGGCGGACCACCATCGGGGGGTCCGTCACCTTCCTGTGCCTGGTCACCGAAGAACAGATCCTCGAGACTCAAACCGCCGCCGGTGGCCGACGACTGCAGAGCCCGCTGGCGCTCGGCGGCGACGCGATCAAGATCCGTCGCATCCTCCCCGAGAACCCCCTGCACCGCCTCGTGCCAGGCGGCGTCCGCCGACAGCGGATGCGGCCCGGACTCAGCCTGCGCCAGGCGCTTGAGGGCGTAGCGGATGATGTGGATACCGTCTCGGGGCGAATGCTCCAGATCGAGTGAGTGGGCCCGCTGCAGGAAATCCACGGTGAGCAGCAGCAGTTCATCGCGGGCAAAAGGCAGGTGGTAGCGGAGGATCTCCATCTCGTCGGAACGATCGGGGAAACCGAGCTCCAGCGTCGGCTGCAGGCGCGACAGGATATACTCGGGCACCTCGTACGTGGACTCGTCGTCGTTCATCGTCACCACACAACGGAAGTCGGCGTGGGCGTGGATGGTGACGCCGGCGATGACAGACTCCACATACCGTCGGTGATCGAGCAGGGGCGCCAGCGAGGCCCAGCTCTTCTCGCTCATGCGGTTGCCTTCATCCAGAACACAGACTCCCCCGCGGACCATGGCGGTGACGAGGGCGGACGCGTGGTAGGAGATCTTCCCCGACTCGGCCAGCACCGGCGTGACGAGCAGATCCTCCGGCCGTGTATCGCTCGTGCACTGATAGATGTAGAGATCCTGGCCCCGGCTGGCGGCTGCGGCGGACGCCAGTGTTGTCTTGCCGATACCCGGCGGTCCGATCAACCTGGGCGCCAACGGCAGGTCCTGCTCGGCCACGACCAGCCAGCAGGCCAGCAGGCTGCGCAGAGATTCGGCCTGGCCCACCCACTGGTGCTCGGTGGTCACCGGTCGTCCGAGATGCAGGGTGACGTCGTCGATGCTGACACTGCTGGAGCTGCTCATATCGTGGCTCATTTCTCCTCGCAAGGGCTGGTTGCTGCCGTCTCCGACCGTCGATATCTTCCCCCCGATTTGCTCATGAAACGGGCCGGCCTCCTGTGCCAACAGGACGTGGCCGGCCTTTCCACGTACGCTGTTGATGCAGGAGGCGGTCGCCCAAACTGGGCGGTGGAGGAACGATGGGCCACCAGAGTCGGTTCGATGTGACAACTCGCGGCGGCGTCACGGCGGGGCAGGAGTGGATCTGCGACGGCGATGAGCCGATCGCCCGGCTCGAACACGTCGTGGTCGAGCAACCGGAGCAAAACCTACGCTACTTCAACCGCAATCTCAAACCGGTCGTCCTGCGTGATCTCAAGCTGGCCCCGGGTGGTCGTCCCCTCGTGGCCGGGGTGCAGATGTTCTGGAATCTGCAGGTGCCGGGAGGGGCTCATGTCATCACATCACAGCTGCTCGATGTCACCGTGGAAGGCCGGGGCACAGACCGTCTCACCCTTACCGTGACCACCGCCGATCCGGGACGCGTGGCGGTCTCTCGTCGGGTCCTTTGTCTCTATTGGGACGAGGCGACGGCTTCCTACGTGTACGAGTTTACCTGCCACCTGGACCTGCAGGCTCCCGAGACCTTCGACCGCCCCGACTGCGGCCCCATTCACTTCGAGATCAGTGATCCCTGGTACTGCGACGTGCCGGCGCCGACGGTCGCCTTCGATGGCGGCTGGTCGGCGCACGGTTTCACGCGGCTGCTGGCAGAGCCGGTGGATGCCGCCGACGGCGTCTGGCAGATGCCGCTCAATCATCTGGCGACCGGCATCCCCACGCCACAGTCCTTCCCCGAGGGTGGCCGGCTCGTGCTGACCGACTGTCCGGGAAACAACCCCGCCTTCGAGTTCGTAGGCGATTCTGCCGCGCGCACCGGGATCGGCGTCTGCAACTGGGGCTACGACATCCACCTGAGCGCCGCCTACGCCCGCGACGAGCTCTACGCGCCTATCTGTGAGACCTTCCGTGTGCGACTCTGTCCGGACGATCAGGTTGCCGATCTGCTGCGACGGGTGGGCCCGGTCCCCCCTGTGGACTACGCCGGCCATGTCGAGCTGCCCCGCTACGAGCGACACTCGAGCTTCGACCGTCCCCTGCGGCTCGACGAGCCCGCCGGCGATCCCGACCCCTGGCCCTGGCTGCCAGCTGGTGACGGTGCCGGCTGGTGCAGGGATGCAGGTCGAAGCGATGACCACTCGCTGCAGATCACCCGCACCGACGACGGTGTCAGCGAATGGCGGATGGACCGCGAGGGCGAGGGCGCCTGGACTCAACGCTGGCGCCGCACCACCGGCTTCCGGGTGTCTGTCTGGGTACGCACCGACGACGTCACCGGCCGCGGGGCCAGCTTGGGCTTGCGCTGGATCCTCTACAATCAACCGGAACGCCATGCGCTGAGTCGCTCGACTCGCGTGCAGGGTACCACCGACTGGACCCGGTTGACGGCCGAAATCCACGGTCCTGTCCCCGACGCCGTCAGCGCCGTGGAGATTGTGCTGCGTCTCGATGGCGCCGGCTCTGTGTGGTTCGACGACATCGACGTGGAGATTCTCGAATTGGAGAGCGAATGTTTGACCTCGTAATCACCGGTGGTACCGTCATCGACGGGACGGGCGCACCCCGCAAACGGTCCGACGTAGGCGTCACCGCTGACCGCATCACAGCGGTGGCGGACGATCTGTCCACTGTCGAGGCTGGCAATCGCATCGACGCCACCGGGAAGATCGTAGCACCGGGGTTCGTCGACGTGCACAACCACTCCGACGCCTGGCTGCGCAAGATCCCTCACCTCGTGCCCAAGACTGCTCAGGGCTTCACCACAGAGGTGATCATGGCGGATGGAATCTCCTACGCCCCCGTCGACGAGGACACCGCACCGGAGTGGATCTACTACCTGCGCTCGCTCAACGCCCTGCAGTTCGAGGAATACAGCGGCTGGCGTTCCCTCGCCGACTACATGGCCGGCCTCGACCGGCGCATGGCACAGAATGCGATCACTCACCTGCCATATGCCAACGTCAAGGCCATGGCCGCCGGCTGGGGTCGGGGCGTACCCGACGACTTCCAGATGACGATCATGCAGGCTGACATCGAACGGGGCATGGCCGAGGGTGCCGTGGGCGTGTCTTTCGGCATCGACTACATCGCCCAGTGTTTCTCCACGACACGCGAGATGGTGGAGGCCTGCGCCCCCATGTCCCCCCATGGACTCTACGTCACCCATGTGCGCTACAAGAAGGGAACCCTGGAAGGCGTGCGGGAAGCTGTCGACATCGGCCGCAGGGCCAACGTCCCCGTCCACATATCCCATCTGAAGGGCACGACTCCGGAACAGATCGACGAGCTGCTGAGCTACATCGACAACACCGCACGCAATGAGGTGAGTTTCTCATTCGACGTCTACCCCTACCTGCCGGGCTCGACGATGCTCAATTTCCTGCTGCCGTACGACGTCTGGGAAGACGGCCCCCTGCAGGTTCTGCCGAAGCTCCGCGATCGCCGTGTCCGGCGGGAATTCGCCCGGGGCCTGGTGGCATCGAAGACGAATCTCGAAGATGTGCACATCGCCTGGTTGCCCGGCCGCGAAAACACCCGACACATCGGCAAACTGCTGTCCGAGTACGTGACCGAGGTCGGCAAAGCGCCGGAGGACGCGCTCTGCGATCTGCTCATCGAGGAGAACCTGGCTGTCCTGCTCGTCTTCCATCATGGCGACGACGGCCTCATCGGTGACTTCCTCGCCCACGAGTGTTACCTGATGGGGACCGACGGGATCTACTTCCCGGACGGCCGCGTGCACCCTCGCATGTATGGTTCGGCGCCACGAGTCCTCGGGCCCTGCGTGCGTGACGCCGGGCTGTTCAGCCTGGAAGTGGCCGTGGCCAAGCTGAGCGATCGCCCGGCGCGACGTTTCGGCTGCGCTGAGAGGGGGCAGGTGCGGGAGGGCTGGTCTGCCGATCTCGTCGTCTTCGACGAGGAGACGGTGGCCGACACGGCCACTTATGCCGATCCCCACCAGCTCCCCATCGGCATCGACCATGTCGTCGTCAACGGCACACCTGTCATCGCCGGGGGTGTCGCCGTCGATGACCTGACCGACCCGCTGCCGGGACGCTCGCTCACGTTTCAACCATGAACCGCCCCCCCGAGGAATTCGTCCGCGTCGACCCCGAATCACTGCGCCTGTTCTGCACCGGTTGCCTGCACGCAGCGGGCATGACGACGGCCCATGCCGAGCAGCTGGCCGGGTTGCTCGTCAACTCCGATCTGCGTGGCGTACGGTCCCACGGGACACGCAGTCTCGGCGGTTATGCGGGAGCCATCCGCAGCCGCAAGGTGAACCCAAACCCGGACATACGGATCCTGAGCGAAACCGACACCTCGATCCACATCGATGGCGACGGCAGCCTGGGGTATGCGCCCACCATGCTGGCCACCCAGATGTGCATCGAAAAGGCCAAGGCCAGGGGTACGGCAGTCGGCGCTGTTCTGGGCATCGGGCACTACGGTTCAGCGGGCCACTACGTGCGCCGCGCCATGGAGGAGGGACTGGTGGGTTTCTCGGTGCAGAGCGCCTCTCCTCAGTACTACCGCAGCAACGAGGGCAACCGCGCCGCCCACTACGGCAATCCTCCCATGTGCTGGGGACTGCCGAGCGAAGACGAGGCCCCCGTCGTCCTCGACGGGGCTACGTGCATCCTGGCCGACTATCAGCGGGGCGAGGAGTTCGAGGAGCTGGAGGAGAAGATTCCGGCGGCCTTCTTCAAGTCGATGGGCTACACCGCCATCGGCACTGCCATGGGCGGCGCCTTCGCCGGCCAGGCAACCGAGCGCGCCCGGGAGATCGGCCAGACCTGGCCGGCAGCCCGCATGGGCGGCATGATCTGGCTCGTCAACGCCTCGCTGTTTGTCCCCGAGGGCATGTTCCAGGGCGCCGTGGACGACATGGTGCGTCTGGCACGGGAGGAGCTGACGCCCCTGCGCGGTTATCCGGAGGCGACACTGCCAGGCGCTGTCGAGCACCGCCTTGAGGCCGAGTACAGCGCCGAGGGCATCAAGATGGGGCCGCAGGAAAAGGAACGCCTGACCGAGGTCGGTCGCGACTTCGGCGTGGAAACTCCCTGGTAGTCGACTCGGCGGAAGGAGGTCACTCTGCGGCGTTCAGCACGGTGTGTGCGAGATGCCAGTCCTCGATGTGGTTGAGGATGGTGGCCTCTGCCGGCAGGCTGCCGTCGTCGGTGCGACCCAGGCTGTTGTGGATGTCAGCACGTTTTTCCGCCTGGTGTTTTCGATTCCGCACGTAGGTGTTCCATTCCGTCACCGCTGTTGACACGTCGCGGCCTTCGAGACGTCCGATGATCCACGCCTCGAACTGCAGGTACGAGGGCCGTTCGCTGCTGAGATGATCGTTCACCTCGTCCCGGTCCAGACCCAGCACTTCGACGATGACACGTCTGTCGAGCCCGCCGCCCAATCCAGGGTACTCGGCGTGCAGCAGTCCGGAGGACTCGAGCACCACCTTGTGCCACGTCCGGGGTAACTGGCACACCCCCAGCGGACCGAAATCCAGCGAGCTGACCAACGGCACGACACGGCCTCGCCAGGCCGCCAGTTCCGCCCCCGACAGATCCCGTTCGAACCAGAAGTGCCAGTCTTCCAGGAAATTGAGCACGACCGCGCTCGTCACGCCGGAGTTGGCCGGGAAACGTAGCGTGCCGTAGATGTCGTCGAGTTTCGACTGTTTGTGCACACGGTCGGCGATGAGTCCGTTCCACTCACTGCGGACGCCGTCGTCAGGCACGCCGACCTGAGAGACCACCCAGGCCTCGAAGGTCAGATAGTCGGGCCGTGTTTCGTGGAGATAGGTGAGGACGGCGAACTTGTCCAGACCCAGTCGCTCGAGCACCAAGCTGTCGAGGCCACCCGTGGCTTCCGGGTAGTCGTCGGCGAGATGGCCGGCGGCGTTGAGTGAAACCTTCCACCACGTGCGTGGCAGCTGGCAGACCCCCAGGGGGCCGTAACAGAGACTGCTGACGAGTGGGATCATAGGGACCGTCTTTCCTTGTTTCAGATGACGCCGTCGGCACGCAGGTGTCGCAGATCGGCCGTCCCCAGACCAAGCCAGCCGCTGAGGATGTCATCTGTGTGCTCGCCGAGCTCTGGCGCAGCAGACACCAGGCGCGTCTCCGTCGTCGAGAATCGCAAAGGTGGCCCCGGCACGGCCACCTCCCCGCCCGCAAAGGGCTGCCGCTGCAGGATACCCCGGTGGCGTACGTGCGGATCAGCGACAACCCGGGCCACGTCGTTTACAGGGCCGCAGGGCACGCCGGCTGTCTCCAGATCTGCGAGCCAGTCGTCGACGGCACGCGTGCGGAAGACGGCGGCCAACTCGGTTTCGAGATCACCGTGGTTCTCGGTGCGCGATCGGTTGTCGGCGAAACGAGGATCCCCCACCAGGTGCGGGCTGCCGAGGACCTCGCACAGTTTGCCGAACAGCCTGTCATTGCCGGCTGCAACAACGACGTACCCATCGTCGGCCGCAAAGAACTGGAAAGGGGTGATCGTCGGATGCCGCGAGCCAAGGGGCCCCGGCGCCACGCCGGTGACGTCGTAGCGGGCGATGGCGTTCTCCAGCAGCGAGATCTGGCAGTCAAGCATCGACACGTCCACGTGCTGTCCCTGCCCCGAGGACCGTGCCCGGGTCAGGGCCGCCAGCACGCCGACGGCGCAGAACAGGGCGGCACTGAGATCCGATGTCGACGAGCCCACCCGCACCGGTGGCTGCCCCGGCAGCCCCGTGATCGAAGCCAGGCCGCTCATGGCCTGCACGATGACGTCGTACGCCGGTCGTGTGGAATAAGGGCCGCTCTGGCCGAACCCGGAGACCGAGGCGTAGACGATCTTCCGATTCCGCGCTGCCACCGTGTCGTAGTCCAGGCCGAACCGCGCCATGCTGCCCGGGCGGAAGTTCTCCACAAGGACATCACAGCGGACGGCCAGATCCAGTGCCAGCTGGCGACCGCGGTCCGTCCGCAGATCGATGGTAACCGACTTCTTGCCCCGGTTGACGCTGAGAAAGTAGGCACTCGCCGAGGTCTCACCTTCGTCCCCACCGCCGACGAAGGGACCGAAACCACGCGCCTCATCGCCACTGCCGGGCAGTTCGACTTTGATGACTTCGGCGCCGAGGTCGGCCAGAACCATGGTGGCGAAGGGTCCCGCCAGCACCCGGGTGAAGTCGAGGATCCGGACGTCTTCGAGCAGGGCCTGCTGTGAAGCATCGCCGCTCATGACGGAGCCGGCATGAGGGACGCGCCAGCCCCCGGGGTGGCCACGCCGGCATCCAGATCGAAGGCCGGCAATCCGAGATCGTCCCGCACGAGCCGCTCGAGGGCGTCGCGCTCTTCTCCGTGGAGGAACCGACGGGAGATCAGGCCACCGACGTTGCCTCCCCAACCGGCGCCGAGGCGCTGCACGGCCCCCGCTTCGGCGCCGTAACCGAGCAGGAAGTCGTTCAGGGCGGTCACCACGCGGTCGTAGGCCTCCGTCATGCGACCGTAGCCCCCAGGAACGAAGGCCAGGCGGGCACGCGGATCGTCGGGGGGGCGTGAGGAAAGGTTGGCCAGCTCCTCGGGGCTGACTTCCTTGTCGTAGTCGCCCGCGTGTGAGATCCGCACCAGCTCGAAGGCGGTAGTGATATCGCCGGCGGCGAGGAAGTCCACCATGGCCGCCACCCGATCCTGTTCAGCCAGACCGAAGGTGAATCGGCGGCGCAGGCGTACCGGGAAGTCGGGCGAGATCCGGGGAAACTTGTTGCCGATGTCACGCTCGTGCATGGCGGCGTACGAGGCCCCCACGCCAGCTGCCGCCGCCATGGCCTCGACCTCGGACAGCGTCGTCGTCGAGGGCACACAGGCCAGCAGCTCACACAGCTGCGGTGTCGTGATCCCAAGACGTTCAGGGGTGATGTCGCGGATCAGCTCGATACGTTGACGATAATCCGAGGCCAGGCTCCCCCACCCTGGGGCCCCCGCTTTGGCGGGCAGCAGGAGTTCACGCACGAACCAGGTGCCCAGCGGGTAGGCGAGCACGGTCTCTTCCTTGCCCGCCTCGTCGTAGACCCGGGGAACACCGCTGTCGAGGATAACGGCGACGTAGTCGGGAGGCAGTGGCGCCGAGCCGCAGTCCTGCGCCGGGAACACACCCACACTGACCAGAGCCCCCGCCTTGCCGAGAACCATGCCGCCGTGATCGGCCGTTCCCCCGCGGGTGCCGCGGATCCATTCGGACGTGCCGACACCGTCGATCGCGTCCTCCCAGCTCATATCGTCGCCGGGCGCGATGTCATGCAGCCTCAGGTAAGCCCAAGCGGTGGAGATCACCAGAGCCGAGGAGGAGGACATGCCACCACTTGGTGACACATTGCTGACGATGAGAGCGTCCATGCCCTGCGGTCGTTTCCCCGCCAGACGCAGCCAGCTGTCAAGATAGACGAGGCCGCCCTGCGGCAGGATGCTCCAGCTGTCGTCGAAGGTCGTACCTGTCGCCCGTTCCCGTTCGGCACAGACGTGTCCGGCGTAGTCGAGCAACCCCTGGCGGGATTCGATCGGTTCCGTCGCCGCCAGGTCTGACAGGTGAAATTCTGCCGGCTCGAAGCGGCAACCTTCACCGTTGTCATCCACGTAGAGGCTACGGAGTCGAATACAATCATCATCGCGGGCCGCCGCGAGGGTGACGGTGTCGTGCCCGCGGACGGCCAGGTGCAGGCTCGGCATGCCACCATAGTCGATATGCATCCCGGCGATATTCATCTGCCCCGGGCACCGGGAGATTGCCAGGGACCGGCTCTCGTCCTGATCCGGGAATGCCGTGTCGAAGGCATCGAGGGCCTCCAGGAGCCGACCCCGCCAGGCAGGGGCAGCGTCAGCGTACAGAGCCAGCAGGTATTGCCAGAGGTCGCCGGACTCCGCTGCGAGGGCCCGACGCCAGATCGCCACTGAAGCGGCGGACAGATTCTTCTCCCCCACGCCTTACTCCAGGGCCGCCACGTCGATCACCTCACCATCGACGGTGACGGTACCACCATAGGTGATGGGGTCGGTCGATGCGTCGATGGTCATGTCCACCACGATGGGCCCTTCCCCTTCCTCATTCTCGAAAGTCAGATCTCCTTTCACCGTGATCGGCGAGGCCAGCAGGTCCATGGCCAGAGCACCGGCCAGTATGAAGACGCCATCCGGCGAGTAGTCCTCGAAACGAAAGGTGCTGCCCTCGACGACGATCTGCCCGCCCCCGGCACCGGGCACCGTACCGCCACCGACGAAGAGCAGCCCGATGGCCTGCTCCACCGCCGCATTCATCTGTTCCAGCACCTGATCGTCGAGTGTGACGCCTCCCGTATCGGGCCCGATGACGTTGTCGGCACCGTCATCGGCACCGCCATCGTCGTCGTCGTTGCAGGCGAGCAGCAGCACGCAAGCCAGAGCACAGGTCAGACCCCTTACGCCGTGAGTCAGTATTCGTGTCATTTCAGTCTCTCCGGCGTCACGGCGTCACGCCGTCGGCGCCTGGAGCAACTGCTGCAGCCGCTCCGGCAGATTGGTGAGAATGCCATCGACACCGCAGCCGATCAACCGCAGCATCTCCTCTGTTTCGTCAGCGAAGAACGGGTTGACCTCCATACCCCGGGCGTGGGCGTCGTCCACAAGGGCCTTTGTCGTCATCCCATGTCCCGGTTGCAGGATACGGCACCCGATGCGCTCGCTGCGGGCCACGTAATCGTCTGCCGGTGTTACGGAAAGGTTGCAGACCTCCAGCGACGGCTCCCTCTGTCGTGCACAGACGAGAGTCGCCTCGTCTGCAGCCATGAAGGCGTTGTCCAACCGACCGGCCGCCGCGAGAACGTCGACGACCTCCGGCGCCACCAGTTGTCGATCATGATCGTACGCCTTCACATGCACATTCAAGCGCACGGCATCCGGGATCAGGTCGAGGGCCTCTTCGAAGACGAGAAACCGTTCACCGGAGAAGGTGGCGTCGAACCAGCTGCCGGCGTCCAGGGCAAGGATTTCTGCTGTTGTCAGTCCCGCCACACGGCCGCTGCCGTCGCTGGTTCGGTCCACCGTGCCGTCGTGGATCAGGAGCAACCCGCCATCGGCACTGCGGTGCACGTCGAGCTCGATGCTCTCCACGCCAAGACGAACGGCCTCGGCGAAGGCGACCGCGGTGTTCTCCGGATGGGTGCCGGAGGCGCCTCTGTGCGCGACGACCGCGAGCGGTCGTTTATGAGTTTCCGGGCAAACTGCGCCCGGAAGCTCTGACGACTGATCCGGGGATGCGCCGGCCTGACTCACTTGTGGATCTCTTCGTGGGCCTGGGCGTATCTGGACAGGGCGCTCAGATCCAGGTCGCAGCCCAGTCCTGGTTTCTCCGGAGTGGCCACATAGCCGTCGACGAACTCGATGGGCTCGGTGATGAGGTCGTCTTCGCGGGTCCAACTGCCGACGAAGTCGGAGGCCATCGTGCAGTTCGGTGCCAGAGCCGCCGCGTGGATGTAGGAGGTGTCCATGATGCCCAGGTCGTTGCCGGACCCGTGCCAGCAGGGCATGTCGGCGGCGGCGGCGATGTGGGCCAGATCGGGCATGCTCACCGGCCCGGAGCCAAGATTGAAGCAGTCGACGCATCCGGCCTGCAGCGCTTCCAGCATCTTGGCTCCGGATCCCAGGTGCATGGCGATGGGTGCTTCCACCTCTTCGTGGATACGGACCCAGCCTTCGATATCGGATTTTGGAATCGGATCCTCGAAGACCTCGACATTACCGAGAGCCACGAGCCGGTGGGCCAACTCGATGGCCTGCTCCGCTGTGTGGAACCGTTCGTTCGGATCGACGGTCACCTTGAACTCGACACCGCCCACATCGCGCATGGCACGCAGTCGATCCTCCATCGGCTCATCCAGTTTGCACTTGATCTTAACCCCGTGGAAACCGTGTTCAAGCGCTCGTGCCACACTCCGCCTGCCATCTTCCGGCGTCTGATGTCCCATCCAGTAATCGGCGCGAACACGCGACCGGACAGCACCGCCGAGCAACGCGTGGATCGGTTGCCATCGAGCCCGCCCCACCAGGTCAAGCACGGCCATCTCGAACGCCTGATACGCCGGACCACCGCCAACACCTGCCGGTACTCCCAGCTCCGTACCGTCCAGCACACGCCCGTCACCGACAGCATAGACATCACGCAGGCACAGGACCTCAGGGTCGCACCCCAGCAACACTCGAGCCCCTTCCTGCACCTGCTCAAGGGGCACGCCACGCCCGGTCTCGCCAATGCCATGCAGTTCCGTATCCGTATTCAGCCTGAGGATGTGTTTCGGCACCTGATCCCAGCCCGTCTCGGGAACCCACTCGGGGCTGTGCACCCGCCCTGGAATCGTCGCCACGACAACGGTCCATACATCGACACTGGTGATCTTCACGTGGTTGCCTCCCGGTTCATTGTGGCCGGCGCCCATCTCGTTCCGATGGCACAGACGACGAAGTTCAACCCGAGGCCGACGACGCCGGCGTGGAATCCGTACACCTTCGTCATCCCGGCAGCCGTGCACCCGAGAGCCACCGCCAGACCGGCCAGCATGCCGCCCAGGGCCACCCCGGCCCCCAGTCTCTTCCAGTAGAGCCCGAGGAAGAAGCATGGTACGATCTGAATCAGAACTTCAAACTTCAGTTCCAGCAGGCGTACAAGGGTCTTGTCGGTACCGATGGCGATGACGACGAGGGCGGCGACGACGACCCACGAGACCACCTTACCCACCATCGTGAGTTCGGCCTCGGTGCTGTCCGGGCGAAAATGTACCTGATAGATATCTCTGGTGAACATCGAAGAAATACTCAGCAGTGCCGAGTCCGCCGTCGACATCAGGGCGGCCAGCGCCGCGGCGAAGATGACGACGACCAGCCAGTACCCGGCCACCGACTGCTGCATGATCAGGGCACACAGCCGGGCCAGAACCTGATCGGTGCCAACACCTTCGATTCCCGGCAGCACAACGCGCCCGGTGACGCCGCAGATCATGGCGATAAGGGTTGTCGTCAACGGCAGGAAGGCCATCACCGCCAGGGACCGCTTCAGCGATCGCACATTCTTGCTGGCGTACAACCGCTGGATGGCCTGCGGATAGATGGCGGCGCCGCAGCCCAGCAGCAGGATGAAACTGATCCACGTGTTGCACGTCTCCAGGGATGGCACTGTCACCATGGCTGGTTCACTGAGGCTCAATGTCTCGACGACGCGTGTCAGCCCGCCTCCGAGTCCGGGGACGACGAAGAGCAGGATGGAGAATCCCGTCAACAGTACCACGCCCTGAATCACATCCGTCCAGGCCACCGAGCGCATGCCGCCCAGGGTCTCATAGATGACCATGATGACGGCCAGGGCGATGATCCCGTACGCCGATGGCATCTGGCCGTCCGTGATGCCCTCGACGGCAGCTCCCATCGCCTTCAGCTGAGCCAGGGTGTAGTTGCCGAGAGCGTAGATCATCAGGATCGTCGCCAGCAGCGTCAGCACCGGTGAGCCGAAGCGATGCCGGATGTAGTCCCCCGGCGTGATGAAGTCGGCTTTGCGCGCCACGGCGACGAGGCGGGGCGCAAACAGCAGATAACCGACGATGATGGAGAACATGAACAGCACCGACACCGTCCACTCGAAGCCGATGCGGTACGACTTGCCCGTGTAGCCGAACATGGTGTTGCCACTGTATTGCGTCGCGTAGAGTGTCAGCAGCAGCACGGCGAATCCCATGGACCGCCCGGCCAGGTAGAAGTCGACCATGCTGTCGCTCTGACGCCGCATACGTCCCAGCCAGCCGACGCCGATCATCGACACCAGGTACAGGGCGATGACGGCCAGGGCTCCCGGGCCGAATCCGAGTCCCGTCACATCCATCAGTCCTGGCCCCCGTCCCAGTACCGGTGGATGACGTACGCCGTCCACAGCGCCAGTGCCAGGGTTGCGCCGAGACTGACAGCCGCCCACGTGGGCAGGCCGAAGATCAGTGCACCGCGGTAGCCCTCGGGCCAGTACCACGGGATGGCCACAACGTACAGCAGCGCATAGACGACCCAGACGATGCCATGGCGGCGCGGCTCGTCGGCGGGAGAATCGATGTCATCAGGGGGTGCGACGGACTCTGTCGTCATCTTTCCCGTCGGGACGCTCCACATGTTAGGTTACCAATCACCCTCGAACACTCACCGGAACCGTCAGGACGCAGGAATGACAGAACTACGTGCGGGTGGGCTCGTACTCTACAGGCGCCGTCCCGCTCGCGTCAAGGACATCCATGCCGGCACGGGCCGTATCGAGCTGGAGACCGAAGGGGGTGAAGCCCTGAAGGTCCGCCCGAAAGACGTCCTGCTCCTGCACGCCGGGCCGGTGACTCTGTCAGACCTGCGGGCGCCGGCGAGCATGGAGGACATCGACAGCGTCCGCGAGCTGCTGAGTGCGGAAACCGAGGGCGTCGATCTGGCGACGCTGGCCGACTGGCTGTTCGGTACAGCCACGCCGGCGGCGACGTGGGCGGCCTGGGAGATCACCACCGAGGGACTGCATTTCGAGGGGACGGTGGACTGTATCCGGGCCCGCACATCGGAGCAGGTGGTGGCCGAGCAGGAGCGGCGGCAGCAGGCGGCGGACGAGGCGGCCGCCTGGGAGTCGTTCCTCACCAGGATCAGCTCCGGGACCTGCGACCCGGCCGACGCCGACCACCTCCGCGACGTGGAAGGCCTGGCCGAAGGACGACGCCAGGACTGTCGCCTGCTCAAGGCCCTGGGCCGTGCCGAAAACCCGGAGAACGCCCATGCCCTGCTGCTCAACATCGGCTGGTGGACGGTGACACGGGTCCCCTACCCCGCACGCAGCGGCATATCATCGGGTGTGCCGGCGATCCGCCTCGACACTCCCTCGCTGGAGGGCCGCACCGACCTGACCCACCTGACGGCCTTCGCCATCGATGATGAGGGCAACCGCGACCCCGACGACGCCGTCTCCATCGACGACGACGGATGTCTCTGGGTTCATGTCGCCGACGTGGCTTGCCTGATCCCGCCAGACTCGGAGGCCGACGTCGAGGCGCGCGCCCGGGGGGCCACCCTGTACCTGCCGGATGGCCCGATCCCCATGTTGCCCCCCGAGCTGGTTCCGCGACTTGGTCTGGGACTGGCCGAGGACGGCGTGGGTCCCGCCCTCTCCTTCCGCCTGGAACTCTCCCCGGAAGAAACGGTCCTCCGTGCCGACGTCATCCCTTCCATCGTCCGGGTACAGCGCCTGACATATGAAGAGGCCGAGCCGCTGTTGCAGACCGACCAACACCTGCGTCGCATCGACGCTCTCACCAGGCAGTCCGGTGCGCGGAGACTGGCGGCGGGCGCCATCGAACTCGACTGGCCGGAGGCTCGTATCCGTGTCGACACGAGTGGCGATGACCCGGACATCGACATCCGCCGATTGGCCCCCCTGCGCAGCCGTCAGCTCGTGGCCGAGTCGATGATCCTGGCCGGCTCAGGCGCAGCCTGGTTCGCCCGGGAGGGAGACATCCCCTTCCCGTACTCGGTGCAGGACTCAGCCGCCGAGGACGAATCGGAAGCCGCCGCTCCCCTGCCGGCTGGGCTGCCCGGAGCCTACGCCCTGCGGCGGCGTCAGCTGCCGGCCCGGGTCAGCGGCACGCCGGCTCCCCATCGTGGCCTGGGATTGGATGCGTACGGTCGAACCACCAGTCCCATGCGCCGCTACGTCGATCTGCTGGTTCATCAACAGCTGCGGGCGGCAGCCACCGGAGCCGCGCCGCCCCTTGATGAGACAGCGTTGATGGAGCGTGCCGCCCAGGCCGAATCAGCTGCCAGGAACGTGCGCGCCGTCGAGCGCCAGGCCAATCGTCACTGGACCCTCGTGTGGCTGTCGCAGAGATCCTGGCAAGGACGGGGTATCCTCGTCGATACGCGAGGACGTCGTGGGCTTCTGGTGTGTCCGGAGATCGCCCTCGAGACCTGGGTTAACGTTGGCGAAGGACCTGCCGCGGGTACGGAATACGATGTGAACGTGAAGAGTGTCGATCTGCCACGTCTCGATCTGCACCTGGAACTGACGGCGGTCGATTAGAGCCGCACGGCTCTTGATCAGTCGGGGTTTGCGGCGAGCCATTCGTCGAGGGCGTCGGCCTGTTCCTGTTTCATCTTCCAGCGATGCTCGGGCGCGGGAAACTGGCGCTGCCGCACTTGATGCACATACAGAGCCACCCCAGCGGCGGCCTGCGGGCCGATCTCGGCAAAGCGCTTCACGTGTCGTGAGCCGAAGTCGTGCACGCCAAGGGCATCGGTGACGACGAGAACCTGCCCGTCGGTGTAGCGGCCGGCGGCAATACCGATGGTGGGAATTGAAAGGCGCTCGCTGATGATACGCCCCACCCGTTCCGGGATCGCTTCCAGTACGATGAACTGAGCTCCTGCGACCTCCAGTTCAGCGCACTCGCGCAGCAGACGGATGGCGTCCTCCGCCGTGCGCGCCTGGACCTTCTTCTCCGCATGGATCTGCGGATTGAGTCCCAGATGGCAGCACACGTCGATGCCCCGCTTACGGAGCAGACGCACCGTGTCGGGCTTGAAGCCTTCAAACTTCACACCGTCGGCACCGATGGCGCGAAATCGCAGGCTGTTGCCAAGGGCCTTCTCCGGCGTATCACACGATCCATAGGGTAGATCGGCGAGAAGATAGGAGCCCTTGCCGCTCAAGCCCCGTCGGACGGCCTTGAGGTGGTGGATCATGTCGTCCATCGTCACCTCGCGCTCGTCCTGGTACCCTAGCAGGTTCGTACCCAGGCTGTCGGCGCAGAAGACGATGTCCACACCGGCCGCCTCCTGCCACAGCGCCGACGGATAGTCCGAACAGGTCAACACGACCAGGGGTTCTCTCCGGGCCTTCTTGGCCTGCAGTTCCACGGCATTCACCGGACAGTCTCCGCCGTCGGGGTCACCGGGACCGGCCGCAGATCCACGCGCGTCGTGGTCAGGGCGCCGTCCAGTCGCAGCTCGTGCAACAGAACCGGGTGGGGTGCCTGGCAGAATGCCGGGGCCACATGGAACCGGGTGCCGGAGTCGACATCACCCTCGAGAAACGAATCGACACCTGGGTGGTAGTGTCCGGAAAGAACGAGACGCACACGTTCATCAGTCACCAGGGCATCCCGCAACAACTCACCGTCGCAGTAGGTGTGCGGCCAACCTTCATCGAGACGCGGCGTGATGACGTAGTGCTGCAGGTGGACCTGGAGGCGCGAATCGTCATCACCCAGAACCGAATCGAACCGGTCCCTTTCGTCGCCCTCCCGTCGCGGCACGTTCTCCGGGACATCATCCGGGTTGTCGGACTCATGCAGGCATCTGTCCCAGTCGTGGAACGCGACCACGCGGAATCCACTCACGTCCAGCTCTCGTGGTCTGTCGCCGAAGACATGCTCGAACAGTTCGTCGTGATCGTGGTTTCCGGGAAGGACGAACCATGGGCACGCCAGCGCCGACAGCGCCTCGGCGATCAACTCGAGATCGGCTACCCCCTGTCGCAGGCTCTGCTCACTGTCGGCAGCGTCGAGCGGATGATCCACCAGATCCCCGGTGACAGCGACGACGTCGACATGGGCCGCCTGCAGTGCCGTCAGCGCCTCGTCGAGCAGGTCGGGTATGTCACGACTACGGCGGTCGGGCACAGCGGATGTACCGGGCAGGTGATGGCGCAGATGCAGATCGGAAAGCTGGCCGATGGTAAGAGTGTCCATACTGCGGAACATACGTAACCGACCGACCGTACGCGCCCTCCTCACGGACGGGGCCACAGGCTGGCCCGGCCGCAGTCGAGACGCGGCGCCACACGGTCTCCGGGGCGCCATTGCCGCGTCTTGTCCACCAGCAGGTGCAGCTGCAGGCCCGCCCAGTCCACGACGAGGATGCTGGCCGGCCCCGTGTCTTCCACCAGGCGCACCCGCCCCTCGTGTCCGCCACCGGTGACGTCCACGGCTTCGGGCCGGATACCAAACCAGAGACGGTCGCCATCGGGCGCTGAGGATGGTACATCCACCCTCACGACCTGCGCCTCACTCGCGCGCGCGACGTCCATGCCCCCGGCATCGTCCATGTCCCCGGCTTCATCCACCAGCCAGCTGTCATCGACCCGTTTCAGGGGAATCATGTTGATCGCGGGTTGCCCGAGTTGCCGTGCCACCTCGGGGGTGAGTGGGTCGGCGTAGATCTCCTGCGCCGAGGCCATCTGCAACACCCGGCCTGCCGACAGAACCGCGACACGATCTCCCATGGACAGGGCTTCCGACTGATCGTGAGTTACGTACAGCATGGGGATGCCGAGCTCCCGCCGCAGCACGACCAGTTCCACGCGCAACTGCTCCCGCAGCTTGGCGTCGAGATTCGTCAGGGGTTCGTCCATGAGAAACAGTCGGGGTCGCCGGACGATGGCGCGTCCGATCGCAACGCGCTGCATCTCGCCGCCGGAGAGGCGTTCGGCGGGCCGATCCAGCAGCCCTTCGATCCGCAGCAGCCGCGCCGCCCATTCCACACGTCCTGCCACGTCGACCTGCTGGCGACCCGGCGCCTGCAGCGGGAAGGCCAGGTTCCGTCGCACCGTCCACCCCGGGTACAGCGAGAAGTTCTGGAACACGAAAGCCACGTCGCGACGCGCTGGCGACCAGGCCGTCACGTCTTCTCCGTGCAGCCGGATGCGTCCTGCTCGCGGCGTCTCCAGGCCGGCCACAGTTCGCAGCAAGGTCGTCTTGCCGGCTCCGGAGGGCCCCAGAACGACGACGAGCTCGTCTTCATGAACGTCGAAGGACACATCCTGGAGAGACAGGGTGGATCCGTACTGATGGCAGAGGCCGGTCAGGCGCAACGCCGGAGGGGTCATCGGAGTCGTTCTCCCGATTCGGTGTCGAACAGCCGCACCTGATCCGGAGCCAGAGCCAGACGCAACTTGGTACCGGCAGCATATGTCTCCGTCGTCGGCCGCCGCATGATGAAGCGGCCTGCCGGTGTGTCGAGGTGGACCATGCGGTGGGCCCCCAGCAGCTCGTCGAGTACGACCGTTCCAGTCAGGGGGCCACCGCTGTCCGGCAGCACCGACTCGGGTCGTGCCCCAAGAGTCAGGGCCCGGGTGCGGGATGTGCCCGAGGGCAGTGGCAGGAAGACGCCTCCCGGGGCCCTCAGGACATCCCCGTCCATGGACTCACCGGCAACAAAATTCATCCCCGGTGAGCCAACGAAATCGGCGACGAAAAGATCCTCGGGGTCACCGTACACCTGCGCCGGCGCCCCGGCCTGCCGGATCCGACCCCCTTGCATGACGACGATGCGATCGGCCAGACTCATCGCCTCTTCCTGGTCGTGGGTGACGTAGATCGTCGTGATGCCGAGCTCGATCTGTTTCGTGCGGATCAGCTCCCGCATCTCCAGCCGGAGCTCCCCATCGAGGGTCCCCAGAGGCTCGTCCATCAACCACAGCCGCGGCGAACGGACCAGCGCCCTGGCCAGAGCCACCCGTTGATGATCGCCGCCGCTGAGCTGTGATGGTCGCCGTCGCACCAGATCCTGTAACCCGAGACTCTCCACCATCTCCTGTACACGTCGACGGACCTGCTCGGGGGTGTTGCCCGTGCTCTGGAGGGGGAAGGCAATGTTGTCGAAGACGGAGAGATGTGGGTACAGGGCATAGAACTGAAAGACGAAGCCGACGTCTCTCGACTGTGGCGGCGACTGCGAGATGTCCTCCGATGACAGTCGTATCGAGCCCGATGTGGGCACCTCGAGACCGGCCACCATCCTCAGGGTCGTCGTCTTGCCGCACCCGGAAGGGCCAAGCAGGACGATGAACTCGCCATCGTCGCAGGCCAGATCGATACCGCCTACCGCCTCGGTGCCATCGGAGAACACTTTGCGCAGGGCGGACAGCTGCAGAAAGGGGCTCATGCCTCGGTCGTCCCCGAATCGACGTCGACCAGATGGCTCGTGACGATGTGCAGAAGGGTGAAGGCAATGGTGACGAAGAAGCCGTAGCGAAAGCCATCCGCCCACCAGGGCTGCAGCAGCAGGGCGACACCGGTGGCGAGACCGAAACGGGCGACGCGATCGAGACCGTCGATCACTGCTTGATCGTTCCGAAGGTCACACCCCGCAGCAGGTGCTTCCTGACGAGGACCGTGAAGAGGACGATGGGAGAGACGAAGAGCAGCACACCGGCCCCGACCTGGGACCAGGGCATGCCCTGCACATTGCCCTGCAGTCCGGCGAAATACACGGGTACCGTCACGGCGCCACGGTTGTTCAGCGTCATGGCGAAGCCATACTCGTTCCAGGCCGAGATCAGGCAGAACACGGCGGTCACCGCCATGCCCGGCAGCGCCCGGGGCAGCACGACGCGAACAAAGGCCTGCCAGCGCGTGTAGCCGTCGACAAGGGCCGCCTCCTCATAAGCTGCGGGAATGTCGTCGATGAACCCCTTCATCAACCACACAGCCAGCGACAGGTTGAAGGCGGTGTAGAGAATGATCAACCCCAGGTGTGTGTTGGGCAGACCGAGGCTGCGGTACATCATCAGAATCGGAATGACGACGGCCAGCGGCGGCAGGAAGCGTGTCGACAGGATGAAGAACAGCCAGTCCCGTGCTCCCGGAATCCGAAAGCGGCTGAAACCGTAGGCGCACGACGTTCCCAGCAGGACGGCGGCCACAGTGCTGCACGAACCGATAACGAGGGTGTTCATCAGATAGTGGTAGTACGGGTGTGCCGCCCCGGCGTATACGTCTCCCAGCGCCCGAAAGCCCTCCAGTGTTGCTTCGAAACGGATACTCCCGGGTCCGATGCCGGTGCCATCTGCAACGGGCACGAACCTAGCCGTCGTGGCGATGCTGTCGACGCGCGACTTGATGGCCGTCATCGCCAGCCAGAGCAGGGGCAGTGTGGCCAGGGATCCGTAGAGTGTGAGAACACTCCACCGCAACACCGCCATTACCGGCCTCCCGCCTGCCGTTGCAGCCGGTTGAGATATCGCAGAAAGACGCTCGCCAGGGCGATGACGACGACGAGGACGACGTACGAATAGGCCGACGCCATACCGACCTTGCCATCGCGGAACATCACTTGGTACAGCAGTGCACTCAGGGTCTGCGTGGCGCCGTCATTCGGACCGGTGACAGCCATGACCAGATCGAACTGCTTCAGCGCATCCGTGGCCCGCAGCAGTACGGCCAGGCCCACGAGGGGGGCCGACATGGGCAGGGTGATGCGGCAGAACACCCGCCAGCGACTGGCCCGGTCGATGGCGGCCGCCTCGTAGATGTAGGAGGGGATCGCATTCAGACTCGCCAGGCAGATGAGCAGCATGAAGGGCGTCCACATCCACACGTCGACGATGAGCAGAGACAGCAGCTTGAGGTCTGGATCCGTCGTCCACTGGGGCTGCCCGAGGCCGAGGAAGGACAGCAGATGGTTGAAGACACCGTAGCTGCCATCCAGGATCAGCTTCCAGTACACCCCCATCACGGCGGGAGGCATCATCATCGGCACCAGCAGCAGCGTCAGCAGCACCGCCTTGCCACGGAACCGATCGCGCAGACACAGAGCCAGCCCGTAGCCGAAGACGAGTTGGGCCGACACGGCGCCGACGACGAAGAGCGCCGTCGTACGCAGCGCCTCGGCATAACGAGGGTCGAAGAAGAGAAAGCTGTAGTTGAGGACGCCCACGGAGACCGCCGAGCCGCTGTCGATGAGGTCGGCGTTGGTGAAGCTCAGCCAGATGCTGTAGAGCAGAGGGAAGATGTTGACACACAACAGCAACAGCAGTGCCGGTGTGACGAAGCCGACCTTCAGCCAGCGATCACCATCTGCCTCCCCCATGTCGCCGTGCCGCCCCGCCTACTGGCCCAACCCGGCTCCGCGGAAGATCATCTCGTGCTCCATAGCCAGCCGCTCCAGGGCCGCCTGCGGTGTCCTTGCCCCGTCGAGGGCTTCGCCGAGGACCCGGGCGTTGGCTGCGAGCAGCTCGTTGTAGACCGGAACGTTCCAGAAATCACGCAGATGGTCCAGCGAACTGGCGAAGGTGGCGTTGAAGGGGTACCCCGAGCGGAACTCGTCGCTACTCAGCAGTTGCCTGTTGGCCGTGAAGGAACCCGGATAGGTGATCCACTTCTGTTGTACTTCCGTCTGTTGAAACCAGGCGATGAAACGCTTCGCCAACGCCTGCTGCGATTCGGAGACCTTCGTCGAAATACTGAAGCCCTGCCCGCCGAGTGAAATCGCGCGGGTCCCTTCATGCCCGGGAACGACGAAAAAACCGACCTGGTCGCCCATGGCCGCGACGATACCAGGGTAGAATGGGAAGTAGTTCAGCGCCATCGCCGTCGAGCCGTTGGTGAAGGCATCGAGCACGCCGAAGTAGTCGGAGTTGGTGCCCCCCGGCGGCGAGAACTTCAGCAGGTCGATCAGAAACTGCAGTCCCTCAGCTGCCTCCGGCGTGTCGAGATGCCCCTTCACGGCGAAACTCTCTCGATCTCCCCAGCTGCCTCCGAAGGCCCAGAGGAAGGGCTGGAAACCCATCGTGATCGAGTCGTACCCCCGGCCGGACAGCAGGGCGGCACCGTAGCGTTTGCTGTCGGGACGGTTGAAGAACTCCGCCACATCGCGAAACTGCTCCCACGTGTCAGGCGTCGCCAGATCTCTTCCGTAGTTGGCGCGGAACGCCGTCTGCTCCTCGGGGTCATCGAACCAATCCTTGCGATAGACAAAACCCAGGGCGTCAGTTTCGCAGGGCGCCGCCCAGACCGTGCCGCTCCCCGTGGGGTATTCCATGAGGTAGCGTTTGGCCAGAGGGTGGATCCCGTCCAGATCGACTGCTTCGCCGATCCAGTCGGTCAGCTCGAGGTAGAGTCCCTTGGTGGCGCCACGGCCGATCCATTGACTGTCGCCGATGACGATGTCGAAGGCGGTCGTCTCGTTGCCGTATTCGAGGAACACCTGATCCTGGTACGAAGGCCAGGGGATCTGGTGCACCTGGACCTTGATCCCGGTCTCGGCGGCGAATTCCTGGCTCAGTTCCTGCAGTCCGGCCGCGGGATCCCACTGGGCCCACCAGATCGTCAGGGACTCGTCCTGGGCGTCGGCTGCGCCGGAAATCGACAGGGTGACCGCCCCCACGGCGAGAAGCAGGGCAATGGCGGAATGTCGGGATAGGCGCTTCATGCTGTTTCTCCGGCGGTTCGCACAGCGGCGACCATCTGCCGCATACGTGCCGCGTCATAATCGGGGTGGGTCCCCACCAGAACGGTACGGGCGAGGAGTCTGAGTGAATCGGCACACATGTCCGACCTGTACTTCACCTTGCATTTGGCATTCGCCGGGATCTTGAATGGATCCAGCGCCGCATGGTGGGCGCCCTGCTCGCGCATGATGGGCTCCCAGCGTGTGTACACGTGGCGGCCCGTGTCCATCGGCAGAAAGTTGCCGACGCCACGGGACTTCAGACCATTCGAGAACGACCGGGCCGTGGATTCGTCTTCAAAGAGAAAGCCGGCGTGCGTACCGCACTCGTGATCGGGACTGTTGTTCGTGATCGACTGCAGCCCCGCCTTCTCGCCGGCCGCCAGCAGCCGCTTCTTCTGGGAGCGCATCTTCTTCAGCATGGGTTCGAGGCGCGACAACTGGGCGTTGAGAATGGCCCCCTCGAATTCGGACGCGCGGAAGTTGTTGCCGGCAAACTGCAACTCTTCCCGCCTCTCTTCCGGCTTATCATCCCAGTAGAAGGAGCAGCAGTCAACGGCGACCGAGCCGCGGTCGTAGACCGCCTTCGACTTCGTCACGAAGGCGCCCCCCTCGCCGCAGGTGATGTTCTTGAAGAAGTTGAAACTGAAAGCGCCGGCGTGGCCGATGGCGCCGAGCTTCTTGCCACGGTAGCCACCGCCCACTGCCTGACAGGCATCTTCCAGCACCATCAGCTTGTGTTTGTGCGCTACCTTCATGATGCCCGCCATGTCGCAGGGCAGCCCCACCATGTGCACTGGGATCACCGCACGCGTGTGTTTCGTCAGGCGGCGCTCCAGGTCCTTCGCCGACAGCGTCAACGACTCGTCCACGTCGGCGATGACGGGGATGGCGCCGGCAGCCAGCACGGCGAGGGCTGTCGCCATGTACGTGTAGGCGGGGACGACGACCTGGTCACCCGGACCGATGCCGAGACCGACGAGGGCCGTGTAGAGTGCGGACGTACCCGAACGGGACATGCGCGTGTACTTCACGCCGATGTGGGCCGACCAGTCTGCTTCGAACTTGTCACACTCACCGCCTGAACCATAGCGGAAGATTTTCCCCGACTCGATGAGACGGCGGATCCGCTTGACCTCGGCCTCCCCTATCCTGTACACGATTCACGCTCCTCCATTGACTCGTTTGCTTCGATCTTCGCATGCCCCGGGTCGAGACGGACCCAACGGCGCAGGGAATTGATCATGTAGACGGCATCGGCCCCGGCCAGATCGTCCTGGTGCACGATGGCCTCCTCGATCTGTCCCGACTCGAGCAGCTCCTCGCGAAACGTACCTGGCAGCAGGCCGCTGCCTACCGGTGGCGTCAGTCGCCGGCCCGCCACCTCGAGGACGATGTTACCGATCGTACACTCCGTCAACTCGCCTCGATCGTTGTATAGAATCACCTCATCCGGCGGATCGACCTCATCAGTTCCACGCCCTGCCAGGGCCGACTCGTAGACAGCGCGGCGTGTTGTCTTGTGATACAGAAAGACATCCTCTGTGTCGATGGGGTGAGCTGCCAGCACAGCCGACATGGCGGCCGGAGCGGGCGACATGTCAGCCGCTGCCACCCTGACCGATCCGTCCGCTGACAGACTCAGGCGCACGCGAGAGGTCTGCTCCAGTCTGGTGGCCACCGAGTCCAGCCGATGGCGCCACACTTCCTCGTCACAGACAAACCCGAAATAGCGTGCCGAGCCCGCCATCCGCAGCAGATGCCGTTGGACAAGATAGTACCCGGACTCTGGCTCGAACAGAAGCGTCTCGAAGAGATCGAATTCAGGATCGGATGCCAGATTCTGCGAGCTGGAGCCACGCAGAAACTGCGCCTTGTCCAGACACTCGGCATATTCGGCCGCAGGCTCCGAGTCCCAGGTGATGCCGCCGCCGACGCCGGCTGTAGCCGTCCCGGTCTCGCGCTCCACGATCACGGTGCGGATAGCGACGTTGAAGGTGGCCTCCATACCTGAAAGGCGTCGGTCTCCCCGGGCCGTTGATGGCGACACGAAGCCGATGCAGCCCGTGTACGCCCCACGAGGAACCGGTTCCATCTCTCTGATCACCTGCGTGGCTCGCACTTTGGGCGCCCCGGTGACGGAGCCGCACGGAAACAGGGCGCAGAACAGATCGTGGAGCCCCGCGTCCCGGCGGGCTCGAGCGGTGATGGTGGATGTCATCTGCCACACGGTGTCATAGCGCTCCACATCCCACAGAGACTCGACCTTCACCGAGCCCGGCTCGGACACGCGCCCCAAATCGTTCCGCAGCAGATCGACGATCATGAGATTCTCGGACCTGTCCTTTTCCGAAGCTCTGAGCGCCTCCCGCATCACCTCGTCCTGCACCGACCAGAGACCTCGTCTGCGTGTGCCTTTCATCGGGCGGGTGCGCACGCGTCCCTCCCCGTCCAGCGAAAAAAACAGTTCAGGCGACGCCGACAGGATGGCGCGGTCACCGAAGTCGGCATAGGCACAGAAACCGGCATTGCCCTGTCTCCTGCACATCATATGATAGAGCGCCGCAGGATCACCCTCGAAGTCAGCCGCCATGGGGAAGGTCATGTTCACCTGATACACGTCGCCGGCGCCCAGGTAGTCGCGGATGACACGAACAGCGTCAGCGTGGGAATGACTGTCCAGATGTGATTCCCATCCGCCCAGCGTGAAACGCCCTTCGTCCCGGGCCGTCTCGCCAGGCGTTATCTCGTGCCGTTCCGCATACAGACCGAACCACGCCAGGCAGTCGAGCGAGCCGTTTCCCGCGGCCGTGTGGACGGCGAGGGCACGATCGAAGGCGGACGCGGCTTCGTACGGGATGATGGCCACCGCATGAGTTCCGCCCGAGACGGCAGCTTCGACACGCTGAAACGCCAGCTGCATGTCGGCTGGATGTCGCACCACGACCTCGTCAACGGGCTGGCCGAAGCGGAAAGATCGGCCCTCCGTTCCCGGGCGGTAGGACTCGAGCAGGATCTGGTCGGGGACGGTCAGTAGATGAGCCCCCGGAATCGGCGCACAGTGTGCAACGTGATGAGATTGCCGTCGTGGGCGCTGTGCGCCCGGTGGTCGCCGGAACGCGACAGCACGAGTAGATCGTCCCCGTCGACGACCATGCTGGCGTAGTGCCGCGCCTGGCCGGCATCCGCTCCCTGGGCCACGATCCCGGCAGGACACCAGTCAACGCAGTTGGAGCTGAAATGAAGCGCCAGAATATGCCGTTCGTTGTTCGGTAGTCCATAGCGGTTGGCCGGCAACCGGTCGGGCCGTCGCATCGAATCGGTGGCCATCGTCGACAGCAGCCAGTATTTCTCCGATGGCTTGTCGAAGAGGATGTGGAACCGCATCTGCCCACCGGGACAGGGTACGTAGCGCATGGGCTCACCGGAAGGCGCTGTGACGGCCTCCGTACGCCAGGAGCCGTCCGCCGCCTCGGTCACCCGGGCGATGGCGGCCAGCCCCGTGCTGCCCGTGTGGGCGCGCATCCAGAGATAGAGAGTACGTCCCGTCGGGTCGTGCCACAGATGATCGGGGTCGGTGAACTCGACGACATTCGTCTCCAGCCAACCCGGCGGGTGCATGGCCCGACCCTCGCCTCCGCCGACAGAACCCTCATTCCAGAACGGCACACCCACATTGCGGGGCACGCAGTCAAGATCGCGGTAGGCCAACTGGCTGGCCAGCGTCCAATTCTCACGCTGCGTGAGGTCGGCCGATTCATCAGCCACCATCAGCACGGGTGCAAGCTCCGACACGGGCCAGCCCTTCACTTCGAAGTGCACGCGGCGTTCCATCACCAGCTGCACGCGCCCCCTGGCGCGATGAACGTTGCAGGCCGACTGATGCCAGTGCTCGCCTTCGGTAAGTGCCACCGGATCACCCCATGTCTCCCCGTCGTCGTCGCTCGCCATGACCGTGAGGTCGGCGTCATGCCCGAGGATGTAGACACGCCCCCCGGCGGCGAAGGGCCTGGCATGCATGAAGGGAAACAACGCCCGCTCCTGCCACGAGGCACCGTGGTCATCGCTCGTCCACACCCGGCCCTGCCAGGCGTTCCTGCCCTCGCCACGGTCGCCCTTGGGACCGCGAAGGCCGGCGACACCGGGCCCGCCCTGGTCCATGGTTGCCACGAGCCGACCGGACGGCAGACGTTCCAGCCCGGGCGTGTAGGCATAGATCCGTTCAGGGTCAGGTGATTCGTAGAGAGTGGTGTAGCTCTCGCCGGCCAGCAGCTTCAAGCATACCCCCCCGGAAGTACTACCTTCGACGCCTCATCCAGTGCCGCCATATCCTCGGCCGTCAACTCCCATCCCAACGCCCCGAACGTCTCGTCCACGTGTTCGGGCAGGTCCGGGCCGATCATCGGCGCTGTCACCTCCGGGTGTGCGAGCAGCCACGCCACGGCGACCTGCGCCGGTGTCTTGTTATGTTTCTTGCCGATATCGATCAGGCATTGCACGACACCATCATTCTGCTCGGACATGGCAGAATCAAAGTTCATCCTCCCCTTCGCCCAGGGGGAGTCTGCCGGCGGCGTCTGCCCCCGCCGGAACCGCCCCGACAGCAAGCCGATGGCCAACGGGCTGTACGTCATCAGGCCGATCCCGTGGCGCCTGGCCAGGGGCAGCAACTCGGCTTCGATTTCCACGCGTTTCAGCAGGTTGTACTGGTTCTGCAGACAGGCCCAGGGCGTCAGGCCCATGCGGTCCGCCGTCCACATGGCCTCTACCACCTGGGTGGCGGAAAAGTTGCAGGCGCCGGTATAGATCACCTTGCCCTGGCGCACGAGATCATCCATGGCGCGCAGCGATTCATCCAGCGGCGTCTCAGGATCCCAGTTGTGCAGCAGGTAGAGATCGATGCGGTCGGTTCCCAGCCGCTTCAGGCTGCGCTCCACCTCTCGCATGATATGGAAGCGTGAAAGACCGGCGTCGTTGGTCCCCGGACCGATGCGACTCCACACCTTGGTGGTGATGAACAGATCGTCGCGTTTGCCACGCATGGCCCGCGCCAGGACCTGCTCGGACCGCCCGCGACCGTAGAAGTTGGCACAGTCGATGAAGTTGCATCCCAGGTCGATGGCGCGATCGATGACACGCACGGCCACGGCGTCATCGTCCTGACCACGGAAGGCGACACCGAGGCATATGCGGCTGACGCGGACACCGAGACGACCCAGCTGAACGTATTCCATTTCTGCTGCCATTATCCCGTCGCTCCCTTCACGCTCCACACGGAGCCGGTTGTATAGGTGTTGCGCTCCGACAACAGCATTTCAGCCACCTCGGCCACCTCTTCCGGATCGGAATAGCGCCCCAGCGGGTTGCCGGGGTCGGCGATATGTTCCGGTGAAAACCTCGGCACCACCATGTCGGTGAGGGCCCGGCCCGGTTCGACACCGTTGACGAACACACCCTCACCCGAATAAGCGTTACCGAGGGACTTGATGAGGCTCAGAACGGCTCCCTTCGACACCGCATAGGGAACCTGGTTCGGCGATCCGTTGCGCGCCCCCGAGGTGATGGTCACACATCGTCCCCAACCGCCTTCCCGCATGTGCGGAATCGCGGCCTGGTGGGCGTGGTAGACGCCGTTCACGTTGATGGCCATCACCTTGGCAAACTGCTGTGTCGACTGCTCGTGAAACGGCGCCTCCAGGCCGAGGACCCCGGCGGCGCAGGCGAGGATATCGAGCCTCTTGAAAGCGTTCATCGCCATCTCGACGGCGTCCCTGACCTCGGACTCGATCGTGACATCGGTGAAGGCGAAGACGGCACGCTGGCCGAGGGCGACGATCTCTTTGGCAGTCTGCCGGCCCTGGTCCTCGAGGATGTCGGCGATGACGATGTCACGCCCCTCTTCGGCCAGACGTATGGCGATGGCACGGCCCAGGCCGCGGGCGCCGCCGGTGACGAGGGCGGCGCGACGTTCCTTGGGCGCCGCAAAGCGCAGATCGGGCAAGGGATCACTCTCTTCTGGTTGGCGTGCTGGCGCGATGAAGCAGGAGCGCAGTAATATAACCGCACACTTTTATCAATGGAATCCGATCATGAAAATCGACCGCATCGAATCCTTCCTCATCGGTGGCGGCTACGTCGTCCGCCTGACCACCGACACCGGACTCACCGGCATCGGCCAGACCGCCTGCTGGGGATACCCCGAGGCGGTAGCCAGCATTGTCAGCGCCTTCGAACGGTACCTCATCGGCCAGGATCCGCTGCGCATCGAGCATCACTGGCAGCACCTCTACCGCATGTCCCCCTTCCGCGGCACGGCACTGTCCGGCGCCGTCAGCGCCATCGACATCGCGCTCTGGGACATCAAGGGAAAACAGTACCAGGCACCGGTGTGGGACCTGCTCGGCGGCCGCTGCCGCGACAAGATCCGTCTGCATCTTCTCGGCGGCGCCGGCACCCCCGATGCCATGGTTACCGCCGCGCGTGAGACTGTCGAGGAAGGTTTCACAGCGCTGAAGTTCGACCCCGTCCGCCACATCGACACCGGCATCGACCGCATGGTGAAGACCGCCGTCGATCTCGTCGCCGCTGCCCGCGAAGGTGGCGGCCCCGACCTCGACATCATCATCGAGGTGCACCGCAAGCTGACGCCGATGACAGCGCTGACCCTGGCGGAGGCCCTGGCCCCCTTCAACCTCTATTTCTTCGAGGATCCCATCCAGATCGACAGCATCCAGACGCAGAGTGAGGTGTCACGGCGCTCGAACGTACCCATGGGCAACGGCGAACGACTGACGACGATCTGGGAGTTCCGGGAGCTGCTCGAGAGCGGCGGTCCACAGTATGTACGACCCGATGTCGGCCTTGCCGGGGGCCTGAGCCACTGCCGAAAGATCGCCGCCATCGCCGAGTCCTATCACTGCGCCGTGGTGACGCACAATTTCCTCGGCCCCCTGCTGACGGCAGCCTCGGTTCATCTGGATGCCACGATCCCCAACTTCATCACGCAGGAGTACACCAAGGGCGACGAGAGTGAAGCCAATGCTGTCTACAAGTGCGCCCACCGCCGCGAGGGCGGTTACATCCCCCTGCCGGAGGTACCCGGACTTGGCGTGGAGCTGGTAGACGACCTTATCCCTGAACGCCCGTTCCAGCCGATGAACAGCGGTTCCACGCCGCTGCGAGAAGACGGCTCCGTGGCCTACGCCGTCTGACCCCCCTCGGTCAGGCCTGGAACCTGCCCGCCTCGATGTGCAGGGTGTGATCCACCGGCGACATGAGGGGGATCAGCATCCGGAAGGCGTCCGGGGCGTCGGGACTGTTGTGCATCTTCCACATGGTGTGGGCACAACTGCCGGGACCGATGGTGATCAGGTCATCAGCCACCCGATAGACGGCCTGGCCACTCTTGAGAATGAGGGTTGTGCCAGCCTGCGCTTCGAGGATGGCCCCCTCCACCTCGACGGTTCCTCCCGGCTCGAAGAGAAGCTCGAGCTGGCACGGCACACCCTCGACGCCTCCGGCAGTGGTCACGCGCAGCTCGAAGGCCGTGTTGTCGCTGCCATCACTCGCCTCGCTGACCGCGAGCTCGATCGACATGGGCGGCAACTCGTAGGTCTGCCGCCGGGCCCGGACTTGTTGCCAGTTGCCGGCATCCACTTTCGTGCCATCGTCGACTGGCAGCCAGTAGATGGGCCGGTCATACGCCTTCTCGGGATAGATGGGATTCACCCCGGCGTGATGCAGCCGTCCGCCACGGTCGCCGTCGATGGGAGTCATGTCGAGACCGACGAACCGGCCGGTAGCGAAATACGTGGACGAGATGCGCACTGCCGACAACTCAGCCTCGCCCTGGCGCAGGCTGAAAGGTGTGTCCAGCCCCTCGGCCAGGGTGGCGCTGGCGCGATCTCTTCGAACCCTCCACAGACGGGCCGCCGGGTAGTACTTCCGGTAGGAGGTCGTCAGTGCCTCTCGGGGAACGTCGCCGTCGTCCCGCCATTGCGGATGGGTAAGAAAGGGTTCCAGTTCCCACGTGCCCCCAGGTCCCCCCTTCTCCAGCAACCAGTCGGCGACGGCAGCAAAACGCCCGTTGCCGTCGTGTCGGGCCAGCGTGTAGTAACTGTCGGCGAGCCCCGAAGGCACGACACGGGCGCCGCGGTCCTGCCGGCTCGAGACACTGGTAACCACCGTGGCATCGGCGTGCATCAGGTGGTAGGACATCTCCAGGTTTGCGCGCACGGGGTCGAGCAGTTCGGCCCGCCCGAGTGACTCGGCCGCCAAACGCAGGGAGCGATCCACGACGGGATTATATACCGATGTGGAACGTTCGATGAACTCCCCGTCAGCATTGACGTCGATCGTTTCGGCGAGGTAGGCTTCGACGGTGGGCATGACCTCATCGGCCAGATCGGGGAAGAGCTCACAAGCCATGGATAGCGCCGAGACGAGGACCCATCTATGGTTCGGGGTGTGGAAACCGCCCGATACCATGCCCGGCGCCGCCGTACGGATGAGCTCCCCGAGAGATTCCGCAATCCTCTCGGCGCCGTTGTCTCCGGCGCCGGCTGCCTGGCGCGCCGCCCGCACCACCGGCGCCAGACCCTGTACGGTGAAACCCGTGTCCGGAGAGGAATCGAAGTTCGTGACCAGCAGATCGAAGCGGCCCGCCGGTGTACGACGACGGCGCCCCCACGCGGCGGCGCGTTCGATACGATCCACCAGAGCGGTGTCCCCGTGATGGCGCGACTCGGGCAGGAGGTAGGCGTAACCGAAGGTGGCGGCGGAGCTGACCTGATTCGGTCCGGCCAGGCCATCCGGGCCGACAAAGCCGCCTTCGTCGGGATGCCCGGTGGTGTCGATCTGATGCGCCGCCAGCGCCGTGACCCGCTCATCGACGGCGGCCACCAGCCGCCGGTAGTCGTATGACATCGTACCTCCTGTCGAACCTGATTCGGTTGAGTGCGAGATGACCACTGACGATACGGACAGCACGGCAAACGCGCACGCCGCCCTGCCGGGGGCCGGGCCGATCGCCTGGACACCGGATCCCGAGCGCATGGCCGGGTCCAACCTGCAGGCCTTCCTCGATCGCTGGGACCTGTCCGGCTTCGACGAGCTCATGCAACGCTCGACGGCTGACGTCGAGTGGTTCACCAGCGCCGTGCTCGAGTTTCTGGGGATTCGTTTCGCCGTGCCCCCTGAGCAAGCCGTCGATCTGTCCCCGGGGATCCAGAGACCGGTCTGGTGTCCCGGCGGCCGGCTGAACATCACCACCAGCTGTCTGGACCGCTGGCTGGAGTCGGAACGGACCGCGTCCCGTCCGGCACTGATCGCCGAGCTCGAGAACGGCTCGCACCGGAGCCTGACCTACGCCCAACTGGCAGACGAGGTGGGGCGGTGCTCGAACGCCCTGCGCGGCCTCGGACTGGGACCGGGTGACCGCATCGGTCTCTTCATGCCCATGACGGTGGAGATCGTCGTCGCCCTGCTGGCCCTGGTCCGCATCGGCGCGGTGGTTCTGCCCCTTTTCTCCGGTTTCGGCGCCGGCGCCGTCGCCCAGCGCCTGGCGGACGCCGACGCCGTGGGCCTGATCACCGCCGATGGCTTCTCGCGAAAAGGGGCGACGGTGCCGCTGAAACCCGTGGCCGATGAGGCTCTGGCCAAGGTGGCGTCGGTGGACACGGTCCTGGTCCTGCGCCATGCGGGCATCGATGTCGACATGCGTTCCGGTCGCGACCACTGGTGGCACGAAGTGGTCGCCCAGGCCCTCTCGGATGCCCCGGCAGCCGACACCGCTGCAGAGGACCCATTGATGGTCATCTACACCTCCGGGACCACCGGCAAACCAAAAGGTGCCGTGCACACCCACTGTGGTTTTCCGGTGAAGGGCGCTCAGGACATGTGTTTCGGTACCGATGTGCATGCCGGGGACCGGGTGCACTGGGTCACCGACATGGGCTGGATGATGGGGCCCTGGCTCGTATTTGGCGCCACGCTGCTGGGCGCCACGGCCTTCGTCTTCGAGGGTGCGCCTGACTGGCCGGGGCCAGATCGGCTCTGGCAGATGGTTGAGCGACACCGCCTCAACCAGGTCGGGCTCTCCCCGACGCTGGTTCGATCCCTTACATCATTCGGGGACAACCCATTAGCCGATACAGACCTGTCCAGTCTGCGCTGTTTTGCCTCTACGGGCGAGCCATGGAACCCCGAGCCCTGGCATTGGCTGTTTGACCGGGTAGGAAGCGGAAGGATCCCTATCGTCAACTACTCGGGAGGCACCGAGATCAGCGGTGGTATCCTCATGGACAATCCCCTCCGACCGGCCAAGCCGGCAGCCTTTGCCGCTCCCTGCCCCGGTCTGGCCGTCGACGTCGTCGACGCGGACGGCAATCCGGTGCGTAACGGTGTGGGCGAGTTGGTGATACGGACACCCTGGATCGGCATGACGAGAGGCTTCTGGAACGATCCTGAGGGGGTGAGGTACACAGAGACCTACTGGTCACGCTGGCCGGCGATGTGGGTACACGGTGATCTGGCCATGGTGGATGACGAGGGCTACTGGTGGATTCTGGGGCGATCCGACGACACCATCAATGTGGCCGGCAAACGGGTGGGACCGGCAGAATTCGAGTCCATCCTCGTCTGCCACCCGGACGTCGTGGAGGCCGGGGCCGTGGGAGTACCCCATGCGGTCAAGGGGTCGGAGGTGGTTTGCTTCTGCGTCCTCACCCACACAACCCCACGCTCGGAACGAACTGCCCAGCTCGCCACCGCCCTGAGTGACTCCGTGGCCGGCGAACTCGGCCGCCCCCTGCGGCCGGGCAGGATCCTGTTCGTCGACGACCTGCCGCGAACCCGAAGTGCCAAGGTCATGCGACGGATCCTGCGGGCAGCCTATCTCGGAGAAGATCCCGGTGACACCACGAGCCTGGTGAATCCGGAGGCCATCGACGCCGTACGACGGGTCGCCGGGTGAGTCTATTTTCAAGTCTGTAAGCGGGCGATCTGCGGACGATCAGCGCTGACTGGGATCAGGGGTCCAGAAGCGGAAAGAGTGGAGCCACTGCGCCGAACATCCCCGGGAATCTGAAAAGCGGGTCATCAGCCCCACGGATGCGGCTGATGACAGCGGGAGTCAACATGGCCCTGGCGTCATCGAACAGGGCCGGCAGCCCCCCGGCTTCGTAGCTTCCGGCGGTCGCCGCAAGGTCCTGAGCTCTGGCGACCTCCGGACTGTCACCGACAACGCTGGCCATCTCGCTGAAGAGCCCGTCGAGCCGCGACCGGGCACCGGTCAGATCCCGGCACAGCGACTCAAAAGCTGCCGTCGTGCACGCCAGACGGGGTCCAGGATCTGCCGGCACGTCCTGACCGGCCAACGTCAGCGGCGCCGCGTGGCCTGCCAGGGGTGATCGATCCTCCGTCTGGAAGGAGACGAGCACCCGGCCACCGGGTCTGGGCCGTCCGCGGAACCGGACGATGCTCCCCGGCTCGACGAGAATCGTCTCCCCTTCAGCCACCTCTCTGGTACTGGGACCGTCAAGGCTCAGTGTATCGACCCAGGCCTGCTCAGCATGATGAACCCGCACATGCTCCAGAGGACGGCCGGATAGTCCACAACGGCCAAACGGCACTGAGATGCCGACCTCTCCCGACACCGAGATTCCTGGCTCAACAGATTGTCCCACATGCAGTTCCAGCTCCCTGGCCAGAGCCTCTGCTGCCGCGGTCTCGGTCACATGCACCGGCTCATACGCGGCCGATGATACCTCGCGGGCGCGAAATAGTACCGCGTAACCGAACAGGCGCGTTCGCAGGATGGCGCGTCGCCCGTCGGCATCGAGGCTGGCCATCAGCGCAACTGGTCGGCGTTCTCCGACACCTTGCGGAAGGCGGCGACGAACTGGTCGATGACGGCTGGCCGGTGATGCTTGAACCACGGGATCGAGTAACACCGTCCCGGCAGCGTCTCGGTCACGGGCAGGCTCCCGGCGGGCTGCCGTAAATCCCTGTCGGAGAATGCAATACGGGTTGGCTTTCCATCGCCGAAGACATCGAACTCGTTCAGCATGGGGTGTTCATGCATCAATATATTCGCCCCGGGGGTGATCCTGCACCCCGAACCTTCGATCTCGGCGTTGACGCCCTCGCAGAATCTGGCCACGGGGAGGCCATCGAGCTCCTCGGCGACGTACAGCCCTTTGGCGGCATACCAGCCCCCCATGGTGCTGCCGGATTCCTGCGGCGGTCGGTGCGGCCTGATCCCCTGCACCCCTTCGAGCTGATCCCAGAAGTAGTTCATCGCCTGCTGAATTTCGGCCACACGCTCGTCGTAGTAACGGAGCTGGACCCTGCCCACAGCAGAGGACAGCTGGTGCATGCGGTGTTTGTAGCCGCCGATCGGCATACCTTTCAACCGGCTCAGATCGGGATTCTCCAGGCCGGGGATCCGTTCGTAATGACCGAAGGCGGCGGCACGCTCATAGATGCCGTCGTCATCGGTGACGAGGAAGCCCCCTTCGCCGCAGGCCAGAGACTTTCCGGACATGATCGACATGGCCCCCACATCCCCGATCGTCCCAAGAAGCCGCCCCTTGTAGAGACCGCCCTGGGCGTGGGATACATCTTCCACGACCTTGAGGTCGTGCCTGCGGGCGATTTCCATCACGGGGTCCATGTCCGTAGGATATCCCGAGTAGTGCACAGGCACGATCGCCTTCGTCCGGTCCGTGATATGGCGTTCGATGTCGGCGGGGTCCAGGCAGAGGCTCTGGGGTTCCATCTCGGCAAAGACGACCGTTGCCCCCAGAGAGAAGACCTGCAGCGAGGTCCCCCAGTAGGTCATGCTCTGGGCGATGACCTCGTCTCCCCGGCGCACGCCGCAGGCCCAGAGGGCCGCCTGAATGGCCGCTGTGCCAGTATTGTGACACAGAGCGTGCTTCTTGTCGAAGTATACGGCCAGATCTGCCTCGAACTTCTGCGTTACATCGGTGGCCGACATGGCGCCTCGCCGCAGCACTTCCAGCACCGCCTGTTCGTCCTCGCTGGTAACGATGGGCCAGGTGAACAGGTCGCCCATATCCGTCGTCACCGCCTTCCTCCCGCCTTGAGCCGCCAGCTTCACGTCGCCTGCAACCGTCATTTCCTCTACCTCCTCTACATCGTGGTCGCCGAGCCACCACCCAGCTTCTTGAGCTGGAGGGTGGACGGCATCTGATCATGCTCCCAGACCCGTTCGATCACACCATCCTTGATATACGCCAGGCGGGGATACCCATGCCGCCAGGTGAGTCTCATGAAATCGGAGCTGGAAACCGAAGCAATCGTATAGCGGGGGCGCATCTGCTGCACGAAGCCGGCCAGATAGGGTGAATCGGGGGGAAATTCATTCAGGGCAACGATCCGAGGGACACCGGGGGTATCGGCCCAGTCGTTCAGCTTGGGCACGGTGCTCTTGCATCGGCCACAGCGAGGACTGAACAGCTCCAGCAGGTAGGCTCCCTGACTCAGATCGACCCCCTCCACGCCCTTGAGCTCAAGACCCGTCAGCCGCACGCCGGCCGTCAGGTCTGAGTTGGCCACGCGGTCGGATTCGGGTGCGAACCGCAGAACGAGCAGTCCGAGAGCGAGTACGCCGGCGCCGATCACGAGGCGCGACGCCTGCGGCCAGGAGGCCGCCGTCCAGCGATCCCTGCCCCAGCGCCAGGCCACCAGCAGCAGCGCCAGCATGACCACGTCCTCCACCAAGGCCTCACCCGGCGTTCTCTCGGTCAGAGCCCCGAAGCAACCACAGTCGATGTGGGCCTCTTTCTGCCAGGCCATGGCGGTGATGCCGATGAAGAGCACCATCATTCCCGTAGCGGCGGGCAAGGTGATCTTCGGACGCCAGCAGGTGATGAGGGCGGCACCGACGAAGACTTCAAGAGGCGCCAGCACCAGCGCGAGCCGTCCCAACTGCGGCCAGGCCTCGCGACCGGCTTCGAGCAGTTCGACGTAAGAGATCGCCTCCCAGTAGAACACGACGGGATCGAAGGACTTGGCCACGCCGGCCACGACGAAGACGAACCCCATCAGGATGCGCGCTACAGCGCCCGCCGTTGCCAGCCCCGTGGATCGTGCCGCGGGTGTTTCAGTCATGGGTACTTCTCCCTTCAGCTGCGGTGAATCTGCTCATTGTCGCCCCCCGCCACAATGGCATCGTCATGGCGCCATACCGCAATGGTAGCCATCTTTGAGCCATGCGCATCCACATGGTCACCGGTGATGACCTGACTCAGTTCCGCGGTGGCACCATTCACCTGATGGAACAGGCTGAACACCTGCTGGCCCTGGGCCACGATGTCACGCTCTTCGCCCAGGATCGCGGCCCGTTGCCCCAGCCGACGCCGGTGCCCATCCGCTACCTGCCGGCCGTCGGTGGCGGCATGGTACGCCTTCTCAGTTACAATCTGTGTCTCTTCGTCGTCCTGATCTGGTCCGGGCTCCGGTGGCGACCGGACATCATGCATACGCGGCAGATGGGGTACTCGGCGACCCCGTTGGTTGCCGCATGGTTATTGCGGGTCCCCCACGTGCTCGAAGTCAACGGTGTCCTGCGTGACGAACTGGCCGGGCAGGCACCGCCCGGATGGCGGTTGAGGCTGATCGATCTTTTCGCCCGGCTCAACCTGCACCGCTCGGCGGCCTTTACCACCACAACAACCGAGTACCGCGATCGCTTGCGGACGCTTTACGATATCGATCCCCGTCGCTGGACGCAGATGCCCTGTGGCGTCAACGAGGAGCGTTTTCGCCCTGGAAATCGGGACGCCGCCCGCGAGCGTCTCGAGTTGCCGACGGCGAGTTTCGCCCTGCTTCACGTGGGCTCGCTCTACGACTGGCGCGCCCTCGACACACTCATCGAGGCACTTGCCAGGCTCGACACCGCACGTGTACCCGACTGCCAGCTCTGGCTCGTCGGCGATGGCGTCGAACGCCCTCGCCTGCAGGCTCTGAGCCGTGAACTGGGAATCGCGGAACGGGTGCGTTTCGTCGGCCAGGTCCCCTATGCACAGGTTCCGGAATGGCTCGTCGCCGCCGACGTCGGTGTCGTGCTCTACAAACCGACGCGCCCCGTACCCGGCGATCCGATGAAGATCTACGAGTACATGGCGTGCGGCCTGCCGGTGCTGGCGGGTGACTACCCTCACTATGGCGGCATCGTCGACGAGGCAGAGGCCGGTATCGTCGCCGATGACAGCGATCCTGGCGCCCTCGAGGACGCGATCTACCGGCTCTACGAAGATCCTGAGGCTCGCGGCGGCTTCGGTGAGCGCGGCGCCCGGGTCTCGGCGCGCGACCACACGTGGCGACGCCGGGCCGAACAGTTGGCGGCGTTGCTGGAGAAGGTGAGAACGGTCGAAGCGAAACCACGGTCTGAGGCCAGCGCATGAGTGAAGTACGTGCCAGCCTCATCATTCCATCCTTTGGCCGTCAGGAGTTTCTGCGCCAGACCGTGGACCGCTTTCTCGCATTTCCCTTTGCAGGCTGGGAACTCATCGTCGTCGACCAGACCCCCGCCGCATCCGCCGGCCTGCGCCAGCTGCAAGCGGAGCGACCGGATCAGGTGCGCTATATCCACATCCCCATGCCGGGCCTGCCAAACGCGCGCAACGTCGGCATCCGCGAGGCCCGTGGCGACATTGTCGTCTTCGTCGATGACGACATCGTGCCGGAAGAGGGATTCCTCGATGGGCACCTGGCTCCGTACGATGACCCGGACGTCGGCGGTGTGGCGGGGCGCATCGTCGAGGCGGTGACGCGACCGCGCACGATGGTGATCAGCGGTCGCGTCGGTCGGGTCCGTCGTCTCGATGGCCGCAGCACGCGAAACTTCGATTCGGAACACCCCTGCGACGTCGACTTCGCACCCGGGGGCAACATGTCCTTCCGCCGGCAGATCCTGCTCGACATCGAAGGCTTCGACCGTCGCTTCGGCGGCACCGCCCACCTCGAAGAGAGTGACGTGAGTCTGCGGGTCACAGCCCGCGGCTGGCGGCTGCGCTTCTCCCCCGCGGCCTCGCTCACCCACCTGAGCCTGCAGGTTGGCGGCTGCCGCGAACTCGATATGACGACGTGGTTTTATTGGTACGGGCACAACTATCTGCTCTTCGCCCGCAAGAATCTGCCGCACTGGGCTTTTCCCGTGTTCCTTGCGGCGCGTGTCTGCAAGCTGATCTTCACCGCCGTGCGACACGCTCGTCTCTCCTACTTCACGCGAGGCATGGCGGGCCTGCGGGACGGTGACGAGTCCTGGCGACAGGGAGCCGCACCGCTATAGGTCTGGCCGTCAAGCGCCACGCTGTCAGACGGTACCCGAAACGCCAACCGTCACGCTCCTGCTGCCGCTTCTTTGAGATGTGTTGACAGCCGCCAACGGAGTGCGCCCACCCAACTGAGATAGAACACGACGTACGCCGCCGACGCTCCTTCCAGTCCCCAGCGGGAGATCATGGGCGCGAGCACGAAGAAATAGAGAATCGTGCAGGCCAGCAGAACACCGAACGACTCGGCAGGTCGATCCATGGCCAGCGCTGCGGGATGGAAGGCGAAGCTGGCCATGGCCAGTCCGGTGGCGACGAGGTAGATGAGGGCGGCACCATGGGCCTCGGCGTAGTCGGGCTGCAACAGCAGAGCCATCACAGCCTTTCCCCAGACAGCAAACAGGACGCAGGCGACGAATGCCGCCAGTGCCGCCCACGCCGTGGAACGATTCAGCATCTGACGAAAGCGTGCGTGCTCCCCCGCCGACCACAGCCGTGCCAGCTCCGGATAGACAGCCTGATACAGTGGCTCCGAGGCCCGAGGCAGCAAGCTGGCGACTTGCTTGACGATCCGATAGAGACCTGCTCCAGCAGGTCCGAGCAGACCACCCACCACGAGCACGTCCGCCTCCTTCGACACCATGCGCACCGTACCATGCCAGTTCGTCGTCAGGAGGAATGGGACGATCCCTCGATGTTGTGCGGCTACCTGTCTGAGGGGCGCCATCGGCGCGCCGAGAACACCGATGCGGGCCGCTGCCGTCAGCGCCAGCAGTCCGCTCGTGATCAGACCCGCAAGGTCGGCGGCAATCCATATGGTGATGAAACCCTCGAGCCCCCATCCTTGCACGACGGCCCAGAGAACCCCAGTCAGTTTCACCGCAGCGGCCACCAACCCCTGGACGGCGAGCAGGTCAAACCGATCGAAGAGACGCAGGGCCGCCGTCCACGTGCCAGTGAAGTCGAGCAGCACGACGATACAGTAGAGCCGCGCCCACATCACGGTCTCCGCTTCCCACCCCCACAGGACCGTCCCCACGGGCCCGGCCGCGATCAGACCGACGATGGCACCGATACATGCCGTCGAAGCGTCGAAAGTGAAGCCGAAGCGCAACAGGCCGACCGTCGCCACCCGTCCCTGCTCGGTGGCCAGGTCGTACGCGGCCCCGGTGACGGACGACGGCCTGCCACGACTGGAAGTTGAACAACCCGTTTACGGTGAGGGAATAGGACTGCAGCAGCGCCAGGACGCCGAAAGATGCGGGATCGAGTTGACGTGCCACCAGCGCCAGGGCGAGCAGGCCCATGCCATCGCGAGCCACCCGCCCGCCGAGCAGGTAACCGGCGTTGCGCAGCAGACGCCTCCAGGCTGCGTCCGCCATCTACCGATCTGCCTCGTGGCGATTCCAGGTCGTCAGGCTGACGGCAAGGCCGGACCGCCCACCAGCGCCCATCTCAACCGACGTGAGAAGAATCCTCACCGTCACCCTTCGGGTCTGCCCCCTCCCCGATCCCCGCAAAGGCGTCGTCGATGGCGCCGTCAGCGATAGCGGTGTACTGCCGACGCACAAAAACCATGAAGAAGCCGAGAAGGACGAAGACGATCACCGACTGGGCAACCTGCAGCAGGGCGTTGATGCCGGTGGTGTTCTTCAACGCCATCGCCGACAGGCCGAGCCAGATCGTGACGACATAGATGATGAGCACGGAGCCCACGCGACCGACACGCAGGTCTTCGAGTCTGTGATGTATATGATCGCGCCCGGTGAACTCGATCCACTGATGGAAATTTCGGACCCGCCCGGTGCCCACACGCATGACGGTGGTAAAGGTCATATCGAATATGGGTACGCCGAGAATGAGGATGGGCACGATGAGACCGACGGTGTGGTGGCTCGCCCAGTCTCCCATCACCGCCAGCGCCCCCAGCATGAAGCCGAGGAAGGTACTGCCCGCGTCCCCGAGGAAGATCCAGGCTCCCTGCCCGGGACGGAAGTTGTACACCAGAAAGCTGAGGCAGGCGCCGAGCAGGGGCAGGGCCAGAAACATCATGTCGAACTGTGAGTTCTGCCAGGCAACCAGGCCGAAGAACAGGGCGTTGATTCCCGCGGTTCCAGCGGCCAGGCCATCCATGCCGTCGAGAAAGGCTATGGCATTCGTGATTCCTATCACCCAGAACGCGGTGAGCAGCCATTCCCCGACCATACCCCACACCGTGTCGGGCAGGAAAGAGATGGCGACGCCGTAATGGATGAGGATCGCCACCGCTACAAGTTGCGCCAGCAACCTCCAACCGGCCGGGATATCAAAGAGGTCGTCGGCAAGTCCGACGGCCAGAATCAACGTCCCGGCAAGCACGATCCCCTTCAACTCGTCGGTGAAGGCGAAATTGCGTAACACCGTCACGGCAAATGCGATGTACAGGGCGACCCCACCGAGCAGGGCTGTGGGAGCATCGTGAGCCTTGCGCCCTGCCGGCACGTCGATGGCGCCCAGACGAGGGGCCAGGGAATAGATCAGAGGGGTGACGACGAAACCTACGCCGAAGGAAAGCAGCAGCAGGTACGCCCAGCGCAACCCCGACTGGTTCAACAGGTCACGAGCCTCAGCACTAAACAGGAACGCCACGAAGAGGGCGACGGCCAGCTTGTCCATCGACCAGGGACGCAGGATGTCGCGTTTTTCGATCATGACAGGACTCGTGCCGCGACCTGGGCGACGTGTCGCGCGTCCGCATCCGACAGGGCGGGATAGAGCGGCAGTGACAGGGCCCGCTTGCGCATCTGCATGGTCCCGGGAAAGTGGCCCGGATCAGACATCGACTCGTGGAGTGCCTGGGGTACTGGCCGTCGGGCGGCCACTCCTTGCGCCTCAAAGGCTGCCAGGGAACCTTCTAAAGCGTCGGGAGCCACGGCCATCACGTAGCGGTAGTGGTTGCTGCCAACCTGTGGCGCCGGGGCGTCGGCACCGCAACCGCTCAGCGACTCGTCATAGCGGGCGGCCAGGGCACGACGGCGTTGCAGCAACTGGGGTAGGCGGCGCAACTGCACACGCCCGACGGCAGCGCCGACATCGGTGAGTTTGTAGTTCCAGCGTGCTCGTTCCAATGCCATGCCGTCGTATTCGCGAAGTTCGCGGACACGCTGGGCCAACTCTCCGTCATCGGTCAGTACCATCCCGCCTTCGCCTCCCGAGGTGATCACTTTCGTGGCGTAGAACGAACAGACAGCGGCGATACCATGCCCCCCGGTGCCGGTGCTGCCCAGCGCCATGGCCAGATCTTCGATGACGGGCAGCTGTGCCGACAACCCGCGCACCACTGGCGACGGTCGCCCGAACATGTGAGGTACGATGGCGGCGGCACAGCCCTCCGTCTGCGGCGGCACCACCGCCATGTTGCCCGTGGATCCGTCAACATCGCTCAACACCGGTTCCGCCCCCGCGGCGCGCGTCGCATGTACAAGAGCCGCACAGACGTAGCTCGGGATCAGCACCCGTCCATCTTGCACGCCGAGTGCCTGCAGGACCAGTTGCAGGGCGGCCGTTCCGGACGACGTGGCGATTCCGTGTCCCCTGCCGAGGAAGGCCGCCATCTCCGCTTCGAAGGCGGCCACCACCGGCCCCTGGGCGACGTCGCCGCTGGCGACGACGTCTTGGGCAGCCTCAGCTTCCTCCCGACCCAGGTCGGGCCGCGAATGCGGAATCATGAAAGGTCCTGCATTCTCTCCGGACTCCGCCAGCCGACTTCAGGCGCCGAAAAACGCCCGTACCTGGCCGGCCACATGGTCGACGAGATCGTCTTCCAGATCGGGAAAGATCGGCAGGCTGAGAATCCGACGGCACGCCTCTTCGCTGACCGGGAAGGCTCCTTCTCTGTAGCCGAGGAAGGCGTAGGCCCTGGTCAGATGCAGGGGCAATGGATACATGACGGCACATTCAACTCCCGCCGCCTGCAGATGCTCGGCGAGCCCGTCCCGCTGCCCGGTGCGAATCGTGTAGAGGTGGTAGACGTGGCGCGCACCATCCGCCTCGGACGGCAGCCGCAGATCCGCCACACCTTCGAGCTGCTCGCCATAGCGCGCCGCAATCCGTCGGCGGTTGTCATTCCAGCTTTCCAGGTGGGGCAGTTTCACACCGAGAACTGCCCCCTGGAAACCATCCATGCGGTTGTTGTACCCCAGCTCGTCGTAGTGAAACTTGGGACCGGCCAGCGGCATCCCGTGATTGCCCAGTGACCTCACGCGCTGAGCCAGAGCCTCATCGTCACTCGTCACGCCACCCGCGTCGCCGTAGGCGCCCAGGTTCTTTCCCGGGTAGAAGGAGAAACAGCCAACGCGGCCCATGGCCCCGGTAGTTCTGGCTCCGCGTCGGGCGCCCTGGGCCTGGGCGGCATCCTCGACGACGTCGAGGCCGTGCCGGGAAGCGATCTCCCCCAGAGCTTCCGTGTCCGCCGGGTGTCCGTAGATGTGCACGGGCAGAATCACCTTCGTGCGCTCGGTGATGGCCGCCTCCACGAGGCTCGGATCGAGACACAGATGGTCGTCCTCCACGTCGACGAAGACCGGACGGGCGCCAACGTGACAGATCGCTTCACCCGTAGCTCCGAATGTGTGTGGCGTGGTGATGACCTCGTCGCCCTCACCCACACCAAGAGCCCGCAGGGCGAGCACCAGAGCGTCGGTGCCGTTGCTGACACCGACGCAGTGGTCGACACCACAGTAACTGGCAAAGGCTTCCTCGAAGGCACTGACCTGTGGTCCGCGGATGAAGCCACAGGAGGCAACCACGTCGGCCAGGGCAGCCTCCATCTCCTCACGGATCGGGGCATGCTGCAGGGCCAGGTCGTTCATCGGCACCCGCAGGCTGGCGGGCGCACTTGGAGCGGTAGTCATCTCTTCCTCACAGGATAAAATGTCGCAGAGGGACAAAGCCCTCGGCGTAGGTTACACGACCCTGAATCCCACGAAAATGGGCCGCGGATTGGGCGATATCGACGATCGTCATGGACTGGATGTTCGTATTCTGCACCTGCGAGGCATGCGCCTCGAGGGCTCCCAGTTTCTGGTGGATGACGGAGCCGATATCGACAAAAACGGACGGCAGAAACTGCTGCGAAGACAGACCTTCGAAAAACAGCAGATTCGGCACGGAGCGGGCTGCAGGCACGACGGCGCGGGCGATGTGCCGGTGATCCTAGTGCGTGTCCTCGCCGAAGTGGGTGTACACCGTATCCGGCTCGACCTGCCGCACGACCTGCTCGATCTTCATGATCGACTCCCTGTGGCATTCGAATTCGGTGTCCGCATACCCACCGAAGAACACCTCACGGGCGCCGATGATCTTGGCCGCCTCTCGCTGTTCTGTTGATCTCACACCGGATTCCCCACCCGCAGAGCCGTCGGTGATGACCATCATATAGACCTCGTCACCTCGCTGCGCGTGCTTGATCAGAGTGCCCGCGCACCCGTACTCCAGGTCGTCCGGATGGGCGCCGATGGCCAGAATCTTCATCTCGTCATACCTCCGGTGTCACTCCATCACCGTGTCTCGACCTGCACGCAGGATGCCAGGGCTCTCAGGACCACAGTTGAGGACGAGATCGAGGGCGGAAAGATGCGACTCGAAGTCGCCGAAGAGCTGGGGATAGGCTGTGGGGACGTACTCCTGGAAGATAACGTCGATCCCCGCCGCCGTGAAGCTGGATATGTCCAGGTAATTCCTCCCCTCCGCTCCCGAGAGATAGGCGGAGGCGCCGAAATGTCGGCAGATTTCCACCAGGCGCTGTGTCGGATCCTCCTCGGTCACCGGCAGATCAGATGCCCAGCGACGCTCGGTGTCGATTCCGAGGCGGCTGCCGAGCCAATCGATCGTCAGCCCGTTGACATCCCGCAGCAACCCTTCCCTCCCTCCGTACAAGTCTGCCAGAGAGTCCTCTTCGCTCTCCCAGAATCGCGCCTTGCCGTAGTTGCTCCGCAAGGCCTGTAGATGTTTGTGCCGCCACGGCGCCTCGTCGTTGACGGCGACCTCGTCGATGCGCGCGGGAAAATGAAAGCGCACGGGGACCGTCAGCCACTGCGGTCCTTGGGCCGACTTCAGGCGATTCCGGTTCTGCCACTCATTCTTCTTGTATTGTACCGTATCGAGCAGGACGAACAGGTCGGCCTGATCCATCTTGTCGAAATACCCCAGCCAGGGCATGAACTGGGGCTGATGGATCGTTACCAGCACGCTCGTCAACCCGCCTTGTGCACGAAGATCGGATTTGACGTCAGCATCGATGTGCGACTGCGGACCAGCAGGCGGTAGTAACTCCGACTCCCGGGCATCATCCTGGTTTCGACGTGCTCAACAGAGAACGGCGTGACGCCGTCGAGTTCGGCAACGACCTGAACTCTACCGTCCGCATCCCCGCGCACGAGGCGGACCGCCACCTCCTCGCCCGCGCCATTCACCTTGTCGATCACACTCGACACCGTCCACACCTGCTCCGTCGTCAACACGGTCTGACCGGAGACAGCATCACCGTGATCGGTCTTCACCCCCCAGCGACGAAGCTGCAGGGCTTCGTCGCCTCCCCGCACTGCGTACGCCCGGCCTCGGGCGAGCGCTTCGAGCACCCCCGCACGGCTCCGCTCACCGACGAGCAACACCGTCTGAATGTCATGTATCCTGCCTCCGGGCTCGTTTCTATGGTAGTCGATCTCTCCCGTACCCCAGGCGGGACGCTGCCGATCCCCACGCAGATAGTCCACCAGTACCTGATCCCATTCATGCCCCGGTTCGGTGGCCGTGATGTGGTCGGCGTACAGTGCGGCAAAGCCGGTGTAGCGTTGGCTGGTCACCAGGTCACCGGCATGCCGGGGAGTGTCACTAAGAACCTGTGCCACGCCGCCCACGCTGTAGGGAGCGATCGTCGAGGCCCCCTCGGGATGAGACCAGTAGGCCAACCCCCCCGCCTCAGCGACTGCATCGATCCACATCTGGTAGGGTTGCTGACCGGCGTCCACGTAGGGATCGAAACGGGATCTGCGGAAGCCCTGCAGGGCACCCTCGAGCAGAAACAGCAGGCACACCCCACCGACGAGGGTTCGCAGGAGGCCGCCGTGCATCCGGCGCCCCAGCCATACGGCGTAGAACAGGCCGAGAACGGGCCACAGCATCCGTAGAATGCTGCCCCCGTCCTGTGGCTGCCACACGCCCTCGCCGCCGAGAAGGGGCAACGATCGATAGGCGGCGGCGTCATCGAGGCCGATGGCGAGCAGATGCTTGTTCCAGCCGCGGAGAGTAAATCGTCTGGATGGCCAGTCGACATCCCACGTATAGTAGGGGGCTGATTCGACACCATCGATGACGATGACATCTTCGAAGTTGGCATCGAGACGCCGCACCTCGGCCAGGTAGGCCTCGAGAGTGTCATCGGCAAGCAGTGACCGGTACGACTCCCTGACCCGCAGCAGTCGGCGCCAGGGCCACAGGCCGTAGGAGACCTCGAGCAGGTCGTCGTCGGTGACGATGACAACATCGAGATCGTGCTCCCTGGCCTGCTCTACGATCGAGCGCAGGGACTCCTCTCCCGTGCTGTACGATGAGTGGATGTGTATGGCCGCCCGCAGGACCTCATAGTTCGTGGGGTGCCGGACCTGGGCCGGCACCATCCCGGGCATCGATAGGGCCAGCGCTGCCGTCGCCGCCAGGACGAGGGATCTTCTACGAGGGCAACATTTCAAGGGTGGCCCCCCTCCCGTGCGGCGCGTCGACCTGGACGGCCTCTTCGTACAGTTCGCTCAGCTGGCACACCATGCCAGCACTGCTGTAGGCCTGGGCGCGCCGGGCCGCCTGCTGCCCCAATCGCCGACGCACCTCCCCTTCGACGGCAAGACGCCTCAGGACCTGCGCCAGTCTCGGCGGGTCGCGCGGAGGCACGAGGAGGCCTTCCACATCGTCGGTGATCAACTCGGGGATGCCGCCGACCTCGGTGGCGACGACGGGACGTGCAAGGTACATGGCCTCCACGAGAGCCTTGCCCATGCCTTCGTTGTGCGAGGGCAGCACGAAGATGTCAGCCGCCCGTAGAACGTCCCCGACATCCTGCCGCCAACCGCTGAATACGGTCCGCGGTGCAGCGCCCGTCTCCGCCGCGAGCCGGCGCAAGGCAGCCTCCTCCTCGCCATCTCCGATCAGCAGCAGTCGCGCCTGCGGTATCTGTGGCAGTATTTCGGCGAAGGCGCGCACCAGATCGCCCTGTCCTTTGACGGCAGTCAGCCGACCGAGGGTGGCCACCACCAGGTCTGTCGCCTCGATACCGAGTTCGGCCCGGATCTGCTGCGGGGTTTTTTCTACGGTATCAAGAGGTGCAAAGTCGACGCCACTGTGCACGATCCTCCACTGAGCGGGCGAGCCCACACCAAAGCGCAGGTGGTCGTCACGGTCTGCCGCCGTCAAAGCCACGAGGCGATGGCACCAGCGCGCCGCTCGACGTTCCAGACGGATGAATACACCGGTGACGGCAGCCCCATAGTAGCCGTAGAACACATGCCCATGGGGGGTATGGACGATGGCCGGCACCGCCTGTCGGCGGGCCACCCAACGACCGAGAATACCTGCCTTTGACGTGTGCGTATGCACCACGTCCCAGGGCTCGGCGGTCAGCACTCGTCGAAGCTGCGCCATAGCGCGCAGGTCGCGAAATGGCTGTGGCGCTCGTATCAGATCGGGAATGTGGACGAAGCGGACGCCCCGGTCCCGAGCTACGGTCTCGGTCGGGCTGACCTCTCCTTCTGTAGGTCCCACAGCCAGGGTGATCTCGAAGCGCTCGGGGTCGAGACCGGCCACCGTAAGCAGGGTGTTCTCCGCCGAACCGCCGCGATCGAGTCGGGTGATGATGTGCAGGATGCGCAGACGGCGCTTCATGCCGCCACCGACACGGCCTCTTCTGGCTCGGGCTCCAGCTTGGCGGCACTGACGACGAGCCCGGCCAGCAACCAGAAGGGCTCCATGATACGAACGATGATGAAGGTGTTGGCCCCCACGGCGTGTATGAGCAACCCCGTCAATCCCGCCAACAGACCGATGGCCAGTCCGGAATACAGTTCGTCCTCCGTACGTCGATAGAGTGCGTACGCCTGGCGGTAGATGGCGAGGATCAGTGCCGCAAAGGTGATGGCGCCGACCAGTCCTGTCTCAGCGAGCACCTTCGGGTACTGTGCGTCCAGGAAGATGTACCCGGTGATCCCGTAGCCCCAGATCGGACTGGCGGCCCAGTCGGTGATGGCCTCCTCCCAGCTCTGCAGACGAGCGGAGGTGGAACTGTCGAGACGCACGTTGCCGACCTGGACACGATGATGGCCTGTGGCTCCCTGATTGACGGTATAGAGGATCCGGTCCTTCACCGACTGTGGTGCCGCCAACGTGCCGATGGCGACGAGCACAACGAAAGCGGCGATCATGCCGAACCGGTTGCTCCGCTTGAGCACCGTCAATCCCAGGTAAGCGAAAGGCAGTGCCAGATAGGAACCACGCGAGAGCGTCAACAGGAAGGGCACAATCATGAACATCAGCAGTGTCGTCAGGAGCATGCGTGTTAACCGCTCACGCACCGACAGCAGCAGACCCGCGGCTACCGTTCCCGTCAGCAGCAGGTACCCTCCCAGCGTATTCGGCTCGCCCTGTTCGCCCTCGAAGGGCGCTGACACGCGGGTGACACCGGCGGGAATCTGGGCGATGGCGACGATGCTGACGATAAAGGCCGTCACCAGCATCACGATCGTCAGGCGCTTGATCTGGGCGCGGTCCTGGAGATTGTTGGCAACGATGAAATAGACGACGAAATACTCCAGGTACTTGGGTACGTAGAAAGCGCCGGTCACACCCTCGACATGGCCGATAATCAGTCCCATACCGGTGGCAAACACACAGGCTACCATGTAGGCTGCAATCGGCTGGTTCAGCGGCGTCGCCCGCACCAGTCCGAGGTCCTTGTGCACTGCGGTGCGCACTAGCCAGGCGAAACACATGACCACCAGTAGTAGATCCTCGGTGCGGATCGTCACGCCACGTCCGCCGGTAGTGTCGCTTGGATCAGCCAGCGCCCCCATACCGATCTCCGGCGACAACAGCATCGACAGGACCAGCAGATACAGGCTTGCCTCGGTGCTGACGAAACAGATGATGAACACGGCCACGGCCACGGCCACGCCACCGCCGATCAGATACGGTGCCAGAGCCAGCAGCGTCGACAGACCCAGACAGGTGACGGCGATGGCCGCCAGCAGCGTCCACGGCTGTCCGGACACGCCGTAGCGCGCTGGTTCATGAGATGGTGAGGAGGCGGACAGCAGATTCATCAGTCAGTGTCGGCCCATAGACGACCGGAGGCCAAGAGAGTAGGTGTTATGCAAACGTGTCCGTGGCGGCGCCGATCGGCCGTTCATGAATAACGGTGAGTCAGGCGCCTCGCCTCGCCAACCGCAGGCGATTGGCTACACGAACGTGTCATCACTGTCGCCGCGGACGATGGTGACCTGGCCCTGCTCCTCAAGCTGACGCACCTGCTGGACGATACGCAACTGCACTTCCTCGACCTCGCTCAGGCGCATGGGGCCGAGAAATTCCATCTCTTCCGAGATGAACTGGCGCACGCGTTCCGACATGTTGCCCAGGACCTTGTCCTTCAGCTCGTCTTCGGCCGCCTTCAGGGCCACCACCAGGTCCTTCTGGTCCACCTCGCGCAGCAGAATCTGCAGCTCGCGGTCGGTGAGCTTGTTGATGTCGGCAAAGGTGAACATCAGGTTGCGCACCGACTCGGCCACCTCGGGGTCCTGGGCGTCCATCTGGTCGAGGACGTTCTTCTCCACCGACGAGCCGGTCAGGTTGAGGATGTCGGCCACAACCTTGGGACCACCCACATCCTGGTTGCCACCGAGGATATCGCGCAGGCTGGCCTCGAGAGCCTCCTCGATCTCCTTGAGCACGGCAGGGGTGATGTTCTCCATGGTGGCGATGCGATAGGCCACGTCGGCCTGCATGCGCTCGGGCAGCTGGGCGAGGATGCCGCCGCCCTGCACTGGATCGAGCTGCGACAGGATGAGGGCGATGGTCTGCGGGTGCTCGTGGCTGATGAAGGGCGCCACCTGCTCGGGGGCCACATTCTTGAGCATGTAGAAGCCGGACGTCACGGTACTGGCCACCCGGTCGAGGATCTCCTGCGCCTTGCGCGGGCCGACGGCCCGTTCCAGGGCGCCTCGGGCGAAATCCATGCCGCCCTGGCTCACCCATTCGCCGGCCAGCAGGTGCTGCTCGAACTCCTCCAGCACCTTGTCCTGCATCTCCACAGTCACCGTCTTGAGATTCGCCACAGCCTGGGTGATCTCTTCGATCTCATAGTCGGAGAGGAACTTCATGACCTCCCCGCAGGTCTCCTGGCCGAGGGCGACGAAGAGCACGGCCAGCTTCGTCATCACGGGAAGCTCGGAATCTTCCTCCTCTTCGTTGACGGCTTCGTCAACCGAATCTGCCTGACTCATGCCAACCCTCCTGCCCCAGCGCCGGACACCCCGACGGGATGGTTGTATCTCTCAGTAAGTGTTAGTAACACATAGGGAATTACACGCATTTTCGCGCGCCCCCTTCTCCTTGTGTTATCGGCACAGATGATGGTGCCTTGACCTCCGACACCCTACTCGGGCAGAAGCAGGGCTGCCTCCTCGAGTGTTTCAAAGGCGCCGGCCAGTTCATCTGCAGCGCGACTGGCGTATTGCGGCCAGTCTCCGTTTGTGGCGTCCATGCCGCGGACGGCGTAGGGCAATCTCAGGATGGTGAACTCCTCGAGGGCACCCGCCTGTTGCAGGCGGCGAGCATCTGCATAGGCGAGTTCCCAGCTCTCCCAGCGCCCTACGAGCAGGCGGTTGTAGAACTCTCCCCGGACCTCGACCGGACTGAAGAACGCCGCCTCGCCGCGATCGCGAAGGGTCTGCAGGGTGGATTCCGCCCAGCGGCTGCCAGGTGGGTAGGAGGCGACACGTACGCTGTACGGCCGGTCGCTGACGACGACGCCAGCCGTCGCCGCCGGCACCACCGGCTCCTCTCGTGGCAGCTCCGAAGGCTCCGGAACTGTGGCAAGGGCCGCCGGTGCCGGGGTTGGCGCCGCCACAGGTCGTGGTACAGAGCGTGGTGCCGTGCCGACCAGCTCGACGACGACGGTCTCGGCCAGCCTGGATGCAGGAGGGGGGGACGCCTCGTCCAGCAACGTCCTTGCCCAGGACCAGGCCCCCGATTGCCAGAGCCCTCCCGCGAGCACGACGAGCAGTGCGCCATAGGCCAGGACCCGACGCACAGGATGGAATTCAGCCTCCTCGTCGTCGTAGTAACCATCCTCGGGCTGCTCGTCATCCTCTGACCAGCTTTCCGCGTCCCGGGGCTTCTCCTCACCGGTGTCCCACGTCTGCTCGTGCCGCGGCCTGTCTTCCATGCCCCCGCCCAGACCCAGTCTCTGCCTGAACCGTCGGGACCAATCCTGCACACGCTGTTCGGTGGTCCGCTCGGGCGTGGCGACATCGCTGCCGTAGGCGTAGTAGGCGTTGTAGCCGAGATCCTGGTAGTCTGAGCTCATTTCGGCACGAATGCCGTTGAGGACAACTCCGAGCAGTTCGATTTCCACCGAACGCATCAGAGTGGTCGAACGTTTCAGGGAGGTGCGGGCCACGTCTCCTGCCTTGTAGACCATCAGGGCGCCGTCGAGTCTCTTGCCGAGAATCGCCGCGTCGGTCACATGCAGAATGGGTGGTGTGTCGATGAGAATGACGTCGTAGGCTTCCCGCAGTTCGTCGAGAAACTCCGCCATGCGGCGTGAGTTCAGCAGCTCGGCCGGGTTTGGCGGGATGGCACCCGAGGTGATGATGTGCAGATTGCTGATGCCCTGTGTCTGCAGGATATCCTCCATACCCATGCCACCGGTGACGATATCGGTCACCGTGCGCACAACGTCCTGCCATTTATAGTTGCCCACAACGACCTCGGTGACCCCTGGCTCCTTGTCGAGTCCGAAGAGCCTCGCCGTCGATGGCTTGCGCAGATCACAGTCGACCAGCAGGGTCCTCTTGCCGAGTTGGGCCATCGTCATCGACAGGTTGGCGATCGTCGTCGACTTGCCTTCGTGGTGCATGGAACTGGTCACCATGAAGCACTTGACGCCCTTCTCCACGGTGACGAACTCAATATTGGTGCGCAGCGTGCGATACGTCTCGGCCAGCGTTGACTGCGGGTCGAAGTAAGCCACCAGCTGTGCCTTGCGCTGCACGGTTCGTTCGTCTGATACATCGACGCCGCGCTGCTGCAGTGACGCTCGCACGTCGTCGGTATTGATGAAGGGCACAATGCCGACGACCTGCGTCCCGGTGTACTCCTGCACGTCTTCGATCGTGCCGATCGACGTATCGAGTGTTTCGGCGACCACGGCAAAGACGACGCCGAGCACGAGACCGAGGATGACTCCCATGATGGCCCGCTGCAGCGGGTGATGCGGATTGACCGGCAGGGCGGGTGTCAGGGCTCGTTCGAGGACGGTGACCTCTTCGACCTTGTCCGCCTCACGGATCAGTGCCTCCTGATAGCTCTCCTCTAGGACACGTGCCACCTCCTGTCGCATGGCCTGTTCGCGCTGCAGTCGGCCCAGCTCGAGTCCGCGTGAAGGCAGCAGGTTGTACTGTTCTTTCAGCTCCGCGAGTCGACTGCGCTCGGTGGACAGGTCCCGCCGGAGGGCCTGGCGCCGCTGCCGCAGCTCGCCCATCAGATCCTTGCCGAGTTGATCGACCTTGACCTGAATCTGCTGGACATCCGGGTATTCGGGCGTGTACTGCACCAGCAGGCCGTCGCGTTGCAGCTTCAGCTGGTTCAGCTGCCGACTGAGGGCCATGAAGGTTTCACCCACCCGCCGGATCGAGGCCCCCTGCAAGGTCTCATCGGAGAGGACTTCGTTCTTCTCCATCTCCGTGACCATGTTGCTCACGGCGGCCAGATCGGCCTGGAGGCGCTGCCCTTCCCGCTCCGAGGCGGTGATGCCCTGCAGGTTCACCGACGCCTGACTCTCGAGAGAAATCAGTTCGCTCTCCTCGCGGTAGGAGCGCACCTGATCCTCGGCCTCCTCCAGGGCCTCACGCGCCGCAGCCCTCTGCCGCTCGACGAACTGGCGGTGTCGTACGGCTTGCTGGTTCTTCTGTTCGTGATCGTAATCGCGGTAGGTGGTGGCCAGTTGGTTGGCCATATCCCGGGCCCGCTCGGGCACGGGATCGGTGGCGGCCACGGCGATGATGTTGGTGAAACCTTCCTGACTCGTCTTGATACGCTGGGTCAGGTCGTTGAGGACGATGGCTGTGTCCTCTGCCGTCCGTGTCCAATCCAGCATGCCGAGGGACACGGCAGTGCGCTTGAGCACCGGGTGGCTGGTGATGATCGTCTGCTGGGTCTCGATGGCATCGCCGGTGTTATAGGCGATGGACTGCAGATACAGGCCCGTCAGGTTCTGATGCTGGTTGATCTGCACCTTTGACGTCGCCTGATACAGCGGCTGTGGCTTCCAGATCGAGGCGATGAGGAAGCTGAAGAAGCCCAGCAGGAACGCCGTGAACAGGACGATCCCCTTACGCCGACGCAGGATGCGCCAGTAATCACGGAGTGTGACCTCGTACTGGGCCATATGCGCACAGGATCGCAGTGCGCCGCCGGCGCGGGGTGGGCCGGTTGACGCGGTATCGGGGGCGGAGTGGACGACGAGGCGGCGGTGGGCGCGCAGCCTCGAAAACCTGGGACTCCGTTACGGTCTAGCGGCGGCCGGATCCCTTGTTGAACTTGGGACGCCGACCAAAGGTGGCTTCTTTTGGCTCCTCGGGTACCGGGGCAGGCTTTGGCGTGCGTGCAGGAGGCGCCGATTGAGATTCGCGGGGGGCGCGATCTCGTGAGCCGCCACGTTGCCGGGGACCTTCCTCACCACGGCCGCGGCCACCGCCCTGCCGTCGGCGCGGACGCTCTCCCCTGTCCTCGTCACGACCGCTGCCGGGCGGGGCTTCGATCTCAACGATCTCGCCGACAAAACCGGCATCGATCTCCTGCCGTGTGAGCACGACCTCGCCGCGCGCCCAGAACTCCACCCCCGCCTCGCCGGCGGCAGAGGCGGCAAAGACTTCGACGATGCAGGGCGCGGCCACGGTCCCGGCCCGGGATTCGGCGACCTCTCGTGTCGGCGACAGGTGCAGGTAAAACCGGTCTTCCGAACGGATGCCCTCTTCCTTCATCCGGCGCCCCTGGCCCGCAGGCACGCACAGGTAGAGATGCTCCGGCGCCTCCATCGGTTCGCCGTCCATCTCTACGAAGAAGCTGTGACCGTAGAGGGCCCGGACGCGATCATCGACGATCTCGAAGCGGTGTTGTCGTGATGTATCGATGAGATCGCGTATGTCTTCTTCGCCAACGGCGGAGTAGCGCTGCTGCACGGCCTCGACGACTTCCTCGAGGGGGATGAAGCCGTAGGCGTCCATGTTGAGGCCGAATTCGTCCGGGCGATGCCTCAATATCAGGGACAGTAATTTGGATATGCGTCTGCGGTCGGGCACGTGCGCTTCAGTCCTTTCGAAACACTAATTCCATTGTTCTCGATACGCCTCGAGAGCGGCCTTTATCTTGCTGTCCTGCAAGGCGAGGATGGCCGCGGCCAGCAGGGCGGCGTTGCGAGCGTTGTCGATGCCCACGGTCGCCACTGGAATCCCGGGCGGCATCTGCACGATACTGTAGAGAGCGTCCACCCCGTTGAGCGTTCCGGACGCGATCGGTACTCCGATCACCGGCAGCGTGCTGTGGGCTGCGACGACACCGGGCAGGGCGGCCGACAGTCCGGCACCAGCGATCAGGACCTGGAGACCACGGCCGGCGGCATCCCGCGCCCAGCCTGCCGTACGTTCGGGATTTCGATGGGCGGAACTTACCACGGATTCGAAGGCGATGCCGAGATCGTCAAGAATCCCGTCAGCCTTCGCCATCACCGCAGCGTCAGACTTGCTGCCCATGATTATTCCGACACGAACCTCTGATGCCATAACACATCCCGGGACAAGGAGTTAAGAGCAAGCTAATATGCCCCCGACCTCCCGTGGGGTCAACCAGCCCGCTCCCAACTCCCGCCCGGAGAAGACGCTGATGTCACGGTCCTCGTTCAGGCCTGCTGCTTGCGCAGGATGGCCGGGTAGTCGAGGTCACCACCGAGGTCTTCGTCCATGTCGGTGCCGGCCTCGACGCCTGCCTGCTGGACTCCCGCCAGGACTTCACGGCCCTGGCGGCGAGGTGTGACGTGCCGCGGCCCGACAGCCTTCGCGGTCTCGGCGACGGCTTCGAACTCTCCCTTCTTGTTCAACTGGAAGCCGGTGGCGATGACGGTGACACGCATCTCGTCGACCATCGACTCGTCGATGACGGTGCCGAAAATGATGTTGGCCTCACTGCCGGCGGCCTCCTGAATGACAGAGGCGGCTTCGTTGGCCTCATAGAGCGTAAAATTCGAGCCAGCGGAGATGTTGATGAGGGCACCCCGGGCACCGGCGATCGAGATATCCTCGATAAGGGGGCTCTTGATCGCTTTCTTCGCCGCTTCCAGCGCCCGGTTCTCGCCTCGGTGCGAACCGACGCCGATGATGGCATCCCCGCCCTCGGTGATCACCGTCTTCACGTCGTTGAAATCAAGGTTGATCATGCCGTTGATCGTGATCAGATCTGCGATTCCCCGCGTTGCCTGCAGCAGCACTTCATCGGCCTTGCCGAAGGCTTCCTCGAGCGTCGTGTCCCGCGAGCAGATCGACAGGAGCCGCTGGTTCTTGATGACGATGAGCGTGTCGACGTACTCCTGCAGCTCGGCGATACCGGCCTGGGCATTGCGCATCCGCGGAAAGCCCTCGAACTGGAACGGCTCCGTGACGATGCCCACCGCGAGAGCTCCCTGTTCCTTGGCGATCTGGGCGACCACCGGGGCGGCGCCAGTGCCTGTGCCGCCTCCCATGCCTGCGGTGATGAACACCAGGTCCGTGTCCGTGAGGCGTTCGGCGACACGATCGCGGTCCTCTTCCACCGCCTGGCGGGCGATTTCAGGCTTGGCCCCCGCGCCCAGGCCACGCGTGATACTCTCACCGATGCACAGTGTCACGTCGGCGGACGACACCTCAAGATCCTGATTGTCCGTGTTCACGGCGATGAACTCCACACCGTGCATGCCCGACGCCATCATACGATTGATGGCGTTCCCGCCAGCGCCGCCGACACCGACGACCTTGATGCTTGCCGCCTGGTCGAAATTGATAATCTCAAAAGTCATGAGCTGTCTCCTCGTCTGTCGTTAGCCGATACTCACAGTAGGGTGTTGAACCACTCACGCATACGACCGGCGACGCTGTCGAAGCCGCCCTCAGCCAATGTCGCACCACGCTGGGAACCCGTGTGGTGCACTTCCTCTTCGGCAGCCATCAATGCCAGCCCCACGGCAGTCGAATAGATGGGGCTGGCGACACGCTCACCGATTCCCTGTGTACCTCTTGGTGCTGCCAGGCGAACCGGCCGCTGAAAGACCCTCTCCGCCAACACGTCGGCGCCCTCGATGAGTACACCGCCTCCGGTGAGCACCACGCCGGCACTCATCAGTTCGCCATACTGCGAGGCATCGATCTGCCTCTTCACCAACTCGAACAGTTCTTCCATGCGGGCTTCGACGATGTCGGCCAGCTCGGATCGTGACACCTTCGTGCGCGTCAGGTCCGGCCCCATGTCGATGCTGTCATGCAGCTGCTCGTCTTGCTCGGCGTCGGCAGGCAGCAGGCTGCAGTGATCGATCTTCAGCCGTTCCGCCTGACTCCAGGATGTGCGCAGACAGATGGCGATGTCGCTCGTAACGCTCTGGCCGCCAACGCCGATGACGGCGGTCTTGCGCACGCCGCCCTGGAAGTACAGGGCCACATCAGACGTACCTCCGCCAACGTCGATGAGGCAGACGCCCATCTCTTTTTCGTCCTCTGTCAGCACGGCACGACTCGAAGCCAGTGGCTCCAGGACGATATCAGACACCTCGAGGCCGGCGCGTTGCACGCTCTTGCATACGTTCTGCACCGACGTGACAGCGCCCGTGACGATGTGCACGTTGGCCTCGAGACGTACGCCGAACATGCCCACCGGATCGCGGACACCTCGCTGATCATCGACAGCAAACTCCTGGGGCAACACGTGCAGGACTTCCCGGTCGAAGGGAATGGCCACGGTGCGAGCTGCGTCGATGGCGCGCACGCGGTCGTTGACACCGATCTCGTGCCGCTTGCCATCGACGGCGACGACGCCGCAGCTGTCGAGACAGCCAATGTGTTCGCCGGCGATTCCGGTGTAGACGGCCGTCACCTCTACCCCTGCGGTTGTCTGTGCCTCCTGTACTGCCCGCGAGATCGACTGTACCGTCTTGCCCACGTCGACGACGACGCCACGGCGCAGCCCGTCGGATGGCGCCGTGCCGACGCCGATGATCCGCCATTCACCATCCGGGGCCACCTCGGCGATGACGGTGCAGATCTTCGTCGTCCCCAGATCGAGGCCGACATAGATCCTGGAGGCGTCAACCATGGGACCGCCTCCGTGCTGGAGGCGCTGAGTCCGCCTCCTGTGGCTTGAGGCCGGGGCTTGACGAGTTGTCCGGTACCCGCGGTGACGGTCGTCCCACGACCGCCTGTCCGGCGAAACGCAGATCGACGTAGGCCGGATTCGGGCATTCGCTGTAGACACGCCCGAGCACTTCGTGCAGCGTCAGCAGTCTCTCAGCCACCTGACCGTAGGGCACGCGCACCTCCAGATTGTCCGCCACGAGTCGAAGCACGAGAGCCTCGCCGTCGTATGGCTCCACCTGTGAGATGTCCCCCGCCAACCGGGGAGACAGGCGCTGCGCCAGACTCCACCAGCTCAGCAGGCGCTGCAGGACACTGTCGGCTACGACCTCGCCGACGACGAGGGAGTCGCTCAATCCGGGTACCCGCAGGATGGGCAGATCGAGATCGTCGATGCCTTCGGTGGGCAGCTTCTCCGGTGGCAACAGCACGCCGGTGGCGTCGATTCCGTGCTGTTGCGAACGCCACTCGACCCAGGCGACCCGCCGGCGCTCTTCGAGGTGGACGACGAGTCGGTCGGGAGGCTTGCGCTCGATCCGCACCGAGCGCACCCAGACGAGACGATCCAGCCGTTGCGCCACGGTATCGAGGTCGACCTCGAACAGGCCATCGCCCACCTCGACGCCACTGGCTGCCAGAACCTGCTCTCCGGAAAGCAGCCTCAATCCCCTCACCTCCAGGGCGGCGACGCGAAACTGCGGCGAGATGATGGCTGCCTGTTCCGTCTGCCACACACCCCATACGAGGGCGACGGCACACAGTAGCGCCGCTCCCAACACGAGTCGGCGCCGACCGTTGACGGGACGATTCTCGGGACGGGCGGCCATCGTCGTCTTCTTGCGGGCCTTGGGATTCTTCAGACGAGCCATCAGACCTGTTGCTGCGTGAGCAGTGTGTCGAGTCTGGTGCCGATATCGCCGGCACCCATAACGATGAGCCAGTCCCCATCTGCACAGCCGTTGAGAGCCGCCCTCAGGGCCAGGTCCGTGTCGGCTTCCCAGCTGGCCGAAGCTCCCTGGGCCCGCAATCCAGTGACGATGACATCGCTCTCGACACCGTCTGCCGGATCTTCCCGCGCCGCATACACCGCCGTGACCCACACCTGATCGGCCGCGGCCAGCGCCGTGGCGAACTCGGCGTGAAATCGCTGTGTGCGCGAGTAGGTGTGGGGCTGCAGCACAGCCACCAGTCTGCCCTTGCCCATCTGCTGCCTGGCGGCATCGAGGGTGGCGGCGACTTCCGTCGGATGGTGCGCATAGTCGTCGACGATGCACACGCCGCCGACGCTGCCACGATGCTGGAAACGGCGATCCACCCCGGCAAAGCCGGCAAGCGCCCCGGTCACTGTCGCCGGGTCGAGGGACAGCACCTGCGCCACGGCGCAGGTCGCCAGCGCGTTGGCGACATTGTGCCGCCCCGGAATCCCCAGGCGAATCCGGCGAGTCCCGTCGCCGTCGACGCAAGCGAAGGTGGCCCCCCCTGTCTGTGAGCTCAGACCGACAGCGTGCACCTCACACTCGTCGGCGAACCCGAATGTTGTCAGCCGGGGGCCGCCCGGTGACTGTGAGAGACACCGTGTGACCTGCTGGCAGAGCCGGTCATCACCGTTGATGACGATGTGCCCGTCAGGCCGCGTTCGTTGCAGGAATGTCACGAAGGCCTCCACCAGTTCGGCGTCATCGACATAACAGTCGACGTGTTCCGTCTCGATGTTGGTCACCACTGCGAGCCAGGGCTCCAGCTCGAGAAAACTGCGATCGTACTCGTCCGCTTCGACAATCATCATTCCCCCCGTGCCGGAGGCGGACTGAGTCTGGCCGTTCACCCACCCGCCGATCGCGACTGTCGGCTGGCATCCCGCAGCGCGTGTGACGGCAGCGATCAGGCTGGCTGTCGTCGTCTTGCCGTGAGTACCGGCGACGGCGATGGTTCTCTGCGCCGCACTGAGTCGCCCCAACACCTGAGCTCGCCGCAGCTGTTCGATGTCGGCAGCAGCAGCGGCCAGTCGTTCGGGATTCGACTCGTCCACCGCGGCGGAGTAGATGAGCAGGTCGGCGCCGCGCACGTGAGCGGTGCTGTGTCCGGTGAACACCGCCACACCGCTGCGACGCAGGTCTTCGATGACCAAGCCGTCGACAGCATCCGAACCGGTTACACGATAGCCAGAGTCATGCAGCAATCGCGCCAGCCCTTCCATACCGGCGCCGCCGATGCCGACCATGTGCACACGCTCCACGCCAGGGCCCAGGGGCCCGTCGACTCCAGGGGGCAGCACGTCTGTTTCGCCTGACACCATCGTCATCGGTTCGCCGACGCGGCCGTGGGAGGGATCCAGCCCTTGGCGCCGCCACGGCTGGCGGAGCGCCGTCGATTCCATGCCAGATCACGAGCCAGGCGGCTCGACGACGACGATTCCGACGCCGTGTCACGGGCGACGGCGGCAAGAATCCCGATGCCGCTCAGATTCCAGAGAAGAGAGGAACCACCATAGCTGATAAAGGGCAGGGGCAATCCCGTTGTCGGCATCAGCCCGGTGGCGACGCCGACGTTGAGCAGGGCGTAGGTGCCGACCATAACGGTGATCCCGGAGGCCAGCAGAAACCCGTGGTACGTTGCTGCCTGCGTGGCAATACGATAACCGTGCACTCCCAGGGCGATGAACAGAGCGACCACGCTCAACGTGCCGAACAGGCCCAGTTCCTCGCCGGCAAAGGCAAAGACGAAGTCCGTATGGGGTTCGGGCAGGAAGTGCTTCTGCATGCTGTTGCCCAGTCCGACTCCGAACAGGCCGCCACTGCCGAGTGCCAGCAACGCCTGCGACACCTGAAAACCAGCGCCCTGCGGGTCCGGTTCACCCAGGAAGGTCTGCAGTCGCTGCATCTGGTATGGCGAGGACAGCACCGAGAGCACGGCCACCACCGCACCGAAGCCACAGGCGCCTGCCAGGTGAGCGGTACCGGCGCCACCGAGCCACAGCATCACCAGCGACACGGCGCCGATGGCGAGGGACGTTCCCAGATCTGGCTGCAGAACGATGAGGACGAGTACCAGCCCGACGATAATGAGCCGCGGCACCAGTCCCCCCTTCCAGTCTGCCATCTCGCCTTCCTTACGAGACAGCACGTCGGCCAGATACAGTACCAATACCAGTTTGACGAACTCGGAGGGCTGAAATGTGATACTTGCCACCACCGGCAGGTGAAAGGGCAACCAGCGCTGGGCGCTGCGTCCCTCGCCGAAGATGAGAACCAGCACGAGCAGGCTCACGCCGCACAGCAGCAATGGCCGCGCCAGAGAGCGCCACAGTCCTAGAGGTACGCGTGACATGGCGAACATGATCATCAGTCCGAGCCCGGCGCGCAGGATCTGACGCTGGAGGAAGAAACCCGAATCCTCGAAACGTGTCCCTGCCAGTGCAGAGCTCGAGCTGTAGACCATGACGACGCCGATCCCGACGAGGATGACGGCGATGAGCAGGACCTGACGTGCGGCCCGTTCCGCTATGCTGGACATGCCTTGAGTTCCGGCGGGAACGCAAAGGGGAGGCGGCAGACAACCGCGGTAGCACTCCGCGACGACTGCGACCCGTTGGGAGGAGGGGTCAAAGGGGTGGGCTGTCACACCGGGGATGGCGCGACAGTCGGGCAAACCGCCTGGGGAGGCGGGACTACGCTAGTGCTTCGACAACGTGTTCCAACTCCATACCGCGTGACGCCTTGATCAATACCAGATCGCCGGGGCGGGCGAGGGCTTCCAACTGACGCGAAAGGGAGTCGCGCCCGTCGAAGTGCTGGCTCTGCCCGGCATCGATTCCGGCCTCATGGGCGCCATGAACAGTGTGCTCGCTCAGGGGTCCGGTGCCCAGCAGTACGTCGATACGGCTGGCGGCGTAACGCCCTACTTCCTCATGCAACACCGGCGCCTGTTCACCCAATTCCAGCATATCGCCCAGAACGGCGATACGTCGGCCGTCGACCGGGATCTCAGCCATCAGGTCGAGAGCGGCACGGACGGAGTCGGGATTGGCGTTGTAACAGTCATTGATAACACGGATTCCGGCTTTCCGCAAGATTTCGGAGCGCATACTGACCGGCTCGAAATCTGCAAGGGCCGCCGCCGTTTGTGCCACGCTCAGACCACACTGATCGGCCACGGCGATGGCAGACAAGGCGTTGTGGGCGTTGTGGCGTCCGGGAATCCGAAGATGGAAGGAGGTATTCTGTAGAGAGAAGTGGCCGCAGCCCTCCTGGTCGAGGATGAGTCCCTCCCCACTGAAATGGCTCTCACGCGTCCAACCGAAGCCGAGGAGTCTCCCCTTTGTCCTCATAGCCTCCCCGGCAATGACACAGTCGTCCGCGTTGACGAGAGCCACGTAAGACTCATCTACGATAAAGTCCAGGAGCTCCCCTTTAGCCTTGGCCACTCTCTCTACAGATCCAAATACCTCCAGGTGTGCGGTGCCGATATTCAGCAGCACACCGATAGTCGGTTGCACGATACGACAGAGGTAGGCCAGATCACCTACCTGACGCGCGCCTATCTCGATAACGGCGGCGCCATGTTCCGGCGTCAGCCTCAGCAGCGCGCTGGGAACGCCGATCTCGTTGTTCTCGTTGCTCGGCGTCGACAGGACCTCGAACCTGCGGCCGAGGGCGGCGGCGATCATCTCTTTCGCCGTCGTCTTGCCAGTCGAGCCGGCGACGGCGACGACGGGAATGTCGAAGCGTCGCCGATACTGCCGTGCCAGTCGTCCCAGGGCCCTAAGCGTCGAATCGACGACCAGCAAAGGTCCTGAGCACTTCGGCGCTGCCACGTCACTGCCATGGCCGATGATCGCCGCACTGGCACCGGCATCAAAGGCCGACGCCACGTGCGCATGTCCGTCAAACCGCTCCCCCTGGAGCGCGACGAAAACCTGCCCCGGCAACAGGGACCGGGTGTCAGTCGATACGCCGGCTGCCATCACCGCCCGTGAGGTGGACGGGCCGATCCAGCCCGCCCGTGACCATCGCCTCACATCTTCAAGGCAGATATCCTGCCAGGCGCCCGGGGGGCTCAGCAATTCTCCAGCGCCTCTCCCGCGACACCACGATCCCTCAACGCCTCGCGCGCGACATCACGGTCATCAAAAGGCAGTATACGACCGCCGTCCAGTATCTGATACGGCTCATCACCCTTGCCGGCAAGAACGACGACATCACCTACTTCGGCGTTCCCCAAGGCGGCGTGAATCGCTGTTCGCCTGTCCGGCTCCTCCACGACCGCATCCGATGCCCGCATGCCAGCCGCGATCTGGTCGATGATCTGTCGGGGAGACTCACTCCGCGGATTGTCGGCAGTGAGGTAGATAGCGTCGGCCAGCGCCTCGGCAACCTGCCCCATCATCGGCCGCTTTCCCGTGTCCCGATCGCCGCCACAACCAAAGACGCACAACAGTCTCCGTGACGTCAACTCCCTTGCCGCACGCAAGACGGTTTCGAGACCCGCCGGCGTATGAGCGTAGTCGACGAGCACCTGGAAGGGCTGGCCCTCGTCGATGCGCTCGAAGCGGCCCGGTATCTGGGCCACATCCGCCACACCACGTCGAATCGCTTCCCCCTCGATTCCCAGAGCAAAACCCGTCGTCACGGCGGCCACTACGTTAGAGCTATTGTAACGCCCCGTCAATGCCGTTTCGACCTCGAATTCACCTTGCGGCGTGTCCATTGACAGGTGCGTACGATCTGCGTCGAAGCGTATGTTGCGCAGCCTCACATCAGCACCCGATTCGCCGAAAGTCCACACCTGTGCCGGTGTCAGTTCCGCCAACTTTCCCGCTCTCGGATCATCGGCGTTCAGTACGGCCGCCGACGATCCGGCAAGATCGCGAAACAGCAGGCTCTTGGCGGCGAAGTACTCCTCTTCCGATCCGTGAAAATCCAGATGATCCCGCGTGAGATTGGTGAACACCGCCGCGTCAAACCCAATCCCCTGCACGCGGCCAAGGGCGAGCCCGTGAGATGAGACCTCCATCGCCAGCGATCGGCAACCCGCGTCCCTGGCGCGCGCAAGAAGGGCCTGCAGAGCCCCCGCCTCCGGTGTCGTATTCGGCAGTGGCTCGACCTGGTCGCCCCAATGAAAGCCCAGAGTACCCAGGTAGGCCGCCGGTGAGCCGCTCGCAGCCAACAGATGACGGATGATGCTCGCCGTCGTTGATTTGCCGTTCGTGCCGGTCACGCCGACACACTGCATGGCCCGCGACGGGTGGCCGTGCAGGCGTGCCGCCAGAGCTGCCAGGGCCCGACGACTGTCATCGACGACGACCCGCGTGGCCGCACCGGTATCGATGGCGGCCTCTTCGACGACAACCGCCTCGGCGCCTCGCTCGACAGCGTCTTCGACGAAGGCGTGACGATCCAGTTCCTGGCCGCCGCGGATGGCGACGAACAGAGAACCCCGGGCAACCTGTCGCGAGTCGGATACCACGGTATCGATCGGTCGATCGAGAACCCCGGTTACGGACACGGGAGCGTGGGCATCGAGCAGTGTACGCAGATTCATGTCGGTGTCTGCCCCGATCTCACGAGTCGGGCTCATGGAGCCAGTGCCACCAGCGGTCGGTGTACACCCAGTTTGCGCATGAGCACGGCCTGGCGCAATGGCATTCCATGGAGCGAGATGGACGGCATGACCTGGCCCTGTCCAAGCTGGCAGACCAGCACGTCGGCCGTGCCCCGATCGAGGTTCGGTGCCGGGTCCTGGGCGACGACGAGCTCCCCCTCACCCTCGAGACGGAGACGCAGCCCTCGACGCTCCGCCTGTACATGAGCCCGCGCCACCGACAGTCCACGCAGATCGGGAATCGCCTCAGCCGTCAATGCAACGGTCACGGCGGCAGCCGCCGTCGTCGGACCCAGCGTTCCATCGAGGGCCAACACGCGCTCCATCGTGCGACGGAAAGCCGGAGCGGCCACGGTGCCACCGTACTTGCCGACGCGAGGATTCTCCACCACGACCAGGCAGATGTAGCGCGCCTCCCCCGTGGCCGGCAGGTAGCCGACAAAGGAAGACACGTACTCGTCCTCGGCGTAACCGCCACCACCGGGAAGAGCTCGTTGGGCCGTCCCCGTCTTGCCGGCCACGTCCATGCCGTCGATCGCGGCGCGGCGACCGGTTCCTCGGCGCACGACACCCCGGAGCATCTGCTGCAAGCTGGCCGCCGTGGCCTCGGTCACGACACGCCGTACGCGTTGCGGTTCGGTACGACGCAGTGGTTGTCCGTCCACTCCGCGAACCTCTGCCAGCAAACGCGGCGCCATCAGCTGGCCACCATTGGCGATGGCGCCGAAGGCCTGGACGAGTTGTACGGCTGTGACGCTGATCTCCTGGCCGATGGCGATCGTGGCCAGGGAGCGTTCCGACCAGTCGCGGGTATGGTGCAGCAACCCGGCACTCTCGGCCGGCAGGCCGGTCCCGGTCCGCGTACCGAAGCCAAAGGCCCGGAGTGATTCATAGAACTCGGGTCGCTCCAGTGTCCCGGCCAGTTTCACCATACCGATGTTGCTCGAGTGCGTCATGACCTCGGAGGCGGTGAGCCACCCATGGGCCTTCGTATCACGCAGGGTGTCGCCCGTGGCCAGTTCCAGCAGGCCCTGCTCACAGAACACGGAAGTGTCGGCCAGGGCCAATCGACCATCGAGAACCGCAGCCATCGTGATCGGCTTCAGGGTCGAACCGGGTTCGAAGGGATCGATGACAAGGCGATTCCGCCGGTGGGCGGCGGGAGAGGCTCCCGGCCTGTTGGGATCAAAGACGGGTACGCTGCCCATGGCCAGGATGTCGCCAGTGCGGGGATCGGAGATCATCCCGAGGGCACTCTCGGCGCCAGTCTCGGTCACGGTGCGCGCCAGCTCCTCTTCGAGGATGCCCTGAAAGACGGCGTCAATCGTCAGACGTACGCGGGCGCCGTGTCGTGCCGGTTCGGTGGCTTCCGAACGGTCGTGCAGCGTGCGGCCGCGGTTGTCGACGTAGGAGCGCGCCTCTCCCGGCTGTTCAGCGAGAACGTCGTCGAGGGCGAGTTCAATTCCTTCGCGACCTTCGTTGTCGATGTTGGTGAAACCGAGAACCTGCCCTGCAAGAGCCCCATACGGATAGAACCGCCGGACCTCCTCCTGCTCGAAGATGCCCTGGAACACTTGTGAACGGAGTCCTTCGAGCTCCTCGTCATGTGTCTGCCTCTGCAGATAGACGAAGGGCCGACCGGAGTCGAGCAACCGCTCGACCTCATCTACTGAGCGCACCGTGTTGCGGGCAAAGTGCTGCGCTGCGCCGGCACGATCGCGGACGGCGGCAGGGTGGCTGTAGAACGACACGGAGGCAACATCGAGAGCCAGCTCCCTGCCGGCCCGGTCGAGAATCTCACCGCGGCGGGCGCTCAGGGCGATCAGTCGCTGGTGTTGGGCGCGCGCACGCTCCGCATATCGGGCACTGTCGACGCCCTGCACCTGCACCAGGCGCGCTGTCACCCCGAGCCACAGGGCTGCCCCCCCCAGTAGCACCCAGCGAAGCCGGCGCACTGCGGAGGTGCGTGATGCGATGCGAGCCGAATCAGTCACCGACACCTGCCACGATCAGCTCCGCCATGAACATGGCCGTGGGATCTACCATCTGCAGATCGCGTGTCGCTCGCGCCCGCACAACGCCCGGGCGTTGGGCCAGGTCCACCGCCGCCTGCAGCTTGGCTCGCTCTTCCCGCAGCGTCCCGGAGAGGTCACGGGCGCGGGCCATGCCCATGGCCGTCTCGGAGATCTGCACCTTCACCCAGACAGTACTCGTGGTGGCGCCCACGAGGCCGGCGACGATGAGCACCCGGACCCAGTCACCGAAGATCCGGTTCAAAGTGCCTCCTGATCGAGTTTTTCGTAGAGGCGGAGAGCGGCGCTGCGAGCTCGAGGATTGGCCTCGACTTCCACGGGAGTGGCGCTCTGGCGGCGGCTCACGGCCCGAAAGCTCGGCAACAGACCACAGGCACATGCAGGCAACGCCGGAGGACACACACACCCCTTTACCAGCTGCGCCAGTTTCTGCTTGACGATGCGGTCCTCAAGTGAGTGATAGGAAATGACGGCAAGCCGCCCCCCGGGGCGCAGCAATTCGATGGCAGCATCGAGCCCGTTCTCCAACTCGACCAGCTCGTCATTGACGGCGATTCGCAAGGCCTGGAATACACGAGCGAGAGTTTTGTTCAGCATCTGCGGTTTCGTCGCCTCGATAGCCCGGGTGAGATCGGCTGTGGAATTCAACTCGCCTGCATCGCGCGCTCTGCAGACACTGCGTGCGATCCGGCGCGCCCCCCGCTCTTCGCCATAGCGGCGAATCAGCCCCACCAGGTCGGACTCCTCGATCTGCGCCAGAAGCCGGCCCGCAGGCACCCCAGCACTGCGATCCATGCGCATATCGAGAGGACCGTCCCGGTGGTAGCTGAATCCACGTTGTGATACATCGATCTGGTGCGAACTGACACCCAGATCGAAGAGCACCCCGCTCGCGGCAACCGCCACGGGTCGCACCTGTGACAGTTGCCGCAGGAGCGGGGCCGCCGACCGGGTGAGGGAGGAAAACGCGCACTGGAGAAAGATCACCCGCCCGCCGTGCGGGGCGAGTCGGCGGCCCGCCTCGTCCATAGCCGCCGAATCGCGATCACACGCCAACAGATGGCCTGACGGTCCCAGTGCCTGGAGGATGGCCTCTCCGTGTCCTCCGCCTCCGGCCGTTGCATCTATGTAGAACCCGTCATCGTCGACCACCAGGCCGGCGACGACCTCCTCTGCCATGACGGGAACATGGTACGTCACAGATCGAGGGTCTCAGCTACCTCTTCCAGAGCGTCCTCCGCCTGTGCCAGGCATGCCTGCCAAGCTTCGGGATTCCAGAATTCCAGTCTGTCCAGCGAGCCGATCACGACCATACGATCCGTGATCCCTGCCCGTTGCAGGAGTTTCCTGGAAATCGTGGCCCGTCCCTGACGGTCGAGTTTGACCGATGTCGCCTGGGACAGTGTGCCCCGGATATAGAGCCGTACTTTCTGTTCGGTTTGCGACAGTTGCAGCATTCGCTCGGCGATCTGCGCCCATGCGTTCTGGGGGTGGGCGGTCAGACAACCATCCAGCCCACGGACGACGACCAGCGTGTCATCCGCCTCCGGTTCGAGATTGCGACGCAGCTCGGCGGGAAGAAACACCCTCCCCTTGTCGTCCACGGGGACTTCGTATTCGCCGAGAAACTGCGTTGCCACAGGCTGTATCCAATCGAGGAAGGAAGGGTGACAGGGCGACCTGCGGGGCTTTTCCCCACAGAACACCCCTATACACCATTTTCCACCACAGCAAATGATAACCTTTCCAGATTGGGCATGTCAAGAGAAATCATGTCCGCCTCTGATATTGTTCAGTGTGTCTCGTTAACATACTGTTATTACAAGTCCTTATGGGCGTATCGAACAGGCGGGACAAGCGATCTTCCCCGGGCCGAGGCCGAAGACAGACCCGAGTCTGCCCCAGCCCTTGGTCTTCAGGGGAAAATGGGCTTCATGCAGCGGAGTGGTGCGTGGGGGTGGAGCGGATCTCAGCGCTTTTCGAGCACACGCCGGTTGATGGTGCTTCCCTGCCGGACAAACTTGTCCTCGTAGTTCGTCGACGCCCCGTCCCAGACGGCGTCCACCCGGTGGAAGCGGAGATCAAATGGCTCCAGGACCTCGACGATCGCCTCGTAGTATTCACTGTGGTCGGTGGCGATCCACAGCCGCCCTGCCGGCTCCAGAACCCGCAGGGTCTGATCGATGAAGTCGGCGTCGAGCAATCGTCGTTTGTGGTGCTTCTTCTTCGGCCACGGATCGGGAAAGTAGACGTGCATGGCGCGGACGGAGTCTGCTGGAAGAAAGAACTCAACGAACTCACGGGCGTCGCCGTGCACGAAGCGGAGGTTGGTCAACTGCCGACGTCGAGCCCGGTCATGGGCTAGTCGCAGATACTTCCCGGCCACCTCCACACCGATAAAGTTGTGCTCCTGACGACGCTGGGCGGCGTCGAGGAGCAAGCGGCCTTTGCCGAAACCGAGTTCCACTTCAAGGGGATGGTCGCTGTCGAAGGTAGCGGCCAGATCCAGCACGGGATCGACATCGGTTTCGTCGTCCAGCGATATCAACAGAGATGAATTCAACACGGTTCCCGTCGTCGTAGAATCAACGAACAAAGGGCGACCACCCGCCGGTGGCCGCCCTCGTTCATGTCCTGTCGTCCTGGCCGGGTCTCTTCGTCAACCAGCGGCTTCGGAATGGCCCGGAAGTCCGCAGAACTGCTCGTAGTCGATCAGTTCCTTCACGGAGGGTGCGTCGCCACACACGGGGCACGCGGTATTGCGCCGCAACTTGAGCTCACGGAATTTCATGTCCATCGCATCGTAGAGTATCATGCGACCGACCAGAGGCTCCCCCTTGCCGAGGACAAGTTTGACGACCTCGGTGGCCTGCACCAGCCCGATGGTGCCGGGCAGCACGCCCAGAACACCGCCTTCGGCGCAACTGGGGACCTCCCCCGGAGGCGGCGGCTCCGGGTAGAGGCAGCGATAACACGGCCCCCCGGAGGCTGAGTCATAGACCGTAGCCTGGCCTTCGAAGCGGAAGATGCTGCCGTCGACGACGGGCTTTCCGGTCAGCACGGCGGCATCATTGACCAGGTAGCGCGTCGGGAAATTGTCGCAACCGTTGACGATGATATCGTAGTCGGCCATGATCTCGAAGGCGTTGTGGGAGGTGACGAGATCGTGGTGGGCGACGACTTCGATGCCCGGATTCACGTCGAGGAGGCGTTCTCGAGCCGCTTCGACCTTGGGTCTGCCCACATCGCCCTGACCGAACAGCACCTGACGCTGCAGGTTGCTCTTGTCGACGACGTCGGCGTCAACGAGGCCGATCTTGCCGATCCCGGCAGCCGCCAGGTAGAGCGCTGTCGGACAGCCGAGCCCGCCAGCCCCGATGAGAAGCACCCTGCCCTGCAGCAGTTTCTGTTGCCCTTCCTCGCCTACCTCCGGCAGGATGAGGTGTCGTGCGTAGCGCTGCAGATCCTCCTCTGACAGCAGCCCGCCGGTCTGGATTCTCAGACCTGCGTCCTTCCACCCCTTGATGCCGCCGATCATGGAACTGACGTTGGTGTAGCCCATGGCGACCAGATCGCGCGCCGCCAGGGCGGAGCGATTGCCACCGGCGCAGTAGAGGGCGATGGCCTCGTCGCGATCCATGGTGACATCCTCCTCGATGTTCAACTCGAGGAATCCCCGCGGGATCAGGTGCGCTCCCGGGACATAGCCGTCCATCACCTCGTCCCGCTCGCGGACGTCGACAACGTGTTGAATCTCGCCCGACTGCACGCCCCGCTTCACCTCATCGGGGCTGACTTCCTTGATCGACTTCTTGACGTGCTCGAGAAGCTGGCTCGATGTGAGAGCCATAGTGCCCTCTCCCGCTGAAGGAGTTGATATGCGTGATAGAGTGAGACTCAAAAACCTAGGGACGACCCGACTTCCCGCAAGAGCGGAGTTCTGCGACTTGCGCCTGCAGGGCGGTGACCTCACAGATCACCCGTGCCGCCGCACGCTCCACCTCCATCGCCGTCGTCGAGCGCCCCAGACCGAAGCGCAGAGAAGCCGCCGCCGTTGCCGGATCCAGACCGAGTGCGGTCAGCACGTGTGATGGTGTGCCGTCTCCCGAGGCGCAGGCCGATCCCGAAGACAGGGCTACATCCCGCAAGGCCGTGATCAGATCAGCGCCATGGATGCCGGGGAACGACACGTTGAGCGCATGCGGCAGCCGCTGTGACCTGTGACCGTTGATGACGACGGTCGTTCCCAACGCGTCCGTGAGGCGCTCCTGCAGTGAGTCGCGGAGACGGCGCAGGCGCTCCGCGTCGGCCTCGGACTCGTCACTGGCCAACCGGCAGGCCTCGCCGAAGCCGACGATGCCGGCAACGTTGAGTGTTCCTGACCGCAGCCCTCGTTCCTGCCCTCCGCCTTCGATCTGGGGCGTCAGCCGCAACGGCGGCCGGCGGCGGCGCACAAACAGCGCCCCCTGCCCCTTGGGGCCATGGATCTTGTGGGCTGAGATGGACAGCAGATCGATAGGCAACCGACGCATGTCGAGAGGAACCTTGCCGGCAGCCTGGGCCGCGTCGCAGTGCCAGACGACATCCCGGCCCCGCAAGCGTGCAGCGATCTCATCCAGAGGCTGGAGCACACCCGTCTCGTTGTTGGCGGCCATCACCGACAGCAGTCGGGCGCCGTCGTCGAGGGCGGCGTCCAGGGCATCCAGGTCGAGGATGCCCGTGGAATCGACGGCGAGGCGTGTCACGCGATGGCCGGCGCGCTCGAGACGCTGGAAGACGTCCAACACCGCGTGGTGTTCGGTGACACAGGTGACGAGGTGCATGCCCGACCCCGACCACGCCTCGCAGATCCCCTTCAGCGCCAGATTGTTGGCCTCCGTGGCGCCGCTGGTGAAGATGATCTCTCTTGCCGTGGCGCTGATGAGATGGGCTACGTGAGCGCGGGCCGCTTCCACGGCGGCCGCGGCGGCGTACCCGAAATCATGTGTGCGGCTGGAGGGATTCCCGAAGTTCTCGCGCAGACAGGGCAGCATCACCTCGAGGACCCGTGGATCCAGGGGCGTGGTGGCCAGATGATCGAGATAGATGGGCGCCGCGAACCCGGGCCCGGAAGCATCGGATGGTGCAGGATCAGACGCTGAAGGACTCGCCGCAGCCACAGGTTGTCCGGGCGTTGGGGTTCTCCACCTGGAAGCCGGCTCCCATCAGCCCGTCATCGTACCGCAGAGTCACGCCGTTGAGATACAGGCAACTCTTGGGATCGATGAAGATGCGCACGCCGTTGGATTCGATGACCTGATCCATCTCCGTCGGCCCGTCCTCGAATTCCAGCTTGTACTGAAACCCGGAGCAGCCTCCACCTTTCACGGCGACGCGCAGGCCGCGGTGAGATTCGCCCGACGGCAGGGATGGATCATCCTGCTCGAGAAGAGATCGGATCTTGGCAGCAGCCTCGTCGGAAACCGTCAGCATGATAGGCGTTTCTAGCGGCCGTAGATGGCACACTCAACGAGGTCGGGGACCTCGCCGTGACATTGATAGGTCTCACAGTTGTGACAATCGCGCTCGAATACTTTCGTGCTGCAACACAGACAACCTCGCAGCACATCTATGCCCCGTCGGTTGCGCTCCCGCAGTTGGCCGTACTGGGTCATCTTGGCTTCGATCTCGTCCTGTTGTATCTGCAGGATATCAATCATCCGGCGCGCCAGATCGCCGCCCGTTTCGGCTGTGTCCCGCAGGGCGAACAGGTCCCGAACCTGGTCCAGATCGAAACCCAGACACTTGAGGCCCTGAATGATGTGCAGCCGCCGCAACTGGTCTTCACAGTAGCGGCGGAAGCCTCCATCGGTCCGCTCCATGGGCTCCACGAGACCGAGCTCTTCATAATAGCGGATGGTTCGGGTGGAGACACCGGCGCGCTCAGCCAGGTCACCGATCTGCATTGTTGAGGCGGGAGGCGTCAAGTGACGTATCTTCCAGTGTTTAGGCGAATGTAACCAGGCCCCAAAGGAGTGTCAACGAGACGGGAACCATGGACCCTGACCCTTTCATACACGTCGACGAGACGCTGCGCAACGCCATCGATGAGGGCCTCGTAGCCGGTGCTGTTCTGATCGCGGCTCGCGGTGCCGACCGGCGCCACGAACTCGCCATCGGCCACGCTCAAGTCTCGCCCACGATCAGGCCCTTGTCGTCATCGACACTGTTCGATCTGGCCTCCCTGACGAAGGTCCTGGCCACGACATGGCTGGCCATGCAACTGGCCTCGTCCGGACACCTGGACCTCGATGCTCCCCTCGAAGACCTGCTGCCCGGCTATTATCCTGCGGACAAGGCAGGGCTGACGATTCGTCTGTTGATGTGCCATGCGGCGGGCTTCCCCTCGGGGTTGCGACTGCGGCAGGAGCTGGCCCCGGACACGGCCGGGGCCGCCCACCGCCGGCGTGTCATCGAGCGGTTCCTCGATGCCCCCCTCGCGGTCGAGCCGGGACTACGTGTGCTGTACAGCGACATCGGTCCGATTCTCGTCGGTGACCTGCTGGAGCAACTCGGCGGCGATGAGTGCCGCCTGGACAGAACCTGCGCCCGAGACCTCTACGCCCTGCTGGACCTCAACGACACCTTCTTCAGCCATCTCGACGACCCTTTGAAGGTGGCCCTGCGGCCGCCAGAAGCCTTTGCTGCGACAGAGAACTGTCCGTGGAGGAAGCGCCTGGTTTCGGGTGAAGTGCATGACGAGAATGCCCACCTGCTGCGCGGCGTGGCCGGCCACGCCGGACTGTTCGCCACGGCCCATGATCTGGAGCGGATCGCCCGCGCCTATCTGGGCGAGGCCGACATCGGTGTGGATGAGCAGACCCTCCGGCGACTGACCGCGCCTCAGGCGGTCGCCCCGGAGGCCTACCGGGCCTTCGGCTGGGACAGGCCCAGGTCGGATGGGCCTTCCGGCGACCGCCTCTCCATGCGAGCCTACGGACACACGGGGTTCACCGGCACCTCACTGTGGATCGATCCGGATCGAGACGCATATGTGATTCTGCTCAGCAACCGGGTACATCCCTCTCGCACCGACCGTGGATTTCTCGACTTGCGACCACGACTCCACGGGCAGATCATCGAGGCGCTGGACAGTTGACCGCGAGTCGTTTCTCACCCTGCGTGCAACGGAACGCCGTTTGGTGCGTCCAACTGCCGACCCGTCCCCCGAACCGGAGCACCTGTGCCGTGACTCACACTCACCGAGGTCCCGGGCTGCACGTCTGGCTGCAGTTGGCCCTGGTGATCCTCATGCTGTCGACGGTTTCGGCCTCCACCGTCCTCCCCTTGAGCGTCGTCGACCTTACCGAACGCTCCGGGAAGATCTTCCACGGCGTGTGTGTGCAGTCCAGCCCCGACGTCGTCGACGGCGACATCGTCACCCGTCTGCGCTTCGTCGTCTCGGAGTCGCTGAAGGGGATGGCGGACACCGACTCCCTCAGTGTCGTCCTGCCGGGAGGCACGATCGACGGGGTCCGTTACCACATCTCCGGCATGCCGGACTTCGTCGTCGGTGAGGAGGTGGTTCTGTTCCTTACCGGGCCGGATGCAGCCGGCCGCACGTGGCCCGTAGGTCTCGCCCAGGGCGACTTTCGCGTGCGGCGGCGGGATGAGGGCGCGCCCCGGACACGGCGAGACTTCGAGGGCCTGAAGTTCCAGGCCTCAGCCCGGCCCGCCGGGCCCGCTCCGATCATCCCGCCGCTTGACCTGCCGCTGGCGGACCTGCTCGACGAGATCCGCACGCTCACCAACAGTACAGGAAAAACGCGGTGAGTCAGTGCCGCTGGATTCTGGCCTGGCTGTCGTTGGCGACGGCGCCCGTCGCCGCCTTCGTCGTGCAGAGCACGCAGTCCGCATCGGGCCACGTGATACAGGTCTCCTGGGCCGAAGATGACGTGCCCTTCCAGATCGACGCTGCCGGGTCCGCCGACCTCGGGGCTGCCCGGACGAGTCGCATCCTGCGCCAGAGCTTCGCCGTCTGGCAGGCCGTAGAGGGATCCTACCTGCGCTTCGTCGATGAGGGCATCTCCACGGGGCGGCCCGCGTCGCGCCGGGATCGACGCAATCTGCTGATCTTCGACGAGACCGGCGACGTGCTCAACGCGCCGCCGGGAAGCGGCATCATCGCCGTGACCCGGATCAACTCGGACGCGGTCACGGGAGACATCTTCGACGCCGATATCATCTTCAACGGGCGGGACTTTCGTTTCTCCGAACAGCCGGCGCCAGGTCGTATTGTGCTGAGCGACGTGGCCGTCCACGAGATCGGCCATTTCATCGGCCTCGACCACACGCCTCTGGGAGGGTCAGCGGCAGCACGGCCGACGATGAATCCCTTCTACTTCGGCGACGGGCCGGGTGAGGCCTCGACTCTGGCGGCCGACGACGCCACGGGGATCGGCGTGCTCTACCCGACAGCCGCTTTCACGGCCAGCACCGGAGCCATCACCGGCCATGTGGCGGTCCCCGAAGGGAGAGGTGTCTTCGGTGCTCATGTCACCGCCGTCGATGTGAACTCCGGTGAGATCTACAGCACCCTCAGCGGTGCCGAGACGGGCCGGCGAGACCGCGGTGCCTATGCGCTTCGGGGGCTGCCTGCAGGTGTTTACCGCGTCGGGATTGAGCCGGTGAGTGGCGGCCTCGACGAGAGCAACTTCTCAGGCCTGTTCACCGCCTTCGACAAGGATTTCCCCGCGGAGTTCCTGGGCAATGTCGAGGCGGCGGACAGAGCCGATCTGGTGACTGTAGTCGACGGCACTCCTGCGCCCGATGTTGACTTCACCACCGGCTTCATCGTCCCGGGCGTACCCTATGTACGCTCCATCGATGGTCCGGGTAATACACCCGACACCTTCGGTCCTTACGACACATTTTTCGACATCGTCAACGCCACACGCGTCGAAGTCGAAATTGAGATCGACGGCCTCGTCTCGACCACCGTAGCCGAAGACCTGGGTGCCGGCATGTTCCGCTCGCGGATTCCAGGCCAGCCCGTGGGAACACGTGTCCGCTACCGGCTGACCGCCGTCTCCGATGTGGGCGTCCGCCTTGACTATCCCGACGACGGCCAGTGGCTCGAGTTCAACATCATCGGCCTGTCCGGCTCTCCCCTGGCATTTGCCGTACTGCGTGATGCCGGGGCCCTCGGCGTCTTCGACACCGGCGCCGAGGGTGAAGTGGCCCGCGTCGACGTCGGCGATGACCCGATCCAGATCCTCCACTCTCCCGACGGTCGTTTCCTCTACGTGTCCAACCTGGGCTCCAGCGAGATCAGCGTGATCGAGAAGGCCACGTTCCGCGTCACCCACCGCATTCTTGTCGCCGCCGAACCCCTCGACATGGCGCTCTCACCCGACGGTGCAACACTCTACGTGTCGAACTCGGGCGCGTCGCTGCTGACCTCCATCGACCTGACGACGAATCGCGTCCTCGGCTTCGTCACCGTCGGCGCCCTCGACGAGGGCCCCTTCGGCATTGCCGCCAGCGCCGAGCGCGTCTACGTCACCGACCTCAGGAACAACGCCGTGCTTGCCATTGCCGATGGCCGCATCGTCTCCCGCATCCCCGTCGAAGGCGGACCTCGATCGTTGGCCACCGACAACGATGGATCGCACCTGTACGTCACCAGCTTCAACAGCGGCGACCTGACCATCATCGACACCGCCCGGGATGCCGTCGAAGCCGTCATCGATCTGCCCGTCTCCGGCGGCTTCGCCATCGCCGTCGATGCTCGCGGCGAACGGGTCTTCGTCACGGGCCACGCGGACGGTATCGTCGTCGTCGTCGACCTCGCTTCGCAGCAGGTCATCGAGACGATTCCCGTGGGTGTTGAACCGCGAGGACTCACGTTCTCCCCCGGCGGCGAACAGCTGTTTGTCACCACCTCGTCATCGGATGAGATCTACGTGCTCGACGCCGCTTCGTATGAGCGTCTGGGAACATTTGCCGCAGCTGGCGGCCCACGGGGTATCTCCGTCGTCGAGGCACCGACTGCGGCCGTCGCGTCAACGGCGGTTGGCGGGGCCGAGGCAACACCGGGAGCCTGGGCACTTTCCGATGTCTTCCCGAATCCGTTCAACCCGGAAACCCACCTGACGCTGTCGCTGCCGGCGGGCGGAGATGTGACGCTGGAGATATTCAATGCCGTCGGCCAACGAATCCGGCGCATCGAACTCGACCAGCGCCTGCAGGGGCGTCACGTGCTGTCATGGGATGGGCGCGACGACGGGGGAACTCCCGTCGCCAGTGGCGTCTATCTCTTCGTCGTACGTCTGGCGTCACCAGCGGCCCCGATTATCGCCACGCGCAAGGGTGTGCTGCTCAGGTAACCGGGCCGGGCACTCCCGTGTCGACAGGGCCGTCATTGATGAATCCGTCGACACTGAAGTACCGGAATCCGGTGTCGCACAGGATGGTGACCACCGTCGCCGCGGGCCCGAGACCTGCGGCAACGTCCAGCGCCACGGCGACATTCGCACCCGACGAGGGACCCAGCAACAGCCCCTCCTCCCGCGCCAAGCGGCGCGTACAGGCGAAGGCGGCTTCGTCCTCGACGACGATCACCTCATCGATCACCGAGCGGTCCAGAACCTCGGGCACGAATCCCGCGCCGATCCCCTGTATCCCATGCATCGCGGACGGCCCTCCCGACAGGACCGCCGACCGGGCCGGTTCCACGGCGATGACGCGGACCTCACCCAGTTCCTGTTTCAGCACGGAGCCGACACCGGTGATCGTTCCCCCCGTGCCGACTCCGGCGATGAGGGCATCCACCCGGCCACCGCTGGCGCTGATGATCTCTCGGGCCGTTGTCTCGCGGTGCGTCTGCGGGTTGGCGGCGTTGCGGAACTGCTGCGGCATGAAATGGGCCTCGGGATTGGTGGCAACAATCTCTTCGGCGCGGGCGATCGCCCCGGGCATATCCAGTGCCGAGGGCGTCAGTTCGATGCGGGCACCGTAGGCGGCCATCACCGAAACCCGTTCGCTGCTCATGTGATCCGGCATGGTCAGCACCAGTTCGTACCCCAGGGCGGCGGCGACCATGGCCAGGGCGATGCCGGTGTTGCCCGAGGTGGGCTCCACGATCGTCGTACCGGGCCGCAGCCTGCCCTCGGCCTCGGCCCCCCGGACCATGCTCAGACCGATACGATCCTTGACGCTGCCGGCAGGATTGAGGGCCTCCAGCTTGCCCAGGATCCGTGCCGAGCCGGCAGGCGTGATACGTGACAGCGGGACCAGGGGTGTGGACCCCACAGTATCCAGGATGGAGTCCACCGCCGCTGGCGGTGGCCCGTCAATCATGTTCAATCCTCTTCGCCTTCATCGCCATCGCGACCGCCACCGGCGGGCTTCGCCGTGCCGGGCAACGTGCGCGTGAAGTTCGTCACCGAACTCGGAGGATCCCCGGTATTGAGCCGGAGACCTCCCCCGGTCGTATAGAGATCGCGGTACGTCGCCGGCAGCAGCAGGATATTGAGGAGCGGTTCGATCTTCGTGATCACGTCGTTGACGTCACCGAGGAAGCTACGCGGTACGAAGATGATATCGTCGTTCTCCAGCGACACGTTCTGACGGAAGTCACCGTGGCTGGTAAGGCGCTCGAAGTTGATGGAATACATCTGGGCAGCACCTTCGACGACGCGGATCAGTCGAACATCGTTGCGCAAGGCAGCCTCGGCGAAGCCACCGGCCTGCGACAAGGCCTCCATCAGACGTGCGTCGTCGGCGAACATGTAGACATTCGGCCGCGCCACCTCCCCCAGAACGATGACCTTCTTCGAGCGGAGACTCGTGCCGGGCACGATGACGATATCGCCCCCCTGCAGGATGGCGTTGTCCTTCTGCTTCCCCGAGGCCAGCACGCTGCGCAGGTCGAGACGGAAGGAACCATCGCCACGAATCAGCTGAACCCGATCCAGTTGCGCATCAGGCGTTGTGCCACCGGCTTCGAGGATGATGTCGAGCAGCGTCGTCTTGCCCTTCAGGGGATACCGCCCCTGCCCTGACTTTACCGTTGCCCGCTCGAGGGTTTCGATCGCTCCAAGAAGGGAGACGATCTTGCTGTGGAACTCCATCACTTCCACATCCACCTTGGGCGCCCGCAGAAACCTGCCCAGCTCCAGCGTCACGTCGTCGTCGAGCTCGGTCGGCGTCCGTCCGGCAGCCCGGACGTTCTCCAGCATCGCGAAAGAAATGTTGCCATCGGGACGGACGATGACTTGCTCGCTCGTCACCTTCACGTCGCGCAACGTCAGCTGCAGTTTGTCGCCGACGCCGAGCAGATACTCCGGGAAGCCGCCGCGCTCGGTATACGCCTGACGAATCGGGTCGGTGGGAATCGCGGCGCGGGCGGGCGGCGCCTCCGGGATCGCTGAGACATCCGTTACCGAGGGCGACGACGAGCCACAGCCGGCGATCATGGCAACGGCCAGGACCCTTCCGAGATTCCTGAGACCCGGACACCAGATACTCCTCCACATCAACATCATCCTCGCCTCATTCTTCGACTCAGGGGACCCGGGATCGTCGTCGCCAGTTCTTGTGCCAGCCGCAGCAGGAGCTGACCGCAGCGCAATCCGTACGTCAGGGGTGCCAGCCGCCGCGGCACCCGGGGAAACACCTGCAGCAGCACGTCGGTCCTGGGAAACATGAACTCCCGCATCAGTCGCAGCCGGTCGCCACGGTGCGGACAGGTCCAGTTCCACAGGACCTCGCCGACGCAGGTCGAATGCCGGCTGCCGAGAACCCACTGCAGCACCCGCCTCGAAGTTCGGCCTGGCGCACATTCCGCATACCAGTCCCGAACGCTCGCTGGCAGGTCCACGCGGGCGGCGTGCAACAGCGTCAGGCCATAGAGTAACGGCAGGTTCAGCCCGCTGGCCTCAGCCCGGTATCGCAGACGCCCCCCGTCGAGAGTCCTGTCACCCAGCTGCAAAGCCAGATCCACAAGCCAGGTGACTCGTCGGTAGCTGTGCCGCAGTGCATGCGCTGCAGTATAGAGGACCTCGTCTTCGGCGCTCAACCCCCAGAACTGGAGCCCCTCCACCTGCACTCTGCGCCGGTGTGCCCAGATCTGCTCGGGGTCGAGCCATCCGGCACGGCGCCGGGCGGCAATGCGTTGACAGTGGAACAGATCATCGTGCAGATCGATGCCCACGTGCCGGCCGTTGAGCAGGTCGGGATAACGAGGCGTCGTCGTCCACCCCAGTTCTGTCAGCGCGTCAGTCACGTCGGCCGTGCGCCCCTCGGGACAGAGTAGATCGACATCGTCCATCGGACGGCACCCGGCGTCCGGATAGAAACGCAACAGAGCAGCGCCAGGCAGAAGCACCAGGTCATGGCCCTGCTGCTCCAGGATCCGCAACGCCTCGGCCAATTCCTGCAAGGCAACCGTCGTCGTCGTCGCCGTGCTGGCATGGGCACGATACCACGCGGCCGGCACCGGCCTGTCGCCGCCGGCCCTGGCCACGAACAGGCCTTCCAGTCCCTCGGTCACGATGGCCTCTTCGACGCCGACCGGCCAGGCGCCACCGACGACGCCCAGTCGGGCCATTTCGAGTGCCTGTTCGACTTGCCTCATTCTCCCGCTCCCGCCCCTCGGAGGCGACCGATGGTCGATCGTACGTGCAACAGCGCGACGCTGGCGTCCACCTCGAAACGCTCCATCAGGACCTGCACGATCTCCTCTTCCGACATCGGCTGGCGCCAACACTCACAGATCACTGCGGCCGTCTCGTTCAGATGGTGAATGCATCCTGCCACAGAATCGTACAGCAGTCCCCCGTCCACGAGACGACGGAACACGGGGTCGGTGGATTCCGGGATTCGGGTCATCCGGCGGCTCGAATGTCGGGTGCCAGCGTGCGGCTGAATTCGGCCACATCCGTCAGTGGCGCCGAACAGCTGGAATTGCGACAGACGTAGACGTGAAGGCTGCCATCGGCGGGCAGATGTCGCTCACGCAGCAGTGGCAACAGGTCTGTAGTCGAGTCGTCCGATGCAGTCTCGGCGCCGGAGATCACGCGATTTGGCAGATAGCTTTCGTGGGTGGTGCGAAGAAACGGCCGTCGCGCCTCGGCAGCTCCCATGAAGGTCAGTTCCAGAGGCCCGCAGCGGAACTGTGAGAGAGCACATGCCATATGACAGCAGGCCAGGGGAGAACTCTGCAGCAACCCGCCATAGGCCCGCAACGTGGCCTCGGCGCAATCGCGGAAACGGTTCACGTCGGTGAGAGTCGCCAGGCGCAACAGGGCGAGAGCGGCGAGGGAGTTCCCGGAGGGAGTGGCACCATCGAAGGGATTCTTCGTCCGCACGATGAGGTCAGACCTGTCGGCCTCGGCGTAGTAGAAGCCACCCTCCCCGTCCGTATCCCAGAAGCGTTCGATCATCTGCTCTGCCAGATCGACGGCGGAGGCCAGCCAGCGAGGCTCGAAAGTGGCCTCGTACAGATCCACGAGTCCGCCCACGAGGGCGGCGTAGTCGTCCTGAAAGGCATGGACGGAGGCCTGACCATCCTTCCAGCCGTGGCGCAGAGAGCCGTCGACGACGAGATGCTCGAGAAGAAACCGGGCAGCCATTGTCGCTGAATCGAGCCAGGCGCTCTCGCCGAAGGCTTCATACCCCCGGGCCATGGCGCTGATCATCAGACCATTCCATGCTGCCAGCACTTTGTCGTCCCGCCCTGGGGCACAGCGCCAGGCTCGGGCCTCGAACAGTCGCCGACGTCCATCGTCGATGGCCGACTGCAATTCCGTTCGGCTGACACCGAGAAGACGCGCCTGCTCGTCGATGTCGGCGCTGACATGAAGCACCGAGTCACCTTCGAAATTGCCCTCGGGTGTGATGTCGTAATAGGCGCACACCCGCTTCGCCGTGTGCTCATCGTCGATGACATCCTCTACCGCTTCCGGGGTCCAGACAAAGAACCTGCCCTCCTCCCCTTCGCTGTCGGCATCCTGTGCGGCACAGTAGCCGCCCTCGGCGCTCGTCATCTCGCGCACCACGTAGTCGAGTGTTTCACGCACAACCCGGCCGAACAGCGGCTTGCCTGTCGCCTGCCAGGCATCCACGTAGACCGGAACGAGGAGGGCGTTGTCGTAAAGCATCTTCTCGAAATGCGGGACCAGCCATCGCTCATCCACCGAATACCGGTGGAAGCCACCCCCGAGCTGGTCGAAGATTCCCCCCCGCGCCATGTGAGTCAGCGTGTGCACTGCCACCTGCAGCACCGCATCGTCACCGGTGGCGTGCCAGTGCCTGAGCAGCAGCGACAGTGCGGCGCTGTTGGGAAACTTCGGCCCTTGCAGGCTGAAGCCGCCGCAGCGCCCGTCATGCTGATCGATCAGAGCCTGTACCGCCGCATCCAGGATATCCTGGCAACGATCATCGTCGAGGTCATCGCCGCCATCCAGCGGATCGGCATTCTGCCGGAGAAAGGAACGCAATTTCTCCGCCTGATCCTCGACACGATCCCGCTGCCGTGCATAGTGCTCACTGACGGCCTGCAGCACGCGACGGAATCCCGGTCGGCCGTGGCTGTCCTCCGGGGGATAGTATGTTCCCCCATGGAAGGGCCGCAGGTCCGGCGTGAGGAAGACCGTCATCGGCCAGCCACCCTGTCCCGTCATCGCCTGTACGGCACTCATGTAGATCTCGTCGACGTCCGGACGCTCCTCACGGTCCACCTTGATGTTGACGAACCTGGCGTTCATCTGCGCCGCGATCTCCGAGTTCTCGAAAGACTCCCGTTCCATCACATGACACCAGTGGCAGGCCGAGTAACCGACAGACAGCAGGATGGGAAGATCCTCTTCCGCAGCCCGATTCAGCGCCTCTTCTCCCCAAGGATACCAGTCGACAGGGTTGTGGGCATGCTGCTGCAGATAGGGACTCGTCTCGCTGGCCAGGCGATTGGCGTGAGGGACGGCGACGGGGTTATCTGGCAACGGCCGGGCGCCTGGAAGGGAGGCAACTCAAGGAGAGAACGAGTGGGTAGTCGAATTTAAGGATGCTCTGTACGGTGGACAATCATCGGCGAGCCGAGCATCGAGTCGGCTCACCAGCGCCTGGAACTGACGCTCCGCGAACTGGCCCGCCTCGTGGCTGCCAGTCGACTGCCTGTGCAGCGGCCGCACGTCCTCCACGTAGGCATGCTCGTAGGCCGCCTGCTCCTCCAGTCCGAGCAGCGGCACACGCAACGAGCGGATTTCGACAAAGCTGATGTTCGGCGTACCCACACCATTGATGAGACTGCGGATCTGGCCCCATCCGAGTCGCGAGCGCAGAAAGATCCACAGGTAGTAGGGATTGAGTCCGGGTCGGAGGCGGATGAGGTCGACGAAACAGCCGATGTTGGCGGGCTCATCCTCCTCGTAGACGGCCACTCTGTTGCGTCCGAGGGCACCGCCACCGGAACGAGGCAGCAGCACGTCTCCGGCGCGAACGCGACTGCGCCGGGGATCGTGGGCGCTGTCTGGCAAGACACGCAGAGACCGCGAGGCGTGGAGGCCGGTCTCGGCAAAGTCCCCCTGTCGGATCGAGGCGATGCCGTCGACGACCGGCACGGGCTGCCCGCCAGTGACGATCGGCCCGTAGGTAAGCAGTTCGATGAAGTCGCCGAGCTCAGGGGCGTCGTCGAGGTCACGCCGGACGCGGGCCAGAGTCTGTTTTCCCACCCAGAAACCCGGATCCCAGCGACACCCACCCAGATCCCTACCTGAGACGACGGCGGCGCCGGTTACATCCTGACCCTGGTGCAGGCGGACCAGATCCTGCCGCATGGCCTCCAGGACCTGGGGCAACTTGCCACGCCCGGCATGCCGACGCTCCATCATCAGCGCGGGTGGTTGAGGGATCATGTCGATCTCCGGGACGCGGCGCAGAACGATGAGATGGGCCAGAGCGTTGAGGCCGGCCCGTCGGAAGGCACTGGCCGGCAGGGCGATGGCCGCCAGCAGTTGGGCCTGGCCCCCCACCCAGTCTCGGGCGACCTGCTCTCGGCGATTGCTCAGGACCCCATCGGAGAGGATGTAGGCGACCAGTCCCCCGGACCGGACCAGCCTCAGGGCGCGTTCCAGGAACAGCTCCTCCACTCGACAGTTGCCGGCCGGGTCGGTGAACCGACCATCCTGGCCAACGGCACGTGAGCCCCAGATCTGGTGCGGTGCGGCTGGCTCGGCCAGCAGGCGTCGGCGTTGTCCATCGGTCAGCAGGTCACGACTGCGGCCAAAGGGTGGATTGCCCACAGCGACGTCGGCACGCCAGTCGGACAGACGCTGGCCGGCATCGAGCAGACCATCTCCTGCCTCGACACGGGCACCCTCCGCGCTTCGGGCGTGAAGGACATGGGCGTCGAGTTCCAGGCCCAGGACATCGAGCCGGGTCGTAAAACCACCACGACACCCCTCGTCGAGCAGGATCCCGTCCCCCGCTGCCAGATCGATCACGCGCCGCTGTGAGGCCGGGGCCAGCATCTCGACGACGTGCCACAGGAAGCGGGCGACCTCGGTAAGCGTAAAGAACTGCCCGTGAGGAGCCGTGTGGCCCCGACGCCGACGGCGTGCCGCCGGAATGACCTGGTCGCTGTGTGCGATCGCCCCCACCGTCGTTACCCCAGACTCCCATCGAAGTGCCTGAGGATATTCACGTGATCATTCATTTCATAACTCTCAACTGATTGTGTCACAATCGCTTCCGTCACCTTTCGTCCTGACTGGCATGAGTGCTGCATTCAGTCTGCGTGGCGGACAGTCGGCAGAACGCTCGCTGGAATGTCCTGCCGCCCATTCCACTCACTCCCTTCGATCGGAGGATCGTATGTCCGAACTCAGGATGCCGGCCATCAACCAGGTGGCCCTTGCCGGGCGCCTCGTGCAGGACCCCGAGTTTCGTATCACCGACAACGGCACGGCACGGCTGACGAGCCGCATCGCCGTCAACCGCGCCTACCGCGACCGCAACGACGAATGGCAGGAGGAGACCTCCTTCTTCAACATCGTCGTCTGGCGGCAGCTGGCCGAGCGACTCGCCGACCGGTTGGAGAAAGGCACTCCCGTATTTCTCAGTGGCCGGCTGCGCTCGTACAGCTGGCGGGATGACGACGAGAACTCTCACTACCTCGTCGAGATTCAGGCGCGTACTCTCCAAGTTCTCGAACGCATCCCGTCGGGAGCCAACGGCACGGCCCAAGCCGACGGAGAGATCGAAGACGAAGTGGAGACGGAAAGCGAAGAGCTGGAGCTGGCCGCCTGACTCTCCCCACCGGCGGAGGCGGTGAAACTCGCCTCCGTCGGCCCTGCGAAACATCAGCACTCAAACAGGACCGCGATACCCATGCCGCCGCCAATGCAGAGCGCGGCGATCCCGCGGCGCACCTGGCGTCGGCGCATCTCGTGCAGCAGGGTCACAGCGACACGGGCACCGCTGGCTCCCACCGGATGTCCCAGGGCGATCGCGCCGCCGTTGACATTGACCCGATCCACATCCCAGTCGAGTCGACGCCCCACGGCCAGAACCTGTGCCGCGAAGGCTTCGTTGACTTCCAGCAGGTCGATGTCGTCCAACGTCAGATCGTTACGCTGCAGCAATTGCTCTATGGCCGGGGCCGGTCCGATCCCCATCACCCGTGGATCTACCCCCACCGACACCGAGTCGACGACACGGGCCAGTGGTTCGATGCCGGCAGTCTCGGCCACGGCCTCGGAGATCACCGTCATCGCCGCGGCACCGTCGTTCAGACCGGAGGCATTGCCGGCCGTGACCGTGCCCTGCTTGTCAAAGGCGGGGCGTAGCTGACCCAGCCCTTCCAGAGAGACGTCCTTTCGGGGGTGCTCGTCGACGTCGAACACCGTCGGCTCACCCCGGCGCTGCGGAATCTCCAGGGGGACGATCTCGTCGGCAAAGCGGCCCGCTGCGTGAGCCGCAGAATAACGGTCCTGGCTCAAGAGGGCGTATCGATCCTGCTCCTGGCGCGAGATACCGTATTCGCTGGCCAGATTCTCCGCAGTGGTACCCATGTGGCAGTCGTAGAAGCAGTCCCACAGACCGTCCATGATCATCAGATCCGTCACCTGCGAGTGCCCCATACGCTCGCCCCAACGCGACCCGGCCAGCCCGTAGACGACACCGCTCATGCTCTCCATGCCACCGGCTACGACGACCTGGGCGTCCCCTGAACGCACGGCAGCTGCCGCCAAGGCGATGGCCTTCAGCCCGGAACCGCACATCTTGTTCACCGTCATGGCCGGCGCGGAGTAAGGCACGCCCGACTTGACGGCCGCCTGCCGCGCCGGATTCGGCCCCTGGCCGCCCTGGTAGATCATGCCGAGGATTACCTCGTTCACGGCCTCCGCGGCAACGGCAGACCGCGAAATCGCCGCCTCGACGGCTACCTGACCCAACGTGACGGGGGTGACGTCGCGCAGGGCGCCGCCGTACGTTCCGATCGCGCTGCGCACCGCGCTGGCGATCACCGCCTCAGCCATCCGGCTCTCCTTACATCTGATTGACCAGGTTTATGCACGTATCTATCTTACGAAAATTACATGTACTTAAGAACTACTGCGTGAGGAGTGCGCCGGCGACATGGCCTGGGCGAAGAGCAAGGACTTTCTCGAACGATTGCAGTTGGGCAGCATCGTTCTCTACCTGATCTGCCTGGGTGGATATACCATCGACCGGGTGGGCCTGGCATGGGATCACGTTCGCGCTGATCTGTTCGGCTTCGCGTTCTTCTCGTTTTTCATCGCATCGACGATCCTGCTGCGCTTCGAAGAAGGCGGCGCCGACGACGAGGACGAGACGGCGACTAGCTGAGCGCGGTAATGTTGTTGGGGCAGTAGCTCAGTTGGGAGAGCGCGGGCTTTGCAAGCCTGAGGTCGTCGGTTCGATCCCGATCTGCTCCACCAGTTACAAGCCACCCCGCTGGACTCTCGTCCATGCGGGGCTTCTCTTTTGGCATCTGCAGACGTAGACGCCACTGCGCAGCGAGTACTGACCTCAACAGAGCGCATGAGCAAAGGGCACGAAGCGTACCAGTATTCGGCAATTCCCGCTGGCTTCTATGATCGCGTGTACCGGGAAGGCTCTCAGGTCCGCCGCTTCTGGCACCGCTACAAGTTCCAATGCGTTTCGGAGATGGTTCCTGCGGGGGCCAGGAGCCTGCTCGACGTGGCGTGTGGGCCGGGCTCTCTCATGTCTATCGCACACCAGACCGGTCTGCAGAGATTCGGGACGGACGTCGCTCTGGGGCAGATCGACTACGCGGCCAAGGAGTACGGCGATTCGGCGACACGCTTCTGCGTCTCCCGGCTGCCGCACCTGCCGTTTGCCGATGAGAGTGTGGATGTCGTCACGCTGGTAGAGATCCTGGAGCACCTGCCGGAGCCCGAGGTCCGAGCCTCCCTGGCAGAAGCGTTCCGTCTATTGAGACCCGGTGGCACGTTGATCCTGACGACCCCCAACTACCGCAGCCTGTGGCCCCTGCTCGAGGTGGTGGTGAACCGCCTGGGCGGGATCAGCTACGAAGAGCAGCACATCAGCCGATTCAATCCAATGACGGCGCGGCGGGTCATCGAAGAGGCCGGCTTCGGCGTGACCCAAGTCTCGTCGTTCTTCACCCTGGCGCCCTTTGCCACGGCGCTTTCCTGGCGTCTCGGAGTAAGGCTACACCAGTGGGAGCGCCGATGGCTGAGGGGGACGGGAGCCTTGATCCTGGCCAGCGCTATCAAGCCGGCCAACTTGCC
>DASCMS010000004.1:0-12074 GCA_036011085.1 Candidatus Latescibacterota bacterium
CTCACGAAGCCAGCGCATATTCGAGCCCATGGGCTCACCCGTACGCATGTACGCCTGCGGGCCGACGGTCTACGACTACGCCCACATCGGAAACCTGCGGACCTACGTCTTCGAAGACGTGTTGCGGCGTGTTTCCATCGCCCCATCTGCAGGATACCGGGATCCGCGAGCACGGTGGGCGTCCGACCCTGGCGATCCGCGCCGCGGCCCTGTCGCGGGTGCGCGGCCTGCAGCGCGGTCGTTCCGACAGTGGCGGTACCGTGTTCATCGAGCCGGAGGGGGTGCGCCAGATGGGGGACGAGCTCATGGCCGCCACCAACGAGGAGAAGGAGGAGACCTTCCGCATCCTGGGGGAGGTGACGGCGCTGGTGGCCGCACACTCGGAGAGGCTGCGGTCAACGATGACGGCCATGGCCCACGTGGACATGACCTATGCCAAGGTGCGCATGAGCCGCAGCTTCTCGATGGAGCCGCCTCAACTCAACACCGAAGGTGTCATCCGGCTCGTCGGCGCCCGACATCCGCTGCTGCTCGACCTGCAGCAGCGGGAGGGGATCGAGGAAGTGGTCCCCATCGATGTACGCCTGGGTGATGATTTCCACACGCTGATCATCACGGGACCGAACACGGGCGGCAAGACGGTGGCCCTGAAGACGATCGGTCTGCTGACGCTGATGGCGATGGCGGGAATGCCCGTGCCGGCAGAGGCGGATTCGGCCCTGCCGGTATTACGTGAGGTATGGGCCGACATCGGTGATGAGCAGAGCATCGAGCAGAGCCTGAGCACATTCTCCAGTCACCTGACCCACATCGGACAGATCCTGCACGGAGCCGACGAGCAGAGCCTGGTGCTGCTCGACGAGCTGGGGGGCGGCACGGATCCGGCAGAGGGCGCGGCCCTGGCGCGGGCGATTCTCGAGCACCTCCACGAGAAGGGCGTCCGCACCGCGGTGACCACCCATATCAGTCAGCTCAAGACGTTGGGCTACACCCTGTCCGGGGTAGAAAACGCTTCCATCGAGTTCGATATGGACACCCTGCAGCCGACCCATCGAGTCCTCATCGGCCGGGCCGGCAGCAGCAATGCACTGGCCCTGGCTCGCAGGCTGGGCCTACCGGACGTCGTCATCACCCGGGCGGAGGATCAACGGCAGGGCGATCAGACTGTCGAACTGCTCTCCGACCTGCAGGCGGCGCGGACCCGGGCCCTGGCCGATCGCGAGCAGGCGCAGCAGGCCGAAGCGAAGACGCAGCGTGCTCTCGATGATGCCAGGGCACAGCTCGAGCTGGCGAAGGTCAGCAGCGGTGAAGCTGCGTATGAGACGCTGCGTGATCTCGGGCGGCAGGTGGACGCTCTGTGTCGAGATGAACCATCCAAGCGCTCGCTTCTACTGGCTCTGGGACAACTGCGGTCCGTGATAGACGAGGAAGTGGCGCGTGCGCCCGAAGTGAAGGGGAAGCGTCCACTGGTGGTGGGCGATCGCGTCCATGTTCGCCGCCTGGAGCGTGTCGGAGTGCTCGATCAGATCGATACACGCGCGGGCAAAGCCGTCGTAGACCTGGGAGCGTCACCCGTGACGGTATCGCTGGACGAAGTGGAACCGGCATAGCCGGAGGAACACATGATCGAGCAACCACACCTGGACCTGCTGCTCAGGTTGAATGCCGATGAGAACCCGCACAGCGGTGGGGCTCTGCTCGACCATCTGCGCGGCACCCATGACTTGCTCGAAGCGTGGGGGTGCGAACAGCGAGTCTGTCTCGGCGGGCTGTTCCACAGTATCTACGGCACGCAGTCCTACAAGACGGAGTCGGCATCACTGGAGGATCGTCAGCAGATCCGGGACGTGATCGGTGAGCCGGCAGAACGACTGGCCTTTCTCTTCTGCGTGTCCCATCGCTGGCAGTTCTTCGAGCAGGTGGGTCAGGCAAGTCCCGTCCTGTGGAATCGGCTGGACGAAGAGGATCTGTCCGTTTCACCGGAAGAGCTGCGTGATCTGATCGAGATGGAGGTGGCCAACTACATCGAGTTCATGCCACGGCTGGACTTCACGCGCGAGGAACTGGATACGTTCCAGGCGAAGGTGGCCTCAGCGAAGCATCTGATCACGGCCGTGGCGCACGACGCCATCGTTGAGGCGATGGCGACGAAGTGGACGCAGATCGAGTGAGCGGGGCGCGACTCACTCCCGGCCGGGGGCTGCTTCCAGGCTGCTGAGATAAGCCCACAGAGCTCTCACCTCCGTATCCGTCATCCGCTGGGCGTAGGGCGTGATCAGGCTCATGGGCAGTCGGACCTCACTGCCGTCAGGCAGCAGGCCCTCCCGCATGCTGGTCTCGAACTGTTCGAAGGTCCACCCCTGCAGGCCATCGGCATGTGGCGTCAGGTTGGCCGATGGCGGCCACTCCGGCGGGGCGGCGGGAATGGGGCCGCCCCGGAAATCGGCGTGATGGCAGCCACTGCAGATGCCGGCCAGGTGTCGACCGAAGGCCAGCGTGTCGTCGCTGGCCGGCGGATGGGTCGGATGCGTGCGGTGGTGATCACCGATCATCTCCGCTGCCAGGGGGAACTGGCCCACGGCCATGAGGAACGTACCGAGAGGTCCGAGCGTGACGGGCGGGACCTCGTTGTCCACCGGCGGCACGCTCCCGATATAGGTGATGATGTCTGCCAGTTCCTGATCACTCATGAGCTGGAAGTCCACGGCAGGCATGGTCGCCGGGTGTCCGTCCCGACGTACACCGTGGCGGACGATATGGTCCCAGTCCGATGCAGTGTACTCCGATACCACGCCGCCCTTGCCGCTGGTGATGTTGGGGCCGAGGATTCGGCCGATGGCGGGATCATCCACCATGACCCCACCACTGAAGTCTTTTCCGTGACACTCGACGCAGGCGTACCGGGCCTCCACCAGATGCCGGCCACGGGCGAGGGCCCGTTGGCCGGCCCGTGCGTCGAGATCCGCCTCCGCGCCCTACGTGCGCAACAACTCATCCCGCTCCGCCTGACTCAGGGGGTAGGGGACGGCGAAGGCAACGGCATGAACTTCTATCCTACCGGCCAGTTTGGCGTCGACCGTGGACTTCACCCAGATGAAGCCGCCGGCCAATACCACAAGGACGAAAATGGCCAGGGCGGCCACGATCTTAAGAATGCTGTTCATGGTTCCTCCCACTGATCGATCAACTTACCCGGTACCCACCCACCTCCAGTCCTTCGGCAAACACCTTCGGCTCCACGTCGAATCCCGTGCCCGGCGCATCCGGCACGACGAGGCAGCCGTCCTCCATCACCCAGTCGTCAGCGATGACGCCCGGCATCCGCGCCGGACTGGCTTCCAGCAACTCGTAGTTGGCCACCGACGCGGCAAAGTGGGCGTGGGCGTAGCGCTCGACATAGCTGCCCCAGGTGTGCGGTGCGCAGCGGCCACCCCAGCCTTCTATGGTGGCCGCCGTCTGCCGCCACCAGGTCAGACCCAGTCCGTGGAAGTCCTGCTGCACGACATCGATCCAGCCGTCGCGCACGAGATCGAAGAAATAGGGAGGTGGCGCGAACTCGCCGTCGGCGACCAGAATGTCCCAGCCGTTGTCCTCGATGAACATCTTCAGAGCTTCGTTGATGGCGCGATCTTCGGCGAAGGGCTCCTCGAACCAGTAGAGGTCGCAGTCGGCGCACAGCTCCAGCGTCCGGGTCGCCGTGTTCAGCGTGTTCCCCATGTTGGCGTCGATCATGATCTTCGCGTCAGGGCCGGCAGCGTCGCGGACAGCGCGTACCACGAGAGCATCTCTCTGCAGGCCCGGCTCGGTGTCCATCCAACGGGCGCCGCGGCCCACCTTGATCTTGAAGTGGCGGTAGCCGTGCTCCCAGCCGCTGGCCACCTCGTCGGCGAACAACCGGCGGGCGCCGTCGTCGTCCAGTTCCAGGTCGTCTATATAGATGGAGGCGTCATAGAGCGGCACCCGCCGCGAGCCGCGGGCGCCCAGCAGTCGATACAGCGGCATGTCGAGCAGACGGGCGACGAGATCCCACAACGGCAGGTCGACGTTTTCAGCCTCCGCCCTGCAGCCTTCGGGCAGACGGAACAACTCGCCGACGGTGCGGCCCACCAGTTGCTCGGCTTCCTCCTGCGACAGGCGGGACCAGCTGATGCCATGGCCGCCACCCGAGGTGCGCAGGCGGACGACGGGGTCACTGACGCGGGGGCCATGGGTGGGGATTCGGGCGTTGTAGCCGATGTCGCGTGGCCGTTGGCCACGCAGGGTGATCTTCTCGATGCAGTCGATGCGCTCGGCATAGACGCTGTCGAGGCGCTGTTCGATGTCGGCGCCAGCGTCGGCTTCCGTCATGTCCGCGCCGACCTCGAGCTAGCGGGGCTGGTAGGCCAGACTGGAACCCAGCCAGCGCTCGACCACGTCCTGCGCCATGCCTTTTCGCTGTGCATAGTCCGTCACCTGATCCTGCCCCACGGGGCCTACGGAGAAATACCGTGATTCGGGATGCTGAAAGTATAACCCGGAGACGGAGGCCGCAGGCTGCATGGCGAAATTCTCCGTGAGGGTGATCCCGGTTCGTGAGGATGTGTCGAGCAGCTCGAAGAGCGTGCCCTTCTCGGTGTGGTCGGGGCAGGCCGGATACCCGGGCGCGGGACGGACGCCGCGGTACCCCTCGCGGATGAGGTCCTCCTTCGACAGGACCTCGTCCCGCCCATAGCCCCAGTCGTGACGGGCGCGCTCGTGGAGCCACTCGGCGAGAGCTTCGGCGAAGCGATCGGCCAGCGCCTTGACCATGATTGACGAGTAGTCGTCATGGCCGGCTTCCAGCTGGCTGGCGCGCTCGTCGGCGCCGAGACCGGCGGTGACGGCAAAGACACCCAGGTGGTCACCGGCCTCGAGGTTGCCGGCGACGAAGTCGGCAAGGCACAACATGGGCGCGTTGTCATCCCGTTTGCGCCGCTGCTGACGGAGGAAGTGGAAGCGTGACAGCTCCCGCTGCCGCTCATCATCGAAGAGGACAACGTCGTCACCCTGAGTCCGGGCAGGGAAGAGGCCGTAGAGGGCCTGAGCCCGGATCCACTCTTCGTCGATCATGCGTGCCAGCAGCGTCTGTGCATCAGCGTGCAGGGTCCGCGCCTGCTCACCCTTCTCGTCGTCGGCCTCGAGCAGTTGCGGAAATCCGCCGCGCAGCTCCCAGGTGTGGAAGAAGGGCGCCCAGTCGATGTAGTCCACAAGGTCTGCCAGTGGCACTGGATCGAGCAGGCGTGTACCGGTGAACTCCGGTGTGGCCACACTGGCCCCGGAAAAGTCGAGGCGAGGGCGTCGTTCACGGGCCTGCTCGTAGGGGAGCAGCTCGCGTGAGCTGTCGCCATCGCCGGCCTCGAAGGCGGCCAGCGCGCGTTGCTGCTCGGCGCGGTTCTCGTCAATCAGCGTCTGCGCGTCGTCGCCCACGAGGCGGGAGACCACCGCCGGGGCCCGTGAGGCGTCGGCCACGTGCAGCACCGCGTCGGCGTAGGCGGGGGCGATCTTCACCGCCGTGTGCTTGCGGCTTGTCGTGGCGCCACCGATGAGCAGGGGAAGCTGGAAGTCCTGCCGCTGCATTTCCCGGGCCACGTGGACCATCTCGTCGAGAGAGGGTGTGATCAGACCGGACAGGCCGATCAGGTCGACGCGCTCGTGGCGGGCCGTCTCCAGGATCCTCTCCGCCGGCACCATCACGCCCAGGTCGATGACGTCGTAGTTGTTACAGCGCAGCACGACGCCGACGATGTTCTTGCCGATGTCGTGTACATCCCCCTTCACCGTCGCCATCAGAATCTTCTTCCGCTCCTGGCGGGTCTCACCCCGGGCGGCGGCCTCCTGGCGGGCCTTCTCCATCAGGGGCTCCAGGTGGGCGACGGCACGTTTCATCACGCGGGCACTTTTTACGACCTGCGGCAGAAACATCTTACCGGCGCCGAAGAGATCACCGACGACGTTCATGCCGTCCATCAACGGCCCCTCGATGATGAGCAGGGGAGAGTCATAGACACCGAGAGCTTCCTCCATGTCCTGCTCGATGAATTCGGCTCTTCCCTGCAACAGGGCGGTTTCGATGCGCTGAGCCAGTGGCGCGTCACGCCAGGCCGTGTCCTCGGCTCGGCGCTGACTGCCCCCCTTGTCCTGCAGGCCATCAGCAAAGACCAGCAGACGTTCGGTGGCGTCGGGTCGGCGTGCCAGCAGCACGTCTTCGACATGCTCGAGCAGGTCGGCGGGAATGTCCTGGTAGAGGACGAGCTGGCCGGCATTGACGATGCCCATGTCGAGTCCGGCGCGGATCGCATGATAGAGGAACGCCGAGTGCATGGCTTCCCGCACGGTGTCGTTGCCACGGAAGGAGAAGGAGATGTTGCTGACCCCGCCGGACAGCTTCACCTGAGGGAACTGTTCTTTCAGTACTCCCAGACTCTCGATGTAGAGCCTGGCGTAGTGGTCGTGTTCCTCCATCCCCGTGGCCACGGTGAGGATGTTGGGGTCGAAGATCAGGTCACCGGGTTCGAAGCCCAACTCGTCCACGAGGATGCGATAGGCACGGTCGAAGATCTCGACGCGCCGTTCCACCGTGACCGCCTGCCCGTCCTCATCGAAGGCCATGACGACGACGGCCGCCCCGTACCGGCGGCATGTTTCTGCGTGCCGGCGGAATTCCTCTTCGCCGGCCTTCAGACTGATGGAGTTGACGATCGCCTTGCCCTGGACGCAGCAGAGGCCGGCCTCGATGACATCGAAGCTGGAGCTGTCGATCATGATCGGCACCGTGGCGATGTCGGGCTCACTGGCGATGCGGTTGAGGAAGGTCTGCATCTCCCGCGCCGAATCGAGCAGGCCTTCATCCATGTTGACGTCGATGATGTTGGCGCCGCCCTCGACCTGCTGCCGGGCCACCTCCACGGCGGCCTCGTAGTCCCGCTTCTTGATGAGGCGAGCGAAGCGCCGCGACCCGGTGACGTTGGTGCGCTCCCCGACCATGATGAAGTTCGAGTCGGAGCGGATGACGAGGGGTTCGATGCCGCTGTAGCGCGAGTCTGTCGCCGGGGAGGGAGGAACGTGCGGAGAAACGCCGGCCACGGCGGCCGCGATGGCAGCGATGTGGCCGGGTGTCGTACCGCAGCAGCCGCCCACCATGTTCAGCATGCCGTCGCGGGCGAACAGACCGATCACCTCGGCCATCTGCTCGGGTGTTTCGTCGTACAGCCCCAGCTCGTTCGGCAGGCCGGCATTCGGGTAGCAGGTGATCGGCAAGGGCGACAGGGCGCCCAGGTTCTCTACATAGGGGCGCATGGCTTCGGGGCCGAGGGAGCAGTTGACGCCGACGCTGAGCAACCCGGGGGCGTGTTCGACTGAATACCAGAACGCCTCATCCGTCTGTCCGGACAGGGTGCGGCCACTGCGGTCCGTGATCGTCACCGAGATCATCAACGGCACCTGGCGGCCACCGACGTCGTAGAAATCCTTCAGAGCGTAGAGACAGGCCTTCAGGGTCAGCGTGTCGAACACGGTTTCGGCGAGCAGGACGTCGACACCACCGGCGATGAGACCTTCGATCTGGGCGCGATAGCCCATGGCGATCTGTTCGAAGGTGTGAGTGCGGAATCCCGGATCCTCGACATCGGGGGACAGCGACAGTGTCGTCCGTGTCGGACCCATGGCGCCGGCGACAAAGCGCGGCCGGGCCGGATCTGTGGCTGTGGCCGCGTCGGCGGCCTGACGTGCCAACTGTGCCGCCTCGCGATTGATCTCGCCCACCAGATGGGCCAGGCCGTAGTCCTCCATCGACACCGGCGTGGCATTGAAGGTGTTCGTCGAGATGATGTCGGCGCCGGCCTGAAGATAGGCCCCGTGGATGTCCCGGATCGTGTCCGGGCGAGTCAGACAGAGCAGGTCGTTGCAGCCGTTGAGGTCGGAGGTATGGTCGTGGAAGCGGTCCCCGCGGAAGTCGGGTTCGGTGAGTCCGCGGCTCTGGATCTGCGTCGCCATGGCCCCGTCGAGGATAAGAATCCCCTCCTGGAGGCGGGCACGGAGCGGATGATCGGCAGAGAAGGGGGGCTGAGTCATAGGTGTCCGAAAATACAAGCGACACAAGCGAATGTCAATATCAAGATATCTTGATATGCCAGTCCGTCGGCCCTGAAAATGGGCCGGGAGTTTCCGGCAGCGACGGGTCGCCCGATCTTCTTTCCACCATGACCGATGAGAAGACACATTCCGGGTCCCGGGGACCCACCGCGCCGATGGCAGCGACGACGGTTCTGGCCGAGGCCCTGACCCTGGCCATGACCGTGGACGAGCTCGTAGGCGGCGAACATGCTGCCGACCTCGTCGTGCCTGGACAGAGCCTGGGCACTCCCGATGCGGAACGCGGGTGGCAGACCGCCGGTGACGGCATCGAGGAGGGGGGAGGCAGCGAATGGCGCGTTGGTCAGTTGGGATACCTGCATATCGTGGACGGCTGCGTGCAGGTGATCTCTCCCGTATGGGTCGCCGAGGACGGCAGCGAGGCGCATTTGTTGTGTCTGCGCGCCTTGTATCCCCGGCCGCAACTGCGCCCTGACTGGGTGCAGCAGGCAGTGCAGGAGGCCGGCGTCTGCCACGGCGTCGTCGAATCCGCCATCGAGGCGCTTTGCCGTGACCCCGCCACGACGGATGACACGGTGGCTTCCGCCTCCGTCCTCGTCGCCTGTGCCACACCCCCGGTACACGGCAGCGACGGGCGTATCGACTACAGCGTCGACCTCGACAAGAGGGCGGGGCTCCTGCTCCCCGACGGTTCGATCGACCTGCGCGAACGCAACAGTGCCGTCGGTGTCACCGCCGGGCAGACCGTGGTCCGCATCGAGCGCTCCACGCCGGGACAGAACGGCAGCGATGTGCGCGGCAAGGCGCTGAAGGCGGAGAACGGGGCGGACCCCGAGTTGACGTCGGGTGAGAACGTCCGCCTCGAGGCGTCCGCTGACGCGGGGGAGGCACTGGTTGCCGAGATCGACGGCAATCTGGCCGTGGAGTCGGGTGTCGTGCACGTGCGTTCCGTGTTCACCGTGCCTGGTGACGTCGATTATGATGTGGGCAACATCGATGTGCCGGGTGATGTGGAGATCCGGGGGCTCGTGGGATCCGGTTTTTCCGTCAAGGCGGGCGGCACGATCGCCGTCACCGGCACGACTGAACCCGGCGCGACGCTGCAGGCACGGGGAGACGTCATTGTGGGGCAGGGGATTGTCGGGGAGAAGACGCGGGTCATCGCCGGCGGCAGTGTCACCACCAAGTTCATTCAGAACAGCTCCGTCGCCGCCGCAGCCGACGTCACCGTGGGCAGCTACATCTTCAGCGGCCGTGTACGCGCCGGCGCCGGAGCCGTGCGCGTCGAGAATCGGGGTGGCGGCCGGGGCGGTTCGATCGTCGGCGGACAGGTCCTTGCGGGCACCACCGTCGAGGTCCATCGCATCGGTTCGCCCGAAACCGACCGCACTCTTGTGGGCATCGCCATCGATCCGACGCTGGCGGCGAGGGTGACCGAGCTGCGACAGGATCATCAGAAGCTGATCACGGCGACGGTCCGGATGCAATCCGCCATGCGGATCACCTCACCAAATGACCGTGAGCAGTTGGCGCACCTGCTGGCGCGGACATCCGCCGCCGACCTGGACAAGGTCGAGGCCCAGCTGCAAGAGCTGCGCCACATGCTGCAAGAGACCGAACAGGTTCAAGCGAAGATCGATGTGATCGAGGCGGACACACGACGGTTGCTGAGCGGGGGCCGCGTCCACGCCCTGCAGGAGGTCTTCGCCGATGTGCAGATTCAGATCGGTCCGGCCGTGCGTCAGATGACGGAGAAGATCACGGGAGCCTGCGAGTTCTACTCGGCGGACGGCCGCGTGCAGTGGCGCGCCGCCAGCAGCGACAGGGAATCAACCACTCAACACCAATGAGACACCGAAAGGAACGAGGAACATGGCACCATTGAAGGTCGGCATCATCGGCGTCGGCGGGATCGCCGGCACCCACATTCCCGGATGGAGGGCATCGGCGGACGCCGAGCTGGTGGCCGGTAGCGACATCAGCGGCGACGTGCTGCAAGCCTGGGGACGGGAGCAGGAGGTATCGAAGCTGACGACCGATGCCAAGGAGCTGATCAACGATCCAGACATCGACATCATCGATGTGTGCACTCCGAGCTCGTACCACGCCCCCCTGTCGATCGCCGCCCTCGATGCGGGCAAACACGTGATCTGCGAGAAGCCGCTGGCCCCGACCCCGGGGGAGATCCGGCAGATGATCGAGGCGCGAGATCGCTCCGGGAAGAAGCTGATGACGGCGCAGCACTTCCGCTTCCAAGGCAGCTCCCGGGCCATGAAGGCCCAGCTCGACACTGGGATCATGGGGGACATCTACCACGCCCGCAGCTGGATGCTGCGACGGGGCGGGGCGCCCACCGGGCTCGGTTTCATCCAGAAGAAGAACTCCGGCGGTGGTCCCTGCATCGACATCGGTGTTCACATTCTCGATCTGACGCTGTGGTTCCTCGGAAATCCTGTCCCGGTGTCGGTTACGGGTGTAGCCAAGGCGGAGATCGCCAAGCAGGATAACGCCTTCACCGGTTGGGGCGGAGGTCAGCCCATTCCTCCGGAGTTCGATGTCGAGGATTTCGCCGCCGCCTTCATCCGTTTCGACACCGGAGCCACTCTGGTGCTGGAGGTGTCGTGGCTGCTCCATCACGACACTCAGGGCGAGGATATGCAGATGTGGCTCTACGGCACCCAGGCCGGAGCCCACTGGCCGAAGAACGAGATCCTCGAGAGTCACAAGCCGACGAAGCAGTTCACGAACAAGACGCTGAAGCTGCAGCCTCCGGGGATGGAGCCGCACGCCGAGGAGTGTGTGCAGTTCGCCAAAGCCATCGCCGAGGGGGCGCCGTCGCCGGTGCCGGCGGAGCAGTCGCTGCAGGTGATGACGATTCTGGATGGGATCTACCGGTCGCAAAAGACGGGTGGTGAAGTGCGGCTGTAGTTTTGCGGCGTCTTTCGTGCGCGGCGGCGTGCGCGGGGTTACGGCGACCACGGTCAGCGTTTGCGGTGGAGTTGTAGATGTGGAGGTGGTTCTCTCGGAATGCGAGCCGGCCCCTCGGCCCTGCGGGCCATCAGGGCCGTCTCGACGGGGGCCGTGGACTGTCGGTGGTTGGCGCTGACCTGACGGTCGCCTACACCCCGCGCCCGCCGCCACTCCGGATCCGGCGGCACGCTCTGGAGAAGACTTAACAGCGTTGGCCTTGGCGGGTGGTGCTGAACGTGGGAGGGTGAGTCTCTCGGTGTCACGCGGTCGGCTATGGCATCCCGCATGGGGCCGCGTTATCCTGGTCTGTATATTCCCAGGTGAGATTGCGTTCGTAGCATATCTATGTTCTTCGGGCTCAGTCGCTTGTGATCTCGTCAGGGAGTACGTTCCGCAGGGCATATCTGGCGGCGGTTGCAGTGTCCAGTGATGATAGATTGTTCAGTCGAATGGTAGTTGGCCAGCCCTGGTCACTTGGGGGAAAGACCTTGGCTACGCGACAAGGCCGAGGCGAGCGGCATCTTCAAGTGCCCACTACGAAGAGAAACGTTGGGTAGTTACGATTCGGAGCAGGCGACTCAATCGATGAGCCATCCTCCATATCCCACACTGCATGCAGACGTCAATCGCGTGCTTGACCACTTCCGCTCCCAACTTCATGAGCTTCTTGGCGACGAGTTCGTCGGAATGTACTTGGTGGGATCTCTTGCGTTGGGTGATTTCAATCCGAACGGCAGTGACATCGACATCGTTGTGGCAACTTCTGGAGAGATCGGCCCCAATGAACTGGGTAGTCTGAAGCAACTTCACAGCGCGTTCTCAGAGAGCGGATCGCCTTGGTCCTCGAGAGTCGAGGCGATCTATATTCCCACTTTCGCACTCCGGTCTACCGGTTCTACCGGTACAGTCGCGTCACACTTCCCAGAGATTGAGAAGGGTCGGGCCGTGTAAATTGTTTTTATTCTTGCAATTTTGAAATGTTCAAATTTCGAATG
>DASCMS010000005.1:0-36844 GCA_036011085.1 Candidatus Latescibacterota bacterium
GCAATTCTTGCAAAAAAGACACCGGGGTCTTGACAGACACACCTATATTTTCTGAGAATGATGTCGAAAACAGTTGCGCGTCTTCCTCTCCCCGACTCCTGTCCGGAGGACCGCCGTTGTCTCCACAATACATAATAGGCCTGACTGCGACCGGCGTGCTGGTTCTCGCCGCCGTGCCGCCACTTCTGGCCTTTCATGCGTCACGCCGGCAGCAGCGAACCCGCGCCGTACAGAATTCATGAGTCTGGCTCAACCCGGAGGCAACGGACACACCGCCGCGTGGGAGGGTCCCGACTTTCGTTCTGAGCGGCTCGTCATCGCCCGACGGCGGCTGGGCATGAACCAGGGCGAGCTGGCCAGCCTTCTCGGTGTGGACCAGAGTACGGTATCGCGCCTTGAGCGGGGTGAGATGCAGAACCCGCCGTGGAAGCTCGTTGTGCAGGCCTGTCAGCACCTGCAGTTGGAACCCCATGCCCTGATGATGAATCAGAGGTCGCCAGAAACACACACCTGTCGACCCCTGTCCATCGTGCGGGCTCGAGTGTCCCACCACTTCCTCCACCTGGGTGATTTCTCCCGGCTGCCGGAGATGCTGCACTACTGCCTGCACGATATGGGCTGTGTTCGCCCGACGGTCGTGGGCGTTTCGCTCCTGCTGTTCAACTGGCCCAACGCGGCCACACGTCAGTTTTACGCGCACTGGCAAGCCGGCCAGGTCAGTTTCGCCGAACGCCAGGAGAAGGAGACGTTGTCACCGCCGGTAGCCAGGCTGCGGCAACTGTGGGAGCGCGGCGAGTCCAGCTACCGTCACGGACGGCAGGAACTGGTGGGGTGGAATCCGGCTCTGGTCATCGACCTGCCCACGACCCATGGCATGGTCGGTCTGGATTTCTCCGAAGAGGAGACGCTGGAGAGCGATACCGATGACTGGGCGGCCAAGATGGCGGAGACCTTCGAGAAGGGACTGGCTCTGGCCGGAGAGCGCCATGGACGCCACGAGTCAGAAGACATGCGCGAGATCATGGCTCGACTGACGGCGTTGGAGCAACGACTGGCGTAGCTGAAATGCAGTACCTGGGCCGGGGCCGACACCCCGGGGAGCCAGCGAACCGGCTCCCCTCTGGCTCGGGACGTGTCAGGCCCCCGCAGCGCGGGTCCGGTGTCTCTGTAGCGGGGAACCCGGGTCGACGTCGCGTGCGGGGGCCGGGACGCGCGGCTCAGTCTTGCGGTTGAGCATCGGCGTAACAGTTCTCCGTCTCCCACATTTCGACTTTCTCCACCACCAGATCACCGGCCAGCAGCTCGGTGGCTACCGCCAACAGATGGCTGGCCATGTTCTCGGCGGTGGGATTCCACTCGGCGCGGAAGTACTTCATCGCCGCCAGCTGATCGTCGTAGAGAGCCGCCAGATCGGGATCCTGGCTCCAGAAGATGAAGCCATGGTCCCAGTGCTCGTCGATCCAGCCTCCCACCTTCTGCTTGATGACACCGAAGTCGATGACGCGTCCCACGTCATCGAGATCACCCCCCCTGGACCGTACATGTACGAAGGCGACGTAGTTGTGACCGTGCAGATTGGCGCACTTGCCCTCGTGGCCGACGACGCGATGGCCGGCACAGAAATGCAGCCTGCGCACAGCGGTGATCTGGGTCGGTCTAGCGCTCATGGGTCCCCGGGGGTTGGAATGCCTCTCTCTATCCGCCATCGCGAATAGAGTCCAGGCCGGCGGAAGTGTCGGAAGAACATCTCGGGGACACGTCGCGCCGCGAGCAGATCTGCAGCCCGCAGATCGGCGACGACCATCTCCTCGCAGTCACCATTCTGCGACTGCGCCACGACCTGTCCGTGCGCATCGAGGATGAAGGATACGCCGGTGAACACGCGTCCGGCGCCATTGTCACCCACCTGATTGCAGACGGCGACGTATACCGCGTTGTCGTACGCACGCGCCGGCATGTATCGCAGCCAGCGCGCCAACTTGTCCTGGTAGGTTTCTCCCCCCGAAGCGTGGGGAAAGAAAAGGATCTCTGCACCCCGCTCTGCCAACTCGGTGCTGACTTCAGGGAAGTGTGAGTCGTAGCAGATTTCGATGCCGAAACGTGCTGTGTCATGGTCAAAGACAGGCAGCTCGTCGGCTTGGCGCCAGGTGCCATTCTCGGCGGTTGGTACGTGAGTTTTGCGGTAGTAGCCGTGCACGCCGTTTGGACCGAACACCAGCTGTGTGTTGTAGACGATGCCGCCGATGTCCCGTTCGAGCAGCCCGGCGAGAAAAACCAGGCCCGACGACCTGCCAAGGTCGGCCAGCCGCTGGACGGACTCGCCCTCGATCCCCTCTGCCACGGGGTGGTCGTTGTCACCGGCGTTGTAGCCGCTGATACATAACTCAGGCAGGCAGAGGATATCGACACCGGTGGCCTCAGCCTGCTGCACAAACCCCTCGATCCTGTCGAGGTTGGTGCCGCTGTCACCGACGATACAGGTCATCTGGGCGACGGCGATGCGCAGGTCCTGCATGACGGCTCCCTGGATTGGTGTGCATGGGAAAGGTACTCTTCGTCACCACGAGGAACAGGGCCGCCCCGCCTGGATACCGACACCGGGCCCGTCGTATCATAAAGGATGACGCCAATGCCCCAACACACCAGTCACATCCTGGAGCAGATCGACACCCTCGGTTATTGTGTGGTACCGAACGTGATCGGCACCGACGAGGCGGACCGTGCTCGCGGCATCCTGCACCAGCTGCTGGCCGCCGAGATCACCGACGAGGCTCGTCAGGCAGGCACGCAGAGAGTCGGCAGCCTCGCGACGAAGGATCCGATGTTCCTCGAGCTGCTGTGTCACCCCCTCGTCATCGAGGTCTGGCAGCGGTTGCTGGGCGAGGATATCATCTGCTCGTCCTGGTCGGCCAATACACTGTATCCGGGGCACGATCGCATGGGCTGGCATGCCGACTATCCCTACTGGTCAAAACAGCCACCGTGGCCAGCCGGACATCTGGCGGGGCAGACCGTGTGGATGCTCGACGACTTCACGCTGGAGAACGGGGCCACTGCTGTCGTGCCGGGGTCGCACAGGAAAGGGCATCCGCCGGAGGAGCCACGGAACAGGTGGCGTGATGATGGTCAGGTGGTAACGGGACAGCGCGGATCGGTCGTTCTGGCCCACGGAGCGTGGTGGCATACCTCCCGTGCCAATCACTCCGATGCGCCGCGTTCCTGTCTGCTGGGGATGTACATCATGCCGTGGTTCCTGCCTCAGGAGAACATGGGAGCACAACTGGCAGAACTGGAAACGCCATCGGAGCTGGTGGCGCAACTGCTAGGCGGTAACCAGCACCAACCGGTGACGGTGGGTGCCTAGCCACTCAAGGACCCAATCAATGAATTCTTCCTACCGAGTCGATCGCCGCGTCGACGTGCGCCTGCCACTACGTGACGGTGTCGAGCTATCCACGGACCTTTTTCTGCCCCGTGGCGCCGGTCGGTCTCCCACCGTTCTCATTCGAACGCCGTACAGCAACAACAACGAGCAGCTGATTGAAAAAGGCTCCCGTCTCGCCAGTGCCGGATATGTATGTGCGATCCAGGATGTGCGCGGACGCTGGGATTCAGCAGGGAGCTACTACCCGTTCCTCAATGAAGCAGACGACGGCTTCGACACCCAGCAATGGCTCGGGGGTCAGGATTTCAGTGACGGTACCGTGGGGACTGCCGGAGCCTCGTACCTGGGCACGACCCAGTGGCGCAGCGCGCCCCTCAACAGCCAGTATCTCAAGTGTATGGCGCCACGTGTCATCTGCACCGACTACCACTCGGGGCTGCTCTATCCGGGCGGCGCACTGCAACTGAATGTGGCCATGACGTGGGGCATGCGTACCCACGCGCGCACCGGGCAGGACATCGACTTTCACCAATGGTCGAAAGCCTTCCGTCATCTACCGTTGCAGGACATCGACGCCTCCGCGGGCCGGGACCTCCCGTTCTGGCGCGACTGGATTGCCCACCCGGCCTATGACGACTACTGGGAGGCGATGGACGATACCCGCCGATGGCAACAGATCAGGGTGCCGGCCTTCAACATGGGGGGTTGGTACGACCTCTATGCCAATCAGACGTTCACCAACTTCAACGGTCTGCGCCTCGAAGGCGGCTCGAACGAGGCGCGGCAGAGCAAGCTCATCGTCGGTCCCTGGCCTCACGCCCTGGCTACGTCGACACGAACCGGCGACATCGACTTTGGCCAGGACTCTCTCGTCGATCTGGAGGCCGAAGAGTTGCGCTGGTTCGAGCGCTGGTTGCGCGGCATCGACAACGGTATCGAGCGGGAGGCGCCTCTGCGGCTGTTCCTGATGGGGGTGAACCGCTGGCGGGATGCCGACGCCTGGCCGCTGCCGGATACCGAATGGCAGACGTGGTTTCTGCATTCGGGCGGCCAGGCCAACTCGGTACTCGGCGACGGCGCCTTGAGCACGGAGTCTCCCGGGGACGAAAACGCCGACCGGTTCACCTACGACCCGAATCATCCCGTGCAGACCGCCGGCGGCAACAACTGTTGCTCACCTCACATCGTCCCCTGGGGACCACATGATCAGCGGGCCGTGGAGATGCGCGGCGATGTACTCGTCTACACCAGTGCGCCGATGGTGCAGGATACGGAAGTTACCGGACCCATCGAGGTCATTCTCTACGCGGCGACAGACGGTCCGGATACGGATTTCACCGCCAAGCTGGTGGATGTGTCCCCCAGTGGCTACGCCATGAATCTGTGTGACGGCATTCGTCGCGGCCGGTACCTGGAGAGCCGGCGAGCAGCGAAACTCCTGGAGGCGGAAACAGTCTACGAGTGGAAGATCGAAGTCGGGGTCACGGGCAACGTGTTCCGCAAGGGGCATCGAATCCGGCTGGAGGTCTCGTCATCGAACTTTCCCAGATTCGACCGCAACCCGAACACCGGAACCGAGTTCGGCCAAAGTGATGCGGTGCGGATCGCCGGGCAGACGGTCCATCACAGCCGGGGCTATCCGTCCCACGTGCGGCTCCCCGTCATCGGGGCAGGAGAGGGCAGATGAACTCACGTGGGCAATACGACCTGATCAAGGTCGTGAGGAAGCTGGAAACCGTGGTACCCTAGCCGCGCCGCCGTACCACCTCACATTCCCAGGGTCGATCCCGCGTTCGTGAGCGTACCGACAATCGGTCACCTGACCAGCCTGCCGGCAACGCCCAGTGATGGGTGCTGACGAAGCGGTCGTACACCGGCACTGGGTCTGGGGGCGCCAAGGGGACCCACTCTTCAGCGATACTCACTTCCACCAGCTCGGTGGGATCCCCGAAAAACAGGTTCAGCAACAGGCCCTTCTCACCATCGACGATCTCCCCCCGCCACTGGGCGGGGCGTCGGGCGGCTCGATACTCGAGGTCGATCTCGCCGCCGACCACGTCCACCACCAGCCAGCCGCGCGGGCTCTCGTCTGTGCACCGCGTCTCGGGACCCTGCTGCCACCACCTGCCGCACACAGACCCGACGGAGACGAAATGGACCCTGCCGACATGTAGGTGCTCGTTTTCGTGCAGGTGTCCCTGACCGACGATGACGGGGGCCGGCCAGTCGGCCAGCTGCTGCAGGACGGGTTCAGCGTCAGCTACACGCCAGACATCGGTGGTGGCAGCATCGGCACCGCGGCGCTCGGGGTAGGTGGTGGCCAAGGGGATGTGGACGAAGAGAAGCAGTGGTCTCGATCTGTCGAGACCGGCTAGGGTCCTCTCGAGCCAGGCCAGATCGTCGGCATCAACCCGGCCGCAGACGTTGCGCCAATCGTCGAAGCCGGGCTGCATGCGGCACGTGTTGAGGCCCACCACGTGGGCGTCGCCGAGCTCGATACAGCCGTTTCGGGCGTCGAAGCGGGTGACGAAGTCGTGGTCGAGTTCGTCAGGAGGCCGGCTGCGGTCGGTGTCGTGATTGCCCATGAGACCGAGGCAGGGCATGGGCAGGTCGCGCAGCAGGCCCTGCAGGAGATCGCCGGCGCCGGCCTCCCAAAGACAGATGTCGCCACCCAGGACCAGCAGATCCGGAGAGAGGGCGACGATTTCGGTCAGATCGTCGACAAAGGCTCTCACCCCTTCCTGCCCCTCGGTGAGGTGCAGGTCGGTGGCAAAGACGACTCGGCTCAAGCGTCCGGTCCGACCAGGTACATTCCGGCCCCGGGCCGCCGGCCCCAGCCGAACCGACCTGCCGCCCCGCCGACGGCACAGGCCTGCAGCTGCTGTTCGTCAAAGGTGAACCCGAGGCCGGGCTCGTCATTGAGGACGATCCATCCGTCTTCGATGGGATGTGAATGAGTGAGCACGGCGTCGCGGCCGTTGTCGAGCACCTCCATCATGATGTGATGGGGCAGCGTCGCCGCCAGAGGAGCCATGAAGTTGGCGGCGCAGTTCATCATGGTCACAGGCGTTTCGTAGGCATAGGCCAGGTTGGCGACCTTCATCGCCCCGGTGAATCCCCCGGATCGCACGCCCACGTTGAGCACATCGACGGCGCGGGCCGACAGCAACGGTACGTAGTCGTCCAGGCTATCGAGGTTTTCACCTGAGGCGACGGCAGCGCGCACGTTGTCGCTCACCTGGCGCAGGCCATCAACGTCCCAGCGCCGGGCCGGCTCTTCGATCCAGGTGATGTCGTATTCCTGCTCGATGACATGCATGTACCGGATCGCCTGCTTCGGCGACCAGTATTCGTTGACGTCGATACAGAGCTCGGGGGTTTTCCCCGAGGTGGCCAGGGCATCCCGCATGATACCGATGCGCCGCAGGTCGGCATCCAGGTCGAGGCCGATCTTCAGCTTGCCGGCGGCGACCCCCCTGGCCGCCATGCGCGTGTAGAACGCGGCGATCTCCTCGTCGTTCAGGCACAGGTCGATGCCGGAGGCGTAGGCGCGAACGCGATTCGAAGCGGCGCCGAGAGTGCGCCACAGCGGTTCGCCGTTGATCCTCGCCTTCAGGTCCCAGAGCGCCGTATCGATGGCGGCGATGGCGGCCGTGTTGGCGCCGCGATTCCCCTGCTTGAAGACGAAGTCGACCATCCGGTTCCAGTGACCGAGCACGCCCCGGGGATCCTGGCCAACAAGCAGCTGCTGTACCATGTCGTGGACGAGGGTTCCGCCGCCGAAGCCGATGCCACTGAGGCCTTCGTCCGTGTCCAGAAACAGGGCGCAGCCCGGCATCTGGTCAGAACCGACTGGGTTGTTGGCATCCCCGATGGGGCGCTGCATGGTGAGTTGATAGGGGATCGTACGCACGCCGGTGATCTTCATGGCGGTTCCTGACTCAAGTGTGGATTGGTTGATGATGCCGCAGTCGCTGTCCGTCCGCGAACGAACCAGGCTGAGGCAACGGTGAAAGCGGCGATACCGCCAACGATCAGTGCCAGGCGCAACCAGGGTTCGCCCTGGGACTGACGCTGCGCCACACTGTCGGACAGTGTCCTGAGCCACTCGAGGCTGGCCAGCAGGAGGAATCCGCGAACGACCCACACCGGCCAGGCGTGCCGAATGGTCAGCAGCAGGGGGACGATCAGGCAGAGGACCGCCAGGCCGAGAGCGCCCACCCGCAGGAAGTGGGCGGCGATCAGCAAGGAACTGAGAATCAGCGGCAGCAGGCGAGGCATGGTCAAGAGTTGGCGTCGTCGTCCTCGTCGTCATCCTGCATCCACCACAGCTGCTCCCACAACTCAGCGCCCGAATTCGCCTGCGGCGTCCCTGGAGTGCTCCGACCCTCCAGGACGTACCGCGTCAGCAGGTCGGTGAGCTGCTCGACGACGTCGGCGTGGTCGTGCTGCACATTGCGCCGTTCACCGATATCTGCCTCCAGATCGTACAGCTGGATCGGCGGCAGGCCCTCTGACTCCTTTCCCGGCCGCGGGAAACTCCACCCCCCCGAACCGGGGCACATCTCCAGTTTCCATCGTCCGGCGCGGATCGAGAAGGAGCCGTCCACCGAATGGTGGACGGTGGCCTGACGCAGGCTGCCGTCGATGGCGCCACCACGCCAGATCGGAAGATTGCTGACGCTGTCCTCGCCGGCCCCGTCCGGCAGCGGTGTGTCGTGGATGTCGGTCATGGTCGCCAGCAGGTCGACGAGACAGACCGTCTCACAGTGCTCGGCGCCGGCGGTGATCTCTTCCGGCCAGCTCACGATGAGCGGGATTCGGTGCCCCCCCTCGTAGATGTCAGCCTTGTGACCACGGAACACATGACTGGGTCTGTGGCCGAAGCCGGCCAGCTCGTCGAAGTCGGCCATGGGCGAACAGCCGTTATCGGCGGTGAACACCAGGATCGTGTCATCGGTGATGCCGTTCCGTTCGAGGGCGGCCATCACCTGACCGACAACATCGTCCACCTGCAGGCAGAAGTCCCCGTAGGCGTTGGTGCCGGATCTGCCCTGGAAGGGAGCCGTCGGCAGGATGGGCGTGTGTGGCGCTGGCAGGGGGAGATAGAGAAAGAAAGGAGAGTCGCCAGACGCCTTCTCATCGATGAAGCCAACAGCCTTCTCGACGAGGGTGGGCAGGACCTCGCCGTGGGCGAAATCAGGCGCGATGGGTCCGCCGCGCCAGAACTGCATGCCCTCGGTGGCTTCGATGTTGCGATTGGGAACGGCGGTGACGCGGTCGTCTTCGACGTAGACATATGGTGGCATGTCCAGCGAAGCCGAGATGCCGAAGAAGCGATCGAAGCCCACGGTGGTGGGGCCGTCAGTGATGGGCTGCGTGTAGTCGACATCAAAGGTGTCGATGTCGTCGCCCTGTTCGTCCGCCGCCGCCTCGGCGCGGCGCGGCCAGGTCCAGCCCAGGTGCCACTTGCCGACACACATCGTGGAGTACCCACGCTGCTTGAGAAAGGACGCCACCGTCGTCCGGCCCGGCTCGATCAACCGCGGTGAGTAACCCCAGTTGACCCCCGCCTTGAGCGTCGAGCGCCAGTTGTAGCGTCCCGTGAGGATGGAATAGCGCGACGGCGTACACACCGCCGACGTGGCGTGGGCATCGGTGCAACACAGGCCGCCGGCGGCGAGGCGGTCGAGATGTTCGGTTTGGATCTTCGACTCGGGATTCAGGCAGGACAGATCGCCGTAGCCCATGTCGTCGGCGAGGATGTAGACCAGATTGGGGGCACGGCCAGGCATTGAATTCTCCGGAAGGGGCACGGGTGTCGACGCGAATCTCGCGGTGCTACTCTCGGTAGGGGAAGCTCTCGCTCCAGGGGGTTGATGACAACTGTACGAGCAGGTCGGACAGGCCAGCGGCAAGAGCCTCCGTGACGGCTTGTCCCTTGTCGGCTGATGAGGCTCGCGTCTCACCACCGGCGCTGGCCGGTACGTACACATGCCAGGGGCGGACGAAGTTCGCTCCTGCCAGCAGCGGTACTGCCAGCTGGCCGAAAGGGTTGTCGGCCAGTTCGTCCTGGCGCACGAGATCCGGACGAATCCACATCATACGCGAGGTCTCGCTCTCACCGCCATGGTCGCTGGCGTGCTCGATGGGCGACTGCCAGCCCTGGGGTGGGATCCCGCCGGTACTGCAGACAAAAGGCATGTCGTTCAGTCCGGCGATCTCACGCAAGGTGGCCGCGATCGTGTCGGGATTGCCACCGTAACCATTGAGCAGCACAACCTTGCGTACGCCATCATCGCGGCACTGGGTGACGATGTCGACGATCATCGACATGAGGGTGCGCACCCCGACGCGTAAGGCGAAAGGGAACCGGCGGAAGTTGACGTTGTTCGTAATCGGCAGGGTCGGATACAGCAACACGCGGGCGTGCCGACGATTGGCTGCCGCCACGGCGAGTCGGCCCAGACGGGTCACCTGCCAGACGTCGGTACCCATGGGCAGGTGCGGGCCGTGAGGCTCGGTCGAGCCGAGGGGCAACACGACCACCTCCGGCGCGAAGGCGCGCACGTCTTCGACCGTCATCTCCTCGAGTAGCCCCGGAAATGCGGGGCCTCTGGCCTCTTCCACCTGTCGCCTCCTGACGTTGAGCTGCGTATGGATGAATGATACCGAAAAGTGCCTCCTCGACCCGGGTAGATCGGCTACATTACCGGAACAGGAGGCCGACCCATGCTGAGCGAACAGATCACCGACGAGCAGTGGCAGCACTTCGAGGAGCACGGCTACGCGCATCTGGGCCGGGCCGACATGCAACAGATCGCTCGGCTACAGCAGCGGATCGACGACATCATGCTGGGAACGGCCGACATCGACTACGACCGTGTCATGATGCAGCTGGACCGGGCCGATGGCCCGGAATCCAAGCCCGGGCCGCAGTCCCACGGCCACAAGGAAGCAACCCTCGCCTATCGCAAGATTCAGAATCTCGAACTCGACCCGCTGTTTCTCACCTATCTGCAGAAACCCCTGTATCGCAACATCTGTCAGCGGATGTACGGAGATCTGGAGATCGCCTGTTTCCGGGCGATGTTCATGAACAAACCATCCGGGCTGGGTTCGTACCTGATCTGGCATCAGGACCGCTGGACGAACCTGGACCGGGATCCGCTGATCACGATCTGGACGGCCCTGGATCCGGCCACGCAGGACAATGGCTGCGTGCAGATCGTGCCAGGATCGCATCGCGAGCTGGTCAATCCGGAACATGGCTCGGGGTTCCTCACCGAGGAGATGGCCGCCGAGATGGCGGCGCGATCGGACACCGAATACCTGGAGATGGGAGCGGGGGAAGTCGTTCTGCTGCACAACCATGTGCTGCATACGTCTGACGTGAACAGGACACAGCAGTCCCGCCGTGCCTTCAGCGTCTGCTATATGGATGCCGCGACGGTGGCCAGCAACGGCGCCACGTACCCGGTGGTCTTCGGCGACGGGGCGCTGACCCCGGACTGAGCTTCCCGCGCCTTGTGGCGACCGTCCGGTCGGTCCTTCTTACCGGAGATGGAACAACAACTGCAGCAGGATGTGCTCCGCGCGGTGACCGGGGCCTTCGAAGCCCTCGCCATCGCCTCGGGTCCCGAACTCGAGCAGCGGGTCCGCAGTCTGTCATGGGTGCTGTCACCAGCCACGATCCTGCATGCCCGCACCGGGGACGACGAGCTTCTGTCCCGTACGCGAGAAGCGCTGACCACCTTTGTCGCCAGTGGCTTCTCAAGACACGACCAGGCGCTGCCTCTGCTGGCCAGCTTCCGCGAGCTGCCCCCCTTCTGTGAGGCTTTCGAGTATCTCAGGGCGGTCGGTTCACTGGACGTCGACACCGAATCACGCGCCAGGGCCATCATCGCTGCCAGCGCCGACAGCCACCTGGGATCCACCGACTGGGGGGCTCACAATCGCGCCACCGTCGATGCCGCCGGCTTCTACGCGGCGGCTGACTCGGTACCCGATCATGATCACGCCGCCCGCTGGCGGGGGTACGGCGACGCTCTGATCGAGGACAGCTGGGGTCGCTGGTCGATCGAAGATGCGTCGATCTACGGGCCCTTCTGGCTATTCTACCTGATCACGGCCTCCGAGGGCCTTGGCAGCACCGAAGAGTTCCTGCAGAAGATCACGACGAGATACTACTTCGAGCAGTACAGCCGGCTGTTGATGCCCAACGGCATGTTGCCCGACTGGGGGGACGGCGACTGGACCCACATGTGGACCTGGTACGCCGCCGTCATGATTCGCGCCGCCGGTCACTACGGCAGACCGGACTACCAGTACTTCGCCCAGCGACTCTTCGAGACCCACCGCGCCATGGGGTTGAGCGGCAACGACGTGGTGGGGTATTCCCCGGACGGGCTGCAGACCGGAGATGAGCTCTACAGTCTGGCCACGGCCTTGCGCTGGATGGCCCTGGAGCCGCCGCCGGAGGCGGTGCCCTATGTGCTGGAGTCCTCCGAGGAAATCGTCGACGATCTGGTGTCGAAGAAGATCGCCTTTCGCAACGAGGGTGGCGACGACGCCAGTTTCGCTTTGCTCAACTACCGCGACCCGGGTCCCTACGGTCGCTATCAGCGAGAGTATCAGAACCAGCAGCTGTTCGCCTTCGAGGAGATGCCCCATCACGGCCATGCCGACGAAAACTCGCTGGTACTGCTGCTGGACGGGGGAACCGTGTTGCTGGCCGATGGTGGATATCGCCGGACCGCCCATGACGGCTGGCGAGCCGATCTCTACCACAATCGGCTCGTAGCCCGCCTGGGATGGCCGAACGATCACGAGATGATGCCGTACCTGCAGGGCAACCCGCAGTACGTGCCCGTGCGCACGGAGAAGATTCACTTCGGCACGTTCGGTGCCCTCGACTATTCCCGCACGCGGCTCGTGGATGAAGACCGGGGGTACACCGGCGATCGCATCGTGCTGTTCGTACCGGACACGGGCATGTACATCATCGTCGATGCGGTGCACATCGACCGCGAGGGGCCGAAGTCGTTCACTAACATGTGGCACCCCGACGGTCTGCTGGCGCAGGGCGGTCTTGCCGATGAAGGCTCGCACTGGGTTCGCTCATGGCCCCACCGGATTCCGATCCGGAACGAATACTGGACCAATCCGCATGGGCGCGAACTGCTGGTGCAATTCGTCGGCAACCGGGACAAGTACAGTCAGGTGCGCCGTATCGATCGGCGTTTCAATCCGTCAGATGCGTTCTTTCAGTTCCTGTACGGGTACTACTTCGCCGGTCAACGGCTGGGATTCGTTACGGTACTGACGCCATACGCGACCGACACCTTTGATGAGAACCTGCTCAACGCTGTGGAAATCCTGCAGAACGGTGAGGGCTCGTACCGTACCCTGGGTCTGCGCTTCGACGTGGGCGGGGGAACGGCGACGGTGGGCATGAAGCTGGACACGACGATCGGTCTGACGAACCTGCGCGGCCGTCCCATGTTCGACTGGCACACGGGATCCGTCGACTACGACGGCCTGCGGACCGATGCCGATTTCGCCTTCGTTGTGGATCGAGGCAAGCAACACGAGGTGGGGCTGATGTGCGGTTCACGGTTGTGCTGGGAGGGAGAGATCCTCTTTGACATGCCGAAGAGCGAGCACATGTACCAGGGCCCGGTCGACTACGCGGTACCCGAACGCAAGGATCGAATGCCACGCTGGCACGAAGTCGTCAGCCACCGACCCCGTCACACACCTGGAGCTCAGACATGACCAATCTCATCTCGTACCGAGGCGGCAGCCTCGACAGCCCCAGCCTGCCATGGGAGCGCGTGGCCGCCGCCGGTGTACAGGGAATCGAACTGAACTGGAGCGACGGACTCAACGCCGCCGCTGCGGATGCCGCCCTGACACCCCACGGACTCCGCGTGACCTCGTTGAGCCTTCCCTGTCCTCTCGACGATGAGGATCTGCCGGCCCGCTTTGGTGAGGCGGCCGCCGTTGCCGCTGACCTGGGGGCCGGCTACCTGTTCACCAGCACCCGTGGCGATGACATGTCGCTGGACCAGGCCGCCGGCAGACTGCGCCAACTGGGGGACGCCACGGGAACCCATAAAGTTTCGGTAGCACTCGAGACGCATCCGGAGCTGTGCACAAACGCGGATCGTATGCAGGAGACGATGGCGGCCATCGACCACCCCTGGGTCGGGGTCAACTACGATACGGCCAACGTCTACTACTACAATCACGGCATCGACACGGTGGAGCAGGTCACCGCCTGTGTCGATCACGTCCGCGGTGTCCACCTGAAGGATGGCAACGGCAAGTTCCACGACTTCGACTTTCCCGTCTTCGGCGAGGGCATCGTCCCCTTTGACCGGGTGCACGAGGTCCTGCAACAGGCCGGCTACGCCGACGCCTACTGCATGGAGTTGGAGGGCCCGGCCTTCAACCGAGAAGACCCCGACGATCTGGCCGACAAGGTGGCACGTTGCGTGGCACATCTGCGAAGTGTGGGTATCGGCGGATGAAGATCACCGACGTCGAACGGATTCTCGTCGACGTGCCCTTCACCGAACGGCAGCAGCGTATCACCCAACGTACGGTGTACAACTGGTCCATCCTCGAGCTGTGCAAGGTGACGGCGGACACGGGAGATGTGGGCTGGGGGGAGACGGTCATCCACTACACGCACCAGCGGGTGACCGACGATAGCGTCGAGCGCGTGCTGCACTCGAGCCCGGCTGAGGCCATGTGGGATGATTCGATCGGCGCCGGTCTGCAGATGGCGCTGTTCGACCTGGTGGGCAAGATCACGGGCGTGGCCGTGCACCAACTGTTGGGGACCCGGGTACGAGAGGCCACGCCGATTTCGTGGTGGTGCAGCCACGCCGCCCCCGAGGACTGGGCGGCCGAGGCGGTCGACGCGGTGGCTGCCGGGTACACGAGCCTGAAGAACAAGCCGCGGCCCTGGTGGGATATCTATGCCCAGGTCGAAGCGGTGAGTGCGGTGACGCCGCCGCACTTCAAGCTGGATCTCGATCCCAACGCCTCGCTGCAGAACGCGGCCACGGCGGTTCCCGTGCTCACACGGTTGGCCGGTTACGAGCGGGTTGCCATGTTCGAAACGCCGATCCCGCAGAACGACATCCTCGGCAATCGACAGATCCGCCGGGCCGTGCCACGGCCGCTGGCCATGCACTTCGGCACGCCTCCCTTCGTCACCGTCGTGCGCGAGGAAGTCTGCGACGGTTTCGTCGTCAACGGCGGCGCCGCACGCGTGGTCCGGCAAGGTACGCTGGCGGCGGAAGCGCAACTGCCGTTCTGGCTGCAGCTGGTCGGCAACGGTCTGACGACGACATGGGCGGCTCACCTGGGCGCCGTCCTCAGTCATGCCACGTGGCCCACCATCAGCTGCGTCAACCTCTACAGCGAACAACTGCTGCAGTCGCCCATCGAGGTCATCGGCGGCTATCAGGCCGTACCCGACGGACCCGGTCTCGGCGTGGAGATCGACGAGGCGGCCGTCGATCGCTACCGCGTGCCGCCGTCCACCATCGAGGCCCTGCCACCGGGGCAGCTGCACGCCAGGCTCCGGCCCCGCATCATCAACACCCTCGCATTTCCCGATGGCACGCGGGTGCACATGGGTGCCATGGGACCACACGCCTACAATGCCGCCTCAGGCCCGGGGTGGTCGGAGGGAATGGCCGTGGCGCCAACCTGGGCGGATGACGGCTCGAACGAGTGGCAACAACTCTGGGACCGGGTGCATGACGGTGGCGTCGTGCGGGAGAAGGCCTGACCATGGCGCGAGACGATCTGGGCAACGGTTTCATGCATCACGGGGTGGCAACCCCGGTGAGCAATCATCGGGGTACAGTGGCCACTGACGACGGCGCCGGACGCAATATCGTGCTTCTGTGGCTGTTCGATCACCGTGGCGGTTATGCCCTGCTCGAGATCGATGCGCACACGGGACAGAGTCACCAGGTACCCATGCCCTTCGATCCGGGTCACGACTGCCCCTTCGCTTCGGTCCTGTCGAGTGGCAACCGGTTCTACACCCACTTCAACAGCAACTTCTGCGAGTACGATCCAGCGACCAGGGCCTTCACGTTCCATGCCCAGACGGCGCCGCAGATGGCCATGGGCATGACGGAAGACGACGAGGGCCGCATCTGGTCGGTGACTTATCCCGATTCGGCGGTGGCCTGTTATGACTCGGCCTCCGGAGAGTTCCGCGACTACGGCTCGGTGTACGCACAGAACTGGAAACAGTACCAACGCTCCGTCGCCACCGATGACACGGGTTGGCTGTACTTCGCCGTGGGCAACACGGCAAGCCAGATCGTGGCGCTGCAGCCCGACTCGGGTGAGGCGCGACCGCTGCTGGCCGAAGAGGATCGTGTTCAGGGTAGTGCCTTCGTCTATCGCGATGAAGATGGGGTCGTGTACGGGCTGCCCCTGGCCGGTGCCGAAGACAGTGACGACTGGCTGCGTCTGTACGACGGAGAGGCCGAGCCGGTGGGACAGCACACCGAGGGTCAGCCAAAGAAGATCATCACCGAGAGTCAGGCGCTGTTCCATCGTGAGTTTCCCGATGGCGAACGTCTGTTGGAATGTGACACCGTGGACAAGAGGCTGGTGGTAGAGTCTGTCGATGGACAACGTCGTGAGCTGCGCTTCGACTACGACAGTGAAGGCGCCCACCTGATGGGTCTGGCGGCAGCGCCGGACGGGACGATCTGCGGCGGCACGGCGTTTCCCATGCGATTCTTTCGCTACGACCCGGGCGCCGACGAGTGGACGAACCGCGCCAGCTTCGGCCAGTGGAACACGGTTCGCCAGCACGAGGACCGTTTCTTCGTCGGCGGTTACACGGGTGGCTTTCTCCTGGAGTGGGACCCGGCGCGGCCCTGGCAGGACACGACGAAGGCAGCGGAAGCGACGCAGAACCCACGGTGGTGGGTGGCGACGGCGCCGGCCATCAACCGGCCACACTGTCTGCGCGTCACCGGACACGGGCGCTACGTGCTGCTGGGCGGCACACCAGGTTACGGGTACACCGGTGGTGGCCTGTTGATCTGGGACCGGGAGAAGGCATCCGGAAAACTGCTGGAACATGGTGAGCTGGTTCCGGAACAGGCCCCCATGAGTCTGTTGGAGCTGGACGACGGCAGCGTGCTGGTGGGTGCCACCGTAGCACCCGGCACAGGCGGCGAGCAGAAAGCAACCCGCGCCGAGATGTACTGCCTGGATCCGACGTCGCAGAAGGTGCTGTGGCGCCAGCCCGTGCTGGAGCAAGTCGAATCCTACAACGACCTGCTGCAGGGCCCGGACGAACTGGTTCTGGGTTTCGCCGACTGCCGCCGCTTTTTTGTCTTTGAGGCGAAAACGCGTCGCGTTGTACAGGAAGAGGAGGTGGAGACGCGCCTCGGCCGCACCAACGGCCAGCAGGGCCCGCGGATCTTCGTGCCGGGGCCGGCCGGCGAGGTGTTCGCCCTGTTCCAGCGCGGCATCGTGCAGATTCACGATGATGGCCCCGGGGGGAGACCACGGTTTCGGCTCGAACTCGTGGCCGAATCACCGGTACCTGTCGAACCGGGCGGCGATCTGCTCGACGGTCGCATCTACTTCGGCAGCGGTTCACACATGTACTCGTGGGGGGCACCCGTGCCATGAACGACACACCCATCATCAACGCCTCCGAGCACGCCTGGACACTGCACGATCCGCGCTTCGCCATCGACCCGGAGGTCTCGGCCTGCCCGAACAGTACACCCGACTGCGAGCAGACGGGGGAAACACTGATCGCCCGCATGCTGGAGTACGGTGTGGACCGCACCGTCATCAGCCATGTCTGCTACTACGGTCGCAACAACGACTACCCCATCCACTGTGTGCAGCAATGGCCCGATCGGTTCGCCGCCATCGGTCTGCTCGTCGGTCACCGGTTGCACCCGGCCCAGGATGGCGAAGCCAACGCCGAACGTCTGCGCCAGCTGGTGACCATCGGCGGCCTGGCGGGCCTGCGACTCAGCCCGATCTACGATCGCACCACACGCTGGCTCGACGATCCCGCCTGCGATCCGTTATGGGAGGCGGCCGCCGATCTGGGCGCCACGTTCAACCTGTTCTTGGGTCCCGAGCACCTCGAACAGCTGGGTGCCATGGCCGAGCGCCATCCCGGTGTCAACGTCGTCATCGACCACTTCGCCATGATCGATATCTCGCGGCCGGATGCCGAGGGGATCGATCTCATCACGGACCTGGCGCGATGGCCGAACGTCTACATGCGCACCTCGCTGCACAACCCGTCGAAGGAGAGCCGGCCTCCCTTCGGTGACATGTGGCCCTATCTGCGGCGGGCGTACGACGCTTTCGGCCCACGGCGCCTGTTGTGGGGCAACTACTACGAGTATCTCATCATGGCCGAGATGATCGACTTCTTCACGACCGAGGACCGTCGCTGGATCCTTGGTGGCACGGCGGAAAAGCTCTACTTCGGACAGCGGCGATGAAAGGCAGACCACGCAGCAATTCCGAGCTCGTCTACACGTCGGACGGTGGTGGCCGAAAGAGGAGTGATTCTCCCGCGAGGAGCAAGCAGTCCTCACAGCAACCGTCGGCACCGAAGGATGGCGTTGTACGCGTCGGCCGAGAGACGAAGGGGCGCAAGGGAAAGGGGGTCACCACCATTGCGGGAGCCCCCGTATCAGGTGCGGAGCTGGAGGCCTTGGGCAAAGAACTGAAGGGGCAGTGTGGCGCCGGCGGGACCGTGCGCGCCGGTGTCATCGAGATCCAGGGAGATCACCGGGATCGTATCGTCACCACGCTGCAGAGCAAAGGTTGGATCGTGAAGCGCGTGGGCGGTTAAAAGGAACGAATCATGCAGCCTTCGTCTCTCAACGGCCCTGCAGCTGAACGCGCACCCACTGCTCCAGCGGCTCGGCAGGAAGGTTCTGAAATCCTGGGCCACGGCCGCGCCGGCCACCACTGCCGCCTCTTCCGCCCAGCCCGTCGCCGCGGCCATCGTCGAAATCGGCCCTTTCGACCTGTTGACGGGGGCCTCGGTCCGGCGCCGGCAGACGCAAAACCAGGCCGACGTGCTGGCCCAGTTCGAAGGGTGGCACCCCGTGATACAGCAGGGGTAGGCGGGCCTCGTACACGAGTCGGCCCTGATCGAACCCCAGCCGCGCCTGCACCGGGTCTTCACTCCCCGGCAGAATCATGCTCCCTTCGTCTTGCGTTGCATCGAGGATGAGTACATGTCTCGATGTCGCCAGCTCATCCAGCAGCTCTGCCAGCCCTTCGGGCGACATTCCCGCCGCGGGGTCGGCCGCCGTGCCGCGTCTCCGTCCGGCGCCAGTCGGTGCTCCGCCACCCCGAGGACCCTCGCCATCCCGTGGCATGTTGCCCCGGTCGACTCCCGGCAGGCGAACGCCGAAGTAGGGCCTGGTGCCGGCCTTCGGGTCGAGCCACAATTCCAGCCCCCGCCGAACCACCATCGTCTGTGTCATACGATCGCTGGTGGCCACACACAGGTAGAGCGCTTCATCGTCGTTGGCCAGGGCGATGGTGACCGACATCTGCTCCAGCAGATAACGCCGATCTCCCCACTCAGTGTCGGCCCCATCGACGACGATCGAGCGCGCCGGCTTGTGGCTGTGGACCTGAGGGGCATGGCTGCAGCCGACGGCGAGCAGATACAGAACACCGGCTCCAGCCAACGTTGCGAATCGGACAGGTACGGGCACCAATTCTGTCACTCCCAGAAAAAAGTTCACATCTGCCCGGGTGGCGGCCAAATAGAAGCCCGAGGTCGTCGGCTCAGAGAGAACCGGTCTGCAGGAACATTGGGATTTGACGCGCGGAGGCGGGTTGAGGTTTAACACGAAAATGCTCCACACTTCAGGAGAAATCCAGCCCGGGAACACCCATGTCTGCGGTGCATCCAACAGGTAACACACGGGAGGAGATCCTATGAGACGGCTGCTGCTGATCTGCGCCTGGCTGGTGCCGGTGCTTTCTGGCTGTACCGCGATCACGGTGCAGCACGATTTCGATCCGGATGTCGATTTCTCACGGTACCAGACCTTCGCCTGGCTGCCGCGAACGGCCGAACAGAGCGGTACTCACGGGAATCTGAGCGGCCCCTTCGTCGAGAAGCGCATCCGCAAGTCACTGGCCGAAGGTCTGGCCCGGTCCGGCCTGCGGTATACGCCGGAGTCTGCCGACGTGCTGGTTGCCTACCAGTTGCACTACGAACGGAAGCAGGAGGTACAGGTCGGGGCCTACGGACACATCCGCACGCCGTACGCACGCGCCATCGACGTGCGCAAGTACCGTGAGGGGACCCTCATCGTCGATCTCGTCGATCCGCTGACCGAGCAGCTCATCTGGCGCGGCTGGGGTATCAGTGACCTGCAACGGGCGGTGGATCCGCAAGAGGAACAGGAGTTGATCGATCTGACGGTGCAGAAGATCCTCGAACGGTATCCGCCCTACTGACAGGAGGATGGATGATGGGACCGATCCGGATGTTGACCGCACGCCTGGGGCTGCTGGCTCTCGCTGCCGGTGCGCCACTGCATGCCGAGGTATATGAACGGGTAGCCGAACTCCCGGACGACGTTCGTGACGCGGCTCTTGTCGCCGCCAGCCACCCGTCCCTGCTGACGGCAATCACCAGATTGCAGCAACACTCGCGGCAGCGTTTCGACGGTCTGCTCGAAGCCTTGGCCAACGCCGAACGTGATGACATCCGCGCCGTAACCTCCATGCCGGGCCTGGTGGACAGACTCGTTTCCCTGGACGACGGCGAGGAGGACCTGCAGCAGGTTTTGACAGGTTATCCGCCACCGGCCGAGTCACCGGCAAGGCGTCTGCTGCAATACTCGCCGGAGTTGCTGCGCGCTGTGGCCCGACTGAATCGCAGCACGGAAACCGCCTTCGATGCCCTGCTCGAACACGAGCCGGCCGAGGTCGGTCAGGCGATGCGTCTCCTGGTGGCGCATCCGGGAGGCATGGAAGCGCTGACCGGGGATCTCGGGGGTACCGTCTTGCTGGCCGAAGACTGGGCGAAGGATCCGGAGACGGTTCTTAGGCAGATGGATGAGCTACGCCCGGCACCGAAGGCGGCTGACCCGTCCGGTCCCTACGCCGATGTCGCCGCCACCTACCAGGCGCGGTACGCCTACACACCACCGGAGTCCGATGTGGTCGAAACCGAGGTACGTTTCGCCTACGGCGGGTACGGCTCTCGGTACTGGTACGGAGCTCCGTACTGGTATGGCGTGCCCTATCACCGGTCCTACTGGGGAGCCTCCATCGGCTGGCATATCACCCCCCACATATACGCCTCGTGGTCGTACGCACCCGGGTATCGCCGGGCCCCGTTGCGTCGATATGTGAACCATCGTTCTCACGGGCTGCGAAAGACACCGCGAGCCGTCAGGCGACGCCGGTAGCCGCCCGGACCATCCCCACAATCGACGGGAACCTCGCGCCGTCGTCAGGCATCCAAACGGCAGACGAGGTTTTCGTCGATCGGCGGTCGATCCCTGCGACCGCCATGGCCCGCCGCCGCGTTGCACACCCTCCGCAACGCGGCGGCGCGGCTGTTTCTGGCAGACAGCTGCTGCTGGCCCGATCTTGTGCGGCATGCGATCTGCGATGGCACCACTCTACGCATCCCTGGCCAGCCTCTACAGCGGTGGTGCCATCCCCGCCTGTCAGCGTTGGGCGGTGGATCGGGTACCCGTCGGCGCCCGGGTGCTGTTCGTCGGGCCCGGCCCCGGTACCGATGTCGTGCGAGCGGCGCAGGCGGGCCTGCAGGTTACCGCCATTGACCACGATCCGGCCATGCTGGCGGCGGTGGCTCGGCGTCTGTGTCGTGCCGGTGCAGGACGCCGTGTAGAGCTGATTCAGGCCGACCTGCTGCAACGGGCGCCGACGGTGCGGTATGACGTCGTCATCGCCCAGTTCTTCCTCAATGTGTTTTCCGCCGCCCGCCTGCCTGGGGTTGTCGACCATCTGGCCGCCCACCTGTTGCCCGGGGGGCGCCTGCTCACCGGCGACTTCGGCGGACAGCCCACTGGCCGACTCCAGCAGGCCTATCACGATCTGCCCATGCACCTTTTTGCCCGGCTCGGTGCCAACGCCGTGCACGGCGTTCACGATCTGCCGGCGTGCCTGCGGGACCGCGGTTTCACGATTCGCCAACGCCGGCGCTTCCGTCTGTTCCGCCTGGGTCCGGGATGGATCGAAGGGCTCGACGCCGAAGCCTCCCGGATATGAGGTCCGGTTTCCGGCGCGGTCTCGAATGGATCCTGCTCGACACCCACATCTGGGTCTCGGCTGCCGCTGCCGGTTTGACTCTGTTCGCCGCATCGGCACTCGGCCTGCCACAACGTCTGGCGCCGATGGGAGCCGTCTTCAGCGCGACCATGCTGATCTACGCCGTGGACGACATCTTCGACGGCCGCATGCGCTCCCAGCCAGGGCGCTGGCTGACGGTGCTTCTGGGGGCCGGGTCGCTGAGCGGGCAGTTGTTGCTGGCGCCGGTCGTCATCACCGTCACCGTCACGGTGGGAGCCATCCCCGCCCTGCTGTACGGGGTACCGATCCGCGGTCGGCGCCTCCGGGAGCTGCCGGCGGTGAAGCCGTTCTTCGTCGCGGGATCTCTCACCGTGGCCGCCATTGTCATTCCGGTACTGTGGGCCTGGTCCCAAGGCGGACCGGTGCCCCCCGCATCCACGATGATGATGATCGGATCCATCCTGCTCGTGCTGGTGCTGTGCAACGTCTGCTTTTTCGATCTGCGCGACCGCGTGGCCGACGACCGGGACGGCATCCGGACGATTCCGGTCTGTCTCGGGATGTCGGGGACGCGGAGCCTGTGCCTGTGGCTGGCCCTGGGTGTTGCCTTGCTCACACTCTCGAGCGGCGATCCGTGGCGCGGTCCAGCGATCGCCGCGGCGCTGGCAACGGCAGCCTATTGCCGCCTTCTCCAGACCCCGGGCAGACGGCTCGAAACCGCCCTCGTCGTCGACGGCGTACCGGTGTTGCTCGGCGTCATGGTACTGGCTGTACGTGGTGGGTCCGGGTGACACCTGAGTCAGCTTCGGGTGTTCAACAGGTGCTGCAGACATTCAACCACGTACCTGAGAGGCACCCGATGACCTTCCATTCACTCAGACACACCCGACCGTTGCTGGCGGTGATCATGGCGGCACTGCTGCTGGCCGGGTGCGGTCAGGGCTCGTCGCCCACGTCGCCCACCGAGACCGCCTCCGGCAGTGACCAGCTCACGCCGCTGGACGAATCCGGACGGTCCGACGACGGAACGCCGGCTTCGACGATCGCACCGGGGGAACCCAACCCGGAAATGCCGGTTTCGTCCGTGGAAGGACTGGTGGCCACTCTCGTGGAGACCGGGCTCGAGGCGACGTATCAGGGACAGGCTCTGCAGAACTCGTTCTTCTTTCCCGACGAACATCTGATCACGGTCAACGGTCAGGATGTACGGCTCTATGCTTATGACACGGTGGATGAACTGATAGCGGATGCGCGGAAGATCTCTCCGGATGCGGGCATGCTGGACGGTACGCCCGTGCGCTGGATGGAGGCCCCCCGTTTCTATGCCCGCAGCACATTCATCGCCCTCTACGTCGGTGTCGACACCGAGATCATCGAGGCCTTGCAGGTCATCTTTGGTGCTCCTTTTGCCGGACAAGGTGCGTCGGCCACCGATGTCGTCATCGATCCGGGGATCGGTGACGGCAGCGGCGGGAGTGGCAGCAGCAGCAGCGACACTCCGGGTATGCAGAATCCGGCCCTCATCGTGGTCGGCAACGACGAACAGCGGCAACGACTGGCCGCCATCCTGCCCGAAGAAGAGATGGCGGACAAACTGTACGCCGTCGATCTGTCGCAGTACTGGATCGTGGCCGTGTTCCGTGGCGCCATGCCGACCGCCGGGTACGACATAGAGATCGAGGCGTTCCGGCTCGATGCTGAGGGTCAGGTGATCGTCGAGGTCAGCCTGGAGACGCCGGGTGCGACCGAGCTCGTCGCCCAGGTGATCACCTACCCCATCGATGTCCGGATCGTTGCTCGTGAGGGGCTGACGGATCCTTCCGACGTCGTCTGGCTGGCGCAGACCGCCGAGGGGCGCGAACTGGCCAGCTTCGCCGCCGGCGTCTCGAGCTCGAGCGAAGACCCCGGCGTGCTGACTCCCGTGGGCGAACCCTCCATCGACCCGATACCCAGCGAGCCGGCCGACAGTTCAGAACCCGACGAACCCTTCCGCCTGGCCGACATCCGCGGTACGATCACCGAGTCGGAGAGCTACGAGGAGGGCAACACGGCGGGCATTCTGGTGCGGATCCTGGTCGAAGGTCCGGGCACAGACGACACGGTCTACGACCGGGCGTGGGTCGAGATCGTCGCCAGCACGCAGATCTCCTTCGACGGCGAGACCTTCGCTCCGCTGTCGCTGAAGGATCTGGCGCCGGGACAGCAGGTGCAGATCACGTTCACCGGACCCGTGCGCGAGTCGTACCCGGTACAGGCGGTCGCGGGTGAGGTGATGGTTCTGCGCTGAAGGGGCAGCGCCGGGAGTGGTTCCTGCTAGGCTGCGGTGACCTTCGTCAGTTTCACGGCACAGACTTTATACTCCGGACAGCCGGTGAATTCATCGGCGGCATCGCCGATCAGCAGGTTGGTCCGTGACTCAGGGAAATGGAAGGTCATGAACACCGTGCCCTTGTTGCTGGCGCGGGTCACCTCGGCGCGAACGGACACCTTGCCGCGTCGGCTTTCCACCTCCACCAGATCACCGCTTGCGATTTCCAGCCGTCGGGCATCTCCGGGATGGATGCGCAGGGTCTCCTGCTGGCCCTTGTGCAGCTTCGTCAGGTCGGTGCGGCGGGTCATGGTGCCGACGTTGTAGTGGAAGAGCTGCCGGCCCGTGGTCAGCATCCAGGGATACTCTTCGTCGGGCAGTTCGCCCGGCTCCTGCCACGGTGTGGCGGTCAGCTGCGCCCGGCCGCGCAGAAAGTTGCCGTGGCGGTGCACGATCTCGGTGCCCGGGTCGTCGGCATCGACGCAGGGCCACTGCAGGAATCCCCGCGCCTCAAGGCGCTGGTAGCTGACGCCTCGCCACTTCGGACTCAGACTCGCCAGCTCTTCCATCACTTCTGACGCCTGAACATGACCGTCCGCATCGGCAAAACCCAGATCGACGCCGATCCGCCGGGCGACTTCGTGGATGATGTCGCCGTCGACGCGGGCGCCCGGCAGTGGCTCGATGGCGCGCCGAACCCGCTGTATCCGACGGTCGGAGTTCACGAAGGTGCCCTCCTTTTCCAGGAAGGTCGTTCCCGGCAGGACCACGTCGGCCAACTGGGCGGTGGGGTTCATGAAGATCTCCTGAACGACCAGAAAGTCGAGCTTCTCTAGGGCGCCGACGACGTGTGTGGTGTCGGGATCCGACTGGGCCACGTCCTCCGCCAGGATGTACATGCCTTTCAGCGTTCCCGCGTGGGCCGCATCGAACATGTCCGGGATCCGCAGACCGACAGCCGCGGGCGGCTCGGCCCCCCAGATCGAGGCGTGTTCGGCCCGGGCTTCCGGGTCGGTGACCGGCCGGTAGTCGGAAAAGACGTTGGGCAGGGCACCCACGTCGCTGGCCCCTTGCACGTTATTCTGGCCGCGGATCGGGCAGGTCCCGGTTCCGGGGCGACCGATGTTGCCTGTCATCACGGCCATGTTGATGAGGCCGAAGACGGTGTTGGAGCCATGGCCGGCCTCGGTGACACCGAGGCCCCACAGGATCTGGCAGGCCGAGCCCGAGGCATACAGAGCCGCAGCCTGTCGGATGAGGTCGGCGTCGACGGCCGCGATGTCAGCAGCCCACTCGGGTGTGCAGTCCGCTACCGTCGTCTTGACATCGTCCAGGCCTTCGGCGCAGCGCTCGACGAAATCGGTGTCGACGTGGCCATTCTCGATGAGTTCATGCTGCAGGGCGTTGACGACGGCGACATTCGATCCAGGACGCAGAGGGATGTGGACGTCGGCGAGACGGGCCAGCTCCGTGTTGCGCGGGTCGATGACGATGAGTTTGGCCCCGCCCAGTACCGCCTGCTTGATGCGGGAGCCGAACACGGGGTGCGCCTCGGTCGGGTTGGCGCCGACGATCATCAGCACGTCGGCAGCAAAGACCTCCTGGAAGCTGTTGGTGCCGGCACCCGTGCCCAGGGCGTTGCCCAGGGCGTAGGCCGATGGCGAGTGACAGACCCGTGAGCAGTTGTCGATCGAATTGGTACCCAGCGCCACGCGGGTCAGCTTCTGCATCAAATAGTTCTCTTCATTGGTGCAGCGCGACGATGAGATGACGCTGACCGCTTCGGGGCCGTGTTCCCGAGTGATGTCACCAAGACGCCGGGCTACCAGATCCAACGCCTCGTCCCAGCCGGCTTCGCGGAAGGCCCCGTTCTCCTTGATCAGCGGTGTCGTCAGGCGGTCGTCGGAGTGGGCGAACTGATGGGCGAAGCGACCCTTCACGCAGGTATGTCCCAGGTTGGCCGAACCCGCCTTCGACGGTGTGATACTGACGACACGGCCGTCCTTGGTGTGGACGTCGAGAGCGCAGCCAACGGCGCAGTAGGAACAGGTCGTCGTCGTCGTTTCGTCCGGCAGGCCGAAGCCGCGTGTACCCGGCTCCTCGAGGGCGGCGACCGGACATTCGAAGACACACTGACCGCAACTGACGCAGTCGGCGTCCTCAAAGCCGGTGTCGTTGCCGGCGATCACCTGCGCGTCGTACCCACGACCCGACATCTGCAGGATGAAGGATCCCTGTACCTCATCGCAGGCACGCACGCAGCGGGCGCAGCCGATGCACTTGTCCATCTCCGTCTTGATGAAGGGGTGTGTGTCGTCGTCGGGCGGGTTGTGGGTCCGTGGGTTCTCGTAGCGCGGCGTGCGCAGACCTACCTGTTGTGCCAGGCTCTGCAGCTCACAGCGGCCGTTGGCCGTGCAGTCGAGACACTCCAGCGGATGGTCGGTGACGATGAGCTCGGTGATGTTGCGTCGAAGCCGACTGATGAGGGGTGAACTCGTGCGGTAGGCGGCGCCGTCTGCTACAGGCGTATGGCAGGACGCGACCGGTCGGCCCCCTTCCACCTCGACCAGACACGTACGGCAGGCACCGTACGGCTTCATGCGATCCGAATGACACAGGGTCGGCACGGACTTGCCGGCTTTCCTGATGGCATCGAGCACGGTGCTGGCCTCGGTGATCTCGACGGCACGTCCATCGACGCTGACCGTGATGCGCTTGGGCGCTGGTTCCACGGCCTTCTGCCGTTCGCGGAGAATGGCCTCACCGAGCTCGACGGCGGTCCTGGTGTCTTCCTTCATGGCGTGTGTGCCTCGAATGACGGACATCTATTCGGCCTCGCCGTGACGGTAGCGGTCCAGTTCTTCGGGAAAGTGTTCGATGATGGATTCGATCGGCGCGGGCGTCATGCCACCCATGGCGCACAGACTGCTGTACTTCATCGTCTCACACAGGTCCTTCAGCAGATGCAACCGCGATTCGGTGACGCCGCTGGCCATCATCTGGTCGAACAGCTCCGTGCCGCGCACCGAGCCGATGCGGCAGGGGAAGCACTTGCCGCAGCTCTCGACGGCACAGAAATGGAACAGGCCGCGGCCGATTCTGACCAGATCGTCGGCTTCGGAGTAGACGACGATGCCGCCGTGGCCGAGCAGTGCCCCCACGGTGGCCATGGCTTCGAATTCCAACGGTGTGTCGAGCCGGCTTTCGGGCAACAGACCGCCGAGGGGTCCACCCACCTGTACAGCTTTGAATGTCTGGCCGTCGGCCATGCCACCGGCCAGGTCGAAGATCACCTGGCGCAGCGTCGTGCCCAGTTCGACCTCGTAGATGCCCGGCCGGCGCACCCGGGTGTTGAGACTGACCACCTTCGTGCCTCGCGACCGCTCGTTGCCGAGGGCGGCGTAGGCGGCACCCCCGTGCCCGATGATCCACGGCAGCGTGTGGATCGTCTCGACGTTGTTGACCGCCGTCGGGCAGCGCCACAGTCCCTGCTGTGCGGGAAAAGGGGGCCGCGTTCCAACAAGAGCCGGCAGACCCTCCAGCGAACGCAGCAGGCTCGTCTCCTCGCCGCAGATGTAGGCGCCCTGGCCACGAACCACGGTGATCTCACAGGATGCCAGCAAGCCAGCTGATCGAGCTTCGGCGACGGCAGCTTCGAGCACCTGTCTGGCTCGAGGATACTCGAGACGGGCGTACACATAGGCGTGTCCGGCGCCGGTGGCGTGAGCGGCGATGAGGATGCCTTCGATCTGTGTATGGGGATCCCTCTCGACCAGTTCCTTGTCGATGTAGGACCCGGCATCTCCCTCGTCGAAATTGACGACGACGAAACGTCGTTCGGATCCGTCGGGGGCCACACTGTCACGTACCGTCTGCAGCTTGATGCCGGTGGGAAAGCCGGCGCCACCTCGACCGCGCAACTGGCTGTCCTTGATCTCATCGATCACGGCCTGCGGTTCCATTTCGCGCGCCTTGTCCAGGCAGGCGTAGACCCCACGCTCCCGAGCTGCCTCCAATCCGGTCACGTCGTGGCCGATGTGGCGCAGCACGACGCAGGGGAAACCGTCACCGGGCGGGTGGATGGCGTTGGTCGGTTCGCAGAACGAATGGTCACCACCATCCTGCACATGACTGAGGACATCATCGAGGGCGCCCTCGACGGACAGGCTCACGGGAAGACCATCGATCATGGCGTTGGGTCCCCGGCCGCAGTACCCGAGGCAGGCTACGTGGTCGAGACGGGCACCAGCGGAGGAGACCTCACCTACCTGGAATCCGAGTTCCCCTTCACAGCGGTCGATGATGGCGTCGCCGCCGGCGGCACGGCAGGCCTCGCCGGTGCAGACCTTGAGGGTGTGCTTCGTGGGTACGTCCTGCGACAACTCGTCGTAGAACTTCGCCGTGGCCCGAACCAGCGAGGGCGGCAGGCTGTGGTCCTCTGCCAGTTGCAGGATATCGTCGTCACTCACATGCCCCTGGCGGTCGTGGATCCGGGCCAGTTCGTCGTAGACGGTCTGGCCCTCTCCGAGGAACTTGTTCTGCAGGGCGATCAGGTTGCGGGACATGACGTCGAAAGTACCGGTTGTGTCAGGGAGCCTCAACCCGACGATTGCGTAGAGCTTCCACAGGGCCTATGGTGATTGCCATGTCCAGGCAAACCCTCAGCGACCATCCGTCCAGGCGTCTCGGGTTGCACGTGCTGTTGATGGATGACGAGGAGGGGATGTTGAAGGTGACGAGCCTGTTGCTGAGAAGGATCGGCTGTACCTGGCGAACCACCACAGGCGGAACAGCGACACTGCGTGTCTACGACGAGGCCGTCGTATCAGGTACTCCCTTCGACGCTGTCATCCTCGATCTGGTAGTCCCCGATGACATGGGAGGCGAGGAGACAGCGCGACAGCTTCGCCAACGACAACCCGTCCCGCTTCTCATCGGTTCCACCGGCTACCTCGACAGCCCGGTTCTGGACAACTATGCGGCGCACGGCTTCGACGCGGTGCTGCCCAAGCCCTACCGCCTGGCCGATCTGCACAGGACGCTGTCCGCCCATCCGGCTGCCAGGGTCTAGCAGCCACCGCACGGCTCAACCCGGCAATTGCCGGGTAGATCTGCAGGACCTATCGTGGTGTCCATGCCACGGCAGACCCCCAACGATGGCGCCGCCACCGGCACATTGCTGCACACGCAGAACCGGATTCTGCAGATCATTGCCCGGGGTTGGCCTCTGCAGGAGATTCTCGACCAGCTCTGCCTGCACATCGAGCAGCTCAGCGAGGGCGCCCTCTGCTCCATCCTGCTGATGAACGACCACGGACGCAGCCTGCGTTCGGCCGCCGGACCGAGCCTGTCACCCGAGTACCTGGAGGCCCTCGACGGCCTGCGCGTGGGCCGTTGCGCCGGATCCTGTGGCAGTGCCGCCTTCCTCGGTCGACCCGTCATCGTCACCGACGTGGCCGAGGATCCGCAGTGGGAGGACTTTCGTGACGTGGCGGCCCAGTTCGATATTGGCGCCTGCTGGTCGGCGCCCTTCTTCTCGCAGGCTGACAAGGTTCTGGGCACCTTCGCTATCTCCCATGCTCACGCCTGCGAACCCACGCCGTTCCAGATCGAGTTGATGGGAGCCGCCACCAATCTGGCTGGGATCGCCGCCGAGCGACACGCCTTCGATATGGCAGCGCTGCAGACGGAGAAGATGGAATCCCTCGGCGTCCTGGCGGGCGGCCTGGCCCACGACTTCAACAACCTGCTGACCTCGATCCTCGGCGGCATCACGCTGGCGTCGAGTTACAGCGAGAATGGCTCGTCCCAGAGTCAGGCCCTGGAATCGGCCGAGGCCGCCTCCCTGCGGGCTCGGGACATCACACAGCAACTGCTTACCTTCGCCCGCGGCGGAGCCCCAGTCACCCGCGCTGAGTCGGTGCAGGCACTGTTGCGCGAGACCGCGGAGTTCACTCTCCACGGTGCCCGGGTCACGTACCAGCTCCGGGTCGCCGATGGTCTGCCACAGGCACAGATCGACCGCGGCCAGTTCAGTCAGGCGGTGCAGAACATCCTGCTGAACGCCGTCCAGGCCATGCCCGAAGGCGGGACGATCGGGATCGAAGTCACCGCCGTCGACTACCGTGGCGAGCAGGCACTGCCCATCGAATCCGGCATCTACTTGCGAGTCGAAATCTCCGACACCGGCGTCGGCATTCCGGCACACCACCTCGACAGCATCTTCGATCCGTATTTCACGACGAAGGAGGAGGGCCGTGGCCTGGGTCTGGCGACGAGTTATTCCATCCTGAAGCGCCACCGTGGTTGTATCGACGTGGCGTCAACACCGGGGCAGGGTACATGGATCACATTCTACGTGCCAGCCACCGACGAGGCCCCGGCACCGTCAGGCCAGGATGCCTATGACGCCTCGCGGCCTCTGGGGTTGCATGTGCTGCTGATGGATGATGAGGAGATGGTGTTGAAGGTGACGACCCAGGTGCTGACAAGGATCGGTTGCACCTGGAGTACAACCACAGGCGGTACAGCAACATTGCGCGCCTACGACGAGGCGGTCGACTCAGACTCCCCTTTCGATGCGGTCATCCTCGATCTGACAATCCCTGGCGACATGGGAGGCGAGGCGGCGGCGGAGCAGCTTCGCCAACGACACCCCGACGCGTTTCTCATCGTCTCCAGCGGCTACCGCGACAGCCCGGTCATGGCAGAGTAGACCGAGCATGGCTTCGACGCGGTGCTGCCCAAACCCTACCGTCTGGCCGATCTGCACAGGGTGTTGTCCACGCATCCGGCTGCTGTAAGGGCCTAACGCAGCCACCGCAGCGCGTAAGCCGTGGCCCGCTCCAGGTGCAGGCGCAGCATGAACTCACCCGCCCCCAGATCGCCCAGCTGTCGATCCTGCCAGCGCACGGTGTGACGCAGAGCATCCCCTCGCAATGCCACCGAGTCTTCCCGGGTGAACCCGGGCACCCTTCTGCCGGACGCATCCAGTATCTCCACCCGGACGCAACCCTCTGTGGCATCGACATTCAGCTCGATGCCACGGTAGGGTGACACCTCGGTGCTCTTCAGAGTCACCTGACCGATACCCTCCAAGGGCCGGCGCTGCGTCGGCAGGTCGGTGCGGGGCAGTGCCCCGACCCCGGCAAAGCGATCCCGTGGCAGTATGGCCAGGCCGATGCCGCTCACGTGCCGCCCGTCATCGGCCGAGGTCGCCCCGCCGGAATAGCCACCGTAGTAGAAGCGCATCTCCTCGTCGAGAATCACCGGTGTCGAGTTGGTGAAGATCGAACCCCCATCGAAGGCGCCCTCGTCGCCGCGAGGCAGGAAGAACTCGTCACGGAAAGGGCGCTGCCAGGCGCAGCCGTCGCGACTCACCATGAGCTCCACATCGATGACACCTCCTCCCATGGCGCGATCGAGAATCTGGTTGAGGCAGATGTAGACGCCTTCGTGGTAGAACACGGGGGTAGTGTGGAACTCGACGTGAGGCAGGTCATCGTCGTCCGGTCCCAGCACCAACTCCGGCGTCGACCAGTTGAGAAAGTCGGCGCTCTCGCAGCGGCCCATCGCGTGCTTCCAGGCCATACGACCATCGGGACCGTCGATCCACATCTTGCCGTACCAGACATAGGCATCTCGTACCGGGTCGTAGAAAACATCCGTGGCATCACTCATCGAGAGTGGTACGGCCCATGGGCGGTCCGTGTCGGTCGTGAATGGCACCTCGTCACCGCTGCTGCCGTAGGCGATTGGTGACAGGGGTGATCCCGCGTGTTTCGTCCACCTCATGCCATCGGCCGAGAACGCTACGCACAGGCCGGGTCGTTGACCCGAGTCGGTCTCGGTCCAGTCGAAATAGGCCATGCGATAGCGGCGCTCGGGATCGGGGGCCGCCTCGTCTACCAGGACGGAACAGCAGTACCGGTAGGAATGCCCGCCGCTGCCGAGCAGAACGATGTTGGTCCGTTCCCGGTCGCCATAGGAGAACAGATCGAGCTCGGGTTTGGTGAAGTGGATGCCATCGTCGGACTCGGCATAGCAGACGACGCAGCCATAGCGACGGTCCGCCAGGCGGCTGTCGTCGTTGTAGGACTGGTACCACAGCTGGTACTGACCGGTGTGCGGGTTCCGGTAGATGCTGTTCCAGGCCAGCGCTGTCTCCCAGGGCTCGGTGGGACCCACGAGGGCACGGCTCGAATGACGCGTGGGGGGGTTGAATACACGCCGGGTGCCGGCGCGGTAGAGGATGTGGTGCTCGTCGAGCAGGAGCCAGGTGTCGGTCATGGTGCCGCGTCCTGCCAACTGCTATGTCGCCAGCGGCGGACCGCCAGGGATTGAGATCCGGCGACGACGGTCGTCGCGTCTGGTGCGCTCAGCGGTGAACTCCGCGGTCAGGTACTCCCCCAGGTGGATCGATCCAGAGAAGCTCCCGGCCCCGATGGTGCCACCGAAGAGAAAGGGGACCGAGTCGCCCGGTTTGCGGGCGACGCTCTCGAGCTTGACCTGGTCCCCCTCCACCGTTCCGTGGAGCGGCTGGCTGGTGAAGTCGCTCTCATGCGTGCCGGTGATCCAGTTGCCCTCCTGCTGGATGAGCAGCCGGTGCTGGCTGGTGCTGGTGGAGTATTCGATGCGCAGATCCCACGAACCGCTCAGGTCGGTGCCGGCCGGCTGCATGTCTGTCACCCTGGGGTTGCGATCCGTGGCGAGGATGTGGTGGATGCGGTCGGCGACGACGATCTCATCCCCGGGCTGCATCTGGCTCGGGGTGATACGAAGGCACGCTTCGCCGGCGCCATCGTCGCAGCCGATGGCGATCCGAGGCGCGTTTCTGGCGAAGTCCTCGGCCACCTCCTCCCCGGTGATGTGCAGGCTGTCCGGATCCCAGGATACCGTCAGCGTCGGCGACCGGTTGTTGAGCCCCGTGGGTTCGGTCACCCGCGTCGAGACGCCGGGAATCCCGGTCACCCGTTGCGAAATCGTCTCCAACAGGGCCAGCCAGGTCTCCCACTCAGCGGTGTGATCACGGGTTACCCAGGCCTCGACCGCGGCGAGCATGCCCATGATCTCCTCCTTGCCGATCTTGTTGTCGCGTCCCGGTCCGTGATGCGGCGAACTGGCCTGCCAGGCCGAGATGAGAAGATCCTTGCGGCCGAGCACGAGGCCGGCGCACTGGGGGCCGCACAGTGCCTTGCCGCCGCTGTAGGCGACCACCGTGGCGCCTCGCTGCAGGTGGATGGAGGGAATGGTGAGATCCTCGGCGGCAGCGTCGGCCAGGATGGGGATCTGCAGGGGATGGGCGATGGCTGCGATACGTTCCAGCGACAGTGGCCTGTCTGGCTCCGACGCACCGCCCGTCGTCAGGTAGATCATCGCCGTCTGCGGACCGATGGCGCGCTCGAGTTCCTCCGGCGTGTCCACCGTGACGACATCGACGCCGACGTTGCGTACCGCGTGGTCGTAGGCGTTACGCGAGGTCCCGGGGATGATGACCTGCGTCCTGTCGAACCCGGTCAGGTCGGGGACACGGATCAGTTTCTCGGGATTGCCGCCGGTTACACAAGCGATGGTGACATGCTTGATGCCGGCGGCACAGCCGGCGGCGATGAGACCCCACTCGGCGCCGGTGATGTCGGCCAGCCGCTGACCGACGGCGGCCGCCAGCTCGTCGTATTGCGCGAAGTACCCCGAAGCGGCCTCCATTGCCGCCAGGACCTCCGGCAGCTCCACCGAGCCACCGAGGATGGTGAAGGTTCCGCGGCAATTGATGATGGGTTCGACACCAATCGACTGATAGATGTTCCTGTCGGTCGGCCGCTCGGTGAGATAGGGGAGGACGGAGAGGCTGGGTGAGGCTTCTGTCGGCTGCAAACCGGGCTCCTTGCTGGGGAGAGGGGCGACTCCATGCGGTACCGGGCGGTGGTCTCACTCCTGCCGCTGCAGCAGGATCACGGCGACACAGATGATGCCGCCCCCCACCAGAGACGCGAACAGGTTAGCTGGCACTCGCAGACCCAGTTCGGGGAAGGCGCCGTCGATAGACACCTGCAACACGACGGTAAAGACGACAACGCTGAGGAACAGTACCGTGCAGTGGGAGGCACCGAGGTGTTTCATGGCGATGTTGTAGGTGACCCACGAAATCCCGAGGAACAAGCCGCGAAAGAGCAGTGCCAGCAACCCCCAGCCACTGAGGTCGGCCAGAATCTGGAGACTCAATCCCTCGTACAGGGCGAAAGGGAGAAGCATGATGGCGCCCAGAAGAAGACCATAACCGGTCACCAGCTGGCCGTCGCGGTGGTCGACGAGCGACTTCAGCAGAATGATTCCGACAGCGAAGACCAGGGCCGCCAGCACGGCGATCATCTCTCCGAGGGCGAACCGCAGGTCGAGAGCGTCTGGGTCGAAGGTGACCAGCACCGTGCCACAGAGCGCCAGGACACAGGCAAACCAGTGGCGTCGGGTCCACGTCTCTCCGAGAAAGACCACCGCCAGGCTGACGATGAAGATCACCTCCAGCCGCGACAGCAGCAGCGTCTTGCTCGCACCGATGAGGTCGATGGCCTCGTAGAGCAGGAGAAACCCCAGGGCGAAGGTGGCCCCGGCGGCGGCCAACAGTCGCAGCCAGTCGGTGGCAGGCCAGTCGATCCAGCCGCACGTACGCTGCAGGGCGGCGCCCAGCAGCAGAAAGCACCCACCGATGAGACTGGCGGGGATGGCGATGTGTAATGCGGGAACCGTCCAGAACCGGAGCAGGATCTCGGTGAGAATCACACCCCCGGCCCCGGTGAGGGCGGAGAGGAAGACGTAGAGCACATAACGGATCTGCATGAACGGCAAGCTCGGTGTAGTCAAAGTGGAAACCGCGTTTGGGCGCCAGCAAAGGTAGCGGCCACAGCCGACGGCGGCTCCCCGAAACAACTCGCCAAAGCTCGGCTGCGGGCCGATCTTACCCACAATGCCACACGCTTCGACAACATCCCCGTTCACCAGGGACCAGGGAGACTGCATCGGCCGCACGCTGAGCGAATTCGCCGGCGTGAGGGCCGTCTATCTGTTCGGTTCGACAGCGGAGGGCCGGGCGCGCCACGACAGCGACATCGATATCGCCGTCGTGCCCGCCCACGAGGCGGTGCAGGGACAACGCCTGGAAATGCTCAAAGCCCTCGCTCTGGCAGGGTTCGAGCGTGCCGATCTGGTTTTCCTCGATGGCACCGATCTGGTTCTGCAATTCCACGCCGTGCGACAGAATCACCCTCTCTACACGGCCCCGGATTTCTCCACCGGTGACTATTTCTCACGGACGCTGCGCCAGTACCGGGACCTGGAACCCCTGCTACGAGTACGCCACGAGGCGTACCGGCGCCGAGCGCTCAATGGTTGACCGCGAACTGCTCCAGCGACGTCTCGAACGCCTGGAAGAGTACCTGGTGATTCTGCGACGTCTCGCCGCCTATAGCTACGAAGAGTTCATCGCGAATCCGGAGCGCTATGGGAGTGCGGAGCGCTTTCTGCAGCTCAGCATCGAATTGATCGACGACATGGGAAACCACGTCGTAGCGGACGAAGAACTCGGAGCGGTGGCGAAGACGACGGACGTACCAGACCGTCTCGCCGAACATGGTCTCGTCGACGCTGATCTTGCCAGTCGTTGGGCGACGATGATCGGGTTCCGAAACATCCTCGTGCACGAGTACATGGAGATCGACCGCCGACTGGTGCACGAGCACCTGAGGGAAAGGCTCGGAGACTTCGACGAGCTGCGGCTGGCCTTCGTTCGACTTCTCTGAATCGACGCGGGCCCCAACTACCTGGGTATCACCGGCAGAATCAGGTGTGACGCCTGCCCGCCACCCAGGTGCACGGTCTGGTGGGCGGGCACCAGTTCGGCATCCTGCGCGTAGGCGTGACCGGTGTTCTGGTTGCGATCAAAACGGGGAAAGTTGCTGCTCGACACCTCCAGACGAATGCGGTGGCCGGCGTGGAACAGGTTGCTGGTGACACCCACGTCAATCTCGTAGCGGTAGACATGACCGGGTGTGATCGGTGACGGGTGGGTGTCGGATTCGCGGAAGCTGGCGCGGACGATGCCGTCGGTCAGGTTCTGGGCATAGCCCGTGGGATGGACATCGATGAGCTTGGCGGTGAAGTCGGTGTCGAGTGCATCGGAGGCAGCGAAGAGGAGGAGCTGGATGTGCCCGGTCACCTCCACCGCCTGTTCGAGGACGGGTGTCGTGTAGACGAGGACATCCTCACGGTCCTCGATCTCTGTCTGGTCAAAGGGTCCGGCGGGAAGACCGAGAAGAGCGCCGCCCTTCGTCGGCACAGGATCTGCGGGGTCGTAAGTGAAGGTGTCAGTGACGGCTGAATCCGGCGCCACCGTCGTCAATGAACCATCACCGGTACGTGTGTTGGCGCCTGCCTCGCTGTGCAACCAGTACTCCGTGTACTGCGTCCGTCGCAGCGGCCACTCCCTCTCATCGCGCCACTTGTTCTCACCCATGACGAAGATCCGGACCGGTGACTTCTGGCCGGTATCCATGCCTTTGAGCGTGCGATCGAACCAGGCCAGCTGTGTCTGCTGCAGATCCGGCCAACTATGGGCGCCGAAGTCCATCTCACCGATCCTGCCATCGGGTGAGAACCCGTGCAGCCAGGGACCCATCAGCAATCTCTGCCTCTTAGGGCTCTCCGAGAAATAAGCACTAGACTTCATGATGTAGTTGGAGTCATGTTTGGAGCGTGGATATCGAAACGCTCCGAAGGAAATACGAGTCTCTTTCTCCGCTTTTGACGGAGCGCACCCGACGTCTGTGGGCGGC
>DASCMS010000006.1:0-22189 GCA_036011085.1 Candidatus Latescibacterota bacterium
TTCGGCAGATCGTGATACCCGCCCCAGGCGGACCACACCTTGTCCTTCTGCTCCGGGTCGAACTGTACCCAGTAGCAGGTATTCTGCCATTGATGAGGGATGCCAGTCGATGACCGCCGCCATGTCTGGCCGCCGTCGATGGTCTTCAGGATCCCGTACCAGGTTCCGGCCTCTCCCCGCTCATTGCTGTCCATGAAGCGATCACAGACAGCGTACGCCGTCAGGCTCTTGGTCGGCGAGGTGACCGCACAGGCGAAGGACAGCCCAACGTCGTCGGCTGGAACCGATGCCGCTGCTGCCAGCCGGTGGTCGAAGCGTTCCCACGTGATGCCCCCATCGTGGCTGACGAAGCCTCGTCCCTCGTGATCACCCCCCTCGCCCTCAATGCCGGAAACCGCGTATACGCGGAGTGAATCGTTGGCCTCATCCCATCCTGCTGCCACGCGAATGGCGGGACGAACGCCCTCCGGCAGTGCCTGTTCTGTCTCGGTCTCGCCGTCGAGGGTCAGGGTGTGGACCGCCATGGTGGTGACGGCGTATACCCTCTCGGGCTCCGAGGACGCGCAGAACAGGCCGGAGACCGGCGCCTGGAAGGTCGCCCGCCGGCCCCACGTGGCGCCCCGATCGGTCGACCGGCACAGCGTCGTCCCGGCTTTCGAGCTCACGGCGACGAAGAGGATGTCACGATCGTCGGGGTGGATGAGGATGGCCGACACCGACCCGGCGGGAGACGGGTAGACGCTGTCGGGCTTCAGCTCGAACTGAAAGTCGGCATGATCGCCGCGGTAACGTCCGCCGTGGTCGGAAACAGTCTCTGCCAGCTGTCACCAAAGTCGTCTGTGCGAAACAGCCCGGTGGTGCCGGCATAGACGACGTCGGGGTTCTCCCGTTCGAAGGCAAAGGCACTGGCCACACTCGTGAGATTGTGCTGGCGCCAGCTCTCCCCACCATCTGCGGACAGGTAGATGCCTGTCATGTCGCAACGGACGGCCAGGCGCTGCGCGTCGGTAGGGTGGAAGGTGGGATAGAAGGTGGCGCCTCCGCCTCCCGGGCCGCCGATCTGCCACGCGGGATCGGTGATGGCTGGATGGGTCAATACAGAGCCTCCTGAGAGTTGTTCGAGGGTGATGCCTGGATTCTACCGAAGAACGACAAGGCTGCGAATCCTGTCCTGACCGTCATGTCGAAGTCGGCTGTAATAGACCCCACTGGCCAGGGCACGTCCGTCGTCGCCACGGCCATCCCAGGTCTGGCTGTGATAGCCAGCTGTCAGGTACGCCCGCGTCACACCAGCCACCTTCTGACCCAGTAGATCGTACACGTTGAGCTCCGCATCGCCTGGACGGGCAAGAACGAAGCGGAGCGTTGTGCCGCCGTTGAAGGGGTTGGGATAGTTCGGCAGAAGCGCGAACCCAGAGGGTTGTGTCCGGTCTTTCTGCTCGACGACGGCTGTCGCCTCTGACTCGGCCACCAGACGCACATCGTCCAGCAGGAAGGCTCCCTGCAGCCGGCCTTCCAGCCGCAGCGTTTCGACGTATGGAAACCGCAACCCCAGACCGTCAAGGGGGATCTCGATCTCCTGCCACTGAGGACTGCCGAAATCGAGATGAAACGTGTCGCCCTGCAGTTCGACGGCTCTGTCGTTGACGTACAGGCGGAACGCTGGAATCCCCGTCAGCTCCACATCCTCGGGGAAGAAGGCCAGATGCAGAGACCGGTACCCGCTGGTGGGAACCGGCACACTGGCGGTCATCTCCAGGAAGAAGATAAACCCGGGCGCCGGCGTTACCCGCAGGGCCGAGCCGCCGGCAAACACCTGATCCGCCGTCAGCCCGATGTCCGTCTCCTCCCGTCTGTTCAGTCGCCAGCCATCGGCGAGTTCGTCGGCGAAGACGGCCAGATCGGCAACGGGTGGCAAGGGGGCCTCCAGGCCGGTGTACTGCACCAGCAGCGCGATGCCGGGCCACATGACTTCGATGCCGTGGTGGGTCGTCTGGGCGTAGGTGAACATCGTGTTGGTCCCTTGACGAATCAGATCGAGGGGCAGCGGTACCGCATCGAGGCTGTAGTTGTGGGCGCCGCCTACGCGCTTGACGACGACCGAGTCGTTGATGCCGATAGCATCCGCGTGGCCGCCGCTCCACGTGACCAGCATCATGCGCGCTGCCGTCGCCCGCTCCAGGTCGTGACCGATGAACAGTCGGGACCTGTGTCGATTGCCGACCCGGGTCTGCCAGGCAGGAGGCACGTCGAAAGGTTTATACAGCTTCACCGCCTTGCCGGGGCGTTCGAGAACCAGCCCGTCCACAGGCTGCGTCATGTGGCTGAGACCGGAGATGTCTGTGAGGCGCGCCATGACCTGGATGGGACCCGGTTGATCGGGAACCCAGGCGGTGGACCAGACGGCCGTGTGGGGTACGTCGGTGGAGGTGCCGAGGTGGTTCTCCATGCTCCCGTACCGGTAGCGGTAGTGCCACTGGCGATATAGGCCGTTGCCCTCGTAGTCAAAGTCCTCGTAGCGGGCGATGAAGTCGACCCGCTCTACGGCAGTTGTGCCGGTGACTTCAGCCTCCAGATACAACGAATCACCGAAGGTGCTGCCGGACGTCGGGGTGACGATCCGTCCCGTGGGATGGGGCTTGTCATCGCCGTAGTAGATGCGGAAAGCGGCGGCGTACAGACCCCACTGTCCCCATCCGAAGTTGAAGCAGATCTGGGGGCCGGCGGAGAACTCGAAGGTGTTGTCGCCCACGTGCAGCTGGTCCAGCGGCACGACAACCGAGGGGTAGGTGAACTGCTGGTAACACTCTGCACTCCCGATGCGGGGATCGCCGGAGTTGCCGGGAATCGTGACGGGTTCAGGAATGGGAATCCAATCGTGCCCGTTCAGACGGATGGCCTTGCGGCTGGTGCCGGCGTGGCCGCCCCACAGCTCGATGTAGATCTCGCCCCTCACGGCGCCCGTGAGGTCGTCGATGGAAACACGGTTGACGGGATTGGGCAGGAAGGCGTCAGCTCCGGAAGCGGTGGCACCGGCGTGCGTTACCCGCTGCCAGGAACCGGCATTCACATAGGGTCCGCGCCAGATGTACTCGCGGAAGACGTCCCCCGGACCTGGATCGGCGCGGCCGGCCACAGGCGAGCCCAGGGCCAGGACCAAGATCACGAGACAACCCCCTCTGGACAGGCCTACCTGTGACATGGGAGGCTACCGGACCCTGCCATCCCACTCGTCGGCGCCGATGTCTCCCACCGGCTCACGCTGTGTCCCATCGATGTCGTCCACCGTCATCCACGCCTGTTCGGCCCGGCCGACCACCTCGTCGGCGGCTTCCCGCAGGTGCAGATCACCTTCAGCGGGGGCGATGAAAAAGCCGGCCTGTGGCACCGTCAGATTGCCGACGAGCCGGGCCCTGGGATTCGACTGATTCTGCAGGGGCGGTCCGCTGAGCAGGTTGTTGGCCACAACCAGGTTCTGATTGTCCATGATCACCCGGATCAGGCGCTGCAGCGCGCTGGCCGGGTCATGGATGCTGTTGTGTTGTATCTGGCTGTCACGCGTCAGAGCGGCGAAGATGCCGTTCTCATGGGCACGGGTGACGAAGTTGTTGCGCACGATGCAGTCGCTGCAGTGCACCTCCACCCCGGGGGCGCGCGTGGGATTGCCCAGTGACACCCCGGCATCACAGTCGACGATCACATTGCGCTCGATGATGCAGCCCTGGGAGTCGTTCCAGAGGAAGATGGCTCCCCGGCCCTCGCCGCTGCGTCCCTGGATGCCGATGAAGACATTGTCGCTGATCACCCAGTCTCGGGCGAACATCACATCGAGCCCACCGATATAGTTTCCCTGAAAGTTCTCCGGCGTGTCGGCTTCGTCGTCGGCGTACCGCTTCGGACGATCGTTGTAGAACAGGCAGTACTGCACGCGGCAGTCCTTCGGACGAAACTCCTCCCGCACCGCTTCGGGGACGACGACCCCCTTCACACCACGCTGCCAGATGTTGTGGATGACACAGTTGGTGATGGTCAACTCCTGCACATTGGCGTCGGAGTTGATCTTGAAGCCGTTCCACTTGCTGTTCTGGATCGTCAGGTCGGCCACCGTCACACCGCGACAGCGGGAGAAGCCGAGCAACTCGCCGGCGGTGCTCTGCCCGCCGTCGAGGACCACGGCGTGGCGATCGCCTGAGGCGCCGCGTAGCGTGAGACTATCCGTTCTGATCTCGAGATACCGCGGCAGCATGTAGTGGCCATCGGCCAGCAGAATCGTCTGCCCCGGACGGGCAACCTCCACAGCGTGTAGCAGATCTTCGACTGTTGCCACGGGAACCACCGCCCCCGAAGGTGGTTCCCGTCGCCGCGCCTTCGGGAACCAGGCCCTCCGTGGCACACCCTCTGCCAGCAGGGAAGCCGGGGGCCACAGCACATCGATCACCCGGGCCTTGATCTGGGCCACCTTGCGCACCTGCAGCCAGCAGCGCAGCAGATATCCGCCATCCATCAGATTCTGCTCGGTCGCCGGTCCCGCAGCGTTGACAGGCGTAAGGTGGGCGCCATCCTGGCCGACCAGGGTTCCCAACCAGCTCTCTGCCGGCCGCCGCGTCAGAAACTCACCGTACACGTCGATCATCGGCAGCCGCAGACGGCGAGCGAGAGCGATCAGACCATGGTTGTAGGCCAGCAGTTGTTCTGTTGCGCCCCAGTTCGTCGGCGGCAACGTGTTGACGATAGGAATGACGCCGGCGTCCACGCAGGTGCGCAGAATGGTCTCCATGTTGGCCAGGAATACCGGCGCTGACACGCCGGCGTGCAGATCGTTGGTGCCGAGAAGGATCGACACGATCTGTGGACTGTGTGCCGCCAGCATCTCGTCCAGAGAGGGCAGTCCACCCTTGCCTCCGGCGAGAAACTCGCCTGACCTCACGCCGCTGGCCGCCGTCCAGCTTCGCCCCTCGGGCTGATCGTCAGCGGCCAGCCACCAGCCATTGTGCTCGTCCTCGCGATGGGAGTACATCCACCGGCTGAGGGCCGCCTCAGCCCTGCTCTTGCCGACGCCGATGCGGACCCAGCGTCCGGCGGGGTTGGCGTAGGTATTGGAGTCGCCCATGGGGGCGACCTTGCCCTGCGCACCGTCGAAGTGACGCGCCACCGAAAGCATCGACACCGCCCAGTCCCACGTGTCCTTCTGCACCTCGACCGCCTCCGACCTGGTGCCGCCTACGAACGCCTCACAGCCGATGACGAGAAAGAGGCCCGAGAATCGCCTTCTACCACGTCTGTTTCTTGCCATGGCAGGGCAAACAACCACGGGGGGTGCGGCGAGTCAACCAGGGCGTCTGTTCGGCCGTCGCGGGGACCGCGCGACGGGGGGCAGATCCACGTACCCCAGAGATTCGTGCGCCTCGAAGAAGCGAGAGACTGTCTCTGGAGACACCTCTCTCTCCAGTTCCTGCGAGACAAGCTTTGCGATCGCGGCGATCGAACGAGAGCCGTCCGCCCAGAAGAGGGTCCAGCCAGGCAGGCCGGTTTCACGGATCTGGGTGGCCATCGGCTCACGCGAGTTCTCGAGAGTTGGCGTGATCGGGCGTGTCCTCCTCGGCAAGCGCGAATAAGACGCGTAACGCCTGGAGGCCGGACCGGGTCTTGGACCGGAACGGCCGACGGCTGACTCCATTCCGTTTAGAAGAGAGAGGACCTCGGCGCGGGACCCATCCCGCATCCAGCGCTTGAGCCGGTCTATCGTGACGTGATGCTGGAGCCGTTCGTACTCCGCGCGGTCGGCCTTCCTGAGGCGCCGGATCTGCTGGATGACCCTGTGCGTCTCGGACTCAGCGACCTCAAGCAGTTCTCGATTGCCGGCGTTGGCCAGATAGACCAGATAGGATGCTGAAGAGAGGGTCACCGTCGCAAGACCGGCGGGGCTCAGAAGCCGCGGTACGTCTGCCGAGGAATGATAACCCGCCCAGGCCTTGCCTCCCCTGCGGTAGTGGTTGGTGATCCAGGGGCACGGGAAACCGTACTGGGGATCCCCGGCCAGCGTGTCTGAGGTCGATACGAAAGGTCCTGAAACAAGTCTGTAGCCGGGGCGCAGTCGTCGGATCGCAGAACGAGTTGTGGTGGCCCCGATGCGATCGACAAAGGCGGCACTCATGGGTATGGTATCGGCGAGGACGGAACCCTCACTGCGCAGGAAGCGTTGGAGGGTTGAGATGGATCTGGATGTCATGTCAGGCCGTCGGACGGGTTTCCCAGCGGACAGGCGCGATCTGTGCGCCCAGGGGCGGGTTGTGAACTGAAGTCACGAATTCCTGCCCGTCGGGTCCCATGAAGAGCTCCGGCGCAGCGACTGGAAACAAGCCGACATACTTGTCGCCGGCCTCGCCAACACCGAAATCGAGTGGGTCTTCACTGCGGTACACATGGGTACGCGACTCGTAGTAGTCCTCGGTGCGGAAGAGGTAGAAGTAGCCCTGCCGATAGACGACGTGTGGACACTCGCAGTCCCACCGCCCGCCGGCCATGTCCAGGTCGCGGTGCACACAGATCGACTCGGACCAATTGGTGAGATCGTCGCTGGTGCGAACGTAGAACCCGGGCAAGTGACGCTTGCCAGCTTCGTAGCCGGCGTAGTAGCAGTGCCAGACACCGTCCACGTTCAGCAGACAGGGGTCACGAACCTCCCCGGGACCGACGAAGATCCGACTGAGGCCTGCGGCGTTGCGATGGCGCGTCCAGGTGACGCCGTCAGGGGACGTCATCAGACACATCTGGCACTCATTGCGTTCATCATCGCCGTGGGCGGGATTGCCGTCGGCGCCGACCCCGGTCGTATGGCCGCCGTAGAACATGAAATACGTGCCGTCAACCTCTATGAAGTAGGGCGACTGAATCCACTCCTGCCCATGGTAGTCGTGGATGCTCTCGCCCGCGGTCCGGTCACAGCGGAGGACCTCGCCGGTGGCCTGCCAGGGAGAAGCGAAGAAGTCCTCCGTCTTCCAGTGATACAGGACGCGACCGACGGCAGTGCTCCGAACGCACGCCCAGCAGTGCCAGATGCCCAGTGCGTCACAGAACACGTGGTTGTCAACCACGGCATTGTGTTCAACTCTGGTGGCCTGCTCTTCCAGGAAGCCTGCGCGGCCGAGTTTGGCGGTCAGATCTGGTGACGGGGCCACTGTCCGCCAGTCGCCGTCAAGGACGGGTTTGAGCCTGCAGTTCATGTCGCCGAAGGGTTGCCGACCACTGTCCGGCCTGACGCGTCCCTTGCCTATCTTCCTTTCACCTGGCCCCATGAGTGAGTCCTGACCTCGGTCGATGGCGGCCTGCCCCCCGTGATCTCGATCTCATAGAATTGCGCCCCTGACTCAGTGATCAACTCGATGTAGTCGGTAACGGTATCGGCAGGAAAGGCGAGTTCCACCCAGACGTCGGATCGCATGTCGGTATCGTAGGCGTCGGCGACGAACGCCCCGTCGGCGGTCTCCGTCTGGCCGCTCTCCCCGTAGCGCGCTCCCACGTAGGCGATCGCCGCGTACGATCCCGCGTCGGCGCCCACTCGGATGCGAACCCCCTCGATGACCAGGGGAGCGTCGAATTCGAACACCAGGTTGCCCTTGGTGGGCCAGGCAAAGACGCCTGGCTGATCGCTGTTGTCCGGCGTCAGGCCATCGGTGAGGAAAGCCAGTTCACCGGAGTACGTATTGTATCCCTGCGTCGCCCGCGTCAGCGCGTCCGGTGCGATGTTCGATCCTGCCGCCCACAGCCACGCTGACGAGAGCAGCACCACGGACAGAACCTCGATCCACAGGCCTCTCACCTACCGCACCAGCAGCATCTTGCGCGACTCGTTGAAGCCCGACGTCGAAAAGCGGTAGAAATAAGTGCCCGTGGCCCGCCGCCCGGAATCCCAGCTGACGACGTGGGAGCCGCCGGCGTGCCAGCCGTCCTTCAACACTTCCACCAGCTGGCCCTGTCCGTTGAAGATCTCGATGCGGGCATGGGTCGCCTGGGGCAGGCGATACTCGATCAGCGTCGAGGCGTTGAAGGGATTCGGGTAGTTCTGCGCCAGCACGTGGCTCTGCGGGGTCGCCTGCAGATCACTCACGACGGCGGTAGCGACGGGGTATTCGAAGGGTTCGTCCACCATATGCCAGTGGCTCTCGTCCTGGCCATCGTAGTCTCGGTTCAGGTAATAGGTCATCAGCGGTGTGCGCTCGAAGGTCGACAGTTCGCGACGCTGAGGCTGCCCCGATTCCCAGGCATAGACTGGGATCTGTTCAGGGTCGACGGTGTCGCTCAGCCCACGGGTCATGGCCGAATGGAACAGGCCGAAGTTCCCCGGCTCATGGCCGGCCAGCCAGTGACCGATGATGTCCACTTTGATGGGATTCCGGCCGAAGATGACGACGTTGGTCATGAAGTCCTTGGAGGAGCCGCTGTGGGGACCGTCCATCCAGTTGCCATCCCGTCCGTAGATCCCCTCGATCATGGCCAGGTCCATGCTCGATGCCGAGAGATTGTCGAGGGTTTTCTGCGCCCATCCTTCCATGCCCCAGCCGCTGTTCCAGTCGCTGCCCGGGCGGTCCCAGCGGGGAACACCGGCTTCACGATGCTGATCGTGCAGCGCCGTGACACTTTCGGCGAATTCAGGGTGTACATCATTGACGAAGGAGGCCGGCTTGCCACGGGTGAGACGACTCAGACTCTCACAGTAGTGCACATACGGGTGCACGTTGGTCCCTTGCCAGTTCTTGGAGGACAGTGTGATACCCATGCCGTGGGCCTTGAACTTGGCGATGTTGATGTTGAAGGCATCGGCCGCGTTCATGGGAGCCACGTAGCCGATCCGCTGGAAGATGACCCCATTCGGAACCTCTCTCCAGATGACCTCTGCCCCCTCCTCCAGGTTGGCCAGGGAGGCCGCTGCCATCGGCCGACCGCTGTCGAAGTCGGTCAGATGAGCGCCCACCCGCTCTGCCATCGGGCCGTACCAGTCCAGCACCTCGTTCTGCGGACAGTAGGCGTCGCCCAGCAGGTTCCCCTCGCGCAGGTAGAACTGACTGCCGTCCATACCGAGTCCATCCTTCATGGCCTCGATGAAGCCGGCGACGAAGTCTGCGTCGGTGGCGATGCCCATGCGGGCGGTGGAGAAGTTGCCGCCGAGGCAGGTGAGGTTCGGTTTGATGGCGATCTTGCTGCCCATGGCGTAACCGCCGACATCGCTGGTCACGAACAGCTGTCCGGCAAGTTCATGACCTGCCCGGACCTTCTCCTCCGCTGCGGTCTTGTCCGATACCTGCGTCAGCTTGATGAAGACCGCTTCGGGGTGAGCATCGACAAAGGGATGTAGCTGGAAATAGGCGGCCGTCGGTCGGGACTGGCCGAAGATCAGGTCCGGCGACAGCAGGCTGGCAGTGCCGGCAGCACTCGCCGCCTTGATAAATTCTCTGCGTTTCAATGGAGGCTCTCCTTGATTGTCCTAGTGGGACATTCAGCAGTTTTGGCTCTGCCGTCAAAGACGGCGCCAACTGGTGATCCTCGGGGCGAACGCAGCGCGGCAGCCTGGGTTACTTTCTCGTCTTGATCTGACTCTCCAGCTGATAGAAGGGTCGTAGGCCCTCGACCATGCCTTCACAGCGCCGGGTCGCCCAGATCGATGCTCAGACGGGTCTCTGTCTGGGCGCCGTCAGCACGTCACGCCTGCAGCCCGCTACCGAAGATGGCCAGCCTGATCAACTGCAAACGTTTGCACACAAACGGTAGAATATCCAGATTCGACTGCTGGCGGCTCAATGCTCAGGAGTCTTTGGGGCAGTCTACGTCTCTCAGACTCCTGGCCCTGACAAAGGAAACGCCCATGAGAACCAGAGTACTCGCCTGCCTTGCACTCGCCGCGCTGGTGGGGGGCATCACACCACCACCCCCGGTCGCTGCCGGCGCCTTCCCCAAGCAGGTCCGCATCTATCGGGGCAGCACTCCGACCCTCGACGGCCGCATCGCGCCGGGGGAATACGATGATACCACGAAGATCACCGACTTCAGAACCTGGACACCTCAGTTCAGCGCCATCGATTCGAGTGCCGATCTGGATGCAACGGTCTGGATCAAGCACGACGGTACCGACCTCTACGTCGTCTTCGATGTCAGCGACGATGTCATCTACGCCTTCGACATCGATCGCTGGCTGCCCGCGAACAATAACAAGGCACACGAGCTGACCCGTGAAGGCTGGCCGTGGTTCGGCGACGGCATCGAGCTGCTCGTCAACGCGCGCTACGAGTGGAGCGATGGCGACAACGAGAACAACAAGGGCAACGGTGCCAGCTGGCAGATGGTGGCCAGCACCCACAAGTCCAGGCTGGGTGGCCTGGGCACGGGCGGCCTGATGGAGGGTGAGCAGAGGTCAGACGTCGACGCCTGGAATACCTATCAGCGCTGGATCCTCAACGGCGACATGGAAGCGGTGAGCCGCGTCAAGGACCGTGCCACCGAGGGCCCCGGATATGTGATCGAGTGGAAGGTGAAGGCCAATCCCTGTCTGGAGGTAGAGCCCGGCATCTTCTGGTCGCCGGAACTGGGTGAGGTGAAGATGGGACTGAATCTGGCCGTCGCCGACATCGACGAGCCCGAACGTGGCGAAGGCAACTTCGGCAACTTCCATCACGAGCACTGGTGGACCGGGGAGCGCGACAAGCGCACCTGGTTGAAGCAGTGGGGTACGATGATCATGGTGCCAGGAGGCAAACCCGACGTCGTGGACCCTAATCCGCCCGGGACGATTCAGCTGACGCCGGTGGTGGACCTGCCGTTACACGCGGTTTCGGTGCAGGTTCCCGAAGCGTTCCGGGATGACGTACCGCAGAACATGACCGTGAACCTGCCGGCGGGGTTCTCGGCCAGGGTCTTTGCCGCACCGGGCCTGAGGGGACCACGGCAGATGGCCATCGGCCCTCACGGTGTGCTGCACGTGGCCAACATGAAGGTCGGCCGCGCCTCGCAATTCGGTCCGCCGGTGGCCATCGGCAGCAGACCACCGCCCATCGAGCAACGCGAAGGCCAGATCCTGGCCTTGCCCGATGACGACGGCGACGGCGTGGCCGACGGCGTGCGCGTCGTCGCCGACGGCCTGTGGTGGGCCAACAGCCTGGCCTTCCATGACGGCGACCTGTACGTGGCCGACACGCACGAAATCCTGCGCTTCAGCGACGGTGACGGCGACGGCATTTACGAGACACGGCACGTGCTTATCCCCGACATCCCCACGCAGGGGCAGCACGTCACACGTACGATCGCCATCGATTCACTGGCCGGAAAGCTCTTCGTCAGCGTCGGCTCGACCTGCGACATCTGCCGCGAGGACGATCCCGAACGCGCCACAATTCTCATATTCAACCTCGATGGCTCCGGGCGAAGGATCTTCGCCCGCGGCCTGCGCAACGCCGTCGGCATGGCCATCCACCCGATGACAGGCGAGCTCTGGGCCAACAACAACGGCCATGACCGCGAGGGCGGGATGCTGCCGCCGGAGTACATCACCATCATCCGGGATAGCGGGTTCTACGGCTGGCCTCTGGCCTTCGGGCACCAAGTGTGGACGGACTTCACGATCCCCAGCTACGTGAGCGCCCTGTTCCCCATCACGGCACAGGACTCAGCCGACGTGGCCCGCATGGAGCGTCCCGTGGCGCTGGCACCGGCGCACCTGGCGCCCATGCAGTTGCACTTCTATGAGGACGATGCCTTTCCGGAGATCTACCGAGGTGCTGCCTTCATGGCCTTCCGGGGCAGTCCGAATGCGAACGTCCCGGGGATGAAGGTCTCCACCCTCTTCGTCGAGCCAGATGGTAGCAACGCCCGGATCGCCGATTTCCTCACCGGCTTCCAGCCGACGATCGGCGCGGGCTCGTGGGCTCGTCCCGTCGGCGTGGTGAGCGACCCTCGCGGCCACCCCTACGTCAGCAGCGACTGGGTGACCCACATGATCCTGAAGATCCTGCCCTACTCTCTGGAAGCCCGATTCCGTCAGGTCTCCCCCGAGCGGGTCGCCGCCGGTCAGTCCCTGCGCATCCGGGCGACGGTGGACGTGAGCGGACTGGTCGAAGGCACGCCCGTCGAGGCGATCGCCGACCTCAGCGCCCTGGGTGGATCGAAGGCGACGCCACTGGTCCGGGAGGAAGCCGGAACCTATCGACTGGAGGTCGATCTCGATATCGACCACAGTGGCGCACTCCCGATCCTGGTGGAGATCTCACAACGGATCGACGGCGAGCTCGTCTCGGTCCAGCTTCGGCACGTGATCGAATCGCTCCCTGCCGGGGATCTGCTGATCGCCAGCGAGTCCCTCGCCCCCGGATGGAGTCTCGAGGGCGACAACACCGTTCGTCTGTCGGAGTTCGGTGCCTCAGGTCCCACCTTCGAGGGCAATGCCCTGGAAGCGACGGCATCGGATGTGGGCTTCCGTGGCTAGGGTCTCGTGTTCCGGCCGGACACCCCGGTGAGCGCCGCCGGGTACCGCTCCTTGCGATTCGCCTTCCATCCAGGCACCCTGACTGCCAGGGTACCCTTCCTCACCCTACGCATCGCTCCGGCGGAGAACATCGATCTGCTGGAGGGCCACGTCGATCTCGACCGGGCCGAGTGGCAGACCGTTGAGATCGCCTTCAGCGACCTGATCATCGGCAGCAGCGAGAACAGCGTCCTCTCCACAAGGCAGGGGCTGGACGTCCCGATCGAGGAGATCCGCATTCAGGGGAGTCTCGAGGGCACCTTCTATCTCGACGAGATGCGGTTCGTCAGCCAGATCGAGACAGAGACGGGCACGGCAATCACCGAAGAGTACGATGCGACACCGGATGCCTTCACCTTGGAACAGAGCTATCTGAATCCCTTCAACAGCTCCACGACGCTGCGCTTCAGCTTACCAGGCACAGCCCATGTGGAGCTGGCGGTCTACAACCTGTCCGGACAGCGGCTCGCCACACTGGTCGAAGGGGAGCAGGTCGCCGGGACCCACCAGGTGCGTTGGGACGGAACCGACGACGCCGGCAGGGCCGTGGCGACCGGTATCTACGTGTACCGGATGAGGGCCGGCGACGCACAGCGCACGCGCAGGTTGCTGCTCTTGCGATGAGCAGGCACAACACGGAAGGCGATCCCCCGTCCTGGGGCCGACACGACGTCGCGCGATGCAGCGCTAGCGTCGTGGGAGCCTCCTGCCTCGGGCTGCTGTCTGCGTCCAGGTCGTCGCCAGGAGCCCCGAGCTCAGCCCTGTGTCTACCGCATCAGCGTCAGCCGCGTCACGCGTTGCCGCTGCCCGTCCCTCGATAGCAGGACCATGTAGACACCGGATGCCAGCGGTCGTCCGGCATCATCGGTACCGTCCCACGTCGCCTCGTAGCTGCCCGCCGACGTGTCGCCCTCGTGGAGGACGACGACGCGCTGCCCGATCGCGTCGAAGACAGCAAGGTGCACGGCACCATCCACGGGCTGGCTCCAGGAGACCGTGACGGTCGGGTTGAAGGGATTGGGATATCCGCTCAGCGACCAGGTCGACGGGGTCGTCGCAGCGTCGCCGACTTCGGTGACGGCCGTGGTCACACCAGGCACGTAGAGCTCGATCCCGCCCGGGAGGCCGAGGTTCCCGCTGTATTGACGGTCCACGGGGTTGTTCCAGTGCTCGTGGACCCCCAGGCTGCCCAGCGTCGTACCGTCACCCTCGGGATCGTAGGTGATCCCCGACGGGGGATCGTGGGCCCTCGCTGCCTCGTGCAGGTAGTTGTCGACATTGCCGTAGACGTTGAACTGAGTCGGCTCGGCGCGCAGAAAATCCAGACAGACCGAGTCGATCGCCAGGGGATCCTGCGACAGGAACAGGCTCGAGGGCCAGCCGGTCTCACTGAAGGGCTCGCTCGTGAAACGATCGCCGTTGCTGAGGTGTTCGTTCTGACGGCGCGTGGAATAGAGAGCATCGGCCACGTACAACAGCGTCTTGCCTCCCAGATCCCGGTGTCCGATCAGGTCGACGAGGGGATTGTACGTCCCCAGGTCCCGACCGGCGAAGTCCCAATCACCCGAGCCACTGGCGCCGGCACCGAAATCGCGGACCGCCGTGTAAGGGTGCAGACCGGCGGCGACCGGGGCATTGTTCGTGCGCTCACCCGAGGCGTAGTCGGCGGAGATCGAACCGAAGAGGTTCTTGGCCGTCAGGGTCACCCCCGAAAGATCGTGGCCCTTCATGATGGCGACGTTGACGACATACGTCGCCTCGTCAGCGGCTCTCGGCACGTAGGTGGGGTTACCGCCCCGGCGCTCGAGAGTCAGTGGCTGAGAGAAGGCGATCTCTTCTCCTCGTTCGTGCCCGATGTTGCCCGTGGAGGTCGAAACGAAGCTGACGAAACGTACACCGGGATACTCGGCGTGGACGGCATCGATGAGAAGCTTCGGGGCATAGCGGGTTGCGTCGTAGATGGTAATCGCCGTGTCGGGCACACCGGCGGCCTCCACAAGCTGGCGAATATAGGCGAGCGTCAGTTGTGGCCCGGTGAAGGACTCGTTGCCATTTGAGCGGGCACTCGTCTGATTGAAGTTGAACTTCGCGGCGATTCGCTCACCGGCCTGATACCCCATATCACCGCGATCATGGGTGCGGTTGAAATGGTGGAACAACGCCGACCATGCCGCCCCATCGGTCGAGGTCCCGGTCAGACTCTGCAGGCCGTCGGAGAGCATCTGTGCCACGACGACCGGGTCGGTGTTGTCATCGGTCCACCATTGCCCGTTGACACCATCCCACTTCGCTGCCTCCGGCTCGTGGATCCAGACGACGCGACCGGGAAAGATGCCTCTACCGGCGCCCATCGGCTGATTCGGGCCTTCTGACGGTTCGAAGCGGCTGGCCAGGACCGTGGCGCCCGCCAGACCGCCGGATTCCATCAGGGCAAGGCTGCCGGCGACGAGGGAGGCGAGCAGGGCGATGCCGGCCAGCCCTGACCGCCCCCGGACGAACCAGACACGGGCCAGTCGCAGACCTGACCAGGACGCGACCACACTCGCCATCCACAGCACGAAGGCGGAGGCCATGGGGAAGGCGGCCACCTGACAGGGGTAGGCGGCGCGGCTGGGCCGGGGTACGACCCGAATCAGGAACCAGAGGAGCGAGAGCAGTCCTGTGATCGGGAGCAGGAAACGGCCGATTGTTTTCGAGAGATGTCGATTGGGACGGGCCATTGGAAGCCTTCCTCGGATCTTCGGTGGGCTTCGGAGTGTCCCGAGATGGCCTGCAAGGTCCATGCCCGTTGGGGCTGCACTCTGGTTCGTCGATGAAAGATGGGGCACGGGCGTCCCAGTTCACTGCTCGTGTGTCGTCAGTGGCTCAGGTGCCATTCGGACGAGGTCCATGATATGCGTCTCGTCAGGGCCAGTCCGTATCGAACGCATCCGCGCCCTTCCCGTACACCAGGCTCCCGTACGATCGCCAGCTGTCCAACTGCACAGCGCTTGGCGTCGGTGCGGTCAGGGCCGTCAGATTCTGTTCGAGCTGCTTCACGGTGCGGGGTGCCGTCATGGCCAGACGGACCGCCGGATGCGCGAGAGCATAGCGGTAGCAGTCGGCGGCGGACGGGACTGCACCTTGCCACTGCGCATGTCCCTCGAGCAACGTTCCCCAGCGTGTCGCGGTGAAAGCGATGACGGGAACCCCCGCGACTTCGGCGGCTGGCAGCGCTTTCTCTTCCGCCCCGCGGTGTGCCATGTTGTAGCGATGCATCAGAACGTCGACGCGTGAGTCTGTTGTCAGCCGAACGGCCAGATCCCGGTCATGACAGGTAGCCCCGACGTAGCGGATTCTCCCGTTCCTCCTCCACTCAGAGAGCAGATCGAAGAGCCCGCCCTGGGCGAGCAAGGCGTCGACATCGTCTTTCGGATTCAGATACTCGACGAAGAACACATCGACGGTGTCCACGCCGAGACGGCGCAGGGACTGGGCGAACACGTCCTCGACGGCGGCCACGTCCCGCGCCTCCGTGCCGGTGGCGATGATGAGATCGTCGCGATGCTGGCGGGCCAGGTCGCCCAGGGGCTCGATCAGCCCGTCGAAGCTGAGATTGTAGAAGAAGAACCAGTTCACCCCGGCATCCCAGGTGGCGCGCACACAACCGGGTTCCATGTCGGGCGTACCACCCAACCCGAGCCGACTCACCGGGCTTCCGGCGATCGTTGTCAGGTCTCTCATGGCGAAAAACCGTCCTGGGGCTCCCGACCTTCCTCTACAGTTCCGGCTGCGAGTAGCTGGGCGTGTGAGCGAGTCGCTTCAGCCCGAGGCGCAGCTTCCCGTGAGCTCCCGGTCCGAGGCTCACCTTCACGTGCTGACCGTCGACCGTGATCGGCGCGGCCCCGTCGGCCTCCACAATAACGTCGCTGAAATGGTGCTCGGAGCAGCCTCCTGCCTGCAGCACGACCTGCTTGCCCTCGACGATGTCCGTGTTCACCAGCTGGACATGGATGTGGTCGGTGCCCACTTCGTCCACGAGAGCCGCCACGTGTGGCGGCAAGCCGGGTCGCTTCGCCTCGCCGTCGAAGTAGCGGATGGAGGCGTGGATCATGCCTCCGTGGTAGACGGCCGTGGGCGTACCCATGGCCATCTGCATCATACCTTCGGGCACGACGGGGTTGATGTTCTGCCAGTGATGAACGTCCTGCCACTCGGGACCGTCGTTCCAGGTCGTCCAGTCGAGGCTCTCCGAGTCGATCGTGTCCAGTCGCTTGCCCATCTCCCGCTGCGTGATCTCAAGCACCCGCGACGGGAAGTCGGGATTGCGGCCGACGGTGTACTCGAACCACTCGTGGATGGAGAAGCTCCCCGCCTTGCCGCAACCGGGCAGAGGGCCGTCAGCCGGCAGTGGCCGGTCCCCATACTGCTCGTCAATGCGATCCATGTCCTGTTGCTGGCGGCCCACGGCGAAGGCGTGCATCAGCAATCGCAGGGTCTGCGAGGAGGCGTGGGGGATATACTCAAACCAGCCCTGCTGCCCGTATTTGTTGGGGATCATGATCTTGCCGTCCTCCTCGCGCCGCATCTCCCACAGTTTGTCCGCCTGGGAGCGAAACAGGTCGAGCCAGGATGGGTCGCCCGTCAGCATCGTGGCGTTGCAGCCCGCGTTGCACAGAGCCTCGAGCATGACACGCCCCCCGTGGGGCCAGCGCCAGCCGTAGTAGCCCCCCCACCAGTTGCCGTTCATGCGCTCGCCGATCTTGCCGGTAGGTCCGACGTTGTCGGGGAGCAGGCCGCCGTTGGCCTCGGTGCGGTCCATCCAGGCCTGGATGTAATCAAGGACCCACTGCCGGTACTTCTCCTCGCCCGTGTAGAGGAAGGCGTTGGCGATCAGACTGGTGGCGTTGAGGTTGAGAGGTACGTCGCCGGGCACCATGCGCTCATTCATGGTCTTCAGAATGCGCGCGTAAACCTCGTCATCCGACCAGTCGAGCTTGACGAAGGGATCGTCGCTCTCGTGCCCCGGAATGTCCTCGTAGGGTGCCAGGTAGGGGGACAGGTTCGCCCGGTGGGTGACCCAGTCATCCCACTGCATTTCGAAGCACGGTCCCGCGGCGCCGTTGATCGGCGAACGGATGAGCTTGTGCCCTGCGTCCCAGTTCGGGGCTTCCGGATCCTCGCCGTTGTACATGGCGGCGAACTTGAGGGCCCGCTGTCGGTCCACATGGTTGTCGGGGTCGGCGAGACCGAAGTAGTGGAGGTAGGTGTAGGCTTCGCCGTGGTGCATCCAGTCGTAGTACCGGTCGAACTCGCGCGTCACCGTACCAAACCGGGTGAACTGCTCAGTCACCGCCGTCCACAGGCTTCGAGACATGCCATGGATCTCTTCGCTGCCGCCGAGTACGTAGAACAACGGGAACGACAGATAGGCCTCGTAGCCATCGTCCGACCCGTCCATCCCCGGCCACTCGTCGCGCCAGATGAAGGTGCCGTCCTCGCGGGTGTACTTGTCCACGAAACGGGGCGCCGCCCGGTTCATCTGATCGAAGAGATGGCGCTGTCGAACCGCCCACTCCGGTGGTGAAGTGCGACCGCTGATCTCAAGAGTCTGCAATCTTCATTTCCTCGCTGTTTTTCTGGACACCTCGGGAACTACAATCGTTTGCAGCAGGGGCCGACACGACTGCCCCGAAGAACGACGAATCTGGACTTCTATTCGCGGAGACTGCCGAAGACTGTCAGAAAGGCCAGACCGGAGGTCCGCTTCTCGCTCTTACCGTCGACGATTTCGAGTCGGCGGCGGTCCAGGCGCACCCCCATCTGCATGCGCAGCTCATACCCCAGGTAGGCGCGGCTGTTCACCAGCTGGGCGGCCAGCACCATGCCGCCGAAATCACCGGTCCGGCTGCCGGCCGCCAGCTTGTCCTCGTCGTGCCGCAGCTCGTAGAACAGCCGCTGCTCCCAACCGAGCTCGATAGCGGACTGCTTCATCAGCGGCATGCGCACCAGCAGTGACGGGATCAGATCCCAGGTCTGCCGGCGACTCGCCTGACGACCATACGGGACCAGGTTCACGATCTCGCTCTTGATCCGGGAGGTCAGCATCAGCTGCCGCCAGCCGAACTGATAGTCGGCCTTGTTGATGACGCCGAAGAACCCCGACTCCTTGCGACCATCACGGGTGTCCGACCGCAGAGGATCGAAGGCGACCAGCGGCTCCCCGTCTTCGTCGAGCAGAAGCTCGCCGGCGGCGTCGACTTCGAAGACCTTGTCCGTGTCCCGCTGGCGCCAGGTCTCCCACTTGATCTTGTGGGTCATGCGCCACAGACGGGGGCTTCGATACATCCAGTCGGCGAAAAAGGTGTTGATCCACGCGTCCTGAGCACCCAGCGGATCGGCGACAAACTGATTGCTGCCGCTGCTCAGTCCCGGATCGCCGAACTCCGGTTCAGGCATCAGCCACTGCACCAGATCGTCGCGGATGTCGTCCTTCGTGCCCTTGAGCATGTCGAAAACCCGCAGGCGCCCCCAGGTCGGGTGGTCTCGGTCATAGGCAGCGATGGCATAGGAAACACGGCTGCGATGGTTCGTCTGTCGCCTCTGCTGATCGAGCTGGCCGACAGTAAACAGCACGCCGGGGACCAGATCGACACGGCCGTGCACGTTGTAGCCCCAGTGGTCCTTCTTGTAGGGATAGTCGGGCTCGTTGTCGTTCTCGAAGCGATCGACCCAGCCGTTGTTGTTCATGTCCATGCCGAAGAGGAACTCGGGCCGGTCGGTGTTGTGTCTCAGGAAAGGCTCTTCATAGTCGGGGAAGAAGTTCTCCTGATCGCCGCTGCTGTTCTGGTTGAAGTCGGACAGACCATCGTTGTTTTCGTCATATCCCGGAAACACGGCCGGATCTGCCTGGCCATCCGGCTCAATCTGGAAATTGCCCGACGTCGTCGTTCGCGGTGGGATCAGGCTGCCCTGGAATATTCGCAGCTGATCGGGGTGCCGGTCGTTGTCGTCGTTGTCGTCCACCAGGTCGTAGAGTTTGTCGGTCGCTTCCGGCGAATAGTCCGCGATCCCGCGACCATCGACGGGGATCAGCGACGTCGAGTAGTCGTGATCCATACCGAAGGCTTCACCCGTCAGATCCAGCCGCCCCAGGCGTCGGTTGACGTTGACCATGAACGCCAGGGCCTGCTCGTCGCCGATGATCCCTGAGAAGGAACGATGCCTCTTGATTTCCGTATTCGGATACTGGCGGTACTGGTTGTTGAGATTGACCTCGGCGTATGCGTCAAACCCCAAGAAATCACGCGTCTGCACCGTGAAGCCCAGGATCTGGTTCGCTGTCGGCAAACCGTAATCGAACACGACCTCTCTTTGATTCAGGCCGTTCTTGATATTCCCCGCCGCGCGTGTCACGGGCAAGAATTGAGGCTGGTTGGAAATGTTGGCCTGCCGGTCAGAAGCCACTTCGATGCGGTAGTCGTTGGCCAGAACCAGGCGGAAGCGGACGTTCTTGATGTTCGTGATCGCGTCTTCGGCATCTGCCAGGCTCAAGCTCAACGCCTGCTGCAGCCGCAGGCGGAGAGATCCGAGATCGTCGTCATCACCCTCTGGCGCGAGCGTGTAGGATATAGTGATGCTTTCCGGCCCGTCGGCCGTCAGGAAGCCATCCTTCAACTGACCGCCGACAATGGCACCCGAGTAGCCGATCGAGCTGCCCAGAATCACGGTGTCGCGAGCCACGAACTCGACGCTGTCACCGACGAGGACGGAACGCATCAACGAGGTCGTGATCTCCACGTCACTGCTGATCAGAACGGCCCCACCTTCGCCGTCTTCGGGACTGTCATCGGTCAGGCGCAGAGCGACAAAGTCCATCCGCTGGGTGAGCTGGCCGGCCGTGAGCCGGCCCTTGAGTGGATTGGAATTGAAGGCCTTGCGGGAGCCGTTGCCATTGTGCGTGTTGACGAACGTGACACCGAGGCTGACATCATCGCGTACGTCGGTGATGAGACGGCCGCCCGTCAGGTTGGTGAAGCCTTCCAGAAAGATTGTGTTCTGGCTGTCTACAATGGGTGCCGTCAGCCGACCGAAGATTCCCGTGAAGCGGCTGCGGCCGCTGGCAAAACTCGTCACCACGCCATTGTAACCCGCCTTGCGGAAGGTCATCGGTGTCAGCGTCGTGTTGAGCTCGTCCCCGATGGTGATCGAATAGTGATAGTCGCCGATGACGTCTGATGAAACGACGATGCGGCGGAACCAGGACACGTATTGAGTGCTCTTGGTCAGAGAGCTGGTCTCGAATGACGACGGCTGGGTCTGGCGCCAGTCGTAGATGCGCCAGCCACGGGTCACTAGATTCCCGTACGTGTCGTAGAAGTAGCTGCCTTCGAGGGATGAATTCAGGTAGCGGCGATAGGGCTCGCTGGCATAGTTGGAGTAAGCCCACTGACGGCGGCCCGTTTCGAGATACAACTCCTGCGGCAGGTACCACCGCATCACGGTGGGATCCAGCGCCTCCATCATCACGTTCACACCGCGGGCAGGGTAGACGACCCGGTCACCCACTCTCCTGCCGAACAGGTAGTCTCCCCTGGCACCGACCTCAGTGCCACCGCCCACTGCCAGCAGCAGCAGGATGCCGCCGATCACCCCTCTTCGGAGGCTGGACATCACAGGCATGCTACAGTCCTGCCAGGATCGTCAGGAAACTCGTCGTCTCGGTGGTGCGCTCGCTCCGTTTGGCAAACGACCCATCCGTACGTTGACGGATCAGCTCCGTCGCGATGCTCCCGTAGCGCAGACCGATCTGTGTCGTCAGCCGGTAGCCGAGATAATCCGATGTGTTGCTCAGCTGCACGGCGAGAGTAACGCTGGACAGATCCCCCGTCTCCTGGGTCAACCCCAGGTCGAGCATCTCGTCCTCGTCCTGCACCAGTTCCCTTTGCCAGAGCAGCTCCAGACCTCCCTGCAGCAGCGTGTGGCTGAAGACCGGCAACTGCGTCAGCAGGATGCCCATCCCTGTCCACTGCTGGCGCTTGTCTTCCTCCCGACGGAAAGGTGTCTGTCGGAAGTACTCACTCTTGACTCGAGGTCGAAGATTCAGGCTCCCTGCATCGAAGCTGTAATCCACCTTGTTGATCAGTCCGGTGAAGCTGGAGTTGCCGCGCAGGCTGCGACCATCCGGATCGCGAGGATCGTCATCCATCTGATGGTAGATCTCGTGCTTGAGGATGTTGTCGATCTCCAGACCGGCAATGCCGGTATAGTCGAGACCGATCCACAGTGTGTTGATCCAGGTATCCTGGGCCGGCAGCAGGTCGTCGATAACGGGACGGGTGACGGCGTTCTCGTCGATATTCGCCGAGGCGGGACGGCGCACGTCGGGTATCGTATCCTCAGCCCGCTTCGCCATGTCGAAGATGCGCAGGCGGCCGAGTGTCGGGTGGCTCCGATCGAAGGTGAACATCGCGTAGTTCACGCGGCTGTGGCGATCGTCGGAGAGCATGCTTTCGTCGGTGCGCCCTACAGTCAGCCTTGCTTCCGGATGTACGTGGACACCGACGTAGCTGTTGTAGCCCTCACGGTCGGCCTTGTAGGGATAGTCAGGCAGGTCGTCGTCTTCGTAGCGATCGATCCACGCGTTGTTGTTCATATCGATCCCGAAGAGGAACTCCGGTCGGTCCGTGGCAAACCGCAGAA
>DASCMS010000007.1:0-13331 GCA_036011085.1 Candidatus Latescibacterota bacterium
CGTAGGTTGTGCCCCACATGGATGTATGAGGCCGCCATTCTTCGCAGGTCCGTGGCCGTCAGGTGTGTCGACCTCTGGATCCCATCGTACAGAGCGCTCAGGGCAAGATCGATCAGGCCGAGCTCCACCAGGCTGGTCGCCGTAGCCCAGGGCAGCCGGTGGGCGGAACGGGAGGCGGCCCCATATCCTCTGAGGTATCCTGCGAGCGCCATCTCCTCCGACTCCGTATCCCCCAGATGACGGTATATATCGGCCTCAATCAGGGCGACAAGCCTATTCTCGGGATGGGCCGTGCGAAGAGCCTTGACTAGAACCAGTGCACGCGCCAGGTCTCCCTGATGCAGGGCCTCAGCGACCTTCCGTACCGCCCCGTCGACACAGGACGTGTCAGTTGCGAGTTCGCGCCGCCATTCTGCCATGGCCTCGCCAAAATGGTCACCGCGACGATAGACCATCACAGCTGGATGGTCATATCCCAGGAACGACGGCTCGGCCCCATCGTCCGTGAAGGTTAGGCCGAGCAGTGCGGGGTAGGTCTTGAAACGCTGCACCAGTTCGAATCCCAATCTCCCCTGCGCCAACCTCCGGTAGAAATCGGCGGCAACCGGATACCGCTCCGGCACGGCTGCAAACTGCTGTGACCGGTTCACATCCGTGATCACGAGACAATCCATTCCCGCCAGGCGTTCTTCCATGTATTGTCGGCTCGCCTCACAGCTCGAATACCCCTGAGTGAAGAACAACGCGCCGGAATCCAGTATTTCTTGCCGATAATCCACGGAGCTGATCACCTTGGCCACGGAAAACCCACCACGCTCCACCCCGACCGTAGCTCCCGGCTCAAGGTTCTGGCGAACCCATCGGCCGGCCTGTATGCGGCTGTCCTCCACCGCGTAGACACGGGAAAAGGCGAACCCATGGAACGTCGTGCAGCCGACGAGCGCTGCGGTTAGCACCAGGCCGAAGCGTCGCCCGGTCTGACTGCGTGGCATCTGGCAGACGGCACGGCAAAGATCGGCGGCCAGCAGACTCATAAACGGCAGCAGCGGCAGCAGGTAGCGCACGTGTTTCGTATGCAGACCACCGAACAGCAGAAAGTAGATCACCACCCACAGGAGTATGGTCAGACTGGGGAGAGTTCCGCGCCACAGGGCATGAAACATGCCGAGAGCAAACACGCCGACCAAGGGCCAGCCCACTGCCAGCGGCCACAAGTCAGTCCAGTAATGCAGATAGGGAACAGTATGGACGTCGACCAGGGTCCAGGTGCGCAGCATTTCGCCTCTGGCGATACCGAGCGAGAAGGAGAAATCGCTGGTGGATTCCTGCTGCCAGAGAAGATCCCAGTTTGCCAGGAGGTATGGCTGAAGTATCAGCAAGGTAGACAGTGCTGCGAACCCGGACAGCCACAGATCCAGTTGCAGGAGCCGCTCCCATGCCCTCCTGCCCCTCTCAGCCCACGCTCCGTGGCCACCGCTCAGTAAGTGACCCGCCAGAAGAATGAGACCGAGTAGCAGACCGTTCAGGCGAACTGCCGCATTGGCACCCACGAGAACGCCGCTGATAAGGTACTTCCAGCGACGGGGAGATTTCAGGGCCTTGAGGAATGCAGCGAACGCAACCAGGGACAGGAATGTGAAGATACCGTCGACAGTATAGAAGTGCGCCTGTTGAATTGCGACCGGGCTCATGGCCACGAATGACAATGCCAGGCTGGCTGTCCACCGATCGAAACATCTGCGACCGATCAGAAAGACCAGCCCGAGACTCAGACAGGAAAGGCCGGCGGCGAGCCCCCTGACCGTACCAAAGACAAAGGCCCTCGACTGCGGAGGACCCAGGTCCAGCGGTCTCCTGTCCAGCACCAGGGCCGAGAGTTCCAGAACGCCTCTGGCCAGGTACATCGGCAGTGTGCCATAGGCCGTGAGTGGCGGCTGCAGAGGATTGCTCAGGCTGAGCGCAGCCGAGACCAGGGTCTCTTCGTCTGGATGGAACTGATAGAAAGAAACGCGAATGTCCGCCCCGGCCTCGGGCAAAACAAGATCACTGCTTCCCCGCGTCAATCCCACGAAGCGCAGAGCACAGCCGGCGAGCAGGCAGAACACTGAGAAGGCTCTCAAGGCACTCCCGGTCCTCATTCTGTGCCTACTTCTTCTCGTCCTGCCATGACTCTCTCGGCCAATGGTGCTTCACTCCTCTCTGCAACTATGCATTCTCGCACAACAGCTGTCTAGAACACGGCCCTCAATCCCAACATGGGCACGAAAAACAGCGACTTCTGTGCCTTCTGGCCGCCGCGCCTGTCCACCTCGAATCCGATCGTCTCCTGGTTGAAGGTGACGTTGAGGATGTCGATGTAGAAGTCGAAGTACCAGGTTTCGTACACCTCCCGCTTCTGGATGCGCACGTCCAGCTTCCAGAAGTCGGGCAGCCGTTCGGAGAAGGGTGGGCCGTGACCGATACCATCGTCGGCGGAGAAGTCGACGATCTCCGGCGTGTACGGCCGCCCGGTGTGGAAGTGATAGGACGCCCCCAGGGTCCAGTGTCGTCCCGCCTCCCAGGAAGCGACGGCGTTGATCACGTGGGTCTGGTCGAACATGAAGGGCATCGTACCGTAGCCGGCTGCCCGGCGCTCACTGTGGCTCAGACTGTAGGTCGCCCAACCGAAGACCGATCCGCCGAGACGGCGACGCAGCACGAACTCCAGGCCGTACGAACGTCCCTTGCTGGCCGGGATGTCATCATCGTCATCGCTCGATTCGATCCCTAGGTTGGTCTCGGTCAGGGAAAAATCCAGACCGGTGCGCAGCCTGCTGTCATAAGCCTGGACGATCGCCTGCAACGACCACGGCAGGTCGGCCTCCAGGCCGCCGGAGACCTGCCTGGACCTCGTCAGGCCGCGTTCCAGTCCGATGCCGACCATGCCGGGTACGGGACCGATCACGATGGCCCCCTCCGCGAGCGTGACTCTCGGTGGGCCGTGATAGACTCCCGCCGACGCTTTGGCGGCCAGCCAGCGAGTCAACTGGTATCCCATGGCCAGTCTCGGGTCCACACCCGTCTGGCGTGGGCCCGAATCGAGGCCGTATCGATAGTGGTCGAGACGCACGCCGGGAATCACCGTCCAGTGCCCCGGCGTCCACTCCAGCTCGCCATATCCCCCCACTGTGATTCCGTCCGTGGGAATGCTGAAGTCCTCCGTATCCGGTATGAAGCCGAAGTCCTGCAGGTACCCTTCCACTCCCCAGTGCACTTCGAGGTCTGGCCGCGGTGTTGCGGAGGCCTTGGCCCGCAGGGCACCGTAGACGTACCCCGCATCGAGGGCTTCCTCATCCTCCTCTTCATCCTCCGGCGCGATGAACCCTTCCTGCCCGTATTCTGCCTCGACCTGCAGCCAACCCGAGGCCAGCGTGTGCCGGTCGCGGAGCAGCAGGCGGTGGAAGTCGATGATGACCACATCCTCACCCCCGCCCTGCAGTTTCTCGCCCACCTTGTTGCCGGCGCCGAAGGCGAGCAACTCCATGTGATCGTTCTCTCCAACCTGCCAGAAGGTCTTGCTCTGGTAGTCCCAGTACTTGAAGATGGCATCCGATGCCACCCCCTCGATGATCAGTCCCAGCGTACCCATGCGGCCTGCAGCCAGAGTCTGCAGATTCTCGTTGAGGGGCCGGGCGTGGAACAGACTCATCTGAATGATGGACTGGTCCGACGCCGTGGTCGGGTGTTCGGGCGCACGAGCCGCCTGCCCCATGATCAGGGCGCCGGGGAATTGTCCGTGCTGCACGGAATAGCCGCCGGGCTGGAAGACGATGCCGCTGGTGAATCTTGGATTGACCACTGCCGTGCCAAATCCGAGGTGATACAGCATGGGCACCTGAACACCGTCCATCTCATAACGCGCGTCCCCCGGCAGGACGCCGCGGACTACAGGATACCCCAGGCCGCTCATCGACGTCGTCACCCCGGGCATCAACATGACGACGCGGATCGGGTCGCCCACCGTGCCCGCCACTTCGGAGATCTCCGCATCCGCCAGCGTCGTACGGCCCACCATGGCCTTGCCCTCGTCCCCCCAGACGATGGTCCGGTAGCGCTCCCGTCGATTGGGTTCCACGTAGTACTTGACCTCGATGGTTGAACCCGGCTCCAGTCGCTCCATCGTCTCGAAGGAATGGTGCTGCGGCACGTTGATGGTGACGGCGTAGCCGCCGGGTGTCAGGGCCCGGTCGAAGCGCCCCTCCTCATCGGTCAGTACCGCCTCGTCCAGGTCGAGCAGATAGACTTCGGCGCCCGCCAGCGGCTTGCCCGTGCCCTTCTGCAGTACGCGTCCGAAGAGCCGTGCCTTGGGGCGCGGATCCTGACGACCGACGGCCAGCGGCGGCAGCGCCTGCGTCGCTTTCTCCGGTTTCCGGAAGCGGAAGGTGTAGCGGATCTTTACCTTGACGGGCTCGCCCTCCATCAAAGCCGGGGAGAATCGCATCTTCTTCGCCGCCGCCAGGGCTGCCAGCTCCATATCGTACCCGGGGGTGGAGACCACTTCGCCCGCCTCCACCAGGCCTTCTTCGTCGACCCAGAGCAGCAACACCACGTCCCCCTGCACGTCCTCATCCCAGGCCCGGGGCGGATACCGCAGGGCCGCTTCCTGGATGACCTCGGGACGGCGGCTCAGGGACGGCGCCGAATCCTCTGCGGTCTGCCCTTGAAGCGCACTCCCCGCCAGAGTGGCCACTGCCGTGACAGTCATACACCTGCCCCACCGCCTCCTCAGCATCACACTCACCTGTTTCCGAAGCGGTAGTCGACAACCCACACGATGCGGCTGGCCACCGGCACCCGGTTGGCCAGGGCCGGTTTGAATCTGAGCTTGCGGCAGTAGTCGAGGGCCGACAGGCTGAACTGGTCGCCGACGGTGGTCAGGACATTTGTCTCAGCCACTGTGCCTGTGCTGTCCACCAGAAGCTCGACCTCGACGGCGGCTTCCACGCGGCGAGCTTTCGCGTCGGGAGGATATACCGGCCTGAACTCGCGGTCGTTGATCGGCTCGGGCTCGGCGGTGATCTCCCAGGTGTCGGCGTACTCCTCGGCGGGTAACCACACGGCATTCGGATCACCCCGCATGCCGGGGTCGGCCCCGACCACCGCCAGGACTTCGAAGCCGCCGCCGCCGTCGACGGTAGCCTCCATCGGAATGGCCAGGACCTGTGTCGGGGCGGGTCGAGGGGCAGCGTCGGCCTGGCGCGGCAGTTGGTTGATGATCTCTGCCTCTGCATGGAACGGTCGGACCTCGGTCTCGACCCTTTCAACCAATTCGACGTCCGGGACCGGTGGCTCGGGAATGGGTAGCGGTTGGACCGGCTCTTCGACAGGGGGCGGCATCTCGACGATCTCGACCTCGATGACTTCTGCGATGTCGCGCACGTTCAGCGTCGCCACGACGATGACGGCACCGATCAACCCCACGTGACACAGCAGCGACACCAGGTACGGCTTGGCGGAAAGGCCCTTGCCTTCCACCGGTTCGTGGTTCACGGGGTCGGCCGATCCTCATAGGCGACGTTCAGTGCGTAGCGGCGCACGCCGCTCTGCCTGATGAGATCGATCAGTCCCACCACACGGCCGTAGGGCAATTCGGTATCGGCGGCGATGAGCACCTGCACGTCGGGGTCGGTTGCCACTTCGGCCCGTACCTGAGTCGCCAGATTCTGCTCCGACGTGGGACGGTTGTTCAGATACAGCTCCCCCTGCCGGGTCAGAGTGACGGACAGGCTCGCAGGACGGGATTGGCTGGCCGTGGCCGCCTGGGGCAGGTCGAGCTCGATGGCGGCCTTGACGATGTAGCTGGTGGTGACCATGAAGATGATCAGCAGGACCAGAGTGACGTCAACCAGCGGCGTGACGTTGATGCCGGTGATGGCATCCTCTTGGTCACTCCATGCGCTCGCCATGCTGCGCCTCCCCGTGGGCGATGACGACGTGGGCGAGATATTCGGCATTCGTCCCGATGGCCCGGACTCTGGCTTTGAGCACGTTGTAGGCGATCACCGACGGGATGGCGACGAACAATCCGAGGGCGGTGGCCACCAGGGCCTCCGAAATCCCCGCCATCACCACGGCGGCGCCACCGGCTATGTCCTGGGCCAGGTCCATGAAGGCTTTGATGATACCGAGGACGGTACCGAACAGGCCAATGAAGGGAGCGCTGTTGCCGAGGGTACCCAGGATGATCAGGTAGCGCTCATACCGAAGCCGCTCCCGCCCCAGAACGGCCGTCATCTCGCGCTCCATGGTGTCCGAGCCCTGGTCGAGATGGTCCAGACAGGCCGCCACCGCTCCGCGCTCCATAGCGGGCAGATTCTCTGCCAGCACGCCGGCTTCCGCGTGTCTGCCGTCCCGGAGCAACCTGGCCAGTTGAGTTCGAAGGGACTCGACATCGATGGCACGCACACGGTAGAACAACCAGCGCTCGATCGTCACCCCCACGGAGAGCACGGACAACCCGATCAGCAGGTACATGATCCACTCCGCGCCGGTGACGGAGATGGCATCGGACAGCACCCGGGTCAGTTGCATGCCGAGCACGACGTCGATCAGCAGCCAGGCGCCGACGACGAGGATCCCGAGAAAGATCGCCAGCCGCGGGCCGGCGTCGCGGACCAGCTGCCCCGGCCGCCAGGCCGGATTCGGTGTTTCGTTCATACTCCCATCCTCCCTCTCCGAGTTGGCGAACAGTTCGGCTCCGTGGACCGTGGCCAGCATCCACAGTGGTGCCCGCCACCTGATATTCGTTATAGTGTCGGGGAGCACCCGCCACCTGGACCACACCCAATATGGAGATCACGGACCCGTGAGGGTGGGTATTCTCGACCTCATCAGCAAGAAGCCTTCGAAGGGCTTGAAGGCGAAGGTGCTGAAACCGGGCTCTGCGTCCATCATGCCACAGTCGGTGGGAGTGTGGGCGGAGCAGATGGGGTGTGAGGTCCAGTATTCCACCTACACCGGCTTCGAGGACCTTGACGACCTGCTGCCCACCGACGTCGACATACTGTTCGTCTGCGCCTTCACCCAGGCCGCCTACCTGGCCTACAGCGTCTCCAACATCTTCCGCCAGCAGGGGGTGGTCACCGTCCTCGGGGGACCGCATGCCCGTTCCTACGCCACGGACGCCCGCAGTTACTTCGACTACGTCATCGGCTTCGCCGATCGTGACCTGATACAGGACCTGCTGCACGATCACCCGCCTCATCCCGGCGTGGGGATCCAGCTGAGCGCCGCCGGGCAGGCCGAAGAACTGCCCGGGGTGCGCGAGCGCTGGCGATTCATCCGGCACAATCTCGACAAGGCCCCCCGTTGGTGTCGGGCCGTACCGATGATCGGCAGCCTCGGCTGTCCCTACAGCTGCAGCTTCTGCGTCGACTCAAAGATCCCCTACCGGCCGCTCCCGTACGCTCAACTCCGCGACGACTTGCTCTTCCTGCGGGGACAGATGAAGAAACCCATCATCGGCTGGCACGATCCGAACTTCGGCGTTCGTTTCGACGACTTCATGACGCTCATCGATGATGCAGGGGGACCTGGCGCCTTCCGCTTTGTCGCCGAGTGCACGATCTCGCAGTTGCGGGAAGAGAGACTGGAGCAGCTTCAGCGCAACAACTTCGTCACCCTCATCCTCGGCATAGAATCGTGGTTCGGCTTCAACGACAAGGTTCAGCAGGGCAGACGCTCGGGAATGGACAAGGTCGCCGAGGTGGCCGAGCACATCCATCTCATCACTCGCTATATCCCCTACGTGCAGGCCAACTTTGTCTTCGGTCTGGACGCCGATGAGGGATCCCAGCCCTTCGAGTTGACCAAGCGCTTCCTCGATCTGGCCCCGGCGGCAATACCGGCCTACTCCCTGTTTACTTCCTTCGGCGATTCGGCGGAGCTCGACCTGCAGATGCAGCGCGAGGGCAGAGTGCTCGATGTACCCTTTCACTTTCTCGACGCTCATTCTGCCCTCAACACCCGGCCGAAGAACTACACCTATGTCGAGCTTCTCGAGCACATGGCAGATCTGACCCGTTACTCCTTCCTGCCGCGGGTGGCCGGCAGGCGCTTTGCCACCAACAATCACTCCCTGCTGTCCCTGCCGAGATGGGCTCAGCTGATCCGCTCCAAGGGTGTGCTGGGCAGAGGCCGGGTCGATTTCTACACCAGGACTCGACAGCGCGTCATGGCCGATCCGGAGTTGCAGACCTTCTACGCCGGTCAGAGTCGAAGGCTGCCTGCATTCTTCCGTAACAAAATCAAGACCGACCTGGGCCACTACTACGACCATCTTCCCACCGGTGTCCTGGATTATCTGGAGAAGGACTGGCCGGCGTCCGGCCTGAACTGATCACATGGCAACCCTGAACCGATTTCCCCTGTTCGGCCTGTGGAACCGGGTGGCGGCGGGCAAATGTGGGTATGAGGAAGACGAGACGAGGTGCATCGGTCACGGCGTCGCCGTGCTCTACGCCATTCGCGCCCAGGGAGGGGGACGAAAGCCAAAGAAAGCCAAGAGCGGCCAGAGTATCCCCGTGGGCGAATCGACGGCGGCCATGGCCACCGAGGACGTCCGGTTCGGCGGCGACGACCTGCCCTGCGAGCACGACGAGGACGGTCGGGTCACACGCTGCCTGGTGGGCTGCCAGTCACCGAAGGACGCGGCGCAGACACCGGCCAGCTACGACGCCGGTGTCGAAGCCAAGATCCCACCGGAGATCCTCGGGCCCCTTGCCGACGCCATGGAGCAGCTGCTCTCGACGTATAAGCCTGCGGAACTGCAGGGCTCGCTCATCTACGCCATCTACGACGACTGGAAGATCGCCTGCAAGGCGGGACGTCGAGTCGATCTCGACAAGCTCGTGCTGTGGCTGCAGGACCGTACCGAGACTCGCCGCTCCGCCGACTGACCCGTGGGATTCTTATTTCCCATGAGGCCGTCGGTGCCAAAGATGCTGCCGGCGGGGCCCGATGACTTCCTCGTGCAGGCCAAATACGACGGCTGGAACACCGTCGTCTTCGAGGGTCACGTCTGGACCCGTCGCGGCAACGACATCACCTCCTGGTGCCACGACTGGGGATTTGATCTGGCGCCACAGTCGCCGGTGAACGGGGAGCTCCTCGCCGAGGCTGACGGCGAGCCCGGCGAACGCACCGACATTCCGGGCATCCGGACCGGCCGCTGTCTCCCCCGTGTCGTCGCCTTCGATCTCATGCTGGAAGGTCCTCCCATCGAGGAGCGTCTGGCCAGTCTGCTGGAGCTCACCTGCGGACGCATGGAGCCAGCACCGACGACGGATCCGGAGCAGACCGACGCCACCTGGAAGGACATCAATCTCCTCTACGAAGAAGCCAGAGCCCGGGGCCATGAGGGTCTGCTCCTGAAGCGGAAACGATCACCTTACCATACGAGCCGGGAGACCAGCATCGTCACCGCCGACTGGCTCAAGCTGAGAGTACCGGCCCAGCTCTCGACGGAGACATCTCCTTGACCGACACGATCCACTGCGAAGATCTGCATCGCGCTGTGCCTGCACCCCGTACCGATTCGACATCCAGTGAGGTGATGCCGGGCGAGATCGATGGCCTGCGGACCATCACCCATGCCGTGGCCCCGGGCACGACCGTGGAACTGGCGAATTCTGCTGAGGAGGGACGCGTCTATCTCTTCACCTCAGGACGGGGACGCGTCGACGACGGCAGCACCACGCACACGATCGGGGAGGTGGCCTTGTTCGCGCCCCGGCCCGGCACGATGGCGTCGGTCACTGCCACCGAAGCGCTGCTGTTTCTCGAGCTTATCGTCGATCTGACACCGACCGATCTGGCCGAATTCGAGCAGAACGAAGAAAAGTTCCCCTTCTTCCTCTCCTACTCCGACTGCAAGACCTACCGGGAGCGCATCAAGAGTGCCAAGACCGTCAGCCGCACGCTGATGCCCGAACATACTTTCCCCCGGCTCTGCGTAGGATCGGTGGAGACCACCGGCGATGACCGTGTGGCCGCTCACGAGCACCCCATGCTCGAGCAGCTGTTTCTCGGCCTGCAGGACAACGAGTGTGTCGTACATGCCGACGAGGCGACCGCTGCCTTCGGCGAAGGTGTGCTGCTGCACATCCCTCTCGGCTCCCGCCATGGCGTGGAAGTGCACGAACCGCACAGACTCCACTACATCTGGATCGACCTGTTCCGCAACCGCGAGGGCATGCAGTGGATCGTCCAGGAGCACATAGAGGAATCGTAACGCCCATGAGCCAGGTCGAGTTGCTGACGACGAGCCAGATCTCGCAGTTCAAACGCGATGGGCATCTCGTCCTGAAGGCCGTGCTCGACCCGGAGCTCTGCCGTCAGGCGCGTGACGAGATGTGGCACACCATCGCCACGCGTCTGCCACGGATGAAGAGGGATGATCCCACCACCTGGGGTCCTCTCACCGAAGCCGAGTCCGCCCGGCTGGCCGCCAACAAGCCGGCCGGTGGTGGCGAACCGGATCTCGGTGGCAAAGGGCATCGGTTCTATGTCCGCAACGGCGCCGAGCAGTTCATGCTCGACCTGGCACCCAGAGCTTTGTGGCAGGTGGCCGAACAGCTTCTCGGCAGAGATACGGTGGTGTGGCCGGCGGGGCTCGACGAAAGGGGCATCACCACGGGCCCGTGTTTCCTGTCTGACGACACCATGGCGGGACTCACCACTCACATGGGGCAGATGGCCGCGGATCCGCCCGAGACGGCACCTTTCGTGACCGACGAGGCCATGCGGCTGCCGCGGACCGGCCCCGTATGGCTGACCGGGCAGGGCACCCGCGGACTGTACTGCACGCTGCCGAACAGTCCGGACCCCGGGCCCGAGTTCCGTGGCTCTCATTCCGACGGCGCGGTCTATGGCCGTTGGCGGCTGCAGATGGCCGCCTACATCGATGATCTGCCACCCGACTCCGGCGGATTCACCGTGTGGCCTGGCAGTCACACGAGGATCTGGCAGGAACAGTGGGACGCCTTCCACGATGGAGAGAAGCACACGGACAAGCATCTCGAAGTCCGCCGGGCGGGTGGTTATTCCGACCCGGTCATCAGACAGATCAAAGCCGACACCGAGCCGGTCGACTGCTTTGGTCCTGTGGGGACGGTAGTGTTATGGCACACCAAGATCTTTCACATGGCGGGACAGAATCGCTCTGCCGACGTCATCCGTCAGGCGACGATCTACGGCTTCATGAAGACGACCGCCTCTCTGCCCGATGCGTTGGCGGCGGACAACAGAGGCGGTGACGTGTGGCGTGATTGGTCGGAGGAAGTTCGCGATCGTTGAAGCTGCCCTTCGACAGGCGTAGACTGGGCGCCCGTACCTTCCTGTTACTTGGCTTCGATCAGCGAGATCAGCAACTCCACCGCCTCTTTGACGAAGGCGGGATCTTCGGCGTGCGTTTCGCGTTCAATCAGCTCAACATTGTCGGGCAGCGTTGATCTGATCTCCTGGAAGAAGGCCTCGTCACTCTCCTTATCCTCCAGCACCATACCCTCGGCCGAATAGCGGCTGACTCCCTTTGTCGGCATGATGAAGTAGGCTCGGCCTCCTGCACTGGCCAGGCGGTCGGTGATCTCCCTGGCCACACAGACCATCTCCGGTCCTGTGAGTCTTGGTACGAAGACGATGGGGTTGTGGAAGATGTATTTGTACTGGCTGTATTTCTCCGGGACCTCGTTGGCAGTGGACACGAGTACACCCAGGTGCTCCGCGCCCCCCGGACACACGACCTGAGGCAGGCCGAGCTTGCCGGCCACAGTCAGCCGTTCCGGACCACCCGCACGGAGTCCGTCGTACAGCTCATCGGCGATTTCGCCAAGAGCATAGTCGAAGACAGCGCCGATGATACCTTCCTTCATCATCTGCTCCATGGCCCGCCCCCCGGAGCCCACGGCATGGAAGACGATGACCTCGTAGCCGGCCTGGTTGAACAGGTCGAGGGCGACCATGGCCCCCTCTGTCAGCACGCCCAGATTCGTCATGCCGATGAGTGGCTTGTCTCTCTCGGCGGATCGGATGGGCTGGTCGACCTGGGCCATGCCCCAGGCGGCGCCGGCGGCGTTGGCCAGGATGCCGCAGGTGAACGTGTTGAGTCCCAGGATGTCGCTGACCGAAAACATCATGGTCACATCCTTGATGCCGACGAAGGCGGAGGTATCCCCCGAGGCCATGGTGGACACCATGATCTTGGGGAAGCCGTAGGGCAGCGCCTGGAGGACCAGGCTGCCGTTTGACGTTCCCTGGGTCCCCCCAAGACAGATGATGGCATGGATCTTCCCCTCATCGACCAGCTTGCCGACGATTTGCGTCGCACCGGCCACCATCACCGGTGAGGCGTCCTGCCGGTTCGGGTCCTTGAGAATGTCCTCGAGAGGCGTACCGCCGGCAGCGGCGAGCTCGCCACGCTGGATATCGGCGCGTGTTCCCGGCTCACCGACGACACCCATATCGATCAGCATTGCCGATCCACCCAGCTGCTCGATCTGTTCTCGGATGTAGTTGGACTCCTGACCCTTGGTGTCGAGAGTTGCCAGTACGGCGATCGTTTTTTTCATGGCTCAGTCCTGGAAGGACAGGTTGGCAAACTGTGACGCCGTCTCCATGACCGCCTTCTCGATGGGAATCCGCTCTGTGGATGATCCCGTCCAGATGCCGTGCCCCGAGGTATGGTCGAGCATGTACTGCCCATCTTCCGGTGTCTCCATGGCCGAGCCGTGGCCGATCAGGATCAGGTCCTGCTTGATACTCAGCACCTTCTGGTAGACCTCCTCGGTGCGCAATGCCGTCTCCTCGATCGTCTCGCCGGAATCAAACCCCTTCAGGCCGCCCTTGGTGGTCCCGGCGTGGAAACAGAAGACGTCTGGCTGAGCCTCCTCCACCACCTGCAGGCTGTCCTCGAGATCGAACGCCAGGGCGACACTCACCATATCCATCTCCCTGGCCAGCTTCAGCATCGCCACCTCGTGCTCGAAGGTGATACCACTCTTGGTCAGGACCTGGTAGATATGGCTGTCCTTGTCGTAGTAGCTGATCGACGGTCCGATGTTGGACACCGACATCACACCCATCCCCTTCAGGCGATGGAGCACGGTCGTCATGTCCTTCAGAGGATCGTTGGCATTGATGCAGGCACAGATGAAGGCATCGCCGGTGATGGCCGGCATAATGTCCTGCTCCGTGTAGTCGAGGGTCTGCTTGTTGGAATCCAGGATCGGCCACAACATCGACATGGTACCCATGCCGTTGCTGCGCAGGCGCGCTCCGGAGAAGGTGTTCACACA
>DASCMS010000008.1:0-80965 GCA_036011085.1 Candidatus Latescibacterota bacterium
CTTACCTGGTGAGGACGGAGGCGGCGATGGATTGGGTGGTGGAGTAAGGGGGATGGGGTGAGCTTGGGCAAGTTGGCGCGGGGTGAGTTTGGAGCTGGCTCAGCGTCGCGGGGCGTGCCCGGCGCCTCCGGCCGCCGTCTGCACGGTCAGTGTACCTGGTGCGTGCGCTGATCCAGTGCCTCCAGGTCGAGTTCGCTGCGCGAACTCTGAAGTGAGGCGATCAATCGGCGGGCTGCGGTCATCGGAGGTTGTCACCATGGCTCGGGTGTAGCTGCGATCGCGATGGTGGGTGCACTCGGCAAAGACACAGACGAGGCGTCCCGAGGGGGTCAGCGCCACATCGGGAAAGGCCTCGTAGATGTCGTCATCACGGCTGACAGTGAAACGTTCCATGGTGGTTCTCCTTGCTTCCAATATACCGCGTCGAGCCATCGCCCTATACTACCTGCGATGACCGATCCCGAAGAGGACGAATCCCGCCGCGGCTGCAGTCTCCGCGCCCTGCTCACCGGCCTGGCGGGCGCTCTGTTGCTGAGCTTCTGGTCTACCTGGAATGACATGATGATCAAGGGGTCCGGGCTGGCCACCTGGAACTGGACCCCCGGGGCGATCTGCGTGTTTTTCGCCCTCGTCTTCGTCGTCAACACCGCTCTCGGCTGGCTGCGGCGTTCGTGGGCCCTGACAAAGACCGAGCTGGCCGTCGCCTACGTCCTCATCCTGGTGGCCAACACGCTGACGGGACGTGGTTTCTCCAGTCAGATTCTGCCCGTCATCACCGGGGCCACCTACTACGGCACACCGGAGAATGACTGGGGTAATATCGTCGAGCCCTATCTGCCCGTCTGGCCGCTGCCTCAGGGTCGCGATGCGCTGTGGCAGTTCTACGAAGGCAGTCCCGGGGGTGTGATTCCCTGGGGAGCCTGGGCGGGGCCGCTGGCCTGGTGGGGGATCTTTGCCCTGGCCCTGTTTCTGACGATGACCTGCATCATGGTGATCCTGCGCAAGCAGTGGGTGGAATACGAACGGCTCGCCTACCCCATGGTGCAGCTGCCCCTGGCCATGGTAGAGCAGGACAGCACCGACACGGGGGCGATGAAGCCCCTGTTCAAGAACTGGATGCTGTGGGCCGGTTTCGCCGTACCCTTCGCCCTGGGGTCGCTCAACGCACTGCACAACTACTTCCAGGTGGTCCCCACCGTCGTCACCTACCTGCCCTCCATCCCCATCCTGCGCGGCATGGCGGCCATCCAGTTGCGCATCTCGGCGTCGATGGTGGGCTTCTCCTACTTCGTGCCACCGGGAATCGCCGCCGGACTGTGTTTCTTCTACCTGGTGACCACCGTGCAGCGCGGCCTGTGGGGTTTCATGGGCTGGGGCAGCAAGGAGGACGCCATGGGTGCCTACAGCCAGTACACGGAGCCCGATATCATCCACCAGGCGATGGGGGCGATGATCGTGCTCGTCATCGGTACCCTGTGGATCGGCCGGGCCCATCTGCGGGCGGTGTTCCGCAAGGCCTTCACCGACGACCCGGCCATCGACGACAGCGACGAGATACTGTCGTACCGCATGGCGGTGGGCGGCGCGGCCACGGGACTGTCGGTCATGGGGGTGTGGCTCTGGCGCACCGGCATTGCACCACCCCTGGTGATTCTGTTGCTGACATCGGCCTTCATCATCTTCATCGCCATCTCCCGCACCGTGGCCCAGGGCGGGGTGGCCAACATGTTTCCGCCGACGAACCCACCCGACTTCGTCGTCTCCGGCGTGGGCTCATCGGCTATCGGCGCCAAGGGCATGGCAGGGCTCTCGATCTGTTATGCCTGGAGCGTCGACACCCTGATCCTGATGATGACCGCCGTGGCCAACGGTCTGAAGCTGTTGACCGAGATGGGCGCCGTACATCGGCACCGACGCCTGTTCGGCGGCATCGTCGCCGTCATCCTGGTGACCCTGCCCACCTCGATCGGTCTCATCCTGTTTCTGGGGTACGAGCACGGTGCCATCAACCTGTCGCCCTTCTACTTCAACAATGTGTCGCAGTATCCCTTCCGCTTCATGCAGATCAACGTCGACACACCGTTTACCGCCAGCTGGATCGGCTGGGCCCACACGGCGGCCGGCGCCGCGGTCATGTCGGCACTCATGGCGGTGCAGCACCACTACCTCTGGTGGCCCTTCCATCCACTCGGTTACCCGGTGAGCTGTGTGTTTGGTGGCATGTGGTTCAGCGTCTTCATCGCCCTGGTGCTGAAGACGACGATTCTCAAGTATGGCGGCCCCCTGCTGCTGGCGCGGCTGCGCCCCATCTTCCTCGGTCTGATTCTGGGGGAGGCCAGTGTCGGCGGTTTCTGGGTCCTCGTCGATGCCTGCACCGGGATGCAATCGAACACCCTGCGAGGCGTCTTTTTCGGCTAAAGAGCAAGGAGCATGAGATGACTCTGAGCGATGCGCAGATCCGTTTCTTCCACACCTTTGGGTACCTGTCCTGGCCAGGTCTCTTCGACGCCGATGAAATCGTCGGCATCACTGACGAGTTCGAACAGACGATCCAGAGTGTCGGCGGCGGGACGGATCACGATGGCAGCCAGCGTACGATGTTCGGCGGCCCCATCGAGCACCGGCCGGCGTTGTGCAGACTGCTCGATGACGAGCGCATCAAGGCCCTGGCCAGCGCCGCCCTCGGTGACGACTTCAACTACGCCTCGGGTGACGGCAACTACTATTCGGGGGACACGGGCTGGCACCCGGACGGCAACTGGGGAGAGCTGTTCTCCTGCAAGGTTGCCTTCTACCTCGATCCTCTGACGGCGGACACCGGCGCTCTACGCGTGCTCCCGGGCAGCCAGTCTCCCGATCACTTCATCCGGACCGAGGGGATCGATCCGAATGATGCAGAAGAACTGTTCGGCGTGTCACCGCGCGATTTCCCGGGTGTGGTCGTGCTCGAATCGCAGCCAGGGGACATGGTCATCTTCAATCACGATCTCTACCACGCCGCCTTCGGTGGCAGCCAACGTCGGCGCATGTTCACAATGAATCTGACGCGGCACTGCCGGACGGACGAGGATCGACAGACCTTGACCCGGTATCTGAGTGCTCACTCTCCCGGCTGCCATGACACGGACACCGGTGCCGGCATGTTCTATCCGACCATGGTGGACACCGCAGGAGAAACCCGCCGTCAACATCTGCAACAGTGTGCCGAGTTGCATGACGAGATGTTTCCTCAGTTCGCCCGACGTCGCGCGTGAGTTACGTCCTCGCCCTCGATCAGGGCACCAGCTCGTCTCGTGCTCTGGTGTTCGACGAGGCCGGGCGGATCGTCAGCGTCGCCCGGCAGCCCATCGAGCAGATCTACCCCCGTCCGGGATGGGTGGAGTATGATCCGGAACAGATCTGGGTGACACAACGAGATACGGCGCGCCTGGCGCTGAAGCAGACGGGACTGGCCGCCGCAGACGTGGCCGGCATCGGCATCGCCAATCAGCGCGAGACCGTCGTGCTGTGGGAACGGGCCTCCGGCCGGCCGCTGCACAACGCCATCGTCTGGCAGGACAGGCGCACCGCGGACCGGGTGCAGCAGCTACGCGCCGACGGTCACGAACCGATGGTGCAGCAACGAACCGGCCTGGTCCTCGATCCGTACTTCAGTGCCACGAAGATCGCCTGGCTCCTCGATCATGTACCCGAGGCGCGTCAACGCGCCGAGGCAGGAGAGCTGGCTATCGGCACCATCGACAGCTGGCTGCTGTGGAAGCTGACCGGTGGCGCCAGGCACGCCACGGACGTGACGAACGCCAGCCGTACGCAGCTGTTCGACCTGCATCGTCACACCTGGGACGAGGACCTGCTGGCCCTGTTCGGCCAGCAGTGCACCCAACCCGGCATGGCGAAGAACACGTACGGCACCGGCTGCTTCCTGCTACTGCATACCGGCCGGTTACCGGCGCCGAGCCAGGCCGGTCTGCTGACTACGATCGCCTGCCAGCAGCGTCAGGACGCGCCGGAGTTCGCTCTGGAGGGCAGTGTCTTCACTGCCGGCGCTGCCATCCAGTGGCTGCGGGATGGTCTGGGTATCATCGACAGTGCCCCGCAAGTCAACGACCTGGCAGCCTCCGTGTCCGACACCGGCGGGGTCTGGGTGGTGCCCGCCTTCGCCGGTCTCGGTGCGCCGCACTGGGACCCGGCGGCACGGGGGACCATTCTCGGCCTGACCCAGGGCACGACGAAGGCACACATCGCCCGGGCCACACTGGAAGGCATCACGTTCCAGGTGGCCGATGTTCTGGCAGCCATGGAGATCGACGCCGGGCAATCGCTGACGGAACTGCGCGTCGATGGCGGGGCGGCGGCCAGCAACCTGCTCATGCAGATGCAGGCCGATCTGCTCGGGGTACCCGTGCTGCGGCCCGTGGTGACGGAGACAACGGCGTTGGGCGCGGCGCTGCTGGCAGGTCTCGGCGCCGGTGTCTGGTCGGAGGCCGCCGCCACTACCGACAGCTGGCAGGTGGAGCGACGGTTTGAGCCGACGTCCTCCGCCGCCGAGCGACAACAACGTCACGCGGACTGGAAGAAGGCGGTGGCACGAGCCGCAGGCTAGTCAGCCGGCCACAGCAGCTTCCAGGACCTCGCTGGGTGTGGGCTGCACTTTCCAGATGTCCATGGCGTACTCCCACACGGTGCGATCGGAGGAGAAGCGGCCCATGCGGGCACTGTTGAGGATCGACATGCGGGCCCAGGCGTCCGGGTCGCGCCAGGCGGCGTCGACGCGCTCCTGTGTCGCGACGTACTCATCGAAGTCGGCCAGCACCATGAAGGGGTCACCGCGTTCCAGCAGTGACTCGACGATGGGCGTGAACAGATCGGGTCGGCCCGGAGACAGCGCTCCGGAGGCGAGAAAATCGATGACGGCCCGCAACTCGCGGTGGTTGTCATAGACGGCGATCGGATCGTAACCGCCGGCACGCCGTTCCCGTACCTGCTCCATGTCGGGGCCGAAGAGGAACAGGTTCTCCTCACCCACGGCCTCAGCGATCTCGACGTTGGCACCATCCGGCGTACCGATGGTCAGTGCCCCGTTGAGGGACAGCTTCATGTTGCCCGTACCCGACGCCTCCATCCCCGTGGTCGAGATCTGCTCTGACAGGTCGGCGGCGGGAATGATCCGCTCCGCCTGGGAGACATCGTAGTTCGGCAGGAAGACGACACGCAGGCGACCGGCGACATCCTCGTCCTCATTGACCAGCTGACCGACAGCGTGCATCAGCTTGATGATCATCTTGGCCGTGTAGTACGCCGGTGCGGCCTTGCCGGCGAAGAGCACCGTACGGGGTACGATGTCGAGGCTGTGGACCTCCTTCACCCGGCGGTAGAGGGCGATGACGTGCAGCAGGTTGAGCAGTTGCCGTTTGTATTCGTGGATACGCTTGATCTGCACGTCGAGCATGGCGTCGGGGTCGATGATCTGGCGGCTTTGAGATGTGATGTACTCCTCCAGGTCGACCTTGTTGCTCCGCTTCACATGGCGCCAGGCCGTGCGGAAAGCGCCGTCGTCGGCCAGCGGCTCGAGAGCTTCCAGGGCGGACAGGTCGCGGATCCACTCGTCGCCGATGTGTTTGGTGATCAGCTGCGCCAGACGGGGGTTGCACTGACGCAGCCAGCGCCTGGGTGTGATGCCATTGGTCTTGTTGCGGAACTTCTGCGGCCACAGTTCGGCGAAGTCACGGAACAGGTCTTCGCGGATGATACGCGAGTGCATCTCGGCAACACCATTCACCGCGTGGCTGCCGACGATGGCCAGGTGCGCCATCCGTACCCGCTTCTCGTCACCCTCTTCGATCAACGATGTGCGGCGCAGCAGGTCGACGTCACCGGGACGATGCACCTTCACCCGTTCGAGGAAGCGTCGGTTGATCTCGTAGATGATCTGCATGTGACGCGGCAGCACGCGCTCCAACAGGCTGACGCGCCATTGCTCCAGCGCCTCGGGCAGGACCGTATGGTTGGTGTAGCCGAAACACTGGACGGTGATCTCCCAGGCTTCCTCCCAGCGCAGCGAAGCTTCGTCGACGAGGATGCGCATCAACTCGGCGATGGCCAGGGAGGGATGGGTGTCGTTGAGCTGGAAGGCGTGTTTGCTGGCGAAGTCACGGAACCCGCGATGCTGCTTGAACCAGCGGGCCAGGGCATCCTGCAGGGTGGCTGACACAAGGAAATACTGCTGCTTGAGACGCAGCTCGCGGCCGACGAAGAAGTTGTCGTTGGGATAGAGCACGCGGGTAATCGTCTCGGTGCGGTTCTTATCCTCTACCGCCCGCTCGTAATCACCATAGTTGAAGTGCTCGAGGTTGAACTCCCGCGTCGCCTTGGCCGACCACAGTCGCAAGGTATTAACCGTGCCATTCTCGAATCCTGGAACGGGTGTGTCGTAGGCCATGGCCAGCACCTGCTCGCCGCCAACCCAGGAAAACCGCAGGTGGCCGCGGGCATCGGCGCCTTCCTCGACGCGGCCGTAAAAGCGGATGGGGTAGACCTTTTCCGGCCGCGGGATCTCCCAGGCATTGCCGGTGCGCAGCCAGTTGTCGGGGGCCTCCACCTGGAAGCCGTCGAAGATGCGCTGCTGGAAGATGCCGTACTCATAACGCAGGCCGTAGCCGAAGACGGGCAGTTCGAGGGTGGCGGCTGAATCGAGGAAACAGGCTGCCAGACGGCCGAGCCCGCCGTTGCCCAGTCCCGGCTCCGGCTCCTGTTCGAGCAGATTCACAAGATCCTGGCCGGTCTCGGCCATGGCCTGCCGCGCCTCTTCGTAGAGATTGAGATTGATCAGGGCGTTGGCCAGCAGGCGACCTGTCATGAACTCGAGGGACATGTAGTAGACCCGCTTGACGTCGGCATCGTAGTAGCCCTGCCGGGTATCCGTCCACTGGTCGACGAGACGGTCGCGAACCGCCATGGCCAGGCTGAGGAACCTGTCGTGACGGGTGGCGGTGAAGCGGTTCCTGGCCAGCGACAGGCGCAAATGCTGAGCGACGTCGTCGGCCAGCGAGCGGGTCCGTCGGGGGTCGTGTGTCGGTTGCGTGGGTTCGTTCATGCCTGATAATGTACCAACTGACGCCAAACCTGCCTTTCGCCAGGCTCCCGATTGGGCGAGATTGCACGGCCATGGGCAAGCTCAACATCGATCTCGGCAAGGTGCTGGCCACGCAGGGCGGCAACCATGCGATCCTCGTCATCGACGATTCCGCCATCGCCCGCAAGACGCTGGCGAAGAACCTCGAGTACTACGGCTTCGACGTCTTTGAAGCCGAGTCCGGCATCGAGGGTCTGCAGTCCTACCTGGCGAACAAGCGCGAGATCGCCATCGTCATCCTCGACATCGTCCTGCCGGATGTGCCCGGCGAGAGGATCCTGGCCAAGCTGCAGGAGCTCGATCCGGAAGTGAAGGTCATCGTCTGCACCGAGTCGGCCAGCACCGAATTCAAACAGCAGGGGCAGAAGGTGGCCGGTGTGCTGCGCAAGCCGATTTCGACCGACAAGCTCCTGCGGGTGCTGCACCTGGCTCTGGGCATGAGTCCGAACACGGAAGATGACGCCTGAGCCGCCTTCACGTCTGAGGGTTGACGGGTCCGACGACTATGGCGAACTGCACGATGCAGTAGCCCGGGTTCTGCCCGTCACGGCAGATGGCACGCGGCGCCCTCCGGACCGCGAGGCGCTGCCCACCTATCTGGAGGTGGGCCGACTCCTCAACGAGCATTTGTCGGGTCGCGCTGTCTACGGCAAGAGAGCCATTGCCAGGTTGGCCGCTGATCTCGGTCTGGCGCCGCGCACCCTCTACCGGGCGCGCAAGGTTCACGAACGCCTGCCAGCCGATGCCTCGTCGCTGGCGACACTCACCTGGAGTCACTGTCGGCTGCTGGTCACGATCGATGACGCCGAGCGCCGCCGCCGACTCACGAGCCGCGTGGTGGCTGCCGGCTGGAGCGTACGCCGGCTGCAGGAACATCTCAGCACGTCGCCATCGACGTTTTCGCCGCCACCGTTGCAGGCGGGCACGTACCGCATCATCGTCATCACCGACGCTGCCGGGACCGAGGTGCCCGCCTTCGATCTGGGTTTCGGTATCCGACGACCACTCGTGCTGCCAGGCAAACCAGGAAAAAAAACGAGAAGGCTGCTGCGAGAACTGGTGCCGGGAGACACGGTGGAATCAACGACCGATGACAAGGGCCGACCGGCGCTGCGGCGTGTCTGGGGCCAGGTCGAGTCAAGGCTCTACGTCAACGTTGCCCGCCATCTGCGGGTGTGCTCGGCCGGCACGCTGGTGCTGCAGCTGGATCTCGGGTTTGACGTCGTGCACGAGTGTCGCGCCGTACTGCAGCCGCCAGCACAGCAACTGTCCCGCACCACACTCGAAGCGGCGGTGGTGTCCCAGCCACTGCCCGTTCTCGTGCGCAGTGTTCGGTTGCCCCGGCGGCGGGGATACGCCGTCGATCTGTATCACCTCAAAGACCATCTCAACAGCCTCTGGGCAGGGACCGAGGTCCGGAGTTAGGTACAGAAAGAAGGAGGGCCGCTCCCCTGTCGGGAACGACCCTCCCATGGCCGGCGATCGCTGACCGGATGCGACCGCAGGCTGGTTATCTGGCGGACTTCACCGAGGCCCAGGAACGAGACTTGACGGCAGCCGTCGATTTGGCAGCGGCTTCGGACTCGGTCTCAGTATCGACAGCATCGCCGCCGTCGCCGCGGTGGAAGCGACGCGGGTGACGGCCTTCGGGGCGGTTGGCGCGCAATTCCTCGAAGGTGGCCCGCTGTTCGTCGGTAAGCAGGGCCTGCATCTGCTCGCGGTGGGCTTCAAACAGGGCCTGGGCCTGCTCACGGGATCCCTCGCCGCTTTCTCGCAGCGCCTCCAGCTGGGTACGCAGATCACCGCGCAGGGTCTCCAGTTGCGTCGTCTGCTCCGCACTCAGGTTGAGGGCCTCGCCCAGGTTCGGACGGTCGCCGCGATCACCACCGCCGCGGGGTCCCCGCCGGCCATGTCCGCGGCCGCCATCCTCCGGCCGGTTGGCCTCGCGTTCGGCCCGCAGCGTCTCCAGCTGTGTCTTCTGTTCATCTGTGAGGATGGCCTCAAACCGTGTACGATGTGATTCGCGCAGCGCCGCAAAGGCCTCGCGATCGGCGTCGCCGGATTCGCGCAGGGCCTCTGCCTCGGCACGGAAGGTCTCGTGCAGGGCCTGCGCCTGCGTCTGTTGATCGTCGGTCAGGCCGAGGGCTTCGGCCGGACCCCGGTGTTCCCCGGCGCCCCCTGGCCCGCCCCCTCGGCGACCACCGGCTTCGGCGACATCGGCGACCATCACTGCCAGCGCTACGAGCCCGGCACAAACGGCGATACGTGAAGTTTTCATCCGTTTTCTCCTGCTGATATGTGGCGGTGACAGGCACCGTCCGTTTTTTTCGGTCTTGCTGTGAATCCCCCCAACTGCTCCCGTGTCCTGCAACATGCGCCTCTTTGACGTCGGCAAGAGGGCACTCCGTTTAACCTGCAAGAGAAAAAAGTGAGTATTCGTCGGAGCCCCGGGGGTCGCGTGTTCTATGGATGGATCATCGTCGCCGCCGGGTACGTCGTTCAGGCGCTGAACGGGGGTCTGTTGTTCCATGCGTTCACTGCCTACGTGCTGCCCCTGCAACAGGAGTTTGGCTGGAACCGTACGCTGCTGTCGAGCGCCTTTGCCCTGGTTCGACTCGAAAGCGGCATCCTCGGCCCGCTGCAGGGATGGATGATCGATCGCTTCGGACCACGTAGAGTGATGACGGTGGGCAATGTGCTGTTCGCCTGCGGTTTTCTGCTGTTCGCGCAGGTACACTCGCTGACCACGTTCTACGCCGCCCTGGCCGTCGTCGCCCTGGGGTCGAGTCTGGGTGGCTTCATGCCGATCGCGGCGACGGTGACCAGCTGGTTCGTGCGCCATCGATCGACCGCTCTCGGTATCACGCTTTCGGGCATGGGCGCCGGCGGTCTGCTGGTGCCCATGGTGGTCAGTCTGATCGCCAGCCATGGCTGGCGCTGGATGGCGATGCTGTCCGGTCTTCTCATCGCCGTGATGGCCGTGCCGGCAGCGCAGTTCATGCGCCGCCGACCCGAGGACTATGGGCAGACGGTAGACGGTGATCCCCCGTCTGCGGCGGCGGCGGCAGCCCCCCAGGCGACAGAGGCAGAACCGGAGTTCACCGCGCGTCAGGCACTGCACACAAGCTCTTTCTGGCTGCTGTCGCTGGTACACGCTAGCGCCTTGCTCGTCGTCGGCACCGTGCTCGTGCACCAGATCCCACACATGGTCGAAGGTGTCGGCCTGAGCCCGACCAAGGCGGGGTCGGTTGTGGGCGTGCTGGTCGTCGTCGTCATGTGCGGCCAATTGCTCGGCGGCTGGGTGGGAGACCGGGTCAACAAGAGACTGATCATCTTTGCGGCGATGTGGGTACACGCCGTGGCGATGGTCGTTTTCGCCTACGCCGAGAGCGCTGTCGGAGCCGTCGTCTTTGCCGTCCTGCACGGGGCGGCCTGGGGAGTGCGCGGCACGCTGATCAACTCCATCCGGGCCGACTACTTCGGCCGCAGATCCTACGCCACGATCAGTGGCTTCAGTTCCCTGCTCATCATGGTGGGCATGACCTCGGGGCCGGTGTTTTCCGGCATCGTCTACGACCTGACCGGCTCCTACCGCGGCGCCTTTCTGACCCTGGCCGGTCTGGCGGCGGCGGCCTCGATCGCGGCGTTGGCTGCCCGCCCGCCGCGAAACGAACTCGGGGCTACCCCCACAGCGCCGCCGACGGCGGGTGTATGAGACTGTCTTCGAAGCGCAGACCCGGGACGCGATCACGGGCCAGCAACAACGGGCCATCCAGATCGACGAAGTCGACTCCCTGCGCTACCAGCAGGGCCGGCGCCATGGCCAGCGACGTGGCCACCATACAACCCACCATCACCTGCAGCCCGGCGTCGTGGGCCAGCTCCCGCAGGAGCAAGGCTTCGGTGAGCCCCCCGGCTTTGTCGAGTTTGATGTTGACCGCATCATAACGATTCCGCAGACGCTCGATGTCGGCGGCTGTGTGACAGGATTCATCGGCGCAAAAGGGTACGGCGTGGTCCATATCGGCCAACACAGCGTCGTCATCGACGGGCAGAGGCTGTTCGATGAGGGACACGTCGAGATCGGCGAGGCGGGACACCATCTCCTGCAGCGTGGCGGCTGACCCGCCCTCGTTGGCGTCGACGATCAGCCGGGACTGCGGCGCCCCCGAACGTACCGCAGCGACCCGGGCCACGTCCTCGTCATCTCCGGCCAGCTTGAGTTTCAGCAGGGGGCGCGTGGCATGGCGACGAGCCGCCTCCGCCATCGCCGCCGGCGTGTCCAGGCTGAGGGTGTAGGCGGTGACCACCGGTCCCGGCGTCGGATATCCCGCCAGTTCGTGCACGCTCGTGCGCTGACGTTTCGCTCGGAAATCCCATAGAGCACAGTCGACGGCGTTGCGGGCGGCGCCGGCGGGCAACAGGCGCAGCAGATCGGTCTGTGAGGCCCCCTCCCCGATGCGGCCGGCCACCGAATCGATCTGAGCCCGGACGCTGGCCAGGGTTTCACCATAGCGCCCGTAAGGGACACATTCGCCGCGACCGCTGACAGTGCCGTCCTGGATGGTCACCACCAGTACATCCGCCGTCGTTTTCGAACCACGGGAGATGGTGAAGGGTACGGCGATCGGGAAGGACTCTTCCCGTAGTGTCAGTTCAGGCAAGAGCGTCGACGAGGCGGCCGGCACCGTGGCGATAGGCGTCGACGGCGGGCAGGCCGGTCTGGGCCTCGATCTCGCCCAGCAGGCGCTCGGATGCGGTTTCATCGAGGGCGGCCGTGTTGACCGACAGGCCGATGACACGGCATTTGGGGTTGGTGAGGCGCCCACACTGTTCGTTGAGGGTGATGCACTCCGACAGCGAGGGCAGCGCGGCGTCCGGCAGGCCGCGCATGTGTCTGCGCGTCGGCTCGTGGCACATCACCAGCGCGTCGGCCTGGGCTCCATGCAGCAGACCCAGGCAGACACCGGCGTACGACGCGTGGAACAGGGACCCCTGACCTTCGATGATGTCCCAGTGATCGGTCGACGCGGCTGGAGCCAGCCACTCCACGGCGCCGGAGATGAAGTCCGCTACCACGGCATCGACGGAGATTCCGGAGCCGGCGATGAGAATTCCGGTCTGGCCTGTGGCGCGAAAATCGGCCGGCATGCCACGTTCTCTCATCTCCCGTTCGATGGCCAGGGCACTGAACATCTTGCCGCAGGAGCAATCGGTGCCGACGGTGAGAAGGCGCCGGCCGGAACGCGGTTGGCCGCCGGCGACGGCGAGGTCGATCTCGGGGTAGCGCACGTCGAAGAGGCGACAGTTGTTGGCCTCGGCGCGCTTCGTCAGCCGCGGCAGGAGGGAGAGCCGGTTGTGCAGGCCGCTGGCGATATCGTAGCCGGCGTCGAGAGCCTCGAGCAGCGTCGTCATCCACTCGTCGGAGATGACACCGCCCCGATTGGCGACCCCGAGGATGAGCGTTCGGGCGCCGGCGCGCCGACCCTCTGCAAGCGTCATGTCCGGCAGACCCACGTCAGCCCTGCAGCCCGGCAGCCGCAACTGTCCACGGCACCAGTCGGGTCGCCAGCGGGCGACCCCGTCGGCGGTCTTGGCCGCCAATTGATCGGCGGCGTCACCAAGAAAGAGAAGGTAGGGAGGTTCAATCTGCATGGTCGGCAACAGTACCGGCGTCCGGAAAGGGGGTCAAGACGAACCAGGATTCGGCTCCCGTCGGTATATTGGGGCAATCGACACCGTACTCGCTCGACGGGAGCAACAGCACAACATCATGGCTGAGATCAAAGTTATCTGCCCCGAATGTGGAAAGCGCGTATCCCTGCGCGGACTCAACGGCCATCTGCGGTTTGAGCATGAGTACGATCTGGACGGGGCTCGGCGCATGGCCGCCGGGATTCAGGTGGATGGGGCGTTGAATCGCGTCGAGCAGGACGTGATGGAGCAGGTACGGCGACTCAACGGGCTGAAGGCGGACGCCGACCAACTGCGGCAGGCACGCGAGGAAGGTCTGATAGGGGAGACGCTCTACGAGCGGATGATCACGCAGAAGGGGCAGGAGATGACGGCTGTGACCCGATATCTGCAACGCCTCGAAGAGACCTGGGCCGAGCGGGTGGGCAAGATCACCGGTGTACGTCCAGAGGCCGAATCGGACGAGGAGATGGGAGTGATGGCCATGCTACAGGAAAAGGAGGGTTAATAAAACTCAAGGGTTTGCACAGGCTCCCGATACAACGAACAGACCGCCGTCACGGACGGTGTAAGTCGTTGCGACTCAATCTATTACGAACGTCCATGTGGGACTTTGTAATGCCATGTCGTAGGGAAGAAGTGCTCCTCCATGCCTCTGTCGACGAACAACAACATCATGGCCCTCAACGTGGGCCGGTCCATCTCGAGGACCGCCGTCCGCCAACAGCGGGAGTTGGCGACGGTGGGATCGGGACTGCGCATCAAGCGCGCCGAAGATGACGCCGCCGGGCTGGCCATTTCTGAGGGATTTCGGTCGCAGCTGACGCGACTGACGCAGAATGTGCGCAACTCGGAACAGGCGACGGACCTGCTGCGCGTCGCCGAAGGTTCCCTCCACACGGCAACCCAGATCCTGCAGCGCATGCGGGTACTGGCCATGCGATCTTCCAACGGACACCTCAACGACACGCAACGGGAGGTGATCACCTCCGAGTACAATGCCGCAGCCGGCGCCCTCGACCGTATCGCCCAGGCAACCGTCTACAACGATCGCATTCTGCTGGCAGGCTTCGCCGAGGTCGATGAAGTGGCATCGACGGCCCTGGTGGGCAAGGCCACCACAGGTGTCGCCGAGGTTTCTCTGTCCGGTGCCGAACAGGGCACCTACACCTTCATTGACGATGGCAGCGGGCGGCGGTTGACTCTCGGCAATGGCACCACCACGCAGACCATCAACACCGGTACGTTGCTGGACGACGGTCGTGTCGCTCGGGGTACGAAGGTGATCGCCAACTTCGATCGACTCGGAGTCGAGGTCCAGCTGGCCGGTGAGGGAGCGAGCCGCACCAATGGCGCTGGCGACTACGTTGCCGGCGAGCTCGACGGGCAGACGATCGTGGTGCAGGACACGGACGGCGGTGCTTTCCAGGTGGGACCGACGATCAGCGCCGCGGACCAGATCGACTTCGATCTGGCCGACCTGCGGGCATCCGGCGACCTGCTCGACCTTGACAAGGTGTCACTCACCAGTCAACTCGGCGCCCGTTCCGCCATCGGCAAGATCGATCAGGCCATCGCCTCCGTGTCGGCGGAGCGGGGCAAGGTCGGCGCCCTGCTGAACCGACTGACACACTCGATCTCCTTCTCTGAAAATGAGATCGAGAACATGACGGCGTCGGAGTCGACCATCCGCGACGCGGATATGGCACGATCGGCAAGCGAAATGGCTCGTGACGAGATTCTTAACAGCACATCGACGATCATGTTGAGTCAGGCCTTCGCCAACTCCCGGCAGGCCCTGACGCTGTTGTAGAAGACACGCCCGTTCAGTCGCTCACAACGCGCAACGGGAAGCTGACCTCGAAGACTGTACCCGGACTCCGGCGTACATCGATGCGTCCCTGCAGCTGGCCGACCAGGCTATGCACGAGCCGCAGACCCAGAGACGGCGACTGGGTCACGTCGAGATCCGCCGGCAGACCGACGCCATCGTCGGATACACTCAGCTTCAACTCCTCCCCCACGTCAACGGCGACGATGACACGACCCTGACCATCGCCAGGATAGGCGTACTTCAGCGCATTGGACAACAGCTCGTTGACGATCAGGCCACAGGGGATCGCCTGGTCGACATCGAGCACGACATCGTCCATGTCGATCTGCAGGGCCACGCGGTTGGCGGCCCCGAAGGAGCGGAGCAGCTCCTCGGTCAGTTGCGTGACGTAGCGCCGGAAGTCGATACGATTGAGATCGTGGGCTCGATAGAGCGACTCGTGGATGACGGACATGGAGCGCACGCGGTTGCGGCACTCGCGCAACATGGCTTTCACGTCGTCGTCGTCACTGCGCGATGACTGCAGGTCGAAGAGACTCGTAACAATCTGCAGGTTGTTCTTCACGCGGTGATGGATCTCGCGCAGCAGCACCTCCTTCTCCTGGAGGGAGGCACGGATCTCGGCCTCGGCAGCCTTGTGCTCGGTGATGTCGCGCAACAGCACCAGGATGCAGGTCCGCTCCGGCGTCAGGGGTACCTCCGAGGCGGAGATCTCGGCGGCGAAAGCGTCCCCCGTGCGAGTCTGGCAGCCGACCTCATCAATCCAGCCGTAGCCCTGTTCGACAACCGCCAGGGCGAAGGCCTGCAGGCGCGCCATGTCCCCGGGGAACAGTGTCGACATGGGCAGGGCCTGGAGCTCGCGACTGGTGTAGCCGAACAGACGGCAGCCGCGACCGTTGACGTCGAGGATCTCGTCGAGGTCGGGATCGAGCAGCAGGATGGCATCGTTCGAGTAGTCGAAGACGTTGCGGAAGCGGGTCTCGCTGTGCTCGAGCAGATCCTCAGTGCGGGCCACCGCCTGTAGCTGCTCGAGCCGTGCCGCCTCCAACTCGGCCACCCGGCGGCGCAGACGTTCGATCTCGACAGTGGCTTTCTCAGGCTCGGGAGTCATCGTCTCGATTCGTTGTAACTGGCTGTGTGGGAAGGCGCAAGCCTATCTTCAGGCGTGCTTGTTGTCAACGTGCTCCCGTCCTATCTTCGGCCGTCGCTATGTTCACGCCGATTCCAAGCGATGTTGCCGCTGATCTGCTGGCTCGCGTCTGCAGCTTCCGCAAACGTGAAGCGGGGCCCTCGCCGACCGAGGAGACGGCAGCCCTCCTGTCCCTGTTTCCAGGTGTCAGCCTGCGCCATGGATTCCTGCTCGACTTCGCCCAGGAGACGACGGCGTCCGGCGTTCGGCAACCCATCCGGCCCTTCGTGCGACCCCAGGATGACGATTCCTGGGTACCGTTGTTCGACGAGGAGGTGGAGCGCGATGATCTGGTGGACCAACTCTACCAGTATCTGGAGTTTGAGCACTCGCCGCAGGGGCTGTTCGAGTACGCTTTCTTCGTCATCGAGTTGTGGTCTCTGCGCGTGAGCGGACATGCCGCTGACTGGGTGGCGTCGACACCGATCTTCGATGTGACGACTTTTGATCAAGTGCTGGCGGCGGCGGGTACGGTATCAGACCTCAAGCGACCTGAAATCTTCAGTCCGCAAGCCCAATTCGGTGACGATGGCGGTGGTCGGGTGCGGTTTCTCGTGCACACGCCGATGGGCTGGGAGCGGATCTATTATCTCGAGAGCCTCGTCTTCGGTGACGGCTTCGTCGAACAGGAAGCCGGCGAAATCATCGCCGACCTGGGGTCGGGCCTCATTTTCTAGCCTGCCCGGCTCCAGCTTTCAGATGAACCGATCCAGCCCCATCCGGCGGCGCTGAATCTTGTTGTCATCCTCCTGCTCCTCGTCGCGCTCCTTCTCAGCCTGCTCCGCCGTCCAACGGCGGTCGATGTGTTGCAGTCGGGAGTAGTATTCCTGGATCTTCTTGAATTCGTCCTTCAGCGGCGCCAGGTCCTGACGCATGGTGCGGATTCGTTCCAGCTTGCCGGGAATGCTCGCCTGCAGGACGTTCAGTTCCGCCTCGATCTGTGCCAGACGCGTGTACAGACCGTTGCTCTGCCGCATGAAACCCAACAGCGAATGGACGGCGATGAACAGCGACATGGTAAAGATGGCGCTGAAGATGACCTCGGCGCTGAGGATGATCGAAGTGATATCGCTGTTGTTCAGAAATTCGAACAAATGAACATCCGCCAGTCGAGGGGATACGGCCCGGGGCGGGCTAGGATAGCCGATCCCCGCACAAGGAGCAACGCGTGAACCGCGACGAAGGGACCCGAAAACAGGCCTCACCGGTGGAACTGGCGGCGCTGCTGGCCGATGCCGTGTGTGTTCCAGGTATCGGCGAAAAGGAAGCCGTCGGCCAGCTGGCAGCAGCCCTCCAGGTCCAGGAGGAAGCCATCTCCGAAGAGCTGCTCTACCTGCGCGCCTTCGCCATCGACTTCGCCGTGCTGATGAGTCTGGGCGACTCGCCGGAAAAGGATCAGATCCTGTCCCGCTACTACGAACACTGGGAGCGGATCGATGGGGAGGCCGAGGGCACGCTGGCCATCCTCGAACAGCGACTGCGGGACTATGCCGCCATCGTCGGCGATGTCGAGCCCGGTCACGGTGGCCTGGCGCGACAGCTCGGTATCGCTCTGGCGGCCCGCTGCGGTGTCGATGCCGGACCCGAGGCGGGGGAACTGATGATCTTCGGCGCTCGACTGTTCGCCGCACTCTTCGATGAGGTGTCGGGGCTGCTGACGGAAGTGGAGATCGTGCTGCTCGAAGAACAGTAGTCCACCCACCTACTGGCGGAGTGCCATGGCGACCACGTGGGTACCGCTCTGTTTCACCTTGCGATGGTTGCCGAAGGTCTCGCGGAACACACGTTTCACATAATCCTTCAGCCCCGCCACGGTGACGACCCACAGCGCCCCTCCGGGATGCAGGCGGCGGTGGGTCTGTGTCATCCAGAACTGCAGCAGTTCGCCGCCGACCTTGGCCGGGATGTTGGAGACCACCAGGTCAAAGTGCACGTCGGCAGGTACATGGCTGAAGCCGTTGGACAGATAGATCGAGGTGTTGGCACAGCCGTTGACGTCAGCATTCTTCTGCGCGTATTCGATGGCGACGAAGTCCTTGTCCACCATGTGCACGTGGCCCGCAGGTGCCAGATGGGCAAGAGTCAGACCGATGGGCCCCCAGCCGCAACCCAGGTCGAGACAGGTCGCCTCTGGCTCTACCTCCAGCTGTTGCAGAAGCAGGGCGGTACCCGCGTCGATGCCCTTGGGATGGAACAGTCCCCAGGTGGTGGCAAAGCGGAAGTCCCTTCCACCCAGTCGGGCGTCGAAGTGCAGTTCGTGCGCCGCGGGCGCTGTCTGACCGGTCTTCATCACACTCCTATATTAGCGCACCCGAACAGCGATTGCTCCCAACCACACAGAAAACGCATGCACATCGAAGAGCACCGAGTTGTCGGTGACGGCATCGAACACCGTACGTCACCCAACCACGGAGGACCCTTCCCCTCTGGCGCCCCGGACACGCTCGTGCTGCACTTCACTGCCGGCGACCACGTGGATTGGGCGATCGACAGACTCTGCGACCCGACGCCCGGCCAGCGGGTATCATCCCATCTTGTGGTCAGCCGGAGCAGTGCCATAACCCAGTTGCTGCCCCTCGACACGATCGCCTGGCATGCCGGGCGTTCCACATGGCATGGGCGTACCGAATTCAATGGCTTCAGTCTGGGGATCGAAATCGACAACGCCGGGCGTCTGCTGCCGCAAGGCGAGTCCTTCGTCAGCTGGAAGGGGACGGAGTACGCCGCCGCCGATGCGGTACGCGGCATCCACCGCAACGAGAGCGAATCCAGCTGGTGGCACCGGTATCCGCAGGCGCAACTGGAGGCAATTGAAACTCTGTGCCGTCTGCTCATAGATCGGTATGGGATCCACACGATCCTCGGCCACGAGGAGATCTCCCCCCAGCGCAAGGACGACCCGGGCCCGGCGTTTCCTCTCGACGAGATGCGTCGGCGGCTTCTGCCCGAATCGGTTGCCGGCTACGACGCCACCGCCGGCGCGTCCCCGGCCTGAGCGTCGCCGCGGCGTTGCCGCAACAGGCTCACGGCCTCCCGCATCACGCGCTCCACATCTTCCCGCTCGAAAGGTTTTGCCAGGCGCAGGTCGACGGCGTCCTGAGCGTCGGCGGAGCCGCCCGGATCCCAGCCCGTCATCAGCACGATGACCGTATCGGCTTGGCGGGCCCTGGCTTCGGCGGCCACCTCCAGGCCGGAGGCCTCGGCCATGACCCAGTCGCTGAGCACGATGTCATAGTCCGCTTCGGCGAGTCGGCGCAGACCTTCGCCGCCGTGAATGGCGGTGTCGACGGTGTGGTCGGCCAGGATTGGTGGGACCAGTTCGAGCACCCGCGGTTCGTCGTCGTCGACGAGAATACGAAGCCCTGCGCCCATGGCCGAGCCATTGTCGATGATCTGCTCGGCAACGGCTTCGACGGAGGCGACGGGCATACGGATGGCAAAGGTGGTTCCCTTCCCGAGCACACTGTCGACGGTGACCGTACCGCCGAGAGTACCCACCAGACCCCACACCGTACTGAGGCCCAGGCCGGTGCCCGCCGTTTCACCCTTGGTCGTGTAGAAGGGCTCGAAGATGCGTCTCTTCGTCCATACCGGTGCCGGTGTCGGCAACACGAATGCTGGCGGTATCACCATCGCCATCGAGTCGTGTGGACAGCGAGATCGTACCGCCCTCTGGCATGGCGTCCACGGCGTTGAAGATCAGATTGGAGAGAATCTCCTCCCAGGCTGAACCCTGAGACAGGATGGGAGGCACTGGTTGCAGGTCGAGCTCGACCTCCACGTGGCGGCCACTCAGCTGCGGCTCGGTGCGCCACTTCGGGCTGGTGATGTCGACGATATCCGTCACCACCTGACAGAGGTCGACATGGTCGACGTCGGCCATGTCGATGGGGCGGCCGAAAGTCTGGATTCGACGGACAATCGCCGAGCAGCGACGGGCTGACTCGAGGATTCGCAGCGTGTCCTGACGGATCGGCTCCGGCACATCTTCATGCAAGGAGATCAACTCGGCGTTGCCGACTACGACGGTGAGCAGGTTGTTGAAATTGTGCGCCACCCCGGCGGCCATCTCGCCGAGAGCGCGCAGTTTCTCCGCCTGAGCCAGCTGTTCACGAAAACGGATCGTCGCCTGTTCGCGCTCGCGCCGCTGGGTGATGTCACGACCGATGGCGTGGATGCCGACGGGAGCGCCGGCCTCGACAATCCAGCGCGAGACGACTTCGAAGGTCGCTTCCGAATCCCCCTGGCGCAGAAACGCAGCTTCCACCAGAGGCCGCGACGTCCCTGGCGGCACCGCCTGCATCGACTCGCCCACACGTTCCCGTTGGGCGGGGGCAATCAGGTCCAGCAATGGCCGCCCGCGCAACTGATCGAAGGTGTAACCCAGGAAGGCGAGCCCCGCCTTGTTGACGGTGAGGATGCGGTGCTGCAGATCGCAGGTGAAGACGAGATCCTGGGCGTTGTCGAACAGATCCCGGTAGGCACGCTCGGATTCTTCCAGGGCTTCGCGAGACCGGGACAAGGCACCGGCCATGTCGTTGAAAGACTCGGCCAGCTCACCCAGTTCGGAGCGCGAACGGTCGACGATACGGTGCTGCAGATCGCCGGTGGCAAGACGTCGCGTGCCTTCCACGAGGGCACCCACCGGCCGTGTGATCCGCCGTGCCCCGAGGAAGCTCAGGGCCGTGGCCAGCGCCAGCACCAGGGCGCCAACTCCCAGCAAGGTCTCTTCCAGGGCATCGAGGAAGGCGAAGGCGCGGTCGAGGGAACGCTGCGTCAGGTAGCGGATGGCTTGTCCGTCATCGTCACCCTGCCGCAACCCGAAGGTCTCGATGCGACTCAAGTACGTCTCACCGTCGACGACGGTTTCGAAGGGGAGAGCCTCGGCGTCTCTGGCAGGCAGCTGGAACTCGAGGGAGTCTCTGGCGGCCCCGATCCATGTGGAGGCGATGACACGGCCTTCGTGATCGAAGAAACTGACGTGGCTGCGGGTCATGTCCCGCAGTTCCCCTGCCAGGGCATCGTTGATCTCCAGACCCGTGATCAGGGTGCCCACGAGACGATCAGGCGACCACACTGGAACCACGTCCACATGGAACAGTCGTCGTCCCTCGATGCGGAGACGGGCGTCGGGCCGGCCGCTCAGTCCCTGGCGGACGGACGGCCACGCCGACAGGTCGCGGCCGCTGTCGATGCGGCGCGCGATGATGTCGAGGGGCCTACCCTCGGCGTCACTCAGCATTGCCAGGTCGGCGACAAACAGCTCCAGCAGTTGGGCGACGAGATCTCCGTCCTCACTCTCAGCCGCCAGATGGGACGTCACCTCCGCGACGGCGGTGGCCAGTTCGTCGGGGGCAGGTGGTCTCTGGCCAGCGTCGGCGATCCGGCCGACGGTGATCGTCGTAGCAGCGACGTCGGCCGAACGTACGGCGTAGTCGACACCGTCCACCGTCCACAGCTGGCGACCGTCCTCGAAGCGTCGCTGCTCCACCTCCTTCGGCCGTGACAGCTCCAGCTGCGCCAAAGCCGTTCCCTGGGGATCTGTGGTGATGAACAGTTCGCTGCCCAGGATGCTCTGAAAACGACGGGACACACCCAACACGGTGCGGGCCAGGGCTTCCGGGTCGGCCTCGGGCAGATCGAAAGAGGCCGAGAAGCGCGGATCTTCGGCCACCACGTGGCTCTGCTTCCGTAGCCAGCCGGCCCGCAGTACGAGAAAGCGCTCGAACACAGCCCCCGTCGTCACCAGTTCTTCGGTGATCTCGGCGCGCACCTGACTGCGAACGAAGGCATCGATGATGCCCATGCTCAGCCCCAGCAGGACGACGACGATACCCAGGGTGAACAGCAGCAACCGATCCCGCAGGGAAAAACCACGGGTTGGCCGAACCGAGGGGAGCGGGGCCGGCATCAGAAAGAGAGTTCGAGTGTGGCGGACTTGCCGTCGGTGGCGGTGACGGTGCGGCGCAGGTTGGCACGTGTCGGATGCCAGGCCACGAGGGACCAGGTGCCGGCAGGAACGTCACGCAGCTGGAAGTGGCCACTGGCATCGGGTACGGTGAATGCCGGGTTTTGGCGCACGAGGATGAAGGCTTTCATCCCGGGGTGGATCTCGCAGCGTACGACGACGACGGCGGGATCGGCAAAGACCTGCAGGCGCGTGTCGCCCTGCCCAAAGCGGCCCAGGTCAAAGCGATCTCCGGCGACGACGGAAAAGACGTTGTGGTAGTAGTTGTCGTCGTTCGGGAAGGACACGGTACGCCCCCGCAACACCGGCAGGACGCGGGGCACGAAGCGGTCGTGGTGCTGACGCATCAACGCCGGTTCAGCGGGGATCGTCCAGCCGTCGCCCAGTGTCGGCAGGTCCTCCAGGTAAACGACGACACTCTGTACCGGTGCCGATGGCGCCTCGTAAGTATGGGAAGCGCGGTAGGCACCACGATAGTATCGTGGGGGACGCTCGCCTCGCTGTGGCAGGCTCACCGACACAGTGCCCGTGATCGTGCCGCCAGCATCGGCAGCGGCGGTGCTGGCAAGGTAGAACCCGACAGCGCAGAGCCCGGTCACGACTCGCCATCGGCGCCGGGCCATCAGAAGCGAACCGTCAGCTGCGAGCCGAGGATGCTGTCGTCGTCGTCACCGCTATCGTCGATGGCATTCACCTGGGCTGTGACCTTGACGAGGATCTCGTCGGTGAACCAGTAGCCGGTGCCGAATTCGTAGCGGTCCACATCCCAATCCCAGTTGACCCCCCTGTCGCTGGGACCGCCGTCGCCGATCGTTCCGTAACGCAGCCCACTGTAACGCCCACCGGCAAACCAGCCGGGCCGCAGTTTGTAGCGCCCCTCCAAATAGAATCCGTTCACTGTGAGGTCACGTCGGCTACCACCGGCATCGACGATGTTGGGCGATTCCCATCGATTGGCCGCCCACTCACCGATCAGGGACAGATGCCGCCACTCGTATTCGGCCGACACACCGACGATCTCCTGCACGAAGTCCTCCACCTCATCGCCCGGGGCCAGGCCCTCGGCCACGGCGTGGTCCAGGTATGGGGCCCGGGCCCAGGACGTGCGCAGCAGCAGGCCGGTGAAGGGGACGAATCCCAAGCGGGCCGCCAGTTGCCGGCCATCATTGTTGTCTGATGCGTTCGCCTTCGGGTCGGATAACGAACCCTGGGTCACGGCGAACAGATACTCGAAACGCCACACAGAGCCGATGATGTTGCCGCCAAAGTCCCAACAGGAGTCGTAGACCATGGGCAGACCGGAGAAGGCGCTGCTGGCGCCACCCCCCTCGTACCCGGTGAAGACATCCGGCGTTCCCTGACCCCGGTGCAGGAGCAGATCGGCATTGTCCGCCGGCAGCTGATTGCTGCGCAGGGAGGAGGAGTAGTGATACATCAACGGATACCCGAGGACGGGATTGCTGTCGGTGTAGGAGCGCTCGGTGAAGTGCCCGAATGGGGTGGGGATCTTGCCGAACTGCAGATGCAGGTCAAAACCGTCGCGGACCACGGCGGTGTAGCGGGCCCAGGTTCGCAGGAAAGAGTTGAGCGAGGCTCGCGCCGAGGGATCGACCACAAGATGGTTGAACACGGTGAGGCGGTCGCTGGCGACGATGTCGGTGAAGAGACTGAGGTTGATATGACTGAAGGGGGAGTTGCCACGTCGTTGCCGGTTGACGGCCAGGGCGCGCCCCGAGCTGGACGACAACTGCAGATCCACCGTGCCGTAGGAGTAGACCTCGACACCCTCTCCCGCCTGGGCGACGGCCTGGTTGGTCCGACACAGAGCGAGGGACAGGCCCAGGACCGCCAGGGCCAGGAGTTTTGCACCGTACATGGTCATACCGATCAAAAGTAGCGGCGACGAAGCCGCTCGGCTGTGAATCGGTCACATTCGGAAACTGAAGATGAATAAGGTCGGCAGTGCCCTGGTGGGCAACCCTACAAGTGTTTGCGCCACAGGGCCATGTAGGTAGCTTGACGGCCATGTCAGAGGACGACTACGACGGCATCATTCTCGGGTCGGGGCACAACAGCCTGGTGTTGCAGGCCTATCTGTGTCGAGCCGGTCTGCGCGTGCTCAGCCTGGAGTGCAACGATGTCGCCGGCGGCGGGCTGTGCACCGAGCAATGGCCCGCCGGGTCCGGCTTCCGGCACAATACACACTCCTTCTATCACCGGGGTCTGACCCAGCAGCCCTGGTACACCGATCTCGACCTGGAGCGGCACGGCGCCCGCTACATCGAGCCCGATCTCAATGTCGCCATGCTGCTGCCGGACGGTGCGGGGGTGCTGGAATGGTGGACCGACTTCGAGCGCACCGCAGACTCTTTCGCCCGACTCAGCCAGCGCGATGCCGAGACTCTGCGGCGCTGGCGGCAGGCCTTCCTGCCCGTGGTCCGGGACATCCTCGTGCCCGAAGCGCAGGCGCCCCCAGTGCCGTCGCCGGAACGCACGCAACGCCTGCAACAGACACCAGCCGGCCGCCTGCTGCTGGAGACCAGCAGGATGTCTCCGCGCGACTTCGTCCTGCGCGAATTCGAGCATCCCGCGGTTCAGGCCGGTCTGCTGTTCTTCAATGGTCTGCGCGAAGTCGACCTGCGAGCCACCGGGTTCGGCCATCACATCCCGGCGCTGCTGGCCGCCGATGGCAAGGCGCAGATGTGTGTCGGCGGCTCGGCTCGACTGGCCGAAGCGCTCACGGCCTCGATCAGGGAGGCGGGGGGAGCCGTTCGCACAGGAGTTACCCCGGCCTGCATCCTCGTCGAGCGCGGCCCCGACGGGCAAGACCGTGTCACCGGGGTGGAGACGACGGCAGGAGAACGGATCAAGGCACGACAGTTCGTCGTCTCGGGTCTGAATCCGCAGCAGACGTTCATCGACCTCATCGATGCCGCCTACCTGCCCGGCCCGTGGCGTGAGGCAGCGGCGGCGTTTCGCTACAATCTGCTGGCGCCGCTGTTCGGACTCTATCTCAACCTCGACGAAGCCCCACGATACACCGCCACCGAACAACATCCCGAGCTCGAGAATGCTTTCATGGTACTTCTGGGACTGGAGTCGGTGGAGGATTTCGACGAGATGGTCCGGTCCCACGAACAAGGCAGGATCCCGCCGACAGTGATGTGGGGCAGTTGTCCTACACAGTTCGATGGGACACAGGCACCGGTTGGGGGACACACGGCATTCATGTGGGAGAAGGTTCCCTATCGGCTGGGCGGCAGCCCCGGCAACTGGGACGCAGAGGCAGAGATACACGGCCGACGCATGCTGGCGCGCTGGCAGGAGTACGCCCCCAACCTTCAGGGCACCGTGCGTCAGTCCCTCATTCGCCCGGTGCACGAGATCCCTGCGCTGCTGCCGAACATGCAGGACGCCGATCTGCTGGTGGGCAGCCTGGGACACGGCCAGGTGGGCTATGATCGACCGTTCCCGGGGGCAGGCCACTACCGCGGTCACCTGGACGGTCTCTATCTGTGTGGTTCGTGTTGTCATCCGTCGGGGAACGTGACGGGACTGCCCGGGTACAACGCCGCCCAGGTGCTGCTGTCAGATCTCGGCCTTTGACGCCGCCGCACCCCGCACCGAAGATCACTGGCATGCCTGCCCTGCACTGTGATGCCCTGTCGAAGACCTATCGCGTACCCGAGCGCGACCCCGGTCTGCTGAATGCCGCCAAGAGCCTGTTCCACCGTCGCACGCGGGACGTGGAGGCCGTGAAGACGGTTTCCTTCGATGTGGCGCCCGGCGAAGTCGTGGGGTTTCTCGGTCCCAACGGTGCCGGCAAGACGACGACGTTGAAGATGCTTTCCGGTCTGCTCAATCCCTCCGGCGGCCGGGTGCGCGTTCTGGACTATGAACCGTTTCGTCGCCAACGTGAGTTTCTGCGGCAGATCACGCTGGTCATGGGCAATCGCAACCAGCTGGTCTGGGACCTGCCCGTGGCCGATTCCTTCGAGCGCAATCGGGCCATCTACCGGCTGCCGCGGCCGGAGTTTGCCCGCACAGTCGACGAACTGTCCGAGCTGCTCGACCTCGGTGACCTGTTGCGCAAGCCGACACGCAACCTGTCGCTGGGCGAACGGATGAAATGCGAGATTGCCGCCGCCCTGCTGCACCGGCCACAGATTCTGTTTCTCGACGAGCCAACCCTGGGCCTCGACGTGACCATGCAGCGGCGCATCCGGGCCTTCATCGCCGACTACAACCAGCGGGTGGGTGCCACGGTACTGCTCACCAGCCATTACATGGCGGATGTCGAAGCGCTGTGTGAACGTGTCGTCGTCATCCATCACGGCCAGCTGCTGTTCGACGGGGCGTTGGCCGATCTCGTGCAGCGGTTCTCACCACACAAGACGATCGTGGTCGATCTCGAAGGCGAGGGATTCGACCTGAGCGCTTACAGCAGTACCGTCAATGTAGAAGGCAACCGGGCGACCCTGCTGGTGCCCAAAGAGGATACGGCGCGCGTCACCGGTCGGTTGCTGGCCGACCTGCCCGTGGTCGACCTGACGGTGGAAGAGCCTCCCATCGAGGAGGTGATCGAGCAGGTTTTCAGCCAGGAGGCGGCGACGTGATCCGGAGCTTCGGTGACATCTACCGGACGCTCTTCGGTCTGGAACTGTCGGTCATGTTTCAGTACCGCGCCGCCGTCGTCATCTGGCTTCTCGGACTGGTGCTGTGGCCGGTGATTCACATGATCGTGTGGCTGACCGTGGCCGAGTCGAAGGGAGGCAGCGTCGGCGACTACGATGCCGGCGCCATCGCCGCCTACTTCCTCGCCATCATGGTCGTCAACCACGTGACCTTCACGTGGCACATGTACGAGATGGGCTGGCGCGTGCGTTCGGGATTCTTCAACTCGATCCTCGTGCAGCCCCTGCATCCCTGGCATCGGGACGTGTTGCAGAACGCGGCCTACAAGTTTCTCACCCTTGCCGTCATGCTGCCGGTGACCGGCCTGCTCGCCTGCCATTTCAAGCCCACTCTAGACCCGCCACTGTGGTCGGCACTGGTCTTTGCCCCGGCGCTGCTGCTGGCTTTCCTGGCGCGTTTCTTCTTCGAATGGGCCGTGGCGCTGCTGGCGTTCTGGATCACGGACACCTCCGGCCTCAACGAGCTCTATATGGGGTTCGTCATGATCCTGACCGGCAGCCTGGCGCCACTGGACTGGATGCCCGGCGTCGTGCAGAGTATCGCGGCCTGGAGTCCCTTTCCCTGGATGGTCTCCTTTCCCGTGGAACTGCTTCTGGGTCGCCTGACACCGGACGAGGCGTTCCACGGTTTCACCATGCAGGCGGTGTGGATCGCTGTCGGTTTCGGCGTCATACAGTTGGTATGGCGGCGAGCCGCCGCCCGTTACTCCGCTGTGGGCGCGTAAGTCGGCTCGCCGGGTATGAACACACTGCGCCTGCTGCTGTTGTTCTTCCGTATCGGCGTGATGAACGAGGTGCAGTACCGGGCCAACTTCTGGATCCATCTGTTGCGCTCGACGATGGAACTGGGGTTTGCCCTGTTCAGCGTCTTCATCGTCTTCCGGCAGACCGACGATCTCAACGGCTGGCAGCCGGGGGAGATGGTGGTGCTCATGGGTGTGTGGATGCTGATGTCAGGGATGGTGGGTGTTGTCGTACAGCCGAGTATGGAGAAGCTGATCGAGGGGGTGCGGGACGGCACTCTCGATTTCACCCTGACCAAGCCGGAGGAGGCACAGGTCCTGGTCAGCATCAGCTACGTGCGCGTGTGGCGCCTCGTCGATGTCGTTCTCGGCGGGCTGACCATCGTCGGGGCCATGCTGTGGATGGACCGTGTTACCGGCTGGCCGGAGGTGCTCAGCTTCGCCCTCAGCCTGGCGGCAGGGTCGGTGATCCTCTACAGCTTCTGGCTGATGCTGTCGACGGTGTCGTTCTGGTTCGTCCGCATCGAGAACATCCTGATGATCTTCCACAGTATGTACGACGCGGCACGCTGGCCGGTGACGATCTACCCGCGGTGGATGCAGGCGGTGCTGACCTTTGTCGTACCGGTCGCCTTTGCCGTCACGGTACCCGCCGGGGCGTTGGTGGGTCGGTTGTCGTCCGAGTGGCTGGTGGGAACGGTGGTGCTGGCGGCGGCCCTGCTGGCAGCCTCACGCTGGTTCTGGAAGACGGGGGTCCGCCACTACTCCGGTGCGTCTGCCTGAAGCCGCCTCTCGGCGGTGTGGCTCAAAACAGCGCGGGAAGGATCCGTCCAAAGAGGATGAGACCGCCGGTGAACAACAACCACGGCATGACAGCGGGAAAGCGGGATGGGGTCCTGCGAGACTGACTCAGCATGGTTTCCATCTCTCAACAGCGTTCCGGCCCCGGGAGAGGGCGAAGAACAGTGGGGGAACGAGGGAGACGGATGAAATGCACAACACATGGGGGAGTGGGGCACTCCAACTCACTACATCCGGGGTACCCCGGCCGTACTTCATCCAGTCCCTAATGATATCCGGTCGCCTGAATCACACAACCCCCGATGCGACGGCGGCGATCACGCAAATCGAATGCCTGAACCACAAGCAGGCGGGGCAAGAGACTGTAAACGTGTAGCTTACGCGGTCACGGACCGTCTTGTCGTGGGTTCGTGAAAAAGGAGAAGAATTCCCTCATCTGACATCTGATTCCGAGGTCAGCAGCAGGGGTCCCCAGGTTGGATCGACGACTGCGTCTCTGTCGAGGTCCGTGCCGACGCCAGACCAGACACCGTCCACGAGGCGGAGAACTCGTGTCGGATCTACCACCCCAAGTCGTCGCAGCGGCTGCGGTGCCGTGACGATCACGAGGTGTCGTCCCCATCCCAGATCGACGATCCGGGCGGCAGAACGGGTCTTCAACGACGGTGTACACGGATGGCCGGCCAGACACGCTGCAAGATGACGTGCCACATGGAATGCCGGACGAGGGTTGCACAGCCCGTCGAGCAAGCCGTTGCTGACGTCCATTGTGCGGTCCAGGTCGACGAGGGGCTCGAGCAGGGGCGTCGCATCGAGGGCAGCGGCGGCCACCACGCCGAAGGCGGCGGCCACGGCGTTGCGCGCATCATCGACGCCGGGCAACTCCAACAGCAGGATGATGTCCCGCGCGTTGTCTGCTGTGCCCAACGCCTGTACCGCTGACCAGGGCGCATCGCCGTCGAGACGTACGGCAGGAGTCAGCGATATCCCGGGGTCGGATAGCAGTTCAGAAAGGCTGGCCAGCTCGCCGGTCAGATACCCGATTCGGGTCCGCGGATGCTGTTTCCCAGGGACGGACTGACCCGGCAGGATGGGACAGAGGACGATCTGACGACCGTCGGCAGCCAGCTCTCGCACCGCTTCCATCTCGGGCAGCAGACGGCCCGGCAGCTGCAGTTCCAGCAGGTCGTCGTCGTGCAGTTGCGGCAGGCAGGCGCGTGCGGCGGCTTCGCCGAGAGCGGTGACCTGCACCCGCACACCCTCCTCACGCAGCAGGTCGAGCCGTTCGGCCTGCACCGGATCCAACAGATCCGCCGCCGGTACACGTACCCGCTCACAGCCGAGTTCCAGCAGGCCAAGCAGGGGATAGTCGTTGCGTACGGGTTGCCGGACGGCAGAGGGATAGGCGATGGGAATCTGGGTGTGCGGGGCCAGGACGTGGGCCGATGATACACCGAGGCGACCCGTTGCGGTGACCGGGGTCGGCGTCAACTGGATCGAGCCCCTGTCGAGGTCGATGCCGTGGCTGCGCACCAGGTGCACATCGAGCCGACCATCCACGAGGCGGCACAACAGGAAACCGATCTTGTCGGCGTCGTCGCGGCCACGCTCGGGCGCTGCCGCCGAGGTGAACAGATGGCCGTACCCGGGTCGCGTGAACGATGTCGACGGCGACAGCCAGTAGCGTCGCCCGGCACCAAGGGAGTGCAGGAAGCGAAAATGTACATGGGCGGCGAACACGGTGTACACGTCGTGCAACCGGACCCGCTCGAGAAGCCAGGACCGCGCCGGCTCCGCGATGTTGTCATAGTGTCCGAGAGCGGCTTCGCCGCCGTGGTCCAGAAACGGGGGCAGGTGCAGGAAGAGGACGACGGGATCGTCGTTGGCCGCCAGATCCGTTTCGAACCAGGACCGCTGCTCGGCCTCGGCGGCCAGACCGGTATTAAGAATCTGCGAATTGAGAATGACGAAATGCAGACCGCCCACGTTCCAACTCGACCAGGAGGGACCGAACGTCCGCTGCCAGTCAGCCAGGCCGGCGGTGGTCACGTCCTCGGTGGGCATGGTCGGATCCGGTTTGTCACCGACGTCGTGATTGCCGGCCACGAAACGGCACAGCTGACGCAGCCCCGCGGCATCGATCTGTTCCAGAGCTTCCTGCTGGGCGCGCTCGAAACCGGGCCGGCCGGGGAATTCCTGTACCAGGTCGCCCAGGTGTACGACAAAGACCGGCTCGAGAGCGGCCACCATCTGCCAGGCGGTGCGGCCCCGCTCGCTCTGATGGCGGCGTGACTCGAACTCCAGGGGCGCGTCGCCGGGATCGATCATGTAGTGCGTGTCGGCGATGACGACGAATTCAAGCTGCGCCGCCGGCAGCAGGGAGCGGTCAAATCGAAGCATGGCCGGGCAACCTACGGCGCACTGCTACGAGGTCAACCACTGCCAACGCCAGTGGAGTGTGGCTACATTGGGAAGGCACTGGAGCCGCGCGGCTCTACACCAACGGGAGGATCGATGGACAAGGTGGTAGTTCTCGCCGCCGGCCTGGGCAAGAGAATGCGTGCCGGCGACGGCGAAGGACTCACCGAGGCACAGCACCAGGTAGCCGAAACCGGCGTCAAGGCCCTGGTGCCGATCGACCGACCGTTCCTCGACTATGTGCTGAGCACGGTGGCCGATGCCGGGTTCCGGCAGGTGTGCCTCGTCATCGGTCCCGGACACGATGAGTTGCGCCACCATTACAGTGACGTCGTCGAGGCGCGGCGTCTACGGTTTGAGTTTGCCGTGCAGGCTGAGCCGCTGGGTACCGCGGATGCTGTGGCCGCAGCTCGAGAGTTCGTCGGCAACGAACCATTTCTGTCGATCAACGCCGACAACCACTACCCCCTGACCGCGCTGCAGGCTCTGCGGCGTCTGTCCGGCCCCGGGCTGCCGGGCTTCGATCGCCGGGCACTGGTGGCACAGAGTAACATTCCGGAGGAGCGCATCGAGCGCTTTGCCGTCATCGATGTCGATGAGAGTGGCGGTCTGCGGCGGGTCGTCGAGAAGCCTTCCGCAGCGCAGATCGCCGAACTGGGCGACACCGTCGGCGTCAGTATGAACTGCTGGCGCTTCGACGAACGAATCTTCGCCGCCTGCGCCGCCATCGAACCGTCACCACGAGGCGAGGTGGAGATCACCGACGCCGTAGAGTACGCCGTCGATCGACTCGGGGTCCGCTTCGAAGTGGTGCCGGTGCAGGCGCCCGTCCTCGACCTGTCGAGCCGAGAAGACATCGAGAGTGTCGTCGAGCGGCTGCGGGGGTTGCCGGTTCACCTGTGAGCCAGCTGCGAGAACTCACGCCCGAGACCGCGGCAACCGCCCTGCGTGCCGGCGGCCTGCGCCAGGACATCGACACCAAGGCGGACCTCTTCTCCCGTGCGGCGCGACATCTCACCGCCCATGGGGCCAACGCCGACAGGCGGGCGTACTTCGTGCCGGGTCGCATCGAGGTCCTCGGCAAGCACACCGACTACTGTGGCGGCCATAGCCTCGTGGCCGCCGTCGAACGCGGCATCTGCCTGGTGGCGGCGCCGCGCGAGGACGGGCAGATCCGCATCCACGCGCTCGACCTGGATGACACGGTGCACTTTGCCTGGGATCCTGAGCTCGATGTGCCCACCGGCAGCTGGCCGAACTACCCGATGACGGTGGCCCGGCGACTGGCCCGAAACTTCCCCGACAGCTGTCGTGGCGGGGCGGACATCGCCTTTGCCGGTGATCTGCCATTGGCATCTGGCATGAGCAGTTCCAGCGCCCTCGTGATCGCCACGTACAGGGCGCTGGCCGATATCGAAGGGGTGGAGCAAACCTCGGCTTTCGCCGCGGCGGTCGGCGACGAGCTGTCACTGGCGGAGTACCTCGGCACCCACGAGAACGGCCAGTCGTACGGAGCCCTGGCTGGCGATCGTGGCGTCGGCACCTTCGGCGGCAGCGAGGATCACACCGCCATCCTCTGCTCGCAACCCGACCACCTCGGCCAGTTCAGCTACTGCCCGACGAGACGCAAACGTCACGTGCTGGTGCCCGGCGGCTGGGTTTTCGCTCTCGGCGTCAGCGGGGTGGTGGCGGAAAAGACAGGGGCAGCGCAGGCCCTATACAATCGAGCCGCGCTCCGCGTGCGCCGCCTGGTGGAGGCGTGGCACGCGGCCGGCGAAGGGGATCAGGTCTATCTGGCCGACATCCTGGCATCGGCCCCGGATGCAGGCCAGAGACTGCGCGCTGCCACGATCGATGGCCACGGAGAATATGGTGCCGACGAGCTGGAGCTGCGGCTCCGCCATTTCGAGGCGGAAGAGGCCCTGATCGATACCGCCGCCACGGAACTGGCGGCGGGAGACCTGCCGGCCTTTGGCGCCTCGGTATCGCGGTCACAGCAGTGGTCGGAGCAGATGCTGGGCAACCAGGTGCCGGAAACGGTCATGCTGGCGCAGTCGGCGCGGGATCACGGCGCCGTGGCGGCGTCGGCTTTCGGTGCCGGTTTCGGAGGTTGCGTCTGGGCCCTCATCGACGCGGCGGCAGCGCCGGAGTTTCTGCCGGCATGGGCAGCGGGGTACCACGCGGGGTTCCCGGACAGGGCTGCGGCGAGTCACTTCTTCACCAGCCCGGCGGGCCCATCTGCCTTCGAACTGCGCGACCCCACGGACCGCCCCTATATTGGTGACCCGGACCCCAGCTGAAGGAGAGACATTCCGTCGTGTTGCGAGAGCTTGTAGGGCGCCTCTTCGGCTTCGACAAAGAGATCCTCGGCCTGCGCGACAAGGTGCGCGAGCTGAGCTGGGACGATGCCTACGGCGTCTACACCCGTCCCGCTTTTCTGCAGTTTGCCCAGATCATGCCACGGGCCCGGCGGATCATTGCCTTCATCGATCTCGACGACATCCACCGACTCGACCAGGAGCTCGGATACGCCGAGGTGGACCGCCGGGTGCAGGCCACCTTTTCGGTTCCGTTCCGCCGTAGTGACATTGTCGCCCCCTGGTACTCCGGCGATGAGCTCGTCATTCTGTTCGACTCCGAACGCATCGGGGCGGAGCGCAAGATGGAGGAGCTCGCCGTCGCTGCCGCGGCGGAAGGGTTGAGCTTCAAGTTCGATATCGGCGAGTGGGACGTGGGCAAGGAACCGGTGGACGACGTCATCGAGGGACTGACCCGCAACGTCATGCTGCAGAAGACGGACGAGGAACAGAAGTCACGGCGATGAACCGGCGACAGATCGGCAACCACACCCTCGAACAGATCCGTGATCACTACCGGACCTATCTGTTCGACGAGTATCTGCCGTTCTGGACCCGCTACGGTGTCGACCACGACCGCGGCGGTTTTTTCTGCACCCTCGACCACGACGGTACGCGGATCGCCGACAGCAAGCACATGTGGTATCAGGGCCGGGGCCTGTGGACGTATTCGTACCTCGCACGCCAGTTCCAGCACGACGAGAGCCTGCAGATCGCCCGGCGGACGAAGGATTTCCTCCTCGCTCACGGCAGGGACACCGACGGCTGGTGGGTATGTGACCTCGACGCCGATGGTGGCATCGCGGCGCCAGCCTCCGCACGAGGGTACGAAAGCCTGTTCGTCGCCGAGGGCCTGACGGCGTACGCCGCTGCGGCGCAGGACAGCGAAGCTCTCGACATCGCCATCGAGTCCCTGTTTCGCGTCGTCGACCTGCATAGCGATCCGACGCGAGATGTCGACGAAGGCTACGTGCCTCTCTGTTATCCAGGTATGCGCGTACTCGGTGGTCACATGGTGCTGATCCTGACGCTGACGCAGATGCTGGAGCAGCGACCGGAGGATGTCAGACTGCAGACGCTGGCCGGCGAGATCGTCGAGGGCATCACGGTGAACTTCTGGAACGAGAAGTACCAGCTGATGAACGAAGCGCTGGCCTGTGACCTGACCCGGCCAGATGATGACAACGAGGATTTCGCCTACCTCGGTCACGCCATCGAAACGATGTGGATGACGATGGTGGAAGCCCTGCGCCGCGGCGACCGGGCGCTGTTCGATCTGTGTGCCGAGCGTTTCCGCCGCCACGTGGAAGTCGCCTGGGACGACGTGCACGGCGGACTCTTCCGAGCTCTGCAGGTAGAAAGCAACACCTTCGCCCTCGACAAGGTCCTGTGGCTGCAGGAGGAGGGTCTCATCGGTTGTCTGCTGCTGATGGAGCACACCGACGACGAGTGGGCCTGGCCCTGGTTTGCCCGAATCTTCGACTGGATCGAGAGCCATTGCAGTCTCGAGTCCCATGGCCATCCGCTGTACCAGACGGCGGGTGACCGGACCATGACCTATCAGCCCCACGTGACGCGCAAGGAGAACTACCATCATCCGCGCTGTGTGATGCGCTGCCTGCTGGGGCTGGAGCGGATGATCGAACGGCAGGGACAACCGTCGGGGGTGTGGTCGTGAGGTGCCTTGTCCGGTATCTGGCAACTGCCCTGCTGCTGGCCGGTTGTGGTGACGACGGCAAGACCACCAGGTACGGTGATGCCGATGACGTGCGTGCCTATCGTACCGCCCTCAACCCGCTGATAGACGAAGCCTCGGCCATCGAGAGCGAAGTCAGCGAGGTCGTCGATCCCGACGGGGTGTCCATCGACTCGCGACTCAACGCAGTCTTCGTCGAGCTACGACCGCGTCTGCTGGCGGTACAGGAGGGCCTCTCCCGGCTGCCGCCGCCGCGGAAGCTGCAGGCGCTGCATGACGAGATTACGCAGATGGAGCAACTGCGCCTGGAGGGCTTCGATCTGGTCATCGACGGTTTCGCTGCCGGCGACATCTCCCTCTACCCGACTGCGGTCGAGAGACGGCAGCAGGCCGATGAGCTGATCCCGGCAATCAACGTGCAGCTGTGTGAAATCGATATCGTTCTGGGTGACCGCGACGACTGCAGCCTGCTGGCACAGCGGAGCAAGGTCACGTACCGCGTCGGCTGACAGCGCCTTGGAAGTTGTCTTCAGGCCGCTTGCACTGCAGCCGTGCGCCCGTCGCGGGCGGACCGGTACGCGGCGTCGAGAATCTCGACGATGTGCAGGGCCTGGCCGGCGTCGATCTGCAGGCGGCTTTGCCCGCGCACAGCCCCGATGAAGTCCGCCACCGGTGGCGGCACGGACGGCAAGTCGTCCTCGTGTACCGACTTCCTTTCACCGTCGCCGTCTACCGTGATGCTGAAGGGTACACCGCGGATCTCGGCGGTCCCGGCAGTTCCGAAGTAGAAGCTGTGGTGGCGTTTGCCGCGCACCTGTGAGTCGGCTGTGTTCGACAACGTGGCCGTGGCGCCGTTGTCGAGCCGCATGGAGAGCACAGCGCGTACATCGGCGTCGGCATCATCCATCAGGCAACTCACCTCGACGACGCGCCGATCCGTACACCAGACGAGCTCGGTCAGCAGATGGGAGCCGCCGTCGATGAGAAAACCGCCGCCGTTGGCCTTTGAATCGCCGCGAAACAGCGTCGGCGGTACGACGCCCGGCATGGTGTCGGGCAAGGGCTCGCGGCCGAGTACACCGAGAGCGTTGCCCACCCACGAGATCGACACCGCCTCGAGGGACCCGATGTGCCCACCGGCGACCGTCTGCCTCAGGCGGTGACAGTGGTTCCAGTACGGCGGGTTCTGCGCCACGAGTAGCACGAGGTCGCGGGCGGCGGCAAGATCCACCAGCTGGCGGCCCTGCGCCGGGTCGATGGTCAGCGGCTTTTCCAGCAACACCGGCAGGCCAGCTTGCAGAGCCGCCTTCGTATGCTCATGGTGCAGGTCATGTGGCGAGCAGATGACGACACCGTCCACCTGGCCGCAGGCCAGCAGGTCCCGATAGTCGGTGAACAGGGCGTTGACGCCGAAGGCCTGCCCCATCCGCTCCAGTTCGGGCCGGCTGCGGCGACACAACGCCGTGAGGGATGCATCATCGTGGGCGATGATGTCCGGACAGTGCCGGCGGGAGGCGAACCAGCCGGCGCCGATGACGCCGAGCCGCAGTGGACTGTCATTGCCCATGGCGATTCCTCCAGTTGAACGAGGAGATGATCAGTGCAGGATGACGAAGAAGGGTCCGATGTCGACGACGCGGTGGAGATCCCCATCGACGGCACCCTCGACCTGCACACCTTCCATCCTCGTGATGCGAAGCAGCTGGTGCCAGACTATCTGCAGGAGTGTCGTGTCCGCGGTATTCTGCAGGTGCGCGTCGTGCACGGCAAGGGTACCGGCGCCCTGCGGCGCACGGTACACGCAGTGCTCGATCGGCTCGAGTACGTGGAGTCGTACTCGCCCGGTGGCATGGGCGGCGGCGGCTGGGGGGCGACGCTCGTGCAGCTGCGCCCCACGGACGGCTAGCCGAGGCTGGAGTCGAGCAGGATGGCGGAGGTGAAGAACCCCTTCGACGCTGTGGGTCCCGGTGCCGGGCGTTCGTGGCTGGCCGACAGGACGCGCAGTCGGAGAAACCCGCGGGCACCAGCCGGGATGTCCAGCTGTACTCGATGATGCCCGGGCGGTAGCGGCCCGGCAGCGGCCACAACGCCGGGTGTGCCGCCGTCCAGAGACCCGAGCCAGTCCACGCGGTCCAGAGGTTCGTCGGCGTCGAACTCGAACACCGCCTGCGCTGCGCCGCCGGCCCAGGTGTCGCCGAGACGCGACACACCCTCCGTGCCGATCACCGAAAAACCGCCGAGCTGGAGCCAGTGTCCCTGGGCGGCACAGGTACGGCCGGCACGCAAGCCGGCGAAGATGGCCTCGGGCGTGCGCTGCCCTGCTGGCACACCGACCAGGGTGTGATTGAAGACGCCCGGAGCGTAGTCGAACAGGCGATCCTGTTTGTGGATGTGAAAGTCGGAGTGAGCCAGCAGGGAGAAGGGGGGACCGGCGCCGTACGCTGTGTCGGCCAGACCACCAGGCGCGCAGCCCGGATAGGTCGCCAGATCGAAGCAGGCGCCCGCGTTATATCCCTGGTGGCCGTGTACGGTCTCCAGGCCCACGACGATGCCGCCGACATCGTGAGATCGGTACTCGGCGATGACATCTGACGACCACTGCCCGGGCGCCGGGTGGTTGAAGCAGAGAACGGGGCGTGCGCCCGGCTCGATCTCACCGAGTTGGGCCATGCCGGCGGCGATATCGGGTCTGGCGCCGTCCAGGTGGCGATCGAATCCACGGGCCAAGGCGTAGGCGTGGCCGGCCTCATCCGTATGGGGAGGGAAGACAACACAGGCGTGGCCACCTTGTGGTGCGTTCCATTCGACACCGGACAGCACGATACCCGAGGACCACCGTTGCCGCAGATCGGCGACCATGTGGTGCTGCTCGAAGAACACCGGCTTCTGACCATGGTTGGTGAGCGCGACGAAGTCGAGACGCGGGTCGATGGAATCGACGAAATCACCGGTCTGCTCAGCGACTTCGCAGTGAGTGTGCAGGTCGCCCCGCAGCCAGGCCCACGGTTCGGTGCCTTCCGCGGTAGAGGGAGTCGTCATCAGGTCAGGTCGCTTTGAAGTGTCTGGAACTACGGATACATTCCCATGCTTACAGAAGATGGTAAGGAACAACCACCGAGGACGCATGCGCGACCTGAAATCCCTGATCGACCCCCTGTTGCCTGAACTGGTGGAGCTGCGACACGAACTGCATCGTTGTCCCGAGTTGGCCTACGAGGAGCACGAGACCGCCAGACGAATCGTCACCCACTTGAAGAGCGTACCGGGTATCGACCTGCGCACCGGTGTCGCCGGAACCGGGGTCGTCGCCATCCTCGGATCGAAAAAAGGTGGGCCCTGCGTCGCCCTGCGCGCCGATATGGATGCCCTGCCCATGGAAGAGCTCGGCGACCACGCCCATCGATCCACGGTCGCGGGGAAGATGCACGCTTGCGGCCATGACGGCCATGTCACCTGCCTGGTGGGTGCGGCGCGCGTGCTGGCGAGCCTGGGCGACGAGCTCGATGGACCGGTGAAGTTCCTCTTCCAGCCGGCCGAGGAAGGGGGCGCCGGCGGTCGGCGGATGTGTGAGGAGGGAGTGCTCGACGACCCACCGGTGAGCGCCATCTTCGGCCTGCACGCCTGGCCCGAACTGGCTCAGGGCGAGATCGGCGTGCGCCAGGGTGGCTTCCTGGCCAGTGCCGATCGTCTGCGAATCACGGTGGGCGGTGTCGGCGCCCATGCCGCCTATCCGCACCAGGGCATCGACACGGTCCTCGTCGCCTCGCATATCATCGTCGCCCTGCAATCGATCGCAGCGCGCAACACGGATCCGCTGGACAGTGTCGTCGTCACCATCACGCAGATCCACGGCGGCACGGCGGACAACATCATCCCGGGTGAGGTGAAGCTGTCGGGCACGGTGCGTACGCTGAACTCGGAGACACGTCGACTCACCCTCGAGCGCATCGAAAGGGTCGCCGTCGACACGGCCCGCGCCTATGGTGCGGCCGCTGAGGTTATGGTCGACGAAGGCTATCCCGTTCTTGAGAACGACCCTGCGGCCACCGAGTACGTACGTCGTGTAGCTGCAGTCACAGACCGGGTGGCCGCCGTGGAGATCCCTCCTGTCATGGGGGGTGAGGACTTTGCTTTCTATGCGCAGCGCGTGCCGGCGTCGTTCTTTTCTCTCGGCATACGCCCCCCCGGGCGAGAGACCTATCCCAAATTGCACCAGCCCGACTACGACTTTCATGATGACGCCATCCGGCTCGGAGTTGCCATGCACGTTGAGATCGCCCGCCGCTTCTGGCAGGAAGGCCCGGAGAAACGATGACCGAATCCCCGACCGAAGCAGCCGACTCGGACGGCCTCCTGAATGCCGTCGAGGAGCGCGTACTCGGGTGTCTGATCGAGAAGTCGACGACGACACCGGAGTATTACCCGATGTCGCTGAACGCCCTGACCAATGCCTGCAATCAGAAGACGAACCGCAACCCCGTCGTCGAGTTCGACGACAAGATGGTGGCCCGGGCGTTGGAGGCGATGCGGGACGGGGGACTGGTCCGCGTCGTCAGCGGCGCCGACCAGCGGGTCCCCAAGCACCGCCACGTATTCGGCGAGGCCCTGGGCCTGAGCGAGGCGCAGTTGGCGGTCCTGGCTGAGTTGATGGTGCGCGGGCCACAGACGGTGGGCGAACTGCGCGGGCGAGCCAGCCGCATGCACACATTCGACGAACGATCGCAGGTGGAGGCCGTGCTGGAAGAGCTCCTGCAGCGGGAGCCGGCCGCGGTCATCCAGCTGCCACGGCAGCCCGGCCGCAAGGAATCGCGCTGGTCACACCTGTTCGCCGGCCAGCCGGCAGGGGTTGGCGAGGAGGAGGAACGGACGTTGACCCCCGACTCCGCCACACTGGAAGTGCGCGCCGAGAACGAACGAATCACAGCACTCGAGGCCACCGTCGAGGAACTACGCGCGGAAGTGACAGTTCTGCGCCAGGAGCTGGCCACCTTCCGCCAGCAATTCGAATAGCAGGAGACCCTGACGTGACCGATCCCAACTACCTACTCAGCGACGAGCAGATGCGCCACTACATCACCCGCGGTTACGTCGTGCTGAAGACCGGCCTGCCGAAGAGTTTCCACGAGCAGATCTACCAGCGGACGTCCGAGGTGATGGAGAAGGAGGGTAACCCCGGCAACAACATACTGCCACGGGTACCCGAACTGCACCGGGTGTTCGCTGACCCCACTCTCCGTGGGGCCCTGTCGAGCGTGCTCGGTCCCGATCACATCATGCACTCCCACCGGCACTGCCACGTGAACAAGGGTCCCGGTGACGGCGGTGGCGTGCACAAGGACAGCTACTGGGGGTACCGGCGGGTGCGCAGCCACCGGACCCGCTGGGCGATGCTGCTCTACTATCCGCAGGACTGCCCCGAAGAGATTGGTCCCACCGGGGTCGTGCCGGGATCGCAGACCTACGAGCACAAGGAGTCCTGGGAACCCCTCGAGCAGATCCTGCCATGTGTCGGCGAAGCCGGTACGGCGGTGCTCATCCACTTCGACATCTGGCACCGCGCCTGTCCCAACCTGACGGAGAAGACGCGGTTCATGATGAAGTTCCAGTTCACGCGTATGACGGAACCGACGGCACCGACGTGGAACAACCGGTCGGCTGTCTTTCCGGGGGGCAACGGCTCGGGCGACCGGCACCGGGGACTGTGGACGAGGATGTGGAACTGGCACCGCGGCGACGCCCTGGCCACTGTGGATGGTACCGGTGCATCTGGCGTAGACGCTGTGGCGCAGCTGCGGGATGGTGATCTCGAAGAACGTATGGCCGCCGCCGACAGCCTCGGGGCCGCCGGTGCCGGGGACGGGACGCTCGATGCACTACGAGCGGCGCTACGTGATGAGGCCGAACCGGTTCGCCTGAACGCGGCCTACTCGCTGGCCGCCATCGGCACGCCGGCAGTGGCGGGGCTGGTGGACTGCCTCACCGACGACATGGAGCCGGCGCGCCAGGACGCCGCCCAGGGCCTGGCGGCGATGGGTCCGGCAGCAGAAGTGGCACTTGTGAACGCCTGCAGTGATGCCGACGAGGCGCGCCGTGGGTATGCCGCCTTTGCCCTCGGCGAGATGGGCGCCCATGTCGTTAGCGATGCCGCAGCCGCGGTGTCCGGGCTGGCGACCGACCCCGCAGAATTCGTGCGTCGCAACACGGCAGACGCTCTGGCGACGATGACCGGTCACGCCGATCACGCCGTGCCGGCGTTGACCACACTGTTGAGCGACGATTCGGATCAGGTGCGCTTTGATGCCGCCTACGGTCTGGCCCATCATGGGGTGGCCGCGGCACCGGCAACCGACGGTCTGGTGGGAGCCCTCGACGACGAGAATCGTTACGTGCGCAACCACAGTGCCGAAGCGCTCAAGCGTATCGGCACGCCGACAGCGACGGCAGCACTGTTCGATTTCCTCGAAACGTCCCGCTGGTGTCCGATCACGAGCAAGGAAAGCACGTTCTGAAGCCCCTGCTTCAGCGACAAGCGATGCGACGTTTCGCAGCATTCGCTGAACTGGATCGCCGTTCCCTCGGCTGCCTGCGCATCGGCACGGCGACAGTATTAGCCTGGGACATGTTGCGCGCCCAGTCGGTGGCCGCCGACTGGTGGGCGATGCAGGCCTACCATGAGCCGAAGCTGCCCACGTGGCTGATCTTCGGCAGCGAGGCCATGACCCTGCGCCTCGCCGCCAGCGCCGTGTTGATCGTCGCCGTCCTGCTGGCTCTCGGCTGGCGCACCCGTCAGGTGACACTGATCGCCTGGGTCAGCGCCGGCGCTTTCCAGTTTGCCGCCAGCGGCACCGCCGACTACCACAACGCCGTGCTGTGCGTCCTGCTGTTCTGGTGCCTGGCTCTACCCACCGGGGCGGTGCTGTCTCTGGATGCACGGGCTGGACGCCGTCCGCAGCTGCCCGGCTGGCTGACCGTGGCAGCGGGCGCAGGTCTGCTCCTGTCTCTCGCCTGGATCTACCTGTGCACGGCCGTGGTCAAGAGTGGACCGGCCTGGTGGCAGGAGGGTTCAGCGGTCTGGCTGGCACTGCTCGACCGCGGCACGCCGACGGCCCCCGGCCGCTGGCTGGCGCTGGCGGCGCCGGCTGGCATCTGGCCGACGATCACACACGCGGCTCTGCTCTTCGAGTACGTGGCACCGGTGCTGATCCTGTGGCCACGATGCCGCGTGTACGCCGCCCTGGGACTGGCCCTGTTCCACCTGGGGATGTGGCCGGTGCTGGCCCTCGGCAGTTTTCCCCTGCTGATGATGGTTGCCGCCTCGACACTGATTCCGGGCAGTACGTGGGACAGACTCGGCTGGCGCCAGCAGAATGAGACCGCAAGGGTGTCCACGCCGCGGCGTGTCGTGGCCGAACGAGTCGTGGCCGGCCTCATGGCTCTGGGGCTGCTGATCACGGCGGAAGGAGAACGTGTCGTCGCCTGGGAGGGGGACACGGTGTGGCCCTATGCGGGCGCAGGCCACGTCGCACGACTGCGCTATCTGCTCGGCATGGAGATCATCTGGGGTATGTACGCACCGGAGCCATTCCACGCGGCCGGCTGGTGGGTGGCGGTGGGCTGGCACGCCGATGGCACGGTGGTGGATCCCATCACCGGCGAACCGCCGACACTGCGGCCGCCGGCGCCATCCGGGCCGGGATCGCGCCTGCGCTGGCTGGCCTTCTCGGATGCCCCCTACCTGGATGACGACTGGGGGATTCAGCACATCTACCGAAACTTCCTGCTGGAGCGGCGCAACGGCAGAGGCGCCGATCAACTGCACCGTCTGGCCCTGGTCTGGGTCCATGAGCCGCTGACGCCATTCGAGTCGCCGGTTCTGCGGCAACCCGCCCTCGTACTCACCTGGCCGCAGGGACAGGTCTCTGCCGCGGCGGTGGAAGAGGTGCTCGAGACGTCGCTCCACGTCCCTGTTTTTGACGATGAGTCGGGGCCCCTGACGGGAGTACGGGCGCTGTCTTTGTCCCCCTCGGAGCAGTGGTTACCTTAGCAGCCCGTTGCTAGAGTCCATCTGGGCTGCGGCCGCCTACCGGCTGCTTAGCTCTCTGAGTCATGAACGCCCACCGTTTCAGCCTTCACCAGAGGAAATGTCGCTGCATGCTGAGTCCCGAACAGGTCGAGTTCTTCCGTGAGCAGGGATACCTGCGGATCCCTCAGATGTTCACCCCCGAGCAGATGGACGCTCTCGATCAGGACCTCGGGCGACTCGTGGCCGAATGGGCGACGACGGGCCCCGGATGGAGCGGCCCGTGGCGACAGGTCTACATGGACGAAGAGACGGACAAGGCATCGAAGCTGACAGCGATGCACGATCTGCATCTGTACTCGCAGGCGTGGTCCCAGGCGGTGACCGATCCCGGTCTGGCCGAGGCCCTCGGTGATATCCTCGGACCCGACGTCGAGTTGCACCACTCGACGATGCACATCAAGCCGCCGTCGGCCGGTCACCCTTTCCCCATGCATCAGGATCATCCGTTCTACATGCACGAAGATGGGCGATACGTCGATGTGCTCGTCCACCTGGACGACACATGTCATGAGAACGGCGAGATCCGCTTCCTCGCCGGCTCACACAAGCAAGGTGCCCTGGTACACATTACGGAACAGGCGGATGGCTCCGGTTGCTCCCCGCACCTGTCGACGGACGAGTACAGCCTGGAGGACACGGTCGCAGTACCGGCACAACGAGGAGATGTGGTGTTCTTCAGCATCCATACGATCCACGGATCCCACATCAACCGGACGGCCACAGCCCGGCGCATGGTTCGTGTCGGTTACCGGGATCCGCAGAACCTGCAGACCGCCGGTCAGAGCCACGGCCGGCCCGGACTGCTGGTGCGCGGTTACCGCCATCGGCAGGATGGTCAGGAACTGCTGCGCAATACCTGATTCGGAACGCGACGACCAACACAACAAGACGACTGCACAACAACGGGAGACGAACAAGAATGTCGAAGGCACAGAAGGTCCTCATCGCCGGTCAATGGCGAGACTCCGACGCGGTGGGCACCTTCGAACCCAACAACCCGAGCACGCGACAGCCGACGGGTGAGGTCTATCCCGTCAGCGGCCAGGAGGAAGTACTGGCCGCTGTCGAAGCCGCCGCGGAGGCTTCGGAACAGCTGCAGTCGTTCTATCCCGATGGCGTGGCCGATTTCCTCGACGCCTTCGCCGATCGCATCGAGGCCCGGGCCGACGAGATCGTCGCCATGGCTAACACGGAATCTGGCTACCCCGCGTCACCGCGCCTGGCCGACATCGAGCTGCCGCGCACCACAGGCCAGCTGCGTCAGGCGGCCGCCGCCGCACGGAGCAGCTCCTGGGCCCTGCCGACGATCGACACGGCGAACAACATCCGGTCCATGTACCGCGCCCTGGAGGGAGGTGTCGCCGTCTTCGGACCGAACAACTTCCCTCTCGCCTTCAACAGTGTGTCCGGAGGTGATTTCGCCGCTGCCCTCGGCGCCGGCTGTCCCGTCATCGGCAAGGCGAACTCGTCGCACCCCGGGACCAGCCGGCTGCTGGCAGAAGAAGCCCTGGAGGCACTCAAGTCGACGGGATTGCCGCTGGCGACGGTGCAGCTGATCTATCGCACCGATCATGATGTGGGCGCCAGACTGGTATCCCATCCGAAGATCGGCGCTACCGGCTACACCGGCTCGCGCGGCGCCGGGCTGACGTTGAAGGCGGCAGCAGATGCCGCCGGCAAACCGATCTACCTGGAGCTGAGCTCGATCAACCCGGTGTACATCCTGCCGGGAGCCCTGCAGGAGCGCAGCGAGGCGATCGCCGACGAGTTTGGCGTCTCCTGCCTGATGGGTACCGGCCAGTTCTGCACCAACCCCGGCATCGTCGTCCTGCTGAAGGGATCCGAGACAGATGCCTTCATCGCCCAGGTGAAAGAGCGCTTTGACGCAGCGCCGGTAGGCACGCTGCTGGCCGAGGGTGTGGAAACCGGGATGACGAAGAGCGTGGCGACGTTGCAGGCCGCGGGTGCCGAGCTGCTCACCGGCGGCAGTGCGGGCGCCGGCACGGGATTCAGCTACAGCAACACGCTGTTGAAAGTGAGTGGGTCGCGGTTTCTGCAGGATCCGGAGACGCTGCAGACCGAAGCCTTCGGCAACGAGAGTCTGTTCGTCGTCGTCGACGATCTCGAACAGGCCTGCGAGGTGGCGCGCCACTTCGAGGGCAACCTGACAGGCTGCATCTATTCTCATTCAGACGGTACGGATGACAGCGCCTACGATAGAATCGCGCCTCTGCTGCGCCGCAAGGTGGGCCGACTGCTCAATGACAAGATGCCCACGGGCGTCGCCGTTGTGCCGTCGATGAACCACGGAGGACCGTACCCGGCGACGGGACATCCCGGGTTTACCGCAGTCGGTATTCCGGCATCACTGCTGCGTTACGGCATGCTGTCGTGTTATGACAACGTGCGCGATGATCGGTTGCCGGCACAGTTGCGGGATCGGAATCCGGGGGGTGTAGCGCGGTTGGTGGATGGTGAGTGGTCTACGGGGGATGTTACGGTGTAGGGACCGCACTCGGGGCGCTACGGCGTCCTGGTGTCGGCATTGTTCGGTGTTGCGATGATGACGGTGAAACTCTCGGCTGGCGAGCCTCGTCCGGCCTGCGGCCGGGGACGAGTCTCTGGGGATTCTGATCCGACGCGGCAGAATTGGGCCGACACAATGAACGCCTCCGCGCCCCGAGCGCGATCCTGACCCGGATTCTCCCACTCCCCAATGGCGACTGAGAGCAGAAGAGTGGACTTGGCCCTCCTGCGTCGGGCCGCAAAATGGAATGCCCCGCCATCCTTCTGGATGCGGGGCGTTCTGATCGGGGGCCGAGTTTCGCTGGACGGTGCTAGGCTTCGGCTCTTACCTGCAGGCGGTATTTCTTCGGTGAGATGCCGGATCTCTTGCTGAAGACGCGGCTGAAGTGCTGTACGGTCTGAAAGCCGGTGCGGGTGGAGATCTCGGAGATGTCGAGTTCGGTCGTCTCCAGCAGGCGCTTGGCCAGGTCCAGACGGCAGGCGTGGAGGAAGGCGCGGAAGGAGAGACTGGTTTCTTCCTGAACGCGTGTCGACACGCGTTCGAGGCTGACGCCGAGCCGGTTGGCCACGTCTTTCCGTGAGCTGATCTCGGTGGCATGCTGCTGGATGAAGGCGACAACGGGGTCGGAGGACAGCTGGGCGTCGCGCGACTGGCGCTGGAGGATGTCTTCCAGCATGGCCTGCAGGTCCTGAGGTTTGAAGGGCTTTTCGATGAAGTCGCGTGCCCCGACCTTCATGGCCTCCACGGCGGTGGGCACGTTGCCGTACCCCGTGATCATGACAACATCGGCGCGACAACCCTCCGACTTCATTCTCTTGAGACACTCGATGCCGTCCATACCGGGCATCTTGAGATCCAGCAGGACGACGCGGTAGGCTTGAATCTGTACCTTGCGCACGGCCTCCTCGCCGTCCTCGGCCGTATGCACTTCGTATCCCCGTGACGACAGCACGCGGGCACACAGCCGGCGCAGGGCCTCGTCGTCGTCGACGACAAGGATGGGAGCGTCGTCGAGAAGCTCTGCCGTCGAGGGCAGCGGCTGTTCGGTAGCGGTCAACATCAGGCGGCAAAAGTAATCGAGGTGCCAATGAACGCCAACCTGCCGCTCACGGTGGCCCGGGTCACATCCCACCCGATACACGATTAGGATCCGATGAGCCCTGACCTGCCCGCAGCCAACGCCGGTGTTGCCAGACAGGCCAGCCGGCAAACTACCGGCATCGCGATTCCCGTCTACCTGCCGCACGACGACGACAACACCGACGGGCTGCTGCTGCTCGATGACAATCTGGCGGCCTGCGTCGCCGCCGTTGACGATCCGATGACCATCTGCATGGCCGTCGACGGGGAAGACTGTGGCGCCGACCCGGCACGCCGGCTGGCGCAGCAGCACGGTGTGGATCTGGTAATCGGCGACAGGAACCGAGGCAAGCTGCAGGCGTTGCGCCTGGCCATGGCCCGGCTGGCAGAACAGGCCGGTCTGGAGTGGTTTGCCACCATCGACTCCGATGGCGACCACTTCGCCAACGAACTGGTGAATCTGGTCCGGGCGGGGATGCACGCCCGTCAGGTGCGCGGTGTGCAGGGCGTCCATGCCCTCGGTCGCCGCATCTCCCGACATCGACCGATGGGCTGGCTGCGGGGTGAGCTGGAGGAGCTGGCCGACCGGATCCTCTTCGACGCCCTGGCCTATCATGCGGCCGTCAGCGATCACCCGCTACGGCTGGCCCTGGCCACGACGATGGAGGAGTTCCCCGACTTTCATTCGGGGTTCAAGCTGTTCTCCCGCAATGTCATGGAAGCGGTGTTCCTGGGCGAACCCGACCTGTGTGGCGTCGAGGACACAGCCTACTATCGCCACGGCTGTGAGGCCGTGATGACGGTGGAAGCGCACCTGGCGGGGGCCGACCTGGTGCTGGTGAATCGAACGACGCTGAACCAGCAGCCTGTGTCCACCTTTGGCCGGCTCGATCGGGAGCGGCTCGTAGCCGACAAGATCATCTGGCCCTGCCGTCGCCTCGGAGTGCCACCGCACTTCCTTGATCAGTGGCTGCGCAACCATATCCCCAGGTTGCTGTTGACTACCCTGGTCCCGGACGGCAAGCGTGAGCTGGTGGCGATTCGCCAGTTGATCGCAGCCGAATACGGACTACCCGACGCGGCCCCGGAGGAGTTGACGTCAGGCCCGCTGTTTCTCTAGCTGTCCGGCCCACGAGGATCGGCAGGGAGGATCACCCGTGGGGCTGGAGGAGTTCGATCTGATCGGTGCGCCTAAATAGAACTAGAGCACCAGAGTGCCCAGGTCACTGGGCCGATCGTTTCATCGCGGAAACCATATTATCAAAGCTCGTTGCCGACAGCAGATCTCTCACGCATCTCTCGGACAGGTAAACAGACTCGGGCTCGTAGCTTGTGTTGTCATCTCTTGACTCAAACTGTCCGAACTGCAAGACCGCCTGGTGGCTGTTTGGTGTTTGGGAAAAGAACGTAAGAATCCCCGTCCCCAGGCCGTGGTGAGTCTGTTTCCAGAGTTCGCCGTCGGCCTGAAACCACCCGGTGAAAGTGTACTTTCCAATCTCCAACTGCATCTTGGTCTGTTCGTCAATGGCTTTTTTATTCCACTCCAGGTACTTCTCGAAATACTCTCGGAGGAAACCGATCTGATCTTCCTCCAGTTCAATGGCGACTGCAGAGGAACCATCCGCCCAGTAAAAGTAGGTACGATGTATCTGAGGGTCGTACCTGACCGTAATCGGACAGCTTGTCATCCGCTCCCGAGCCCAGTCGTACCGAGATGCGAGCAAGTTCTCCCGAGTCAGCCTCACCTGTTCGGCCTCCGCCGTGGTGGCCACCGCCGCCAAGCAGGCGAATGTCATCAATCGAACTGTCGTGATCATGTTCCTGGGATCTTCAGAAGATCAGGCAGCAAAGATTCTTGATTTATAATACATACGTAACGGTAGCCCCATCAAAAGGGCAACGCAATATGGGTACAGGCAATGCAATCTCGGCCGTCCCAAACAGCTTGCTGAGAGACGGAGTCCCTCTGCAGACGTAACTGGCAACCTTCACCGGCCCTGATAGGGTCCGTTGTCGTCCCACTTTAGCCGAGCGGTCCGCAACCGCCGTTCCCAATTCTCGAGTTGCCACGACCCAGTGGAGGCCACACTCATCCGTCCCCCGATCCGCAACCTCGGCATCCTGGCCCATGTCGATGCCGGCAAGACAACCCTCACCGAGGCCATGCTGCACGTCAGTGGCAGCATTGCCGAGGCAGGCAACGTCGATAAGGGCACGAGCCTGTCCGACACACTCGATGTCGAACGTCGCCGGGGGATCTCGGTGCGGGCGTCGACGCTGTCCTTCGTCTGGCAGAACGTGCACTTCCAGCTCATCGACACCCCGGGACACGTGGATTTCTCGGCCGAGGTGGAGCGCTCGCTGCGGGTGCTGGACGGGGCCGTACTGGTGGTCTGTGCCGCAGAGGGAATCCAGGCACAGACGGAAACGATCTGGCGGGCCCTGGAGGCTCGCGGGCTGCCGGTCCTGCTGTTCGTCAACAAGATCGACCGGGTCGGGGCCGATGCCGCCGCCGTGGTCGAGCAGATGCGGTCCGAGTTCCACCCCGACATGGTATGGCTGAACCGGGCCACGGAAGAGGGGGACGGCGGGGCCCGAGTCGTCGAGCTCGACGAGTCACAGCGGAGAGAGATCGAGGAAGCCGTCACCGCCTCCGACGAGGCCCTGCTGGAAACGTGGATAGCGCGGGACGGGGATCTGACGCCTCAGGACTGGCAACCGTCCCTGGCTGGCGCCGTCGCTGATCGCAGGCTGTTCCCCGTCATCTGCGGCGCGGCCAAGAGTGGTCATGGCGTGGCGGCAGCCCTCGAGACGCTCGTCCGGTATTTCCCTGATGCACCCGACGATGTGGCGGGTCCACTGTCCGCCGTCGTCTTCCGGCTGGACCACGACAGAAAGCTGGGCCGGGTCGCCGGCGTCCGGCTCTTCGCCGGCCGGCTGCGCACGCGTGACCGCATCGACAACGCCACCGCCGGGCGCCAGGAGCAGGTGACTCAGATCAAGCGCATCGTCCTCGGGCGCTACGAGGATGCGCCGGAGCTGGTCGCCGGCGAGATCGGCTATCTGTGCGGTCTACCGGAAGCGCGCATCGGCGATATCCTGGGTGATCCGACGGTGGTCCCCGGCGGCTACACGCTCAGCGCGCCGCTGCTGTCGGTGCAGGTGACACCGGCTGACGATGCCGGCCACGCGTCCCTGGCGGCGGCGCTGCAGCAGCTGTCGAGTGAAGATCCCCACCTCGACTTCCGCTGGTTCCAGGACGAGCGCGAGCTGCACGTGCGTATCATGGGGGCCGTGCAGACGGAGATCCTCACCGAGATCCTGCAGACCCGCTTTGGCATCGAAGCGCAGTTCAGCCCACCTACGGTGATCTACAAGGAAAGGCCCGCCGCCGCCGGTGAGGGCGCGGAGGCCTACACGATGCCGAAGCCCTGCTGGGCGATCCTGACGTTGCGGATCGAATCGGGGCCCCGCGACAGCGGCGTCCGCTTTGCTTCCACTGTCGACAAGATCGACATCGACCCGAAGTACCAGAACGAGATCGCCCATCGTCTGCCGCACTCGCTGATGCAGGGACCCAAAGGCTGGGAGGTGACGGACCTGTCGATCACCCTGATCGATGGGAGTCATCACCTGATCCACAGCCGACCGGGTGATTTCAAACTGGCCACCGACATGGCGGTCCTGAAAGCGCTGACAGCGACGGACACGCAGTTGCTGGAGCCGATGCTCACCTTCCGCATCACGGCGCCGGAGAGCTTCATCGGCAAGGTGACGGGGGATGTGATCGGCATGCGCGGCACTTTCGAGCCGGCGACGATCGCGGCGGGGCAGTTCGCCATGGTGGGACGTGTGCCATTGGCGACGTCGATGGACTACGCTATCCGCCTCAGCTCCGTCACGGGAGGTCGCGGGGTCTGGTTCACCCGTTTCGATGGCTACGAGGACTGTCCCCCCGATCAGGGGGAGACGCGCCCCCACAAGGGCATCTCACCCCTCGATCGTGCCAAGTACATCCTCTGGTGGCGCGGCGCGATTACCGATTCGACCCGCGGCTGAGGCCGTATCAGCCGAAGCGTTCGGCCGCCTGCATCAGCCCGCGCATGTATCCCAGGGCGAAGCCCCGACCGCGCAGGCTCATACCGGCATCGCCGGTGACCCTGGGCGAGTGGTCGGGGGTCATGACGCCGTCGAATCCGGCCTGCTTGTAGGCCAGCATGGCTTCGAGCATGTCCACGTCGCCCTCGTCGTGAAACACCTCGTCGAATACCGGAAAAGCGCCGCGCACATTGCGGAAGTGGACGTAGACGATCTTGTTCTGATCCGCGAACCGGCGCACGGCGTCCACCGCCCGGTCCGGTCCCATCTCGGCCACCGTTCCCTGACAGAACTCCAGACCGTTGTGATGGCTCGGTACCAGATCGAGCAGCTTCTGCATGGCATCGTGGCTGGTCAGCAGCCGACCGATGCCGCGCAGCGATTCGGCTGGCGGGTCGTCCTGGTGGGCGGCAAGACGGACATCCGCTGATTCGGCGACGGGGATCACCCGCTCCAGGAAGTAGTGGAACCGTTCCCACATCTCGTCGACGCTCACCGGGCCCGCCGGGTGTGGCGGGGCCTGTTCGACCTTGCTGTAGTCGAAGCTCTTCAGCCCGGCGTTGCCACGACCGCCACCGGCGTCATAGGCTCGCCAGTGGCCCCAGACGCTGAGGATGGAGAAACAGTATCCGAGCACATGAATCCCCGCTCGACCCATGTTGTCGATCGATCGACAGACCCCATCGATCTGCTCGTCGCGCCGGGGGCCGGCGGTGAGCACGTCCTCCCACCAGGGCCGCGGAAAGTTCTCCAGTCCCTCCAACTGCAGTCCCAGATGTTCGACGCGGTGCCGCAGCCGCAGCAGTTGATCGAACTCGAAGTGTCCATCGCCCACGTCGGCGTGGTTGACGAAGGCGTGGGTGACGCCGAGCTGCGCGGCCGCCCGCAGGTTGTCGTCGGTGACGTTCGCCATGGCGAAACCGAGGCCGAGTTTCATTTCAGGATCTCCTGTAGTAGCCCGTTGATGGAGCCCATCTGGGCTGCGGCCGGCCCTTTCGACCGGTGCCTGCGTTGCGCTCCCTCAACGGGTCTCACTGACCCGCTTCGGTCGCGCGCCTTGCCACCGGCCGAAAATGCCTCGGCCTCGCCAACAGAGCGACTCTATCAACGGGCTACTCTAGAGGACGGCGTAGACACCTGCAAGACAGCAGGCGGCGCCCACCAGGGCGCGCGCGTCGACCTTCTCTTTGAGGAACAGAACGGCCAGTGCCACACCGAAGACCGGTGAGGCACTGGTGAGTGTGACGGTCTTGGCCGGACCGATCTGCGACAGCGCACTGAGGAACAGATACGCCCCCAGGCCCATGCCGGACAGACCGGAGCCGACGAGCAGCACCCAGGTGCGGCGGGTCAGCGGCCGCAGAGCCTGGCCGGCCGGCCGCATGACGAGCAGGTAGAGCAACAGGGCGACCATGGGCATACGTACGGCGTTGGCCTGCACCATCGTCAGGTGCACGAGGGCCGGCTTCAACAGAGTGACTGCCAGACCCCAGAGCAGGGCGGCCGTCAGAGCACAGAGGACTCCACGCAGCAAGCGAACCGGTGGCACGGTGCCGGAAGCGTGTGGCGTCGCGCCGGAAGCGTATGGCGTCGTGCCGGAAGCGTGTGGCGTCGTGCCGGAAGCGTGTGGCGTCGCGCCAGACGTCTTCGGCACTTTCGCCCAGGCCAGCAGCACCACACCGACTCCCACCAGCAGGCTGCCGAGCAGAATCGTGGGCTGCAGTGGTGTACCCAGCAGGAGGCGTTCGAACAGCAGGGTTGTCAGCGGAAACGTGCCCGACACCGGCATGGCACGTGACACGCCGATCTCCCGCAGCGCCACCAGGTACAGGGTGTCACCGACGACGAGGCCACAGGAGAGCGAGATCAGCAACAGGCCCCACTCGCTCCAGGGCACCAGCGCCAGGCTGGAAAGGGGCGCCGAAAAGGGCATCAGGAGAAGAAACAGAAGGCCCGCGGCGCCGCAGCGTACCGCGTTGATCGTCGCCGGCGCCACCTGGTGGGCGAGGGTGCGCAGCACCAGAGCGTTGATCGCCCAGAGGACGGCACACCCCAGAGCGTAGAGCTCCGCTGTCGACAAAGTCACCGCAATGGGCGAGGTTCCAGGGCATGACCGAGACGACTCCGAAGATCATCGCCTACCTCAGCCCCATGTGTCCGTGGACGAGAGGGGTGGTGCACTTTCTGCAATCGCACAACTTCGAGTTCGAAACCCGCGACGTCAGTCGAGACGCCGACGCCTACAGGGACATGGTCACCAGGAGCGGTCAGCACTCGTCCCCGTGTGTCGAGATCGACGGTCACATGCTGGCCGATGTCGGCGGCGATGAGGTCGAAGTCTGGATGCGGCAGAATGGCCACATCTAGAGCCCTGCGGCGCCAGCCGTTCTAGCTGCGCGCGTGGTGTGACTCCCGCGGTGCGCGATAGGCGACCTCGAGGTGGGGCGTCTTCAGCTTCTTGTGGCCACCGTGTTTGGAGCGCAGGCAACTTTCGAGGATGCCGTTGACGATCATCGTGCGCTCCGCCGGGAAGGGGGCTGCACCCGTGGTCAGCATCTCGTCGATCTTGGCCACCAGACAGGCGGAGTAGGTCACGTTCGGTGTCGGTGACAGAAAGAACTGGCAGGACACCGGATCGGCTTTGCCCTTCAGTTTGCAGGCGAAGTTGTAGTCGGCCACCGCGCCATTGATCATCAGCAGCGTCGCTCTGAGGCCGTCGCGGAATTCGATGAGATAGGCCGCCGGCTTTTCCACCAGCTTCATCAGCTCTCCTGAGCCGAGCAGATCCTGGGTGCGGCCGTCCTCGTGGGTCAGGCCCTGAGGCGAATCCGAGCGCGACAATGCCGCCTCCAGCAGGCGCATCGACCAGCGCCCCTCGTCCCCGGCTTTCCACACCTTCTTGCCCTCGATCAACTGTACCGAGGCCACACCGGTCTCGCCGCCGCGCCGGCGTTCGATCATACACTGCATGGCTTCGAGGGCGTGGTAGTCCATGGCGTCGGAGCCCCCGACACCGACCATCAGCGCCTCCTCGATGTCACAGTCGTAGGGCAGCTCAACGTCAGGCAGGCGCCAGGTGACGGGCAGCGATGATCCGGCCAGAATCGGGAAGCTGAGGCGATGGCCGTCGGCCACCATTTCGCGAGCCTTGTCGAAACTGTAGGACAGGTGCTTGTCGTTGTAGACCGGTACCGAGCGGCCAGCGGCTTCGAAGACTTTCACACACTCCTTGAACATCTCGTAGCGAGGGTACTGGATCTGCCCCAGCTCGTTGCTCGGGTAGTCGCCGTGCTCGCCGATGATGAGCACGCCGTCGACGGCCAGATCGCGTCCACCGCAGCGCAACGCCTGGGCGACGCTGGGGTAGATCTCGAAGCCGAACTCGCGGGCGCGGTCGACGCTCTGATCACCCTCCGGGGTCTGGTCGACGTACAGGGAGACAACCTTCGTGTTCGACCGACGCCACTCACCCTCGTAGGGATAGCCCACCAGGAACCGGTCGGCGAAGTGCTGGGCGTGGGACAGATATCTGTACACCGTGGCGATCACGGCCAGACGCAACGGTGCGGTGGCATCGCCGGTGGCCGGCGTCTTGCCGGTCCGGCTGCGTGCTGCCGGCGTCGGACGTCGGGGCGCTGGCGGACGCCGTGCGGCGGCCTTGGTCCTGGCTCTGGGGGCCGTCTTGGCGGCGCGCGGTCGCTTGACCGGGGGGCTGACGGCACTCTTCGGAGTCGCTTTCGATTTCTTCTTCTTGTCAGGCATTATCGTTCACGTCCGCCAGAATGTGGATTCGGGGTTGGCCTGGTAGGTTACCGCCGCCAGGTGAGGCGTCCTGAGTCTCTTGCCCTCCTGCTGCAGGCTGTCCACAGCCGCGGCGGTGAGCCCCGTCGTCATCAAGGTGCGCTCCACAGGGTAGGAGGGTCTGCCGGTGAGGAACATCTGCTCCACGTTGTTGACCTGAGGACTGAAGAAACTGGCCAGTGTGGAACGAGCCGGCGGCATGGGCAGGTACATCTGCGTCGACAGCGGTTTTTCCCGACCGCCGACGCGGGCGGCAAAGTTGAAGTCCTGTACCAGGCCGCTGAGCAACAGCATGGTCGACTGCAGCCCGTCTGCGTGCCGGTAGACGTAGGCCACCGGCTTCTCACACAGCTTCTTCAACTCGTCGATGGTGGGCAACACGTCATTGAAGCCCGGTCGTGGCTGCGAGAGCGTGTGACTCCGAGACAGGGCCGCTTCGAACAGGTCACGCGACCATACGCCCTTGTGGTGCGCTTCCCAGAATTTCTCGTCGCGGTAGGTCTCCAGCCAGTTGACGCCGTGCTCGCCCCCGGCGCGGCGCTCGACCATACACTGCAGCGTTTCCAGCCCGTGGAAATCGTAGCTGTCGACACCCCCGTAGCAGACGCAGACCGCTTCGCTTACCTGAGATTCGAGGGGCATCTCGATCTGCGGTGTGCGCCAGGTGACGGGCAGGGACGAACCCGCCATGAAGGGGATACCCAATTCGACGGACTCGTCGTACATGTGGCGGGCCCAGTCCCAGTTCCACGACAGGTGCTTGTCGTTGAAGATGGGGGCCACCTTTCCGGTCGTGCGGAAGACGGACACCATCTGCTGGAAAAACTCATATCTAGGGTACTGGTGCTGGCCCTTCTCGTTGCGATGGTATTTGCCGTGCTCGCCGACCAGGAGGATACCGTCGACGGCCAGATCCGAGCCGCCAAGGGTCAACGCCTCGGCGATGGTGGGCACCAGCTTCATCTTTGGAAAACGGGCGAGGCGATCCAGCGTCAGGTCTCCCTCCGGACGCTGATCCACATAGAGCGAGACGATATCCATGGGGGGGCGGTGGTGGCGGCCGTTCCAGCCATAGCCCTCGAGAAAGCGGTCGACGATATGCTGCCCGTGGGAGAACTTGCGGTACTCCGTGACCACGGCGGCGATCTTCAGTCTCTTCTTCTTGGCACTCAAATCGTGGGTTCTCCCGGGGCGGACATCGAGGCGCTGCGGGCGCACAAGATAGACCGACCGGGCCCCCGGCTCCAGCGCCAGAACGACCGCCGTTGACGGTGGCCGTCCCGGGCGGGATGTTTGCCCCATGCCTTGCCACGCCCGGACGAACAGGTTGCCCATTGCCTTGATGGCGGTCCTGACGTCTGCGGCTGCCTGGTCTCAGGATGTGCCGGCGGCGGACTTCGACGCCAGCGGTCAGGTCGACCTGGACGACCTGGCCCTGCTGCGACAGGCGGTGGGGGGGACAGACCTGCGCTTCGATCTGGATGGTAGCGGCCGGGTTGATGTGGGGGATCTGTTCCGCTTCGCCGAGTCGGTGGCCGAGCCGCTGCCGTACGAGCCGGCCCGCCAGCCGCACAACTACACCGTGCGCACGACTCGCCAGGAGGTCTACCTGTCGATGCCGGAGTATTCGGCGCGGGTGCGCCACGCCACACCCTTCGGCATCTCCGCTCTGCGTCGTCGCGGCCAGAGGGCGGACTTTGCCCACGACGATCTGCCACTGGCGGACTGGGAGTGGTTCTGGTTCAACTCCAAAGTTCTCGGCAAGCGCCGGCACAAGCTGCTGGAGATGGACTGGGGCCTGCCTGAAGTGCGGGAGCTGCCGGATCGCCTCGAGGTCGTCTACCGTCTGCCCATATCGCGGATCGGCATCGATGTTGGAGTCCGTTACAGTTTTCTGGCCAGTGGCTCCTCCTTCCATGTGACCTACAGCATGTTCAACGGCTCCCGGTGGCCGATGGAGGAGTGTTACGTCATGCTCGGGTTGCCCGGTTTCTCCAACCACGGCTTCGTGACCGAGGTAGCCAGCGCCAGAGAACAGCGCCTGCCGGCCTGGCCGCACGACATGTTTCTGACCGAGGCCCTGGCGCGGGGCCTGGCGGAGTACCAGCTGCTACGCCACAACGCCGGCACCGGTCTGAGCGAGGGGCTCAAGGGTAGCGTCAGCCTGCAGGACGCCAGCGGCGACTATCGACTGTCCTCCTACTACCTGGCTGACAAGTCGGTGCTCTCGGCCCACTCGGCGCACACCAACAAGCCCCGCTACCTGACGAGCCATCTCTACATCACGCTGGGTGACCTGCTGCCGCAACAGGAACGCTCCGTCACCATCCACCACGTCCTGACAGGACCCTAACAGATGTCCGATCTGATCGTCGTACATCCACAATTCGACAGGAGCTGGCCCTGGGCGGCCGATCACTTCCACCAGCTGTGGTCTGGTGACGGCACGCCCGATTTCGTGCGCCTCACCGATGCGGACGACCCGTCTCTGGCGGTGGCATGGCAACGGTCGAAGCGACCGGACGTCACGCGTCTCGTCTGTCTCGGGGTTCAGTCCACAGTCGCCGATCTGCGGTCACTGAGCTCGCTGCGCGAAGCCGTATTCGAAGGCGGTCGACTCGACGACGAGGCGGCGGCGTTGCTGACGGAGCGTGGTGTCAGCGTCTATCGGCAGCAGAGCGAGGGCTTCTGGGGGCAGTCGGTGGCGGAGGTGGGCCTGGCGCTGACGCTGTGCGGTCTGCGCCGAATTCCCCAGTTGTATCGGGACATGAGCAAGTCACACGACCCGTGGGACTACGAGCCACCCGGGGGGCAAGGGCGACCCGGTGCCCGGGGTCACCAGTACTGTGATGATGACCGTTTCACCAGCGGTACCCTGGCCGGCAAACGCGTGGCAGTCGTGGGGGCCGGCAACATCGGCAGCCGCTACGCCAGCTTCGCCCACGCCCTGGGAGGCGAGGTGTCGGTGTGGGATCCATACGCGGCGGAACCCGCCTTCCATCGGGCCGGAGCGCGCCGGGAGCACCATCTCGAGCGACTGATGGAAGACGCCGAAATTTTCGCTCCCATGGTCCCCCTCACCGAGTCGACCCGGGGTCTGGTGACGGCGCAGCACATCAACGCCCTGCCGTCAGGCTGCCTGGTGGTCACGGTGACGCGCGCCGCCATCTGTGACACACAGGCGCTGCGGCGCCGCGTGCTGGCAGACGAACTGGCCCTGGCGGCCGATGTGTTCGACGTCGAGCCCCTGCCCCTCGACGACCCTCTGCTCACCCGCCACAATGTCGTGCACACACCACACATCGCCGGGCGCACGGCCGATGCCAACCGATCCTGGGCGGAGGCTCTGGCGGCGCAGTTCCGTCCCCGTCTTGCCGGAGTCGACGGGGCTCGGTAATCTTTCAGCAGCCGATACCCACCACAGAAAGCTCCCGATGAACAGCCTTCAGGCCGCCGCCGCCGGCCAGACCCGTCGAAATAAGAAACTGCTCGCTGACGCCAGGTATCTCGGAGAGCGTGTCACCTCCAAGGTGCTGCCTCTGCAGATCGATGTAGCCCACACAGCAGACCTGAGTCAGGATCAGGTCGACGCTCTCGAGGCGTTGCAGATCGAGGCGGCCCGCACGTCTATCGGCTCCCTGGCATCGCTGGCCAAGATCGGTGAGCTCGACCACCTCGGCGGCGGTCTCGAGTTGATCCCGGCGCTGAGTCTCACCATGGCGGTAACCGACTACGAGCGTGTCGAGTTCACTATTGAACACGCGCACACGAGCATCGGCTACTTTTCTACTCTCGCCGCGTTTGGTTTCGTCGATGCGTCTGATGTGGTCGACGGCTTCCGGCGCGGGATCGACATCCCCGGTCACGTGTCCTGGCTCCCGGGCGGCACACAGCTCAACGGTGGTCGTCTCGGCGTGATGGTGCCGGTGTCCGTCGGTCAGGCTCTCGGCAAACGCGCTCGCAACGAGGACGGTGCCTGGGTCATCACCCACTGCGGCGACGCCGGCTGGATCTCGGGCCAGGCTCTCAACGGCTTCAACGGCGCCGATGTGGGCGATGCGCCGGTGACCTTCATCATGCACCGCAACGGCATCCAGCTGTCCGGCGCCACGCGGTCGGTCATGGACAAGGATCCGCGCCCCATCATCGAATCGCTGGGGGTCCGCATTCTCGAGATTCCGTCACTGCATGACACGGTCGCTCTCTACGGCGCCTACCGCGAAGGCTGGCGGCTGGCACAGGAGGGCACGCCGAACCTGATCTACCCGACGGGATATCGCTCTCAGGAAGGTCAGGGCATCATCGACCTGAACTGGTTCGGTGAGAAGTACGGTGTTCGCCGCCGTGTCGAGGCCCTGGCCAGCGCCAACGGTGTGTCCATGGACCGGCCCGTGTGGGTGCCTGGATCTCTCATGAGCTACCGCGACGAGGGGCCCATGACGGAGTGCCTGTTCCTCGTCAACGATCTGCCCGGCGGCGAAGGACACCACGACGGGCACATGAAGGGGCGGGACGAGTCGGCCGTGCTGGCCGAGACCATGCTGCAGATGTCGCCGGCACAGAGCACGATCCTCGACGGTCTGCGCAAGGGCGCGCGGCGTACCGTGGTAACCACCGCCCGCCCGGCCAAGGGCAGCCCCAACCTGACGTTGACAGCCGCACAACTCAAGGCCGCCAAGCTGCCCGCTGCCGGCGACAAGACGAGCGCCCGCGGCGGCTCCGAGGCGGGGTATGCCGCTGTCGCCGGAGCCCATCCCGACTCGGTCTTCCTCGTCAGCTGCGACCTCGACGTGTCGACCAAGCTCGGCAAGGCCCAGGCGCTGCTGGCAGCCGACCACACCCTGGAGATGAGCATCGAGGAGCAGGCGGCGGCGCTGATCGCCGATGGTCTGGCCATGAGTTCGCGGCAACCGCAGCTGAACGTGGTCTCCACCTTCGCCGCCTTCTTTGAAGGGATCGCTCGCGAGGGTTTCGATCTGTGGCGCTATCAGCGCAACCTGACGGGGGTCAACGAGGGGCTCAACGTCGCCTTTCACGTGTCCCATGTCGGCGCCTGCACCGGGCGCGATCACTTTTCCGGCTGGGGACTCGACTGGATCAACATCGGGCTCACCTACCTGCCCTACCTGCACCGGTTCTACGCCCCGGCGGATGCGCGCGCGGCGTTTCTCGCCGTCGTTGATACGGCCGCCCACTACGGCGGCCACGTCATCGGCATCCCGCGGGACAACCTGCCGGTGCTGACCAGGCAGGACGGCTCCGGCCCGTTGTGGGAGGCCACCGATCCTTTTGAGACGGTGACATCCTTCCGCAGCTACGCCGGCGCTGAACGTGCCATCCTTGCCATGGGGGCCCCCGCCTTTCTCGCCGAGGACGCGGCGGCGAAGCTGGCCAGGAAGGGTGTGCCCACAGACGTGCATATCATCAACGGTCTGCCCCTCGAGCCGAAGCAGCTGGAAAATCTGCTGGCGCCCTACACCGCCGGTGTCGTTACGATCGAGGATGGCTTCATCGGCACCGAGCACACCGGCGTCCGCGGGTTTGCCGGCCTGGTGGCCAGCAAGGCGGCCGATGCCTGTCTGCCCGTCGCACATATCGGCATCACCGATCCGACGACGGCCCCCGCCGATGGTCACATGGAAACGTGGGACCACTTCGGCATCACCAGTGCCGCGCTGGTGAAGGCCGTGCAGACATTATAGCCCACACCACATGGATATGAACACCAAGGAGAGTGCATTGAAGATTCTGAAGACGCTGACCACGACCCTGTTCGCCGCCGCTGTCATCGCCGGCTGCGGCAACGGTGATTCCGCCAATGCCGCCAATGTCGAAGCTGCCGCCGATGCGGCGAAGGGACAGAAAGTGCTGCTGGATGCTGACAGCCCGGAGATGAAGAAGCAGGCGCCGGATGAGTACCAGGCTCGGTTTGAGACGAACAAGGGAGCTTTCGTCATCGACGTGGAGCGCAAGCTGGCACCCCACGGTGCGGATCGCTTCTACAACCTGGTGCGCCACGGCTTCTACGACGGGCAGAAGTTCTTCCGTGTGATGCCCAATTTCATCGTCCAGTGGGGTATGCACGGCGATCCCAAGATCACCGCCATCTGGCAGAACGCGACGATCCTCGATGATCCCGTGGCGATCTCCAACGAGCGCGGGACGGTCACCTATGCCAAGCCCGGACGGGGCTCCAACAACCGCACCGTCCAGTTGTTCATCAACCTGGTAGACAACGGCGAAACAGGGGCTCGTCTCGACAGACAACGGTTCTCTCCCTTTGGCCGTGTCTCCGAGGGTATGAAGGTCGTCGACGCGATCACCACCGAATACGGGCAGTCACCGAACCAGCCCATGATCGCCCAGGGCGGCAACGCCTATCTCAACGAGAATTACCCCAACCTGGATACGATCCTGAGCGCCAAGATCGTCGACTGATCGCCGCTCCGTCCCGCACCTACCATCTCGATCACATCGGCCCCGGTGCCGCCTCGCTGGCACTGCTCACCGCAGTGCTGTGGGGCGGCAATCAGGTGGCCATCAAGGTCGGCCTGGAGGGCATGCCGCCACTGGCCATGGCGGCGGCCCGCTTCGGCATCGGCTGGCTCGTCGTGCTGTCGGCCGCCCTCGTCACGCGGCAGTCTGTCCGTCTCAATTCAGGTGAATGGCGCCCCCTCGCTGGACTGTGCGTCCTCTTCGTCGTCCAGATTGCGACGCTGAACATCGGTACGCTGCACACCTCGGCGAGTCGCTCCGTCGTCCTCATCTCCGCCTACCCTTTCTTTACCGCCACCTTCGCCCATCTGCTGATCCCTGGTGACCGTCTGACAGCACGGCAGGTGGCCGGCATGGTGCTGTCCTTTCTGGGGATTGCCGGACTGTTCGCCGAGAGCTTCGCCTGGGCCTCCACCGAGTACCTGTTCGGCGACGCCGTCGTGTTGTTGAGCGCGGCCCTGCTGGGGTTACGTCAAGTCGTGCTCAAGCGGCTGGTCGCCGATGCACATCCGTACAAGGTGCTCTACTGGCAGGCATTGATGAGCCTGCCCGTCTTCGTCGTACTCAGCTGGCTGCTCGAAGGGGGCGCGGAGAATTATGTGTGGAGCTGGCGTGCGGCAGCGGGGGTGCTGTACCAGGGCGTTGTCGTCGCCGGCGCCTGCTTCATCATCCTCGTGTCCCTGCTGTCGCGACACAGTGCCGGGCGCCTCGGAGCCTTCGGTTTTGTCACGCCGGCGGTGGGCGTGGGCTTGAGTACGTGGATCACCGGAGATGAGCTCACCTTCGGGCTGGTAGGCTGCATGCTGCTGGTCGCCGCGGGTATCGTGGTGACCCAGACGGCTACACGGCCCCCGTCGATGCCGCCAGCTGTTCCGCCTGCGCCACCCGCTCGGCGATGAGATCGCAGCCGCCCTGCCAGAAGTTGCGGTCGGCGATGTCGAGACCCAGTTCCCCCACCAGATCCGCTGGCGCCTTCGAGCCCCCGGCCGACAGCAGTTGGAAGTAGCGCTCGACGAAGCTGGCGCCCTCCTGCTGGTACTTGGCGTAGAGGGCGAGCACGAGCAGCTCGCCGAAGGCGTAGGCGTAGACGTAGAACGGCACGTCGACGATGTGCGGAATATGGAGCCACCAGTCGGCGTGCTCCTCACCGAGTGTGAGGCTGTCGCCGAACATGGCCTGTTGATTGTCCTGCCACATCTGGCTGAATCGTTCCGTCGGCAACTCCCCCTCCGCGCGGCGCGCCTTGTGGGCCTGCTGCTCGAAGCGGTACATGGCGATCTGGCGGAAGACCGTGGCGAAGGTGTCCTCCACCTTGCTGCACACCAGAGCCAGCTTTTCACCGTCGTCGGTTAATTCACCCAGCAATCGATCGAAGACGAGCATCTCGCCGAAGGTGGAGGCCGTCTCGGCCATGGGCAGGACGGGGTGGTAGTCGAGCAGGTGATTGTCGGACGCCAGCACATCGTGGATCCCATGTCCCAGCTCGTGGGCCAGGGTCATGACGTCACGCGGATTGCCCGTGTAGTTCATGAACACGTACGGGTGGTGATCGGGTGTCACGGCGGCGCAGTAGGCGCCCCCCCGTTTGCCCTCACCCAGAGCGGCGTCGATCCACTGGTTGGCGAAGAATCTGTCCGCCGTCTCTGCCAGCTCGGGGCTGAAATCCCGGAACGAGTCGAGCACCATCTGGCGGGCCTGCGAAAACGGGATGTCGGACTCCTGACCACGCATGGGGGCGTAGCGATCGTAGTGGGCCAGGTCGTCGATGCCGAGGATCCGTCCCTTCAGCCGGTAGTACCGCGCCACGGTGTCGAAGTTGGTGGCGCAGACATCCGAGACGGTGTCGACGATGGCGCCGTCCAGCTCATTGGCCAGGTGCCGGCTGGCTTCCGGCTCATCGTAGGTGCGCAGGCGGTCGAGGACGTCCTTCTCGTGTAGCAGCGTGTTGTAGATGTAAGTACACACATGTGAATTCGACTGCAGGCCGGCCGAAATCGAGGCGGCTGCCTTGCGACGCAGCTCGCGATCGGCGTCGTAGAGCAGGACAAGAATCTCAGACTGGGTCTTCTCGTGGGTCCGGCCGTCGAGCTCGATGGTGAACCGGGTGCGTGAGTTCACCTCTGTTGCCAGCCGGGCGAAGGCGCGTCCGCGGCTGTTTGAGGTCTCCACGAGGATACGCTCTTCCGGCTCCGACAGATTGTGGGCCGCCATGACCCGTTCGTGTTCCAGATAATGGTGGTACGGACTCAGCGCCGGTTCGGTGACGATGCTGTCGAAGACGCCCTGTGGAATCTGGCCGATCTCAAGGTCGAAGAAGACCAGGTGCGTGGCGATGTCGCTGCCGGATTCGCGTGTCTTCTGCAACAGGGCGCCGCGGGCCGCATCGGTGGTGGCGGTCGAGTAGTGGAGCTGGGCGTACGACTGGGGCCGGTATTCGGCGGCCAGCAGGGACTCGTAGTCCAACAGCGCCTGCAGCAGGTGGGTGGCAGACAGATCGTCGACGGCGATGGTGCCCTTGTACTTCGTCTCGAAGTCGACGGCCTGCTGCCGTGAGGCTGTCATGTCGGCCTCGAGCTGCGGATCATCGACGGCAGCGTAGAGGTCGGTCAGGTCCCACGTCGGCAGGGATTCGGCGGTCAAATCGAGGCTCCGGTGCAGGTGGGCGAGGACGGGTTGGCGGAAGGGAAGGTTGTCACCGGCATGAACCGTGTAAAGCGTGACGTTATGCAAGTTACTCCGGCCGAAAGCGCCGCTCCCGCCCGAACCGCAGGGTCTCCTCGATGGTGAGCAGCTGGATGTCGAGCAGCTCCTCGTAGGTGCAGGGATTCTCCGTCACGCCCTGGGGTGTCTCGAAGGTCAGCGACAGACAGCCTGACGTGTGGTGCATGGCGCTGGGCAGGTTGAAGGAGCCGCGGCCGGCGACGGACCGGTTCACCGTCATGGGGCGCAATCCGGCCGCGTCGAGACGGGCATGCACGGCATCGGCCAGTTCGAGGGTGTGCTCGAAGAAGGCGGGCGGACAGTGGGAGGCATGGGGCAGAATGATGGGGCCGCGCATGTGGCCGTGCATGTTGAGACAGCAGTCGACGATTTCTTCTTCTACTAACTGCAACAACGCGGTAGTCTCCCTGGCGCGGTGGCCTGCGGGGGAGACGTCGTGCATGAAGTTGACGCCGTCGTCATTGGGATAGCCGCCGCTGAAGCGCACCTTGTCGAGAGGCAGCGGCAGGAACCGCTTGGAGCCGGCCCACTCGATGAGCTTCCCGTCCTGCCACATGCCCTGACCGTAGTAGGTCAGATCATCGACGGTGAGTCCCACCAGAGACGGGATCCCAGTACGGGCACGACCGTCCGGGTTGGCCAGCGGCACCAGCAGCAGACGGACCTTCGCTGCCATCTTCTTCAGCTCCGGCCAGCGGCGACCGCGCAGGTCCTTCCCGTGCTCGAGGATGTGGAGCAGGTTGACGGCGCCGGCCACCGCCACGGTCTCCATACCGTGCACACCGCACAGTATGAGCAGCGTCTGCTTGTGGTTCGGCCGCTGTCGCCCCAGGTAGGACCGCTTGTCGCTCGAGCCCATGGCGGCCGAGTAGGTCGCCGTACGCGCCGTCGGTTTGCCTTTGCCCAGGGTGTAAAGCCAGACATCCCGGCGGCCGGCCGAGCGGCACAGGCGGGACAGATCGCCCTTGCTGGCATTTGCCTTGAAATGCCGCGTCACCTGCCCGGGGGAGACGGGCCACCAATCGGGCGCCGGTTCGGGCGTCAGCTGCCGTACGTCGTCGTATCCGGGTCGGGAGTCGGCCATGGTGTCTACTCACTCTCCTTGCGATAGATCTGTGTACCAAAATGCTCGAAATCCTCCAGCAGCAGGAACATGCCGCCGCCGAGCAGACGACCGCCCGTCTCGAGGTGCTCGAGCAGGGCCCGGCGCAGGCTGGTATCGCGGGGGGCCGTCGCCGGATCGACGTCGTCAGTGCCGAAGATGAAGTGCAGCCCCGAGCGGCTGTCCGGGTGATGGGCCAGCGGGTAGAGGTAGAGCTCCCGTTGCCACAGAACCATGTTGGAATCGGGACGGTAGATCCGGTCCAGCTCGGGATTCAGGATCCAGGAGCCGCAGGCAAAGCCGACGAAAGGCTTGTCCGGGAAGTACCGGGGAAAGAACTCCAGGGCCTGCTGCATCGAGTCGCGGCAGCGCCCCGGTGTCATGTCACCACCCGCCGGGATGTGGACCTCCAGGATCGGATCCTCGGGGGCCAGGACCGCCTCCCACTCGGCCCGTGGGAGCGCCACCATATCGCGCTGGCCGTAGCCGAGGGGTGAGATCGGGGTGCCGGTCACCGACCGGTCTGTCTCTACAAGCTGAGACGTCCACACTGCATGGTTGGCGTCGGCGGCGATGACCCCCTCGGCATCGAAGGGTACACCATCCCCGGCCAGGGCGACGACGGCGCCGCCGTGACGATGCCGCCAGGCCACGAGAGGGCCGCGGAAAGGTTTGACCATGAATTCGAGGCGACCCAGTCGAAACAGGTCACCGCGCACATGGTTCTGCAGCCAGTACAGCGACCCCGGGGTCATGCCGACACGCCCCGCGTTGTGTTCGCCGAAGCGCCGCACCGAGGCCGGGAAGTGGGCGCAGCAGTCGTGGCTGATCTGTCCGGGGATACCGCGCTGCTGGTGCGCGGCCAGCATGCGCGGCACAGCGGCCAGGGCAATGAGCAGGTAGAAGGCGCTGGTCAGGTCACCGAGACCGGCGATGACCACCGGCCAGTGACGGGTATTCTGCCAGGCCGGAAACTCGAACACATCGTAGACGAGGTACTGACAATGCCAGGCAAGGCTGGACAGTTCTGCCGAAGCCCGGACCCGCTCGGCAGCCTGCAACAGAACCGCATCCACATCTTCCGGCAGGCCGGAATAGGCCCGGTCGCGCCGGATGGACTCGGCCCCCAGAAAATCGATGGCATGGCCCGGCTGATTCGACTGGGACGCAGCCCAGTGAGAGCGAAACAGGCGATCATCCGGGTCGTCTATACCCAGACTCGTCAGGACGTCGTCAAGAGACGCAGTTTCCATAGCCACGAACATAGTAATCCCATAGACTCCCGGATCACAGAGCACACCAGCCAGGCGGAAGACCCATGACGACATACGAAGAGTTTCTCACCACTTCGGCGGTCCCCCGCGAGACGATCGACCGTTTTCTCGACGAGGCAGACCCCACGTGGGCGCGGTTCGATGGCGAGGTGGGCTACACCCTGGGCCGCTACCTGCCCAAAGACGGCATCGACGACAGCTGGACGATCTCTACAGCGCAGGACAATGGCCAGCGCACATCGTGGATGTATGCCGGTCGGGACTGCCGCATCAACACCTACGGCAACTCCTTCACCCAGTGTCATCAGGTCAGTGACGGCGAAACCTGGCAGGAATACCTGGCCGCCCACCTGGGGGAGCCGGTGCGCAACTTCGGCATGGGCGGTTTCGGCACCTACCAGGCGTACCGACGTCTGCGACGGACTGAACTGAGTGAACTGGGCGGTAAGTACGTCATCCTCTACATCTGGGGAGACGACCACTGCCGGTCCATCATGCGCTGCCGGCACGCGGCGACCCATCGCGTCTGGGATCACCACAACGGCTACCTGTTCCACGGCAACTTCTGGGCCAATGTCGAAATGGATCTGGACACCGGCCGGTTCGTCGAACGGGAGTGCCTGTTGCCCACCGCCGAATCCCTCTATCGAATGTGCGACGCCGACTTCATGGTAGAGTCGCTGAGAGACGATCTGATGGTCATGCTCTACGGCATGGAGCGGTTTGACGTCGACGGTGACCCGGGCAAGCTGAAGCGGCTGGCCGACCACCTGGATGTCGACGGCATCGACGGCATCGACGACAGCGATGGGGATCGACGCATTGCGAGCGTGCAGGGGTTGAAGGAGGCCTACGGCTTTGCCGCCAGCCGCTTCATCGTCGAGCAGGCGGAGCACTTTGTCGCCGACCATGACAAGGAGCTGCTGATCTGCCTGCTCTGTCCCACGGCCACCGAGCAGGTGTTGCGCGGTCAGCCGCGGTATGACCAGGGCTTCGCCAACTACCTGCGCGCCGCCGGCCACAGGGTGTTCGACATGAACGAGGTGCACCGCCAGGACTTCGGCGATTTCAGTCTCTCAGTTGAAGACTACAGGAAGCGCTACTGGATGGGTCACTACAGTCCGGCGGGAAACCACTTCTTCGCCCATTCCCTGAAGGACACGGTGATCGACTGGCTCGAGCCGAAGCCGCGAACCTACCGGGGTGACGCCCCTTCGAGCGCGGACTTTGATGGGTATCTGCCCACACCGGTGTAACCTTTTCGCCAAGAGGTCGTCCAAAGCTGTGAACCGCACGTAATGGGCTTGCAAAGCACCGACGGGAGCGATTTGGACCAACAGGCCGACATCGGGCTCATCGCCGCACCGTCTACGAGATCTACCGCGATCGTGTATTCGCCCTGTGCCGGCACATGTCCGGCAATCGCGAGGATGCCGAGGATCTCACGCAGGAGTCCTTTGTGCAGGCATTTCGCCACGTCGGCTCGTTCCGGGCTGAATCCGCTTTCGGTACCTGGCTGTATCGTATCGCCGCCAATCGCTGTATGTCGGAGGCGCGCAAGCGGCGGCCTGTATTCCGCGATGTGGACGAGGTGGAAACGGCACCCAAGGCCGTGCTGTTGCAGAACAAGGGTGACAATCCCGAGCAGCAGTTGATGCGCAAGGAGATGATGCTGCGTGTCGAGGCGGCCATCGCCGAGCTGCCCGAAAGCCAGCGACTGCTGTTCGTGCTGGCGACGCAGATGGGGATGAAATACAAGGACATCGGACAGATCGTGGACTGCTCGGAAGACGCGGTAAAAGTGCGCATCCACCGGGCGCGAAAACGCGTGCGTGATTCCCTCGCCAACTACCTGGATAACTGATATCGCAATGAACTGCTTCCAGTGTGAACGAAACCTGTCGGCCTACCTCGACGACGAGCTGCCGATGGATGAGCGTCTCGAGATCGAGACCCATCTCGACGGCTGTGAAACCTGCCGGACCGAGTTCGAGAGTCATCAGAAGGCCTGGGAGGCGGCGCACCAGTCCACCGCCGAGGCCGCCCCGGAGGGGCTGTGGCAGGGCATCGAGAACCAGATGGATGACGGGGGCCGCGCCGACGTCGAGGACCTGACCCTGATGGTCAAGGGGCTGGCCGCCGAGATCGGCGACCTGCGGCGCACGGTGGACGACCTGCGGACGATGATGCAGCCGGCCCAGTGGGCCGAGGCCGGTACGCACACCGATGCCTACGGCCGGGAGGAGGCCTACGGCCGCGAAGCGACAGAGGACATCCGCGTGCGCACGAACCCCTTCCGAGCCGTACACCCGCGAGACGCGCGGCAGCCGGCCAGCATCGAGCAGTTGCGCCAGAGCTCCTGATCTGTTTGACGACAAGCCCATAGAGAGGCGATGACGATGGCACAGACAAAGGCGGCCCCGGCGGCGGCCACCGTGGACGAAGTGGACGTCACCCTGTCGGTGGAGCTGGGCCGCACGGCCCTGACCCTCGACGGCGCCCTGGACCTGTCGGAACAATCACTGATGGCGCTGAACAAGCGCATCGGCGATCCCGTCGACGTGCGCCTGAACGGACGGCTTTTCGCCCGCGGCGAGGTCATCACGGTGGCCGAGCACTTCGGCGTGCGCCTCACCGAGATCCTCGGCGAGGGAGAGCCGTCATGACGACGCGGCACAGCGTCGTTCGCGGCAAGCCCACGGTGGCCGATCTCGGCGACATCGAGCTGGAGGCCGTCGTCGAGCTGGGCCGGGAGACGATGCCCCTGCGCCAGGCGCGGGATCTGCAGGTGGGGGACGCGATCCGCGTGCAGCGACTCGCCGGCGAGGCCATGAAGCTGACGCTGAACGGACATCCCTTCGGCGAGGGCGAGATCGTCGTCACCCAGGATCAGCTCTTTCTGCGCCTCACACGCCTGGAGCCCCCGGTGGAAGCGCGACAGACGCAGAGCACGGAGGCAGCCACATGAGCCCGAGCACGAAAACCGGCGACGCGAAGGACCCGCGGGTGTTCGGTAACCGCGAGGGTCTGCGGCGCGGCGACGTCGAGGTGGCCCCCTGGGCACCGCCATCCACCGCCGAGGTGTCGGCTCGTGAGCCGTTGCCCCTGCCGCCACCGCGACCGGAGCTGGCCCCTGCGAAGGACAGGCCCGGACCCGCGTCGCCGGCCCGGCCCGAGGCAGAGGCGCCGGAGCCGGAGGAGGCACGGCCTCGACCGTCACCGCCGGCGTGGATCGAGGCCGACAGCGTGCACGCCCGCGTCTGGGCCCGGCCCGAAGTGGCGGCCCGCGCGGCGCGCTCCATCCTGGTCCATCCCGCTGGCCCGGAGTCGACGCTGACGCCGGCGCAGCGACTGGGCACCCTGTTCGTCGCCCTCGGCCAGGAGGTGGCCGGCGAGGTCATGAAGTTCATGTCGGACTACGAGATCGAGGAGTCGGCCCAGGCGGTGGCCCAGCTGCAGTCCGCAACGGCCGAGATGCGACAACAGGTGCTGGAGGCTTTCGAGCGGGACCTGTCCACGGGACGCTGGGTGGATCGCGGCGGCGCCGACGTCGCCCGCGGCGCCCTGGAGCGGGCCGTGGGGCCACGCAAGGCGAGGGAGATCCTCGACCGTGTCGTCGGGCAGAGCGGCGGCTTCCTGGCCATGCGCAAAGCCTCCCCGGAACAGGTGGCGCCCCACCTGTCGCGCGAGCATCCGCAGACCATCGCCCTCATCCTGTCGCAGCTGGAGCCGGCGCAGGCGGCGGGCATCCTGCAGCGGTTTTCCGACCGGCTGATGGCGGACGTGTCCTACCGCCTGGCGACGCTGGACAAGGTGACCCCCGCCGCCCTGAAGGAGCTCGACAAGGCCCTGGAGGCGCAGCTGCGGGACTTCATCTTCCGAAGCGGCGACCAGGAGGTGGGCGGGCCGAAGGTGCTGGCCGACATCCTGAATCTGTGCGGCACCTCGGCGGAGAAGAACATCCTCGACCAGTTCGACGCCCAGGATCCGGAGGTGGCCGAATGGGTGCGCAGCCGGATGTTCGTCTTCGACGATCTCGAGGGGCTGGCCGACGCCGACCTGGCGGCCCTGCTGGCCGCCGTCGACGAGACGGACCTGGCCAGCGCCTGCAAGGCGGTGCCCGAGTCGCTGATGTCCCGCATCCAGCGGCTCGTCCCCGAGCCCCGGTGGAAGTCGCTGGCCGCCGAGATGGAGCGGCTTGGCCCCATACGCACGAGCTCGGCGGAGGAGGCCCAGCTGCGGATCGTGGCCAGGGTGCTCGAGTTGGAAGAGCAGGGCACGCTGACCGTCGTGCGGGGACAGGACCGATGACAGCCGGGTCTGACAGCGCCCCCATCGTCAGGTCGTATGATTTCAAGCACCCGGCGCGGGTCAGCCGGGACCAGATGCGCGTCATCGAGGCGCTGCACGAGAACGGCACCAAGATCCTCGGCTCGACGCTGTCGGGTGTGATGCGCGCCGTCGTCGACGTGGAGATGGCTTTCATCGACCAGACGACGTACCGGGAGTTCATCGCCTCCCTGTCGAACCCGTCGGCGTCGTACCAGTTCACCCTGGGCCCGATGCACGGCGGCGCCGTGATGGACTTCGAGCTGCCCCTCGTCTACGGCCTCGTCGACCGCATCTTCGGCGGCAAGGGGTCTTCGGCCGGCATCGACGGCCGGCAGATGACGCAGATGGAGATGTTCACCTTCGCCAAGGTGGTGATCCGGGCCATCGCCGACCTGGAGGCGTTGTGGGAGCCGGTGATCCCCGACGTCAACATGCACGACATCGAGCTGGACACGAACCCGGAGTTCATGCAGGTCACGGCCGACAACGAGATCGTCGTGCTCGTGGCGCTGCAGGTGAAGACGACGAACATGTCCGGGCTGATCCGCCTCTGTTACCCCTTCTTCACGCTGGAGCCGGTCCTGCCGCGGCTGGCGCAGACGGCGCCCCTGCCTCGCGGGCGGCGGGATCGTACCGAGACGCGCGCCCGCAACCGGCTGGCCCTCGGGGCGATGGACCTGCCCGCCGTGGTCGAGTTGGGGCGCACGCGGCTGTCCGTCGGCTCAGCGCAGAGCCTGCGCGCCGGCGACGTCATCCGCCTGGATGCCGGCGCCGACGATCCGGCCTGCATCTTCGTGGGCGGCAAGCCCCGGTTCCTCGGGTTTCCCTGCGCCCTCGGCGATGGCGAGGCCAGGGCCGGCAACATGGGCGTGCAGATCGCCGGTCGCGTACCGCCAGCCCAGGCGATCCACTACGGGGAGGACGGTTGATGGCCGATCGACCACGCATTCTGCTGGTGGCGCACCAGGGCCGCAAGGCCTTCGAGAATCGTCTGAAGCGTCGCGGCTGGCAGGTAGACGTGGCAGCTACCGAAGCCGCCGCCGAGGACCGGCTGGGGCGCACGAGCTCACCGCCCGACGTGGTGGTCACCGATTTTGGCGCACCGGGGGGCTCGATGGGCGCCGGTCTGACGCGCTGGCTGCGGCGTCAGGAGCACATCGCCAACCTTCCCGTCCTCGCCGTTTCGCTGCAGGACACGGACGAAGCCTTCCTGGAGGCACTGCGCGCCGGCGCCGGCGACTGGCTCGCCATGCCGTTCTCGGCGGCGGACGGGGCGGCGAAGATCGACGCTCTGTGCGACGCCAGGCAGCCGATGATGGCAGACCGCCTGGGTCAGGACGATCCCGTCGCCCTGCGGCGCATCAGTCTTGCTGACGAGGACGACGTCAGCGACGAGGCGCTGGGCCAGCGGCTCGCCGCCGCCGGCGCCGCTCTCGACGAGCGGCTGCTGGCCGCGCTGCCCGACGACATGGCGGCCGGCTTCCGGGACAACTCACCCGGATTGGGCGATGTCGACGCCCTCGAGGAGCTGCACCGTGAGGCGGCTGCTGGCGGGCGCCTGAAGGAGATCGTCTGCAGCTACGACTTCAAGCACCCGGCGCGCTTCAACAAGATGCAGATGCGGGCTATGGAGAGCCTGCACGAGGAGTACGCCCAGCGCCTCGCCGGCGTGTATTCGCATCACATGCGGGCTCCCGTCACCGCCGACGTGGCCTTCATGGACCAGACGACGTACGCCGAGTTCGTCGCCTCCCTGTCGAACCCCAACGTGGCCTACCAGTTCCAGGCGTCGTCCATGGGCGTGGGCGAGGTCGTGATGGACGTGGCCATGCCGCTGGTGTTCGCCCTCGTCGACCGCTGCCACGGCGGCAAGGGCTCGCCGGAGCCGCAGGGCGTGCCGCGCCAGGTCTCGCAGATCGAGATGGGCGTGCTGGCGCGCTTCGCCCGCGGGGCGCTGGAGCACCTGGAGGACACCTGGTCCGCCGTGCTGGGGCCCACCGTCATCCACGACATCATGCTGGAGACGAACCCGGAGTTTCTGCAGATCACGACCAAGGCTGAGATCGTCCTGCTCATCGGCATCGAGGTGAACTCGCTGAATGCCAGCGGTCTGATGCTGCTCTGCTACCCCTTCTTCACCCTCGAGTCGGTCCTGTCCCATCTGGACAGCGACAGGATCAGCTACTCGAGCCGCATGCGCCGGACCGAGGACCCCCGGCCGGAGAATCGTCTGCGCCTGGGAGGCATGCGGGTGCCCGCCGTCGTCGAGGTGGGGCGAACGCAGATGCCGGCGGCACAGGCGTGTACGCTGGAAGCCGGGGACGTGATCCGTCTCGATGCGCGGGCCGAAGACCCGGCGCTGGTGTTCGTGGGCGGACGCGCCAAGTTCTGCGGTTGGCCGGCGCAGGACGACACGGGACAGCTGGGGTTGCAGGTCGCCGGCCGGGTGCCGCCGCAGTGGGAGGCCAAGCTGGGTGGAGTTGACGGTGCGTTGCCCGGCCCGTGAAGATTCCTACAGCACCCGCGCCGCCGCCACCCCCGTGATCCGTTCGGGGGCTTCCCACACGCGACGCCAGGTCTCGCCGCGATCCTCACTACGGTAGAGCCGTTCGCCCTCGGCGGCCCACGCCCGGTCCGCCGCCTCGCTCGCACCAAATGCCACACACGCCGTGTCGATGTTGCCTACGACAAATGGCGGGAACCCGATGGTCAGGTGACGCCAGCTGACGCCGGCATCGGGTGACCGGTACAACCGACCTTCGCCTCCATCATCGTGGGGTCCGCGGCTGAGACTGGCCAGCAGCAGGTCGGGATCGGTGCAGTGCACGGCCAGGGCCCGGCCGTAGCGGGCGCCGACTCCCTCGACGCAGTGGCGCCAGCTGCTGCCACGATCTTCCGAGACGAACACCGCATCCGCCGTGTTGGCGTAGAGTCGCTCCGGCGCCTTCGGGCAGGTGGCGACCTCATGTACGTCGGGATGGATGGCGGCGTCCACCGGTTCCCAGGTATCGCCCCCGTCTCCCGAGCGGGCGATGCTGCCCACATGGATGTCGGCGTAGAGCCAGCCCCCTGAAGCGTCGGCCAACGAGCGCACCGCCGGCGGGCCGCCCCAGGGCGTGCTCCACGCATCCCGGCCGTCCACCCGGTCGAAGCCCTCCAGCCGTTCTGCCGAGCCGTCTCCCGTGACTCGATACAACTGTGCCGGTTCGGTACCGACGAGCAGCACGAAGGGTTCTACCGACAGCAACCGGATACAGCGCACGTCGGCATCCAGCTCGGTGGTCAGTCGCAGCGTGTCGACATCGGGCCGTAACAGGATGATATCGCCGCCGGGCAGCCAGATGACGGTGAGGTCTGCCGTCTCATCGACGGCGGCGGGGCTGGCCGCCTCACGCAGGGGAACCGGCTCGCCGCCTCCGGTGTCATCGGCCAGGTATGTCTGGCTTTCGGTCGTGATCAGCACAGCAAACGACATAACGGCCAGAGTGCGATCGCGTCAAGCGGCACGATTCTGGCAGCTACAAGATGTTGTGGTATATTTGGAACTCCGCACCGCCAGACCCCAATCCAATGAACTATCTCGCCGACATCCACCTGCACTCGCGCTGGTCGCGGGCCACCAGTCGTGACCTGACGCCGGAGAACCTGCACCGGTGGTCGATGCTCAAGGGCATCTCCGTGGTCGGCTCGGCGGATTTCACCCATCCGGAGTGGCTGACCGAGCTCAAGGACAAGCTCGTGGCCGCCGAGGACGGGCTGTTTCAGCTAAATTCGGAGTTGCTCGACCCCATCGAGGAGAGCGTTCCGCCCGCCTGCCGCCGGGAGGTCCGTTTCCTGCTGAGCGTCGAGATCAGCTCCATCTACAAGAAGAACGGGCGCACCCGGAAGGTGCATAATGTGGTCTGCCTGCCTTCCTTCGCGGCCGTCGACGAGCTCAATCGCCGCCTCGGCGCCATCGGCAACCTGAAGTCTGACGGCCGTCCCATCCTCGGACTCGACAGCCGGGATCTGCTCGACATCTGCCTCGAGGCCTGTCCCGAGGTGCTGTTCATTCCGGCACATATCTGGACCCCCCATTTCGCCGTGCTCGGAGCCAGCTCCGGATTCGACAGCCTGGAAGAGTGCTTCGAGGATCTGCTGCCCCACATCTTTGCCGTGGAAACGGGGCTGTCGTCGGATCCGCCGATGAACAGTCGGCTGTCGGCACTGGACGGCTACGCCGTGGTCTCCAATTCGGATGCCCACTCGGCGCCCAAGCTCGGGCGGGAGGCGACCTGTTTTGACACGGAGCTGTCGTACGCGGCGATGGTTGCCGCACTCAAAACCCGTGACCCGGCCCGCTTCACCGGCACGATCGAATTCTATCCGGAGCAGGGCAAGTACCACCTCGACGGGCATCGCAAGTGCGGCGTCTGCACGACGCCATCACAGACGATGTCAGCCGACGGCCTCTGTCCCACCTGTGGAAAGAAGCTGACGGTGGGAGTCCTGCACCGCGTCGAAGCGCTTGCCGACCGCGCCGAGGACGAAGAAACCCCGGTGACGCGGCCCTTCGAGTATCTGATCCCGCTGGATGAAGTCATCGGCTCCTGCGTCGGCGTCGGACCCAAGAGCAAGAGAGTGCAGGGCATCTATCACGACCTGTTGCAGCAACTCGGGCCCGAACTCGACATCCTGCGCCACGTCACACCGGAACGGATCGCCGCCTGCGGTCAGCCCCTGGTTGCCGAAGGCGTGCGCCGCATGCGGGCCGGGCAGGTGGCGATCGCCGCGGGGTACGATGGCGAGTACGGCGTGGCCCAGGTGTTTACAGATGACGAGTGCCACCAGCTGGAGGGCCAGGAACGGCTGTTCGACCTGGGCGCCCACACCGTCGTTCCCGCCGACGTGGACGCTGCCGACGTCGTCGAGCGCATGGCCACCGAAGACGATGCAGAAGGCCGTGTCGATCGCCTCCTCGAAACCGCACCCGAAACGTCGCGCGCCGACGGTGGTCTCGATGCCGAACAGTTGCAGGCCGTGCAGGCTGTCGGCGGACCGGTAGCGGTCATCGCCGGACCCGGTGCGGGCAAGACGCGGACCCTCACCGAGCGCATCCGGTGGCTGGTGGCCGAAGGTGATGTCGAGCCGGCACACATCGCCGCGGTGACCTTCACTCAGCGCGCCGCCCGGCAGCTGCGACAGCGCCTGGATGATCTGCTGGGCGGCAACGCCGAGAGTATCGTCGTCGGCACCTTCCACCGTCTCGCCCTCGATCTGATGGCCGAGTTGACCGGTGAGCCGGCATCGACGGTGCTCGACGAGGTCGAAGCCCTGGGGCTGTTGCGCGACGTGCTCGATGTGGCTCCGAGCAAACCGTTGCGTCCGCCGGCCGCGCAGCGCCGGATCTCGCGGTGGAAGGCCGACGGTCTGCGCCCCTTCCAGGTGGCCGAGGATCCTCTGGCCGTCGTCTACGCCGGGTACGAGGAGCGGCTGCGTGTGTGCGGTGCCCGGGACTACGACGATCTGCTGCTGGATCTGGTTGAACGACTGCGGGCCGATGCCGACTTACGCCACCGTGCCGCCACGCGCTTCTCCCATCTGCTAGTCGACGAGTTTCAGGATGTCAACGCGGTGCAGTACGAGTTGGTCCAGGCCCTCAGCAATGGCGGCGAAGGCCTGTTCGTCATCGGCGATCCGGATCAGGCGATCTATGGTTTCCGTGGCGCCGATCCGGGATTCTTCCAGCGCTTGCGCCAGGACTGCCGGCAGACCACCGTGCACTATCTGGCGCGCAACTACCGCAGCCAGGCGGGGATCGTCGACGCTGCCGGCGCCGTCATCGCCGCTGGCGCACGAGATCCGGCCTGTGCCGACGCACCGACTGCGGCTCGAGACGGAGTCGGCCAGCCGTTGCAGCTGCTGGCCACAGCCAGCGAAACGGCGGAGGGCATCGCCGTGGCGCGCACCATCGCCGACCTGGTGGGTGGGGCCGACATGGTCGGCGCCGACGCGACGAGCGGAACGGAACGTGGCGGCTGGAGTTTCGGCGACATGGCCGTGTTGACCCGTACGGCCCGCCAGGCTGACACCTTAGAAGACTGCCTGCACAAAGAAGGACTGCCGTACCGCGTCGTCGGACAGAAGGGCTTTCTGGCCGAGCGCGGGGCGCGGGACGCGGTGGCCTTCTTCCGCTACGCACTGGAACCCGAACGCCCACTGCGCCTCATCGAAGCGCTGCGCACCGGTCCCTTCGATATCGGATCGGCAGCCCTGGTGCAGCTGTCGGCCGCCGCCGGATCGAAGGCCCATCTCGAGGAGGAGATCGTGGCTCTGCCGACGACGGCGGCGGCGCAGGTGGAAGGCTTGCGCCGTGCCGCCGAGGGCTATGCCCGCCGGGCCGAACGGGATGTGCCCGCCGAGGTGTTGCGCGTATGGCAGGCCGATCTCGATGTCGAAGCGAGCCCCGCCTTCGAGCGGCTTGTTGGTGTTGCCGAGGGGGCCGACTCACTCGGTGATCTGTTCGACACACTGCTGCTGGGACATGAGACCGATGTCGAACGTCGCGGCGGGACGGAGTCGCCGCCCACGCGCGTGGCCCGGACCGAGGCGGTGACACTGATGACGATGCACGCGTCGAAGGGACTGGAGTTTCCCGTCGTCTTCGTCTGCGGCCTCGAGGATGGTCTGCTGCCCCTGCGACGTGCCGACGGCTCCGAGCAGGATCGCGAGGAGGAACGCCGGCTGCTCTACGTGGCGCTCACGCGGGGACAGGAACACGTTGTGGTGACGACGGCCGGTCAGCGGACGATTCATGGCACGAAGCAGTCCATGAGCCCATCGCCGTTTCTGGCCGATATCCCCGCTCACCTGATGGATGAGCGCACGGTCGAATCCGGCCGGCGACGGGGCGGACAGATGTCGCTGTTCCCGACGTAGACCTCTAGGTCATGGCGGCGCGCACGATATCGCGTGCCCGTAGCAGCTGTTCCCGCGACTTGTAGTATTCCAGCACGAAATAAGGCACCGGCGCATGCTCGAGGAGACACTTGATGTAGGTGTCGTAGTCAAGCTTGCCCGAACCGGTGGGGCCGTAGGTGTCGACTTCGCCGTTGGCCTGGAAGCAGGAATCCTTGCCGTGAGCCGCCACCGTGTGCGGCGCCAGGATGCGCACAGCGCGCTCGAGAGGGGTGCGATCGGGGACGAAGTTGGCCGCGTCCAGGCAGACCTTGAGGGCGGACGAGCCGACGCGGTCCTGCAAGTGCAGGAAAGTCTCGGCACTGCCGACGCTGCCGGCACGGGTGATCTCCACGGCCACATCTACACCATGGGTTTCGGCGGCGGCGCAGATCGTGGTCAAGGCTTGGCAAAGGCCATCGAAGATGGCCACATCGTCGAGACCGTCGCCGGCGGGATACCCCGATGGATGCCAGACGAGCATGGGCTGCGGGTTGTCGCCGAAGCGACCATCCAGCGCCGCCGTGCGTTCCACCAGTTGTACCGTACGGGCCACGTCTGCTTCGATCGCACCCCGCGTACCGACCAGATCGATGTGTAACGTCATTGCCGTGAGGGCCAGGTCACCGGCCTGCAGTGTGGCGTCGATGGCGGCCACCGTCGGGTCCTTTGACTCGGAGTCTTCGCCCATGCCCCAGAACAGCTGCATGCCATCAAAACCTTCTGACTTCAACTCCGCCGCCGGAATCGTGTCGCCCGGCATCACCCCAAGTCTCATCGTCGTCCTCCGCCTGTGTTCGAGTCAACTGATAAGATGTAACATAGACGATCCCCCGGAAGACCGGAGACGATGAATGACCGACCACCGAAGCGTTCTGCTCCTCATCGCTGATGACTGGAGTCCGCTGGCTGGCTGTTACGGCAGCCCCGTCATCCAGACACCCAACGTCGACGCCCTGGCGCGCCGGGCCACCCGCTTCACCCACGCCTACTGCACGTCACCTTCCTGTGCGGCCAGCCGCGCCAACATCCTCACCGGACACTACAGTCACACCCACGGTCAATACGGCCACTCACACTCGATCCACAACTTTCACACGGCGGCGACGATGCCGTCGATCCCGAAACAGCTGGGACAGGCCAATTGCGCGACCGGAATCATCGGCAAGCTGCACACACAGCCCGAGAGCGTGTACCCGTGGACCCACGATCTGCAGAAAGTGCCGGGAGGGCCGCGCAACGTGCCACAGATGGCGGCGATGGCGGAGGGCTTCTTCGATGACATCGGCGACCGGCCCTTCTACCTGCACATGGGGTTCACGGACCCGCACAGGGACTTTGGCAACCAGCACGAATACGCCGGCGTGGAGGAAACAACATACAGCCCGGACGACGTTCCCGTGCCCGATTTCCTGCCCGACCATCCGGCGGTGCGCGCCGAACTGGCTCAGTACTACCAGTCCATCTCGCGTCTCGACCTGGGATTTGGTCTGGCCGTAAAGGCGCTGGAAGAAGCAGGCCGTGCCGACGACACGATGATCATCGTCATGAGCGACCACGGCATGCCCTTTCCCGGCGCCAAGGCGTCGTCCTTCGATTCGGGACACCACTGCCCGCTGCTGATCGCCCGCCCCGGTGCCGATGAAGTGGAAAGTGACGCCCTGGTGAACTGGTCGAACATCGCCCCCACCGTGTTCGACTGGTGCGGCGTCGAGCCCCCCGCGGGACTACCCGAGAGATCGATGCTGCCCATCCTGGAAGATTCACATGTTGACGGGTGGGACGAGACCTTCACCTCGCACACATTCCACGAAGTAACGAACTACTACCCGTACCGGGCGTTGCGCGGACGGCGCTACAAGTACGTACGCAACCTCTACCCCGAGCTGACGCGACCGTTGCCCAGCGATCTGTGGGCGTCACCGACCTGGCAGGCCGTGATCGACGAAAACATGGTGAGTATGGGGCAACGACCCACCGAGGCGTTTCTGCACCAACCCGCCGAAGCCCTGTTCGATGTGCAGGCGGATCCGGTGGAAGCGGTGAACCTCATCGACGATCCGGCTCTGCAGGACGTGACTGAGCAGATGCGGACCAAGGTGCGCCAGTTCCGCATGGCCACTGACGATCCCTGGGGGCTGGCCTCGCGGCAGATGGGCGAGGCGGGACTGACGGGCGGCGTTTCATAGAGGAGACCACGACCCATGTCGAGTGACAGCTTGTTCCACCGCGTGCAGAAGGACCGCTGGCTGCGCGTCTCCCACGGTGAAGGCGTCTACCTATATGACGAAGGCGGACAGGCATGGCTCGATGCCTGCGCCGGAGTACATGTGGTCAGTATCGGTCATGCGGTGCCCGAGATCGTCGCTGCCATGGAGGCGCAGGCGCGGAAAGTGTGTTTCACCTATGCCCGTTTCCTGACGCAGCCGCAGATCGACCTGGCCGAGCGCATTGCGGCTCTGGCTCCGGGTGATCTGAACCGGGTGTTCTTCGTCTCCGGCGGCTCGGAGGCCACGGAGTCGGCGATGAAGATCGCTCGCAAGTACCACCTGGAGCGCGGCCGGCCGTCGAAACACAAGATCGTATCCCGCTGGCAGAGCTGGCACGGCAACACGGTGGGCGCTCTGTCCATGTCGGGTCGTACGCCCTGGCGACGCGACTACGAGCCCTACCTGCTCGACTTCCCGCACATCCGTCCGTGTTATCCCTATCGCTGCCCCTACTGCCGGGACACCGACGCCTGCAACCTGACCTGCGCTGATGACCTGGAACGGGTGATCGACCAGGAGGGGGCCGACTCGATTGCCGCCTTCATCGCCGAGCCGATCCTCGGCACATCGTGCTGCGGTCTGACGCCGCCGCCCGACTACTTCGCGCGTATCCGCGACATCTGCGACCGCCACGACGTGTTGATGATCGTCGACGAGGTGGTCACCGGCTTCGGCCGTACGGGGCGCAACTTCGGCATCGAACACTTCGATGTGGTTCCCGACATCATGGCCACGGGCAAGGGATTGAGCAGCGGCTACACGCCCATCGCCGCCACCGTCGTGCGCGACGAGGTCTACGACACGATCTACAAGAAGGAAAGCAGCTTCGTGCACGGCCACACCTACGGCGGCAATCCGCTGTCGTGCGCCGTGGCGCTGGCGGTGCAGGACTACATCGCCACACACGACCTGGTGGCCAACTGTCAGCGCATGGGTGAGCGCATGCTGGCGGGACTGCAGCCACTGGCCGACAACCCCATCGTCGGTGCCGTGCGCGGCAAGGGCTTGCTGACAGGCGTCGAATTCGTCGCCGACAAACAGACACGCGCGCCTTTTCCTGTTGAACGTGGGGTGACGGCTGCCGTGGTGGACGGCGTCTTCGCACGCAACGTGCTGATCATGCCCGGCGCGCCCGGGCTGGTGGACGGCGTCGCCGGCGATCACATCGCTATCAGCCCGCCCTTCACCGTCAACGAAGAGCAGGTGGACGAGACGGTGCGGGCCGTGGTTGAGGCGGTGGAGGAAACGGCACGGGCGTTGGGGTACTAGAGCTCATCCAGGGGGCTGCGAAGATCGGGCGCGATCGTCCTCATCACATGGGTGTAGATCATGGTCGTCTCCACACTCTTGTGGCCCAGCAGATCCTGGATCCGACGGATGTCCACTCCCTTCATCAGTAGATGAGTGGCAAAGCCGTGCCTCAGCGTGTGCACGCCGGCCATCTTGGCGACACCGGACGTGCGGACCGCCTTCTTCATCGTGAAGCCCGGAGATCGAGCCGACATCGTGGGCCGTGGCCTTGTGGCAGCTTGCCGCGGTGTGCTAGGAGCCGGACGGCGGTGAAAGGGCCCTGTTGAAACGCCATACCTTTCCTATGAATGTCCAACATTAGATTGACCAGACGGTATCGACGCGGGAGCTGAGTTGATCGGTGAGTCGCCAGGTCAACGCTGTCCTGGAACCGGTGCGTGATTCTGGCCGCAGGTCATCTAGTCGTTAT
>DASCMS010000009.1:0-15017 GCA_036011085.1 Candidatus Latescibacterota bacterium
TCAGCGTACAGCAGAGACCCGCCTGGAAAGGGTCTCCCAAGCGGGCGTCTGCACGAACTCGTTGTAGCGTAAGCGCTGGATTTACCGCTCGCTGATCTCCACCGTACCGTCGGGAAACTCGCGACCGACCTCGCGCTCAAAAGTGAATGGGACGTCCACCGCCTCGACGGGTTCGCCCCGATAGTCAAAGCGGATGACCAGATCCTTCACCGTCACCGTCATCTCGGAGACATCCGTGTGCAGTGTCTCGAACAGAACATACCCCTCCATCTCCTGGCCGGAGAAGATGTCCTCCCGTCGGAACATCGTCGACTGCAGGATCGCTCGGCGCTCCTTGTAGACACTGTACTCATTGCCGCGGTAACCGATGGCGTATGCCCGAAAGTAGCGGTCCAGCTGCTTCATGTTGAGATCGTAATACTTGCGCTGGTTGCTGCTGGCCAGAACGACATCACCGATGGCCCGCACCTTCGGATACTGGTAGTTCTTGACCCCCAGCATGAAGACGGTGAAGCGCTTCTTCTCGTCCCCGGTGTAGAAGTCGTCGACGCCACCGTACGTGAAGGGGTTCATACTGAGCGCGCCAAGATCGCCACCGCCGAATTGGCGGTTCAACTCATCGTCTGTCACCGGCCGCATACGGACCTCGAGGCGATCTTGCGTCCAGGTGATCGTCCCGTCGTCGGCGACGGTCATGTTCTGCACTTGCTGGTCTTCGGCGCTCGGCTGCACGTCGCCCACGTACGGACGCCAGGCACAACTGGCGACGGTACAGAGCGTTGCCAGAACTGCCCAGCGGCTGTGGGAGAGTATCATCTCTCTACACGTCTTCATCACTAGAAGCTCCCGAAGCCCGCATACATGGCGAAGAAGATGAATGTCTCAGTCTGCACGTCATCGAGGAAATCGATGTCGATCCTCGAGACACGCAAACCGAACTCGGTGAACACCTCATAGCCCTGGTAGTCGGTGCGGTTCATCACCTGCATCGCGCCGACCAGCTCGTTGCGCGGCGATCCTTCAAGGGTCTCCTTGACGCTGTCGCGGAATTGCTTCGTCCACAAGTACTCTGTGCCGACCTGCAGGTTGCTGCGCGACAGGAAGGGGAAACGCACGATGAGGAACGCAGATTCGCGCAACTCCGTCGTCGGCCGCTGCAGTTGGCTCTCTTTCAGCGACGGTACGAGCCGTTGGAACTCACTCTTCCAGCGTGGCTGGATCTTGATGCCGCCGATCTCACGTATGTAGTCGACCTTGTTGATCAGACCCAAGAAACTGGCCGTTTCGCGTATGTCTTCGGAGGGCAACACGCGCCGGTTGGCCAGCTGATCCTCGTAGTCGACCTGATCGATAAACTCGTACTTGAACTTGTTGATCATGTTGATCGATTCCCAGCGCGTGAGATCGAACTGGGCGTAGATCGTGTTGGCCCAGGCGTCACGCATCGGCAGCGGATCCTCACGCGGTACGATCTCACCAGCGACGCCGTCGGCGATGCGCCAGATCAGCAGATCATCTTTGATATCATCCTGGACGCGGCGCAGGTTCTCGTACACGCGCAGCTTGCCGAGGCGGGCGAAGTCGCGCTCATAGGTAAACAATGCGTACATCGTCTCGTTGTCGCGGTCGTCGGCGAGTTGGCGCACGTCGAGACGACCGACGGTCAACTTTGCCCACGGGCCGAGGAATGAACCGCCGTAGACATTGTAGCCGCGGCGATCGCGTTTGTACGGGTAATCGGGCTGATCGTCATTCTCAAATCGATCCGCGATGCCGTTGTTGTTCATGTCAACGCCGAAGAGGAACTCCGGCCGATCGACGTTATAACGCAGGAACGGCTCTTCCCAGTCCGGTTTGAGATTCGGCCGCACGAGGTCCACGTCGTTCTGGTTGAAGTCGGCAACGAAGTCGTTGTTCTCATCCCACCCGGGGAACACGAAACGGTCGGCAGCCGCACCTGAACCGATACGCTGCCAGTCGACCGCCCGGTCCTGATCGTCGTTGTCGTCGACCATCTCGAAGATCGCCAACGTCTGCGAATCGTAGTCGATCGGTCCCGTATCGCCACGCTGCATCGCCAGATACGAACTCGTGCTGTAGTTCGGATCCATGCTGTAGGCTTCGCCGAAGAAGAAGAACGGATACGGCTTGCGCGACAGGTTTATCATCCACGCGTCCGCCTTTTCGACAGCGTGCCGGTTCGCCGTGGCATCGTTCTCGGCAAAGCGTGGAAACCGCTTGTGTTGCCGGTTGCGATCCCACTCAGCACTGACGTCGAACCCGAACGCGTCGTGGGCCTCGATGGTGAAACCGAAGATCTCGTTCGCCGTCGGCAGCCCGTACTCGATCCGCACGAAGCGCTGATTCGAACCATCCTTGACGTTGCCCGGTGCGCGGATCGTCCGCTCCGGCATGCCCTCCGACAGGAACACGGGCTGGTTCAGTTGGTTGGTCTGATTGTTTGACGTGACGTCGATGCGGTAGTCATTTGCCACCAGCAAGCGGAACTCGACGGCGGCGATGTCGGCCGGCTGTGGCCCGACGCCGGCCGCCTTGTACTCAGGGCCGTCGAACTCGTAGCGCAGAGTAATCGTTTCGCGTCCGTCAGCCGTGCGAAAACCCTCGCGCTGGAAACCGCCTTCGACGACGGGCTCGTATTCGAGGATGGGACTGTCGCTGCCGTCCTTCTGCCGCAGGCGACGCCGGTTGGATATCCTGGAGCCGTCGGCGTCGGTGATGACCACCTCTTCGAGGAAAAACGCCGCACCCGCCGTCAGATCCTGCGGCGAATCGTCACTGAGACGGATCGCCACTTGGGTAATGTCGGCGTTCTGTGCTTCGGTGAGGGAGCCCTGCAACGGATTGCCCTGGAACGCCTGGCCGCGCGTGCGCGCGTTGAATGAGTTGACGTACGTCGCACCCACCTTGACGAAGTCACCGATCTGCGCCGTTGCTCGTCCACCGAGCAGGTTCGTCACGTTCGATTTCTCGTTCGGTTCTGCGGCCGTACTGCGGAATCCGCTGGGCCGTGAGGCGATGACGGTGGCTTCGTACTTGTCGGATGCCAGGTCCATCTGGATGCCGTCAAACAGTGGCTTGGAGAAAGTCAGAGGTGTTAGCGAAGTGCGGATTTCATTGCCCACAGTGATCGACGCGTGGTATTGGCCCTTGGAGTCGGAAGCGACGACCAGATTGGAGAAGAACTGACCGAACTGACCCGTTTTCAGCAGTCGGCTGCCCGCCGCCTCAGGCTCGGAAACGGTCCAGTTGAACACCAGCCAGCCCTTGGTGATGAAGCGGCCGTAGACATCGTAGAAATAATCACCTTCGATGCTGGTGCTGACGTAGCGCTCGTACTGCTGACGGGCGTAGTTGCTGTACTCCCATTGCTTCCAGCCGTAGTCGTTGAACAACTCCTGCGGCACGTACCACTTCCTCACTGCCGGGTCGAGGGCGCCGAAGAGCACGCCAGGACCATACGGCTCGAAGCTGACTTCGCCACCCCTTCGCACTCCGAGTCGGGTTCCCACATCGTCCTGGGCCGCTGCAGGTAGAGCAGTGGCCATGGCGCAGAAAATGAGGAGCACGCAGGCTCGTCTGTACACGCTGAACCCTCCCTTTCCATTGTTGCGAAGCCGCAGCGGGCCCACCGGTCATGGCTTTCCCGCCTTCGGCTGCAGACACCAGGGCGATGAGAACTCGCCCGGTGTTTGATCCGTCAGTATACGACGTTGACGACCTGCATGAATTCCAGGTCTTCGCTATCGGTCTCAAGCTTGACCCGGGCGATATAGATCCCCGGGGGCACTACGTCTCCGGACCCACTCCTACCGTCCCAGGTAAAGCCAATCGTCCCGCTCTGCGACGACTCCAGCCCGCTCGTCGGTGTTGCCGAGGCCACGCGGCGCCCCGACAGGTCATAGATCGCGACTTCGACGGGACGATCGTCTCGGATGGTCAAGATGGTAAACTCTATATCAAGACGGTCGTTGACACCATCCCCGTTGGGCGAAAAAACCGTGGGGATATTGACCTCGTCGATGATACTGTCCACCTGCAGGACAGTGGGTCGGGCCGTACCGCTGTCGACCAATTCGGTGGCGTCGCGTCCCTCTGACTCGACGCGTTGAAACACAGAACTGGCGCGCGAACTGCGCACGAGGGCCAGGAATTCACTTCCAGCTTTCAGAGTTTGCGTCTGGAACTGGATCTCCACGAGTGCGTTCTCACCCTCGGCGAGGCCGGCATTGACCGATTGCGGAAACAGAACCTGCAGCGAATCTCGCGTGCTGCGCACTGCCACCTGATTGCCGTCGGAGTCGGCGAACAGACTGTCTCCGGCGACGGGCATGTAGGCCCGATCGAAGGTTGTCGTCACAGCACGCCGCTCGGAGACGCTCGATGAACCCGTTAGCTCCTCGACGGTGACGCGGCCGATGCGGATTCCCGTCGGTCGCGCCTGCGACGGCGTCAGCAACAGGATCTCGTCGAAGCCAGCGGCAGCCTCAGGTGCGTTTGGGTCGGGCCCGGCGGCGCGTACGAAGAAGACGTACGGCGACTGTCGCAAGGGCTCGACGTTCAACGGCGGGTCGTAGTCGAGACGAGTCGGTAACAGATCTGTCAACGGCCGACCGACGCCGGCATCCGTCAGCAACGCCAGTTCGCCGGCCAGGTCGGTGCTGATCGGCGGCGCCAGATCGATACTCAGCGACTGGATGCGCGCCGTCACATCGGGATCTTCCGACAGGATCGTGACGCGCACCTGGAGGAACTTGCGTGGACTCGGGGACGTGATCGCCGCCCGGTTCTGGCCACGTGTCGGCTTGTATGGCTCACTCCAGGCGCTCCATCCGGCGAAGAATGGCGTGATCAGAAGTTCAGGCTCCTGCCGCGGTTTAGCGACACGCTTTCCATCCTCGTCGATCAGGGAATCGCCGTCATTGTCGATACCGTCGATCGGATCCTCGTCTTCGGCACCATCGCCGTCGTCGTCGACCTTGCGCTGGTGCTTGGTGATCGTCACGACACCCGGCCCACGCAGCGCCTGCGGCCCACCGACGTCACCGGCTACGCCATCCTCGTCGATGCGGCGGTCGTTGTCGTTGTCGATGCCGTCGATCGGGTCCTCGTTGATACGTTGATCGCCGTCATCGTCGCCGGCGCTATGGGCGCGCAGCGTGAACGTTTCGGTCTCCTCCAGGGCTTGATATGCGTTGTACAGAGTCCACAAATCGACAAGGGCCGAGTACTCCACCAGATCGACCTCGAAGGACTTCTCCGATGCCGTACCGACACCGGTCTTGTTGTAGTAGGTGAACAACGAGTCGATCGTGTCGCTCGAGCGCGTCTGAATCAGCAACTCGACCTCGGGGTGCTCGGACAGCGTCTCGGCTCGTTCGACACTCTGTCCTGTCAGCGGATCGACCTCCCGCACGATGGCTTCGGCCTCCCAGTGGATCTCGGACAGCACGCGCCGCTGCCGCACATTGATCGCTTCGGCCTCGCTCACTCCGGGCAACAGCACGATCGCCGGCGACGAAAAGCTCACCTCCGCCGGGTAGCCATGACCGAACATCTGCAATTCGTTGAAGTGGCCGGGAGCGCTGTAGGCTCCCGAACGGGCACCCGTGGGGTCGTCATTGCGCTGTTGGAAGAAGCGCAGCTTCCGCAGGTCGAACCGCTCCTGCATCATGCGAACTTTCGGCGTGTTGTTGTCCTTGTAGATCTCGCTGATCAGATCACTCCATGCCAGTCCGTTCTCCAATTGGATGAAGTCCTCTGCGGTCTGCAGATCGAGAGCCCGCAACACGGTGCCGTCGGATCCCTGCAGGTGCCAGCCGAAAATCGAGCCTTCAGTACTGGTCTCGCGTGTCGTCACCATACCCAGCAGGACACGATCGATCCAGAAAGTGGCGCCCAGGTCAAGCCACATCGTGCAGCACACGAGTTGATCGTGGCCAGCGTAGCCGCTGGAATACTTCAGGTCCCATGCGTTGCCGTACCAGCGCGTCAGATAGACCCCATCGACGGCCTGCAAGGGCGTGCCATTGCCGCCGTCCTCATAGCCGGCGCCGCCGTGACGCGCGGGGCGATATGCCAGGTTCGGTCCGGGCCCCCAGACTTCGATCTCGGAGATGCGTGGCAACTCGCGACCAAAATACCGGATGGGGCCCTGCTCGGACTCAGCCAGGGTATCGTATGCCTGCTCCGCGGTCAGCAGCGTGTCGCCCGCATCGTCAATGATGGGGCTGATCCTCTTGACGAAACCACCTGCGGTCAACCGCTGAAAGACACGCAGGCCACGCCGCTCCTCCGGCAGCGCTTCGTACGCGACGGCCCCCGCCTCGCCCTCGCCGAGCAGTTGCTTGGCATCGAAATCACTGTCAAAAATCGTGATCCGGACGAAGTGGACGAAGGTGCCCGGAAAGTCGGGCGTGCCGTCGAGATTGGCGTCCGCCGTATCGAGCGGCTCCAAGGGAAAGACGAAACGACGCTGAACACCGGAGGCAGAGCCGCGGCCGATGACGTCGAAGCGGTAGTTCTTCGACGACGTGTCTCCCGCCTGCTTGCCCATCGACACCTCGACGGCGAACAGCTTCGGACCATCCCCGAGATCGTCAACACCTTCGACTTCAACGAAGGCGATTCCGAGGTCGTTCAGGCGGCGGATGTCCGACAGTGTCCCCGGCAGTCCCTGCCCTTCTCGCAGCACGGTATCGCCGACGGCGACTGTGACAGTGCCGTCGTCGGCCAACAGATCCACTGGCGCGAGTACGGTGCCCAGAGAAGCACGGCGGGAGATGGCGGCGATCGCCACCTGCAGTTCGGCAGACAGATCACTGAGGGCATCGGCATCGGCCGGGATTACGGGAACCGCTTCATTGCCGCCAGACTCCAGTGGCGGAAACTGCACGACGATGCTGTCTGCGAACACGACGCGGCCCAGGTTGACCTCGACCTGCCAGTTGCGCAGGCCGTCGGCACTGAAGTCGGCCGCAGCAGGCTCCCAGTAGGTCGTCAGGTCGCCGTCGCCTGCCCGGGGTGCTGCAGCGTCGTTCGACAGTGCCTTGAGCTGACCGGTAACGGTAGTGTTCAGACCCCGGAAGCGGACGTCGTCGAGATAGCTGAAGCCGGCGCGGTCCAGCACGTAGTTCTGTATCGCCGGGAAGAACTTGGGCTTGACCCCCAGAAAGGTGAAGTCGAAGAGACCGGTGGAATCCATCGGCGACGACACATCGCGTACCAGGTTGTTCTGGTAATCCCAGTTGCGCCATTGGGACTCGCGGTCAATGTCGATCTGATCCCCTGCGCCGTTGAACTGGAAGGCCGCCGATTGCGCGTGAGCGTTACCAGCGACAGCGCCGAGAATTGCCAGCGAATATAGAAACCTCTGCATGGTCCCTCACTCCTGCCCTTGTTGCACCGACCGCCGAGCCGATCCAGCGGTGTCATACACTGATTCGTGCTTCAATAGACCACGGATACGACGCGTGTCGACACAATATCACCCGTGTCGGTATCCCCCGTCACCTTCAGCAGGTAGAGCCCGGGGGGCACGTGGTTCCCGCTGTTATCGGTACCGTCCCACTCCTCGGCGAAGCTGCCCACCGCCCTGTCGTTTGTCCACGACCGCACGGCGCGGCCAGACAGGTCGTAGACCTCAAGCGTCACCGGTACGTCTTCGACCACGCGCAGGATGTCATAGGTGATGCGCGAGGCGTCGTTGACGCCGTCCGAATTCGGTGTGAAGGGGTTCGGCTCCACGCGCAGACGTTGCACGACATCGTCGATGGCGTGGGCCACACTGGTGACGACATCAAGGGTGTTGCGATCGGACATATCCTCGGTGAACGCCAGAACATCGCCCTGCAGGATCCGCTGTGGCAGGATCGTCTGCAACGTGTCGATGCTGCCGCTGGCATCCTCGTCGGTCAAGAAGATGATGTTGCTGTAGTCGGTGCTGGGACCGGCGCCCACCGTGTCGAGAAAGACGTGCCCGGTGAAATTGGTCTTCACGTTGAGGACGCGGCCGCGGAACTTGACCAGCACGACGAGGGAGTCGTTCTGCGAGATCGATGGATCGACGCGGGGTATTCCCAACACGAACAGCTCTTGGGTGCGTGCGATGGTCTCGAAGGGCACCGCCTCGGAGCGCTCGATCGACTCGCGACCGTAGGCGAATTCGACGCTCTGCACCTCGGACACGACGGTAGGGGTCGGGATGCGGATGCGGTTGAAGCCGGGGTCGCCATCGCGGAACCGCGGACGCACGGCGTAGGTGAACAGCGTGTCGAGACCAGCCGCGACATCGGCAGCGGGTACGATCTCGGCGACCGCTTCACGGAGGATCGGTGGGAACAACTGTTCGATGCGCAGGTTCCGCACCGCCGTGGCCGATCGATAATCCTCACTGGTGAAGTCAATGCGGATCTGGAAGAACGGCCGCTCCCCGGGCACGTTGATCCGCTGCCCGTTCGTCACTGGCTGGAAGCCGCTCCAGAACACTGGGTCGGCCAATCGCGGCAGGTCGTTGCTCTGGCGGTCTCGCTTGTTGGCGGCGGGTACGGTGGTCGGGTCGCTGTATTCCGGGAATGTGGTCTGCGCCGCGGCTCGCTCCTCGTCGGTGAGGGCGTTCCAGATATCACGGGCTGCAGATCGCAACAGCGGATCATCGAGAATGACCGGCTCACCCTCCGTTGTGCTGCCCTCGCGATGGTCAACGACCATCGCGTCGGGGCGCCACTCAACCTGGTCGCCGTTGCGGTTCAGACGAATCAGCACCAGCGGCTCTGGCGTGAATCCCGTCTGGATATTGACCGTCGCCGTCGACGCTTCAGGGTCGCCCAACTTCTCTTCGTCCCAGGTAATACGCCCCAGGGTTCCGCCCTGCAGTTGATCGAGCTCGGCGCGCTGGCCCAGATCGCCATCCAGATAGCTCTGCATCGCGGGGATACCGGCCGGGTCGAGAGGCAGTGGCTTGCTCAGGTACACTGCCGCCGGCGGATAGCCCTCATTGAACACCTCAAACTCGGCGATGTCGTAGTCGATGCCGGTGAGGGACCGGAACTTGAACTGCTGCATGTACTTCGGCGGATCCATACGGAACGCCACAGTATCGACGGTGTTGCTCTGCGAGATAGCCAGTTGCCTGAACACTGGCACGGTGCCTTCGGTGACGGTGACTTCGCCGCCGAGTCCGAGGTAGTTCGAGCCGACGCGCCCCTGAGACACGCTCTCTTCCTGTCCGCGCTTATAGGTGATTCCGTCGTGGATCTCGAGGCCGTACGCGGCCATCGGGATGGGGTTGTCTTCGGGTCGCGGGTAGAAACGCACGAGGCCGATGGGGAACTGCCGGGTCAGGTCCATGATGATGACAACGGCGCGCTTCTCGACGGGCCGGTTCTTGCCGTCCACGCGCCGGAAGGAGTTTATCGGATCCAGGTCGATCAGTGCCTCGAGTAAATCTCGCTTCTGACGGTTGTTGAGTTGGCGCTCATAGATCGTCGGCGAGCGCAGCCAGTTCTCGAAGCGCACCTGAGGATCTCGCGGCCCCAGAACGGCATGACCCAGATTGACCAGGGCCTGCAGACTGTCGATACCGGCTGCCTGGAGCTGACGGACAGTCTCCACGGTGCGCGGAAAGTCGTCGTGCGGCGCCAGCAACAGCGCCCCCTCGGCGATCAATGTGCCACCGTCAGTCGCCAACACAGCGGAGATGGCAAACACGCTGTCTCGGGAGACGTGACGCGTAAAGGCGTCAAAGGTCTGCCGGTCAAAGAAGTTAAAATCGTCTTCCGTCTGGATCTCGTCTGGAATAGCGGGCAGTGGGAGCCAGAGGGTTGTGTCGAGGGGCGCGATGCCGTTGTCGATCTTGAAATCGACACTCTCAAAGAAATTCACGGGATTGAAGGGCGCCTGCTGTGCGTCCTTCCACTCAATGTCACCGGGGATGTTGAGAGCACTCAACTGCCCGTGAACCGGGGCCACTGTGAGCAACGCGGAGAGCAGCGCCGCCATCCCGACCCAGACGAGTAGTCCGACGGTGGGACGGCTCGACACCACGTCAACTGACGGGTCCTGGTGGCCTCGGTGTATCAGCATCGCGAGAATCTCCTCAACGCGGCGTGCGTCTGGGCGTGAAACGTACGTGCGCACCGTCCGTAGCTGTCGTAGCTACTAAAAAGAAGGGGGGAGGAAACCCCCCCCCTTCTTTTACTTGCCAACATCAAACAACTGGCGAGGCCCGCAGGCCCCGGACTCGAAAGCTCCGCTCGGAGCAAGCGAGTAGTTCAAGTAGACAGGCTCCGCTTAGCGGAAGCTGGCCTTGATCCGACCCCAGCTGTCCTCAGCAACGGCCGTCGGCAGAGGCGCCGAACCGCAGTCGCCAATGTCGCACGGGATGAGCTCGCCGTCGACGAAGTTGTCCGCCTCACGCCACGTGTTCGGCTGACCGGACAGCGTGTGGAAACCGTGATACTCACCAGCTTCGGTGTCGAAGTCGGGCACGGAGATCTGGAAGCCGATCGTCCGGCCAGCGGTGAGATTGGAGCGGCGGGACAGTTCCGGACCCTGCCAGTTCAACTCGTCCCAAGCCGTAACCTGCAGCTCGATGACGGAGGTGTTGGGCGACTCGCCCACGGAGAAACCACCAGCGTCGGCGAAGGGCGGCAAGGTGACCCAGCCCTGACCCGAGCCCTGGTAACCCAGGGTGCGGCCATCGGGCGACTCGGCGATGGCGACGTACTGCTGCCCCTGGAAGTTGGTCAGCAGCTTGCGCTCTTCGTCGGAGAGATCCTCGCCGATACCGGCGCCGTTGTACGAACCACCAGTGTGGTCACCGTCCACCATGAACTCGATCGAGTCGAAGCGCCACAGACCGGTCAGGTCGCCGCCCTCATACGTGTTGACGTAGACGTCATCAACGCGCTCGATGGCCATGTACAGGTGCTGTCCAGCGCTGTGCCACGACATGAAGGCCCGATACGCCAGGTCTTCAGGATTGATGCCGGCGCCGTCAGCCACGTTCAGCGGTGCGAACGAGTTGTGATCGAGCGACGTACCGGGAAGAACATCTTCCCAGTCCTCAAGGGTGCCGTCACGGAGATCGGGCAGATCGCCGGTCGGGATCTCGAAGATCGGGAAAACCAGGCCACCGATGTGGGCGCTGGTAGCACTGGTCATGCCGAAAATGCACGCGGCAGCCAGAGCAAGTATTGTAAAACGTCTCATCCGAAAGCTCCTCCTGTAAGACGTGTGGGTGGGTGGTTCGTCTAGTGCTAATACTGCGCGGTGGTAGATCGATATCATTTTCACGGTTGGTTCATAAGGCTGGTTGCGGACGGTCTGGCGGAATGCGAGCCCTTCCTCCGACGGCTCGGCTCAGTGGGCTTCGCCGACGGATGTCCTCGGTCGCCCTCACCCCCTTTCGGTTGGGTTGTGACTATCGATGGTCTGATGTCCCAATCAATAACAATGTGCACCGTGGGCGACGGTTCGACAACCGCAACCCTGCCTTGCCTCGGATACGCTCTCTGGGCACCTTAGGACGTCCCCGAAGCAGGGCTCGTCACTCCGACGATCCGGTAGAGGCGACGCTAATTAACGAATTGACCCCCAAGAATCCAAGTTTTTTTTTGTCCCGGCCCAATCCAAACCGAATGGGGAGTATACGACTTGCCCGCCGAGGGCGTCAAACCCCACCACCCCCCCGGACACCTAGCATCTACCAGGGGCGAGTGTGGTGTAGACGGTGGCATCGTCTTCTTTGGCTGCCCGCCTTGTTGGCGGTCACTGCTCTGGCCGATGTGACGGCCGAGCCTTCTGTCTGGCCCTCCGATCACCTGTTCCTGCTCTCGGTCGAATCGGCAGGCCTGCGGGGCCGCCCGCGGCGTGCTGCAGCCGATGGCTCGAGAGGTCTCTGGATCGCCGGTCACCACGAGTTGGTCCGATGGAGCCCGGCGGGTGTCGTCGAACGCCATCTCGCCGAAGACACGGCCTGGATGATCGATGGCCGGGTCACGCATCTTGCCACCGGTGCAGGCACTGTCTGGTTCGGTACACCAGCGGGTATCGGTCGACTGGGGCCGGGTGCCCCCGCGTGGTTTGGCCCCGCCTCGGGGCTGCCAGATCAGCGGATCACAACCCTTGAGATTCTCCCGACGAGTCCGGCGGAAGCGGTGGCCGGTACCTGGCGCGGACTCGCCCGTTCAGGCCCCTCTGGATTCTTCCCCCTCCCTCCCTCGGCCCCCGTACTCTCGGTGGCGGTCGGAGGAGATCGGGTGGTAGCGGCCGTTCCTGGCTCGCTGCCGGACTGCGGTTCGTCTGCTTCGCCGGAGGTGGGTCCCGGTGGTGCGGGCACGATCATGCTGTCTTCTGGCGGCACGCTGTGGGCCGGCGGCCGGGATCTCTGGTCATGCGATGGGGACAGTTGGCGGCGAATCGCGACGGCTCCTGGCGGCGTTCTCGGGATCACGGAAGCACGCGATGGCACGATGTGGGTCGGCTGCGGCAAAGGGATCTTCTTTCTCTCTGAGGGCAGACTGCGGCCCGCCGCTGGCCCCGCCACTGCCATCGTGAGTCTCGGGTCCCAGGACGCCGGCGTGCTGGCCGGGACCTCGGGAGACGGCCTCTGGGACTGCTCCCGGGACGGCTGCGAACGCCGGCCCGGCATGCCGCGCGAGGCGCATGTGGTCGATGTAGCCGTTCTCGGTGCCGACGCCTGGGTAACGACCCAGCGTGGGCTCTATCAGTGTCGGCCCGGGTGTGAGCTCTTCGAACATCCCGAACTGGCGGCCGCCGGCGACCCGGGCCCGGTGGTCATCGAGGGGGACGTGGTCTGGGTCGGCTCTCCCGGTGGCGGCGGCATCATCCGCATCTCTGGCCCTGACGAGGTCGACCGATACACCCCTGAACGCAGACTTCCCGATGCTGATATCAACACCCTGTTACCCGGACAGGGCGGGCTGTGGCTGGCCACTGACGCGGGGCTCGTGCAGTACACGGGCTCGCAGTTCATACCTCGTGGGCCTGGCCAGACAGCGGCTCTCAGCCTCCAGCGCGACGATCAGGGCCGGCTCTGGGGCGGCGACCGCGAAGGCCTGTGGCTGACTGAGACGGGTGGCACGCCGAAGCAAAGGCTGCCTTTGCCGATTCACACCGTTCGTGCCCTCGAACTGGATGGCGCCGGCCGCCTCTGGGCAGGGGGACCGGAGGGCCTGGTCGAACTCAACGTGGATGCCGCCGACCTCTCGGGAGCAACCCTCGTCGACCACACCCCGCACCTGCCCAGCCACAGCGTCCGCGACATCGCCACCGATGTGGACGGCTCTGTGTGGGTGGCCACCAGTGGCGGACTGGGGGTCTGGACAGATGGCGCCTGGCAACGTTTCTCCACGGCGGAGGGTCTGCCGTCGAATGTGGTCTGGGCCGTCCACGCCGACTCCCGAGGCGGGATCTGGGTCGGCACGTATGGCGGCGGCGCCGCGCGTTTCGATGGTGAGGGGTTCCGCCCGTTGAATTCCTCTCAGGGAATGCCGAGCAACGTGGTCCGACAGATTCTGAGCGACGGCGCCGGAAACGTCTGGTTGGTCACCGATCTCGGACTTGCCTCGGTCGCTATCGACGGATTGCCCGACCTGAGAGGATCCGCTCTGTGGAACTGGCTCATCCCCGGCTCTGGGCTGCTGCTGGCAGCTGTGATCTTCCTGAAGTTCCGGGGTCCACGCCCATGAGCAGGCTGTCCACGTCGGCGGCGAACCTTCTGTTGCTGGTCCTGCCAGCCGGTTCAGACACCGTGCTGGAAGAGGTGACCTTTGTCCTGCGCCCCGGCACGGGATGGGTGGACATCTCCTATACCTGGACTCCGGAGATCGGCCAGGGTGAAGCACCTGCAGATTCTGCCTGGGTCACCGTCGAGGCCTCTGGAGATGGGGGCAGGACCTGGGATCTGCCGGTAATCAGCGTCGCTGGCGACGTGGGACGCGTCGCCAGCGGACCAGGTCGTATCCTTTGGTACATGCGCGCTGACCTCCCGAGTGATCAGGTTGGCAACTTCACGATTCGGGTATTGGCCAGCCATCACGAGCCGATTCCGGCGGACCACGAGATGGTCCTGGTTGCTGCCGGGACCTTCGACATGGGCTCCGACCGGGGGGACCGCCATGAAGCGCCGATCCATCCCGTCACCCTCGATGCCTACTGGATCGACCGGTACGAAACGACGAATCGCGCCTTCCAGCGCTTCGTACAGAGCACCGCTTATGAGACTCTCGCCGAGCGGGAAGGGTCGTCTGTCATCTACCGGGACGGGGGTTATTCAACTGTGGAGGGTGCCTCCTGGTGGCACCCTACCGGTCCTGACAGCGATCTAGTCGGTCGCCTCGATCACCCCGTGGTTCAGGTGATCTGGGACGAGGCAGACGCCTACTGCAGATGGGCGAGCAAGCGCCTGCCGACCGAGGCGGAGTGGGAGCGGGCGGCCCGCGGGACGGATCGACGCACTTTTCCCTGGGGTGAGGGCGGGTCTCATACACCCACGGCGCGGGCCAACGCCGGCGCGGAGAGTTGCTGCCACGAAAGTGCCCACGACGGTTTTCTGAACACCGCTCCTGTGGGCAGCTTTCCTCAAGGGGCTTCGCCTGCAGGGGCTCTCGACATGGCGGGAAATGCCTGGGAGTGGACTGGGGATCACTTTGACCCGTACTTCTATGGCAAGAGTCCAGAGAAAAATCCGACGGGCCCGGTCGGCGGGACGGAGCGGATCCTGAGGGGCGGCTCCTGGATCAGCTACGCGTTTATGTTGCGCACCACGTACCGTGGACATCACACGCCGGACACCCGCCACAATTACAGTGGGTTCCGGTGCGCCAGGAGCCAATCGGACTAGGAGCCTGTCCGAGTAATGGTCATCGTCCGTATGTTGGCGTCGGATGCTGACCTGGAGATGGATTGATGGGCAAGACGTTTCGCGACTACGCTCCCGACCAGATGTTGTTGCTGCCGCCGTCGTTGCGTGACTG
>DASCMS010000010.1:0-21783 GCA_036011085.1 Candidatus Latescibacterota bacterium
GCGGATGACGGACAGTCCCATCTGTGACCAGAAGCTGCGCGAGGTACGGTCGTACATGACCATGTTGTTGTTGAAGAGGCCGCCGGTATTGCCGAAGGTTTCGCCCCCTTCGAAAGCGATCCCCGATGCTGTGAGGGGACAGTAGGTCACGATCAGCTCCCGATCACCTACGGTGTGATTCACGATCTCGTGAAAGTTGAGGATCTGCACGGGGTAGGCACGGGCGTCGCCGTCGACCTCGACACCGACGACGATATCGGCGTCCCTGAGACCCGAATCCTCAGCTGGTTCGAACAGGGCCCAGCCGAAGCCGGCAAAGGGGTCGTCGAGGGGTGGGATCGCATCGATGGGGACGTCGGGCACGAAACCGGACTCGATGGGCTGGAAGGCGCTTTCGGCGTATTCACCCGAGCCGTCCTGCTGCCCCCAGACATCGGTGTTCGGCCAGAACGAACTCCAGGCAAACCAGTAGGCGCTGTAGGCGGGCAGCTGCTGCAGCTGCGCGCCGGCCAACGGCCCGTCGATGGCCAGACCGGTGAGAGTCCACACCGAGCCGGTCTCCTCATCGCGGAAGGTGGTGCGGTCGTTGCCGGATACGACGACGTCATCCCTGCTGGCGTTGCCGCCATCGCCTCCCGATTCCACCGGCGCGTCCACCGGTGCCAGCAGGCTCGCCGTGCCGCCGCCGGCGACAACCGGGTCATCACCATCGCCGCCACAGGCGGCAAGCAGCACAACGAAAAGGGGGACCGGGATGCGGCTCATATGCTGAAGCTGCGATCCCGCCCCCCCGGACTCCGTGAGATTTTCCCGTGGATGGCCTGCGGCTGTCGGTGCGGTTCAGCCTCCGGTGGCTGGCGCCGTGTCTTCCCCACGGCCTTGCAGCATGAGCGCCAGACCTTCGATGGTCAGCCAGACCTGCAGCACCAGGGCGATGCAGCCGATGACGAGGCTGGGGAGGTTGCCGCTGTCATAGAGGCTGCCCAGCGTGTGCGTCAGGGCCCACGAGGTGAACACGAGGATGATCAGCGACGGCAGCAGTGTGACCACGTAGTTGCGCCCTTGCTGCTTGAGCCAGTAGCTGACGACGATCAGGGCGAGGCCGGCCAGCAGCTGGTTCATGCTGCCAAACAGCGGCCACAGCAGCAGCGCCCCCTTGCCGCCGGCACCGTTGTAGAACGCCAGGCCCGCAGCCGTCACCACGGCGAGCAGTGTCGCCGGGTGTCGCCGTCCCAGAGCCTCGGTCCTGAGGTCAGCTGCCAGCTCGCTGATGACGTAGCGTTGCAGGCGCGTGGCCGTGTCGAGGGTAGTGCCGGCGAAAGAGGCGACGAAGACACCCATCAGTACGATGGCGATCTCCTGGGGCATACCCAGGGAAGAGATCATGTTGGCGGCACCGACGACGAAGGCGGCCACCTTCGACGCCAGGCCGCTGGAGGCCATCCAGGAGCCGTAGTGGGTGGCAAAAGCTGCCGAGCCGGTGAGTACCTCTCCGTCAGCCGTGGTGTAAGCCATGGCCAGCCCGCCGCCACAGGCGATGAGGACGATCGTCGCCAGAAAACCCTCCGTCAGCATCGAGCCATAGCCGACGAAACGTGCGTCCGGTTCCGTCTCCACCTGTTTGGAGGACGTACCGCTGGAAACCAGGCAGTGGAAGCCACTGATGGCGCCGCAGGCGATGGTGATGAAGAGGAAGGGCATCCACGGCGGTGCACCGTCGGGAGACAGGTTGAAGGCGGGAGCCACCATGGTCGGAGCGGCGACGAAGACGCCGAGCACGAGCAAGGCCATGGCCACCATCAACTGCCAGGCGTTGATGAAGTCACGGGGTTGCAGCAGTGTTGTCACGGACAGAGTCGAGGCGATGTAGGCGTAGACGAGGAGCAGGATCGTCCACACACCTGTGGCCGGAATACCGGCGATTTCCGGCATCGGCAGGGGCACATTGTAGCCGAGGGCGATGCTGCCGTACATGGCGGCGACGGCGACGGCGGTGACCTTCGTCAGGTTGACGTTGCCCTTCAGGATCACCCGCCCCATGACGATGGCGATGGGGATCTGCAGCCACACCGGCAACACCGCAGCAGGATACATGTGAAAGATGACGGCGATGACGAGGCCGAAGATGGCGATGACGATGAGCAGGGCGAGGAAGACGATGATGAAGAACATGATCTTCATACGTCGATTCATCACCATGCCGGTAATCTCCGCCATGGTGTGGCCCTTGTGCCGCAGTGAGATCACCAGGGCGCCGAAGTCGTGGACCGCGCCCATGAAGATGGAGCCGATGAAGATCCACAGCAGCGCTGGCACCCAACCCCAGATGATGCCGATGGCGGGGCCGACGATGGGGCCGGTCCCGGCGATGGAGGTGAAGTGGTGGCCGAAGATGACCTGCTTTTTCGTCGGCACGTAGTCGACGCCGTCAGCCAGTTCGTGGGACGGGGTCCGGTTGCCGGCGTCGAGGCCGAATACCTTCTGACTCAGATAGCGCCCGTACGTGTTGTAGGCGACGAGGTAGCCGATGAAGGCGACGACGACGATGAGGATACTTTCCATGGCTGCAATGATCTCCAAGGGAAACGCGGGGCACCGAGCCGACGACAGCGTCAACCGTCGCACGACAAGCTGGACAACGGCTGTAACATGGAAGCCCGGTGCGTATGCGGCAAGCACGGCAGCTTCAGGCGGTGGCCGGTTGCCTCCACAGTGACAGGCCGCAGCCAAAGACGTGCACGACGACCCCCGCAAAGACGCCGGCGGCGAAAAGGTCGACGCCAACCGTGGTAAACCCGATGATCTTTACGGCCAACCCCACGATGGCGGCGAGGACGGTGATGGCGAGAACGCGACGCTCAGCGCCCTGAGCGATCAGTCCGGCGGCGAAGAACACACCGAGACTGTGAATCGGCAGCAGCCAGCAAAACACGCGATACAGCGGGATCGACGGCTCGAAGTTGGCGCCCACGAGCAGCACCAGTACCGGCTCGCCGACGACGAGCAGGCCCGCCGATGTGGCGATGGTACCAGCCGCCAGAGCCGCAGCTACTCGCAACAGGATGCGGTGCGCCGCCGCATGACCAAGATCGCGGGCGGCGGCGACCAACGCCGGGATCGCGGCCGAGGCGACGACGTAGGGTAGAAAGAACAGGCCCTCGACCCACTTGAAGGCGAGACCGTAGCGGGTGAGTAGTCCTGGCTCACCGCCCATCCACTCCAGCAGCGACGGGTCGACGCGAAACAGCAGTTGGCTGCAGGAGAACAGCAGCATGAAGGGCCATAGCTGGCGGGCCAGATCACGCCAGATCGACAGCCAGCGTGCCGGCACGGTGAGCAGGCGCACGCCAAGAGCGCTGCTGCCAACGACGAGGGGCAACACATACCCCACCGTGGCCAGCGTGATGACGACAGCGAGGCGCGCGAGGGTGGGTTCGGGCTGCACGTAGAGCCACAGACCGCCGACGCCAACGGCAGCCGACAGCACACGAGCGGCGGCGGGCGCGGCGATGCGACCCCGACCGATACAGACAGCTCCCAGCAGTGTGGATGCGGCGCGGGCCAGGGCGCAGCCGCTGAAAACAGCCAGGGGCAGGCTGTAGAAGCCGGCTACGAGGCCTGTCACGGCGAGGATGGTCAGCAGGGACGAGGCGAACAGGCCGGGCAGCTTGGCGCGCAGAGCATCGAAGCGGGCCACCGACTCGCGATTCACCATGTGCTGGCCGCCCCAGTGCACACCTACCTCGAACCAACTGGCCAGGCTCAACGCGTAGAAATAGGGATCCAGCTGCAGCGCTTCGAACCAGCGCCCCATGAGGATGACCTCGATGGCCATGCCACCGTTGTAGATGGCCTGGCTGCCGACGAGGATCAGCGTGGATGTAGCGAGGCGACGGGACATCAGATCAGCGTGGCCGGGCGTCAGCCGCCGATCAGCTCGATCTGAAAGACCCAGGGCCAGAGCTTGCCGGTGACGAAGATGCGCTTCGTCGCCGGGTCGTAGGCAATGCCGTTGAGTACGTCGGTCTGCTGCCGTTCGCTGGAGGTGAGCAGGCCGCGAAGATCGACCCAGCCCACGACGAGACCATCCATCGGGTTGATGCGGGCGACGATGTCGGTGGTGAAGAGATTGGCCCAGATCTCACCCTCTATCCATTCCAACTCGTTGAGGCGCCGTACGGGCTGGTCCTTGTGCTGTACAACGACACGACCGGTTTCGGCGAAGGTTTCCGGGTCCCGGATGGTGAGGTCCGAGCTGCCGTCGCTCATCCACAGGCGCTCACCGTCGTGGGTCAGGCCCCATCCCGTCGTGTCCTGTGCGGCATAGGCGAACTGGCGGGTTCGCACCAGGCCTTCGTCGTCGTAGACGAAGCCCACCCTCGACTTCCAGGTCAGCTGGTAGATAAGACCGTCGAGGAGGGTGATGCCCTCACCGAAGAACCTCTCGTCGAGGGTGACCTGCTCCAGCACCTCGCCCGTTTCGATGGCGACCCGCCGAAGAGAGGACAGGAGATTCCGCGAGCCCAGTCGAGTACCACCGCCCGTGCCTTCCAGAAAATGACCGTCGGCGAAGACGAGGCCCTGAGTGTAGGCGTCGGTGTCATGAGGGAAGACGTTGACGATACGGTACGACCAGGTGGGCACTTCCCCGGGCGGCAGGGCAGGCTCGGCATCAGGTTCGCGGGTGCCATTGGCAGGGTCCGACCCGTTGCAGGCCAGGACCGCCAGCAACGTCCCGAGGATGAGGGCGTGTCGGCTCATGCTTTGAATGTAACGTCCTTTGGCCTTGTTTTCCCGCCTATGAAAGAAAGCATCGACTGGAGCCAGGTGGCCGGAGAGGTCACCGGCTACCTGCAGGACCTGATCCGCATCGATACGACGAACCCGCCAGGCAACGAGACGTTGGCGGCAGAGTACATCGCCGGCGTGCTCGAAAAGGAAGGATATACACCGACGCTGACCGAGTCGGCACCGGGACGAGGCAACGTGACCACCCGTCTGTCGGGTGGTACAGAGGATCCGCTGCTGCTGCTGGGGCACACGGATGTGGTGGCCGTTGATGTCGCTCACTGGACCCACCCGCCCTTTTCCGGCGATCTGGTGGACGGGTACGTCTGGGGGCGCGGCGCCCTCGACATGAAGAATATGGTCGCCGCCGAACTGATGGTCATGCTGCTGTTGAAACGACACGGGGTCCGGCCCCATCGGGACGTCATGTTCGCCGCCACGGCGGATGAAGAGGCGGGCAAAGGTGACCACGGTCCCGGCTGGCTGCTGGATCATCATCCCGAACAGATCGAGGCCCCCGTCATCCTCACCGAAGGCGGCGGCCACGACGTCGTCATCGGCGGGCAGCGCTTCATCACCTGCCAGGTGGGACAGAAGGGGATCTGCAGGATGAGGGTGACCGCCCGGGGACTTCCCGGTCACGGCTCGGTCCCTCACGGTGACAACGCGGTGCTCGCGCTGTGTACGGCTCTGGCGCCGTTGCGGACCATCGATCTGCCCCTGCACCCGTCGCCGACGATGCAGGCTTTTCTCGAGGGGGTCGCCACTGGCCAGCCACAGGCGCTTGCCGATGGTCTTCGCGCCGTTCTCGATCCGGCTCACAGCGACACCGCTCTGATGCGGCTGCCAATCGACGAGGACACACGAGCCCGGTGGCGTTCGCTGCTGCGCAACACGGCGTCGGTGACGATGCTGGAAGCTGGCCGATCGATCAACGTCATCCCTTCCGAGGCGACGGCGTGGATCGACGGTCGTCTGGCGCCGGGCGCCACGAAGGATAGTTTCCTCGCCGAACTTCGGACCGTCATGGGTGCCGATCTGGAATTCCAGGTCGATCAGTACAGTCCCCCTCTGGAGGCCGAGGCTGAAGGCGGGCTCTACGACACCATCGTTGATGTCATGTCACGGCACGACCCCGAAGCCCCGGTTGTGCCCAGCCTGTCCACGGGCGGTACCGACGCCAAGCATATTGTACCTCGCCGACCCGGGACTCAGGTCTACGGCTTCATGCCGTACCGCCAGCAGCCCGGGCTCGAAGAGATGCAACTGATTCACGGCCACGACGAGCGCACCTCGGTGGCCGAACTGCTGTCAGCCACACGCATACTGTTTGAAGTCGTTCTGCAGTACACCCATCATAGCGGGAAGTGACAATGAGCGAATGGTTCGAAGACGGCACGACGATGCTGTTCATCGGTGACAGCATCACCGACTGCGGGCGCCGCGGGGCAGAAGCCCCACTGGGCGCAGGTTACGTGCGGACTTTCACCGAACTGGTGACCTCGCGCTGGCCGGAGCGCGACGTTCGCTGGATCAACAAGGGCATTGGTGGCAACAAGGTCTCCGACCTGCGCGAGCGCTGGCGCGACGACGTGCTGTTTCACAAGCCGGACCGACTGTCCGTCAAGATCGGCATCAACGATCTGCATTCCTCTCTGCGTGGCGCCGAGGGTGGCGTCGACCCCGTTCTCTTCGAGAAGCTCTACGATGAGATTCTCGACATGACGCACGCGGAGCTGGGCTGCCCGGTGGTGCTCCTGTCGCCGTTCTACATCTCCAACGACACGTCGGGACAGACCTTCCGCAGCAGCGTGCTCGAGTTGCTGCCACAGTACATCGAGGCCGTGTCGCGCATGAGCGACAAGTACGACACGCTGATGGTGCCGCTGCACGATGTCTTCCAGGAGCAGCTCGCCCATCGCGAAGCGGACACGTTCTGCCCGGAACCGGTGCATCCGAATCACACCGGACATACGATCATCGCCGAGAACCTGCTGGAGGTGCTCACCGAAGCCGGGTGACAGTACTATGCCGACTCTGAGCGATGCGCAGGTCGCCACCTACCACCGGGACGGATCGGTGCTGAAGGAACGGACGTAGGAGCGTCTGAAGCCGCCCCGTGCGCGTCTGCGTAACACTCCTCGTCCTCTCTCTGTCCGCGGCAGCCGCCGCTGTCGAGGTGCAGGTGGATCGTTTCTTCGTCCCCGGCGATCCTAGCAATGCCACGACCCGTCGCCTCATCGACCTGATGAAGGAGAATCAGGACCTCGACATCGTCGAGTGGACGAGCCTGTCTCTTCCCGGCGCCTCGAGCAGGGCGCCCCTGATGATGTCCATTGCCGGTCGTACTGCACCCGACATCCTCGGCTCGTGGTTCCACATCATCCGCACCGATGTCGACCAGGGCTTTCTACATCCCCTGAACGAGTGGATCGGAGACGACGATAACGGCAACGGCCGTATCGATGACACCGAGGTCCGCTGGGAACCGTGGAAACAGGTTCCACCTTTGCTGCGTCAGGTGGCTACGACCGACGGCAGAATCTACGGGCTGCCCAATGCGAATCGCGTCTATGTGGGCGTCGTATTCCGCAAAGATCTGGTCCGCGCTGCCGGTCTCGATCCAAACCACCCCCCGGAGACCTGGGAGGAGTTCTACGACTGGAGTTTCGCCCTCACCGACCCGCACAAAGAGGTGGCAGGCGCGGTGATCGCACGGGGGCAGCGGGCGATTGTGCTGCTCTACCACGGCTTCATGTGGCTGCCGTGGATGCAGACCACAGGGGGCGACCCGATCATCCAGATCCGCACAAGCCCGACGACCGGCGCCGAGCACGTGTTCCCCATGCAGGAGACGGCCTTCGTCACCGCAGAGGGGGAGGATCTGGCGTCGGCGGCGCCCACATGGCGGTGCAATTTCGCTTCACCCGACGGTATACGTGCGGCCAGACTGTTCCACGATCTGATGTGGCGGAAGTGGATGCTGCATCCGGTCACGGGCGAACCCATCACCCTGACGTCTGACGAGATCACCCGTGGTTACGTCGATCTACAGGGCCGGCGGATCGCCATCAAGCCGGAGGAGGTGATCACCGGCGTCGCCCGCGCCGAGACGGCTCAGTTGGGAACAGGTATATGGGAACTGCTGGGCCGCGGCGAGGTCGCCATGGCCACCTGGTTCGTCCAGGACCTCAACAGCGTCGGCGCTTCGGCAGGTATCGACCCCGACCTGCTCGGCTGGTTCCCGTTTCCGGCGGCCCCCGGGCCGAAGGGCCGCCGTGTCGTCCAGTTCCAGCAGCACTATGTCGTGATGAGCGAAGGTGTGGGGCGGCGACCCAAAGCGGAGCGCGACGAAGTCTGGAAGGTCCTGCAGGCCGTGACCGACCAGAAGACCGCCGATGGCCTCGTCCGCCAACGGGTCCTCATCGGACTGGCGAACTTCGTCAACCCCCAGGATCTGCAGCGCCTCGGGTTCGACGACTATCTGCGCGACGTGCCGCAGTCGATCCGTCGCAACTACGCCGAGATCGAAGATGGCACCGTGGCGACCTTCACCGAACCCTTCATGGGGTTCTGGGGATCGACGAACAACAAGCTCGGCCGTGCCGTCATCAGCCAGATCATCGCCGACAGTGGCGAGAACTTCGACTATGAATCCGCCCTCAAGCAGGTCGAACGTGCCGCCAACAGCGGTCTCATGTTCGCCCACAGCGACGAGGAGCTGGCCCGCTGGCGCCCCTGGGCGAGAGGGTTATTCGTCCTGGTCATCGGGGCCATGGCAGGTCTCGTCGTGCTCCTGGTCCGCTCATGGACCGGCGGTGATCGTCGAGAGTCGCGCGCCGGATCGTTGCAGTTGACGCCGTGGTTGATCGCTGCCCCCGCTCTCATCCTCATCGGTCTGTGGAGTTACTACCCCCTGCTGAAGGGGATGGTGATGGCCTTCCAGGACTACAAGGTCGTCGGTGACCGCCCTTTCATCGGCCTCGACAACTTCATCTCGCTGGCCCTCGATCAGAGCTTCTGGATCAGTCTGTGGCGTACGGTGGAGTTCGTCTTCCTCAACGTCGCCCTCGGCTTCACGGCGCCGATTCTGCTGGCTCTGCTGCTGTCGGAGGTCCCTCGTGGCAAGGTCTTCTTCCGCACGCTCTTCTTCCTGCTGCAGCTGTTCGCCTGGCTGCCTCTGGTGGACTTCGAGTCGCAGACCTGGCTGCTCGATCCGAAGCTGGCCATGATCTGCTGTGTGATTCCCACCGTATGGGCGAGTATGGGCATGGCCAGCCTCATCTACCTGGCGGCTCTCAAGGGGGTACCCGACGAACTGTACGAGGCTGCCGAGGTCGACGGCGCCGGCATCTGGACCAAGCTGAGGCGGATCACTCTGCCGACACTGCTGCCCCTGATCATCATCAACTTCGTCGGGGTCTTCATCGCCACCTTTCAGAACATGGGGAACATCTTCCTCATGACCTTCGGTGGTCCCGGCGACGCCACCATGGTCCTGGCCCTGCGCATCTGGATCGAAGCATACAACAACCTGCGCTTTTCCATGGCTACGACGATGGCCTGGGTTCTGGGCTCGCTGTTGATCGGCTTCACCTACGTGCAGATCCAGTTTCTCAAGCGCGTCGAATTCCGCAAGGCGAACTGGGACTGATGCCAATCCTCCCCAGAGTTGGCGGCTCGTCCTGGCAGGTCCGCGGTGCTGTGTGGACCTGCTATGCCGTGCTCTGTGTTCTCGGCGTGACGATGGTGACCCCTTTCCTCGTCACCGTTTCCGCCTCGTTGTCGAATGACTTCGACTACGAGAAGTACCATCCCGTGCCGCGATACCTGTACTCCCGCACGGAGCGTTTCGGCAAAGGGCTCGTTCAGTACTTCAACACGTACACGAACTGGGCGCAGCAGATGCGGGCCCGGTTCGACGTCCCCGAGGACTGGCTGGGCTGGCGCCGGATCGGCCGCGACACCGACCGTATGGACGACCTGGCGGCTCGCTTCCTGCCCGACCCGATACCCGAGACGTGGCGTCGCCAGGCGGCGGACTACTCCGACTTCGTCGACGCCTATCCCCTCGAGGACATGGTCGGTCCCGTCGACAACTCGGATGCCGCGGGCTTCCTCGCCCGCCGCTACAGCGATCTGTGGACGGCACAGCATCCCGGCGAACCCGGTGGACCTCACGCTCTAGGGCTGCTGAGCCAGGCTTGGGACGTGCCGTACCGCAGTTTCTTCGCCCTTTCCTTCCAACGGGAGGTCCGTCTGCCACTGCACCAGCAGTCCTTCCATTTTCCACAGGATGAAAAGTTCACCGACTACCTGCGGGTCCTGGAAGCGCAACGGGCTCACGCCTTTTCCCAGGGCGTACGGGCGAAGTGGGAGACTTTTCTTGGAGACCAGGCAGGATGGGCGAGTGACGGGCCGGTGCCGTTTCCCGTGGTCACTGCCAGCCCACCTGCACGACGTGAACTGTGGCAACGTTTCAAGCGCGAGCAGGCACCGGCAGCTCCCGTGGTGCCCTTCGCCATGCGCGTCGTCTGGCGAGATTATCTGCAGGGAGAAGAGGTGCGTGCCCGGCTGGGGTTGCAGGGGAGTGAGCGTTTCAACGCGGGGATCTACAACCGTCTTGCGCGAACCAGCTATGCGAGTCTCCGGGACACTCCCTTTCCGCTGACGGGAGACGAACCCGCAGGCATTGCCGACCTGTGGCGGCGTTTTGTGGAAAGCCGCTTCCCCCTGCGGCTGACGTCAATCGTCGTAACGCCGGAGCTGACCGGTCGCTATCACGATCTGCTGCGGGGTCGATTCCGCAATCTGGAGTACGCGAACCGAATCCTCGGTACGATGGCAACGGCGTGGAGCGATTTTGAGCTGACGCCTCTGGCCCCCCGGCGCGCGATGGCCGATGATCCGCAACTGGCGATCTGGTACGACTTCGTCAAAGGGCTGGATGCCAACCGGAGAGTCCTGACTTCGTCGGAGCATCGATACCAGGGATTCCTTCTGCAGCGTTACGGTTCGCTGAGACAGATCAACGAGGTCTACGGATGGAGTCTGTCACGTCTCGAGGAGGCCTTTCCACCTTTCGATGTCGCCTACGCCGTGACCTTCGCCCAGAACGAGACCGGTTTCGTTCTGGGACCCCTCGTGCGCAACTACTCGCTCATCATCGAGTACCTGCTCCATCGCGGCCGGGCCCTGCCCGTCACCCTCCTGCTGGTGGTCCTGGCCGTACTGTCGACATTGACGATCAATCCCATGGCCGCCTATGCCCTGTCCCGTTTCCACCTGCGCGGTACCGAGAAGGTGATTCTCTATATCCTGGCGCCCATGGCCTTTCCCGCCATGGTCAGCGCCATCCCCGCGTACCTGCTGATGCGGGATCTGGGCATGCTCAACACCTTTCTCGCCCTCATCCTGCCGGGCGCCGCCAACGGCATGGCGATCTTCATCCTCAAGGGGTTCTTCGACAGCCTGCCGAAAGAACTCTACGAGGCGGCGACGATCGACGGGGCTCCCGAATGGCAGATCTTCCTGCGGGTGACGATGCCGATGATGAAGCCGATCCTGGCGATCAACAGTCTCAACGCCTTCCTCTTCGCCTACACCAGCTGGGAATGGGCTCTCATCGTCTGTCAGGACCAGAGTATGTGGACCCTCTCTGTCTGGCTCTATCAGGCGAACATCTGGTGGGCGGCCAAGCCGTGGATCGTCATGGCCGGGTTTGTCGTCGCCTCGATTCCCACCCTGCTGGTGTTCCTGTTCTGCCAGAAGATCATCCTGCGGGGTATCATCATTCCTTCGATGAAGTAGGGCGATCAGCTCTTGATCTCAAAGATCGCCTCGATTTCAACAGCAACTCCCGTCGGCAGCTGGGCAAACCCGATGGCCGAGCGCGCATGATGACCGTCGTCGCCCTCGAAGATCTTGTGCAGCAGATCCGAGGCGCCGTTGATGACGAGGTGCTGCTCGATGAAATCGAGAGTCGAGTTCACGCACCCGAGCAGCTTGACGACACGCAGCCCGTCCAGGGAGCCGACCTCCTGATGTACGGACTTGAGGATGTTCTCAGCGACCTCCTTCGCCGCCTCGTAGCCCTGCTCCACCGTCACATCCTGGCCGAGCTTGCCCTTCTGGGTGGAGGTGTGACCCGAGGTGATGATGACGTTGCCCGTGCGGGCCGCCATGTTCAGGTAGGCCTTCTCGGCATCGTCGGGAAATTTGAGGCCCAACTCCAGAGCCTTTGCTTCAGCGCCCATCGATCTGTCTCCATGTCGGGTTGAGAGTTGATGGCTGACCAACAGACAAGGTCCGAACCCGGGGCCGTGCAGGCAACCGAGTCATTCTTGCCGCCCTGTGAAGGCGATCCTACCTTGCAGCCACAACTTCCAAACCGGGCCCGAGGAGCGATTACTTCGACATGAGTGCGGCACACGACTACTACGACAAGACAACAGCGTTGCTGGCCAGAGTTCGAGAGACACAGATGAAGGCGGTGGCAGAAGCCGCGCAGATCTGCACGAACAGCATTTCGCAGGGCGGCCTCGTCTTCCTCTTCGGTGCCGGCCATTCCCGAATGATGTGTGAGGAGATGACACCGCGTCAGGGTGGCTTCGTGGGTTTTTTCGCTCTCGTGGAACTGGCCGTGTCGACCCATGCTTCGATCGTCGGCACCAACAGCCTGCGCGGACCGCTGCATCTGGAGAAGTACGACGGCTATGCGGAGCAGATCCTGAAGTCATTCAAGTTCGGTCCGCATGATGCGATGCTGCTGATCTCCACCAGCGGCATCAGGCCTCTCATCGTCGAGATGGCCATGGGGGCGAAGGAGCGGGGCATGCCCGTCATCGCCATGACAGCTCGCGAACACGGGGAGAATTCACCTCCCGGTCACTCCTCCGGCAAGAAGCTGATCGACCTGGCAGACGTCATCCTGGACAACCATGCCCCACGCGGAGACTGTGTCATGGAGCTGGAGGGACTCGACTGGCGCACCGGACCGGTGTCGACCCTCACCGGGGCTATGCTCATCAACATGCTTCGCTGTGAGGTCGCCGAACGGTTGCTGGCCATGGGAATCAAGCCGGAAGTTCTGCCCAGTCATCAGATTCTCGGAGACGCCAGCGCTGACGAGCAGCTCGAACGGTTCTACGAAGGCTACCGCAAGAGCCTCGCTCATCTCTATGCCTGAGAGCCTGCTCGCCGGTCGGGTCCTGCTGATCACGGGCTCCACCGGAATCGCCGCGGCGACGGCGGTCAAGGCGGTGGCCGATGGCGCCAGGGTTTTCGTCTGTTCCCGAACCGAGAGTCACTGCGCCGCCCTGGTAGAGGAGCTGGGCGCGGATGCCGCCGGCTACAGAGTGGCAGACCTGGTGGAGGATGATGCGGCGGCAGCGGTGGTCGAGGACTGCCGCGTTCGCTTCGGCCGGATCGATGCTCTGTTCAACGTGGCCGGGATCAGCGGCAGGCGGTTCGGTGACGGACCCCTGCATGAGTGCACTCCGGAGGGCTGGGACACGACCATGGCGGTCAACGTCCGCACCCAGTACCTGATGAGCCGGGCGGCGCTGCCCGTCATGCTGCAGCAGGCGCCGGGTGGTGACGGGATGCGGGGATCGGTGCTCAACATGGCAAGCGTACTGGCCTTTTCACCGGAGGCCACTCACTTCGCCTCCCATGCGTACGCCGCGAGCAAGGGGGCCATCGTCGGCATGACGAGAGCCATGGCAGCGTACTATGCTCCCGAGAAGATCCGTGTGAACGCCATCGCACCGGCCCTCGTACGCACGCCCATGAGCGAGCGAGCTCAACTAAATGATGAAATCATGGACTACATGAAGGGCAAGCAGCCCCTGGTGGAAGGTATGCAGGAGGCTGACGAGGTCGCCGACGCCGCGGTCTTCCTGATGAGCCCCCGTTCCCGCAGCATGACGGGTGACGTGATGACCGTGGACGCGGGTTGGTGCGTGAGTGAAGGGCACTCGCCGGAGAGATAGGCACATATGGATTATGTGGTAGGACTCGATGGCGGCGGCACCCGCCTGAAGACCGGCGCGGTTACCCGAGGGGGGCGGATCCTCGCCCCCGGACTTCTGCCGACGGGATTCAACATGGCGCCGGCAAAAATGCTGGCAGCCTTCAAGTCAGAGATCCGTCGTATCACCCGGGAGGTCGGCGCCAAGCCTCTGGGTGTCGGCATGGGCTTTCCCGGTGCGGTTCATCCCGACAAGGGGGTCGTCTTCCTGCCAGGCAAGATCAAGGGTATGGAGGGGTATCCCATCGTGGCGAAACTCAAAAAGGCCACCGGTCTTCCCGTGGTCGCCGACAACGACGGGCGGCTGTCCATCTATGCTGAGTCCTACTTTGGTCTGGCGCGCGAGCACAAGTGGGCTGTGACGATGACCATCGGAACAGGCGTCGGGTCAGGCGTGCTCCTCGACGGACACATTCTGCGCGATCCCCATCTGCAGTTCGGCACACAGATGAGCCACATCGTGCTCGACGGTTCCGGCGGGCGCCTGTGTATCACCGGCGCCCGGGGAACGGCGGAGATGAACTGCTCGGCGACATCGCTGGCCATGAACGTGCGCGACGGGCTGCAGCGCGGAATTCCCTCGGCACTCAGCGAGGAGTATTTCGCGGACCCGGCTTCGGTGGATTTCGAAGCGGTGATCAAAGCGGTGGCACGCAAGGACAGGCTGGCGTGTGACGAGCTCGAGCACTGGCGGACCAACCTGGGGTGGCTGCTGGTCAGTGCCGTACATGTGTACGCCCCGCAGATCATCATTCTGAGCGGCGGGGCGACGAACGCGGCCAAGCACTTTCTGAAACCCTTGTCCGAGCAGGTCAACTCCCACTTGTTCCGCTACCCGGTGGGCGAACCCGTTCCCATCGTACTGTCGAGGCTGCGCAATCATCAAGGCGTGCTCGGGGCGGCGGCCATCGCCTGGGAGCGGGTACAGTCAGAGGAGACGGGACAGGCGTCATGAGAGATCGACCACTGCGTACGACGGTCATCGGCTCGTACCCCTTTCCCGGCTGGCTGGAGTTCGCTGCTGAGAATCTTGAGCGCTTCGGCCCCGACGATGTCGCCGAGCTGCAGGACGACGCGGTGGTGGCCGCGATTCACGATCAGATGACAGCCGGCCTCGACGTCATCACCGATGGCGAACAGACCCGGGTCGACTTCAACCTGTCCTTCTACGGCTTCATCGACGGGATCGACCTGGAGGGAGCGCCGCCGCGCCAGTTCGGGCCGCCGGCGCACGACCAGCGGGGCCGCCACGCGATCACAGGGGAACTGGGCGCGACAGGTGGGCTGGGCGCCGTGGAAGAGTTCCAGAGACTGCAACGGCTGGCGGCCGCAGGTCCCACTCTCAAAGCCAGCGTGCCCGGGCCGTACACGCTGAGCGGTCGCCTGCTGCCCAACGACCAGTATCCGGATCGCTGGGCCGTGACCGAAGCCCTGCTGCCGCTGGTGCGAGAGGAGTTGGAGAAGCTGGTCGCCGCGGGCTGTACGGAACTGACCGTCGACGAGCCCTCCATGAGCTGCTACGCCCATCGCGAGGACCCGAGCCGCTTCGTCGACATCTTCAATCGCACTGTCGAATCCGTCGCCGGCAGGTGCCACCTGTCGACGCATCTGTGCTTCGGCAACTTCAAGGGCCACGCCGTCGGTCTGCGCCACTACGCACCGATGTTCCCCGCCTTCATGGCGATGAAGGTGGACGAGATCCATGTGGAGATGGCCAGCCGTGAGTTTGCCGAACTCGAGGTGATCGCCGAGATCACGCGCTCGAAGGACGCTGCCGTGGGCATCGTCGACGTGAAGTCCTACTACATCGAAAGCGTGGCGGACATCGTGGAGCGAGTGCAGGCCTGCCTGCAGCACGCTCCGGCCGACAGGCTCTCCTTTGCTCCGGACTGTGGCCTGAGTCAGACAGCGCGGTGGGCGGCCAAGCGCAAGCTGGCCCACATGGTGGAAGGCGTACACGCGGTTAGGGACAAGCTCTCGTGATTCGACCGGTCCAGCAGCACGAGGCGCTGCTGGACGACATCGAGGCTGCAGGACGCGAGACGGATCCAGACGTCGCACAAGTCTGGTGGCTCGGCCAGAGTGGCTTTCTGATGAGCTGGTGCGGCCATCGCCTGCTCTTCGATCCGTACCTGTCCGACTCCCTCACCCGCAAGTACGCCGATACCGACAAGCCGCACGTGCGTATGACGGAGCTGGCGGTGTTGCCGGGGATGTTGCGCGACATCGAAGTGACCACTTCGACGCACAATCATACCGACCATCTTGACGCTGAGACCCTGTTGCCTCTGCGGGATGCGTGCCCTGGTCTGCAGCTTGTGCTGCCCGAAGCGAACCGTGCTTTCGCCGTGGACCGACTGGGCTGCGCGGCCGACTGGCCGACCGGTATCGATGCCGGGGAGAGTGCCAGCGTGGGACCTTTCGAGATCATCGGGGTTCCGGCAGCACACGAAGAGCTGGACGTCGACGCGAACGGCCGGCATCTGTACCTCGGATATGTCGTTCGTGCGGGTGACTGGGTGATCTACCACAGCGGCGACACGCTGCGTTACGACGGCATGGTGGAGCGCCTGAAGGAGGCGGGGCCGATCGATATCGGACTGTTGCCGATCAACGGGCGCAGGCCCGAACGGCGGGTCGCGGGAAACCTGTCAGGGGAAGAGGCGGCAGCCCTGGCTCACGAAGCGGGCATGGGGACGGTCATTCCGTGCCACTACGAGATGTTCGAATTCAACACGGCCGATCCGGGCGAGTTCGTACGGGCCTGTCGACGCCTGGGCCAGGATCACCGGGTGCTGCAGTGCGGCGAGGGGGCGCGGTTTCTGCACCCCGGTGGGCAGGCGTGACTACAGCGGGTACAGGTTGACGCTACAGCGAGAGAACGAGTCTCAGGCCAGCCTCGACCTTCGAGAGTGTTTCTTTGGAGAGCCGGCTGACGCGCTCAGTCAGGAACCGACGATCCAGCGTCAAGAGCTGGGAGACGTTGACCACCGAGTCCCGTGAGAGTTTGCTGATCCGTTTGGACAGGGGGACATTGCCCGGCGCGGCGCCAAGACCGACGTTGGACGTGAGAGCAGCGACCACGACAGAGGAGATGTGACTGCGGTTGAAGGCGTCGGACTGGACGACGAGAACGGGTCGCCGAAAACCGGGCTCGGACCCGCGTGGCTCCTCGAGATCCGCCCACCAAATCTCACCCCGCTTCACTACCAGCTCTCGCGAGCGAGGCTCGCCCGCTGCATGCGATCCAGCATCGGGTCCAGCGCGGATTGATCCTGCTCGCCGTAGACCTCGTCGAGTGCGTCCGTTACCAGTGAATCCCCGTGGCGCTCAAGGAAGAGCACCATGGCTTGCTGATACAGCATACTCCGGGAGACACCCAGTCGTGAGGCAGCCAGTTCTGCAGCGTTGTACAATTCATCCGGTACGGATATGGCGGTCTTCATATCCGGAGTATAACCGCGGTTATACTCGGTGGCAAGCCTAATACACCTGCCAGATCGTGCGGAAACGCCCACGCAACGGATCCTGCAGCCGCTCCATATGAGCTCCCATGCGATCTCCCAGGTCGCGACGCACGGCATCATATGCCGGGTCGCCGTAGACGTTGGTCAGCTGGCAGGGATCCCGTACGAGATCATACAGCTCGCCCTGGTCTCCTGAGCTGAAGGTCAGCTGATGCGTGCGGGTGCGCACCATACGTTGCTGGGCGACGGTGAAGTGGCGGTCGAAGACACAATAGACATCGTCGCGGTCCCAGTTCGTGGCTCGGCCCAGGGTGGCGTCGAGGAAGGAATGGCCGTCCAGCTCACCCGGCACGTCAGCGCCAGCGGCGTCGAGCACGGTACACATCAGCTCCTGCAGGTAGACGAGATCGTCATTCACCGTGCCGGGGTTCTCGCAGTCGGGGTGGTAGACGACGAGGGGGATGCGGTAGATCTCGTCGTACATGAACTCGCCCTTCTCGATCAGCTTGTGCGCGCCCATGCAGTCGCCGTGATCGGCGACGTAGACGACGATGGTGTCGTCGGCGAGACCCCGCTGTTCCAGGTGATCGAGGACGACACCGACGCAGTCGTCTATCAGAGTACTGTGACCATAGTACCGGGCGGCAATCTTCTGGAAGCCCTCCCAGCCATAGTCTCCCAGCCCCCATAGCCGTTCCACCAGCTGTTGTCTGTAGGGTTTGTTCTCGAAGGTCTCGCAGTAGCTGGGATGCTCGGGGATGGATGCCGGATCGTACATGGAGAAATACGGCTCCGGCACCAGACAGGGGGTGTGGGGTCCCCAGTAATTGGCCCACAGGAAGAACGGTTCGTCAGCACCGGACAGTTCGTCGATGATGCGGTTCGTTTCGTGGCTGACGAAGTACTCGATGGTCGACTCCAGCGGACCTTCGTGCAGGGCGAACATCTCCTGACGTTGGGTGCCGGGATTGGTGCCGACGAAGCGCTGCGATACCTGTGGCAGACCGAGGCCCTGCTCCTGTAGATAGTCGGCGTACGGATTGCCGGTGCGCGGCGCGGCGCCAAACTGCAGCCCGGGCAGCAGATCTGAACCGGGGAAGGCGTAGCCCATGAAGTCCTGGCCGGTGAAGCCCATCTGGCTGGGTCCGCGCTCCTCGTCGACGTGCCACTTGCCGGCGTAACCACAGCGGTACCCCGCTGGCGCCAGGTAGTCTGGGATCGTGCGCACGCCATCCCTGATACACAGACCGTTGGCGGTCACGCCGTGCTTGTGGGGATACAGCCCGGTGAGGAAGGAGGCGCGCGCTGGAGAACAGATCGCCGTCGGCGTGAAGGCACCGTCGAAGCGCACACCCCGCCGGGCCAGACCATCGATGCGGGGTGTGCGGCAGATGTCGTTGAGACCGTAGGCGCTCACGGTATCGAGGCGCTGCTGGTCGGACATCAGCACCAGGATGTTGTGTTTACCGGAAGGCACGTCGATCAGCGATCGTCGCGACGCAGGTCGAGCCAGTCGCGCTCTTCGTTCGACAACTTCAGGTTGAAGACCTCGGCGTTCGCCCTGACTTCCTCCGGCGTACGAGCCCCGACGAGAGCATAGACGTCCAGGCCGGGGTACTGCAGCACCCAGGCAAGGGCCACCAACGGCACGGCGACGCCTTTCTCCGCAGCCAGTTCGGTCACGCGGTCGAGGCGCTTCCAGTTGTCCTCGTGCCAGTACGAAGCGACGCTGGAGCCATCCATGTCCTCACGGATCGACTCGGCGTTGTCACGTGTCAGCACGCCGGAGAAGAAGCCGCGTGCCAGGCTCGACCAGGTGAACAACGGCATGTTCTGCGCCGCGTACCACTCCCGGTCCGCCGCCTTCGACGGTCCCGAGACACTGAGGCAACCTTCCCAGGGTACTTCCTTCTCATCGGCGAGGCTGAAGTTCGGACTGGAGGCGACGAAGCCCTGCAGCCCCTTGGCGGCGGCATACTCGTTGGCCTCACCGATGCGGGCGGTAGTCCAGTTGGAGCCGCCGAAGGCGCGGATCTGGCCGGCGTCGAGCTGCTCGTTCAAGGCTTCGACGATAGGGCCGACGGGTACATTCTCGTCGTCACGATGCAGGCAATGCAGATCGTGGTACGGGGCACGCTGTCGGGCGAGAGAGTCGGCGAGGTCGGCAGCGATATCGTACGGCGTCACCCGGCGGCGATCTCCATTGTGGTGACAACTCTTGCCGAGGACGAAGGCCTCCTCGCGTACGCCGCGTGCTTCCATCCATTGGCCGAGGACGCGCTCGCAGGTGCCGCCACCGTAGAGTGCAGCTGTATCGAAGGTGGTGATACCCGCCGCCCACACGGCGTCGAGAAGGTCAAAGTCCTGTTCTACATGATCTTCGTGCAGCATGATCGTGCCCTGCACGATGCGTGACACCTTCTTGTCGGTCCACGAGGGCTGACCGTATTCCATCTGTGTTCAGTCTCCTATTCCATCGGGTAGGTGAGGCCCCACTGGGCCCGAATCGAGTCCAACAGCTCCATCAGAGCGAGGGTTTCGTCGAGAGGCATTACGTCGCTCTCTCTGAGGTCGGCGCGAAGGCAGCGCCCGACCTCGGCTGCTTCATAGTTGTAGCCGTTGCCCTGCAGAGGCAACTCGATGCGCTCTTCATCACCGCCACGCTTCACCGTGATGGCATCACACTTGAAGAAGGGGCTGTGGAAGGTGATCGAGCCGTCCGTACCGAAGATACGCGCTTCGACGGCGGTGCCCGTGCGCACTGCGCAGGAAAGTACCGCGATTTCACCCCCCGGATACTTGAGCAGCATGGCGGACTGTTCGTCGACTCCGGTCTCACCGATCTGCGTCGTCGACACGACTTCGGAGGGCTTCGGCCCGAGGACCATACTGGCGAAGGAGCTGACATAGATCCCCACATCGAGCAAGGCGCCGCCACCGAGGGACGGGTTGAACAGTCGTCCTTCCGGATTGACGCCGGCGCGGAAGCCGAAGTCGGCCTGCACCATGCGAACGTCGCCGATGGCGCCCTCATTGATCAACTTACGAGCCCTGACCACGGCGGGGACGTACCGCGTCCACATGGCTTCCATGAGGAACACGTCCCGCTGTCGGGCCACGTCGATCACCACCTTGGCCTCGCCGGCATTGATGGTGAAGGGCTTCTCACACAATACCGCCTTGCCGTGCTCCAGCAGCAGGATGCTGTTGTCCTTGTGGTAGGGATGCGGCGTCGACACGTAGACGGCGTCGATGGCGTCGTCGGATGCCAGGTCCTGATAGGTCGCGTGACGACGGGGAATGCCGAATTCGTCGCCGAAGGCGTCGGCGGTCGCGGCGCTGCGGGAGCCGACAGCGGCGAGGGTGGCGTCGGCGGTGTCGGCCAGACCGCGGGCGAATTGATGGGCGATGTTGCCGGTGCCGAGGATGCCCCAACGTATGGGCTCTGTCACTTACGTGCTCCTTGTTGGCGTGCTGTGATGCTGCTTTGGTCTTGTCGCATCGATCTGTGCTGTGGCCGTCCGTGCGAGGGCTCCGCGGCGCCGACGCTGCGGCCGGGCGTCGTGCCGACGGGGTCGACTGAACGCCACATCCAATGGAGGCCGTCGATGAAGCCCATTGGGGCTGCGACCGGCCCTTGCGACCGGAGCCTGCGTTGCGCTCCCTCAACGGGTCCCACTGACCCGCTTCGGTCGCGCGCCTTGTCTCCGGCCGCAATGCCTCGGTCTCGCCTGCCAAGCGGCTTCATCGACGGCCTCCTGCTCAGTCGATGGCGACATCCTGTCGCCACCCCTGCGGGGCCTGATCCGTCGTCCGACTGGCCTACGCTAAGGCGCCGCTACGCCCTCGCCCGGACGGCCATGCTCGGTCTGTGGCAACGTCACGGAATCGTTGATGGCTAGCCTTGATCCTGTCAGCCTTCGAGTGCTAGGCGTTTGCCTGGGCGAACTCCCTTGCGTTTTCGAACATTCTGAGCCAGGGACTGAACTCCCTCCCGTCCCAATCCGCTGGGCGCCAGCTCAGCTGCACGTTGCGGAACACTCGTTCCGGATGGGGCATCATGATCGTCACGCGGCCGTCCGATGCGGTCAGTGCGGTCAGCCCCTCTGGCGAGCCGTTCGGATTGTCGGGGTACTCAGTCGCGACACCGCCGCGATTGTCCACGTACCGGGCGGCGATCCGGCCGGACTGCTGCAGCTTCGCCAGGTCTCCATCCTTGCCAAACTCCGCCCGGCCTTCGCCGTGAGCGACAGGCACCGGGATTCTCGCGCCCGCCATGCCGCGCAGCAGCACGGAGTCACTCTCCATGATCTCTACGGTGGACAGTCTGGCCTCGAATTGCTCCGACTGATTGCGCAGAAACTTCGGCCAGTGATCGGCCCCGGGGATAACGTCGCCCAAAAGGCTCATCATCTGGCAGCCGTTGCAGACGCCGAGGGAGAAGGTGTCCTCCCGCTCGAAGAACGTAGCGAACATGGCGCGCAGGTCGTCGTGGAA
>DASCMS010000011.1:0-5233 GCA_036011085.1 Candidatus Latescibacterota bacterium
CATGTCAGTCGTGAAGAACGGCTCGAACATGCGTTCACTGGTGTCAGCGTCCATACCGACGCCGTCGTCGACCACGTCAATCCGAACCATCGGCGTGTCCCCGGCGCCGGTCTCCGCTGAGGCGTCGTCCGCGCCATCGGAACTCATCTCGGCCCGCAGTTGGATGGTTCTTTCCTGACCATCCGCCCGCGCCGGCGCGCTGATCGCGTCACGGGCATTGGCGCAGTGGTTGGCCAGGCACTGGCGCAGTTGCCCGTGATTGCCGGCTACGGTTGGCAGGTCGGGCGGAACGGACAGATCGATGACGATCCATCGGGGGAATATGCCACGACACATGGAGGCCACCTCCTCCATCAGGTCGCCGAGATCGACGGTGGAATGGTTGCTCTGTTCCTGCCGGTAAAACTGCATGAGCTGCCGCACGAGGTGAGCGGCGCGGTCGGCGTCGTAGGCGGCATCCTCGAGAAAAGGGCGTAACGTGTCAGGGGCATCAGCGGCCGCCAGGTCCAGATTGCCGACGATGCCCTGCAGCATCAGGTTGAAGTGGTGGGCTACGCCGGCGGTGAGCTGGCCCATGGCCTCCATCTTCTGCGACTGCCGCAGCTGCTCCTCCAGGCGCGATCGTTCGCCCTCGGCCTGATGCCGATAGATGGCGATCTCGACCGTGGTGTACAGCTCCCGTTCCTCGAAGGGTTTGAGCAGGTAACCGGAGGGCCGGGCGGCCTTGGCACGGGCCAGGGTCTGTTCGTCGGAGTAGGCCGTCAGGTAGACGACGGGAATGCCCAGTTCGGTGCCGATCGTCTCGGCGGCATCGATACCGTCGAGTTCGCCCTTGAGCTGGATGTCCATCAGTACCAGATCAGGACGCAGACGTCTGGCGGTTTCGATCGCATCTTCGGCTGAGGAGACGATGTTGGGCACGCGGTAGCCCATGTCCTCCAGCTTCGCCTGGATGTCGAGGGCGACGATACCTTCGTCCTCGACGGCGAGTATGCGATGGGGTGGCATTGTGGCCGAAAGGTACCGAGCCGCCACTCGGCCCGCCAGCAGGCGAACCGTCTTGACATGGGTCCCGACGGCGACCAGATTCCTCGCCGCCCTGTGGACACCTACCTGTCGTCGTACCGACCCCGTTGATCCATGTGACTCGATATAGTCTGCTGTCCCTCATCGTCGGTTGCCTGGCCTCCGGCTGTGCACCGCTGCAGCCTCCCCGTTCCGCGGATGGGGCAGAGGGTGTCACGGTATCGGCAGCCGATCCCGTCGGTCCGCCACCAGCCCTCGTGCTCTACCGTGAGCGGCGCGCCCAGACCGAAGACGACCCCGCATCCTACTACCGGCCGTGGATCGCCGTGCTGCCCTTCGACGACGAATCCGGTTTCCGCGACGGCGTCTGGGACCTGCACAACGAGCCGGCGCGGTTGCTGTCCGAGGAGATGGAGCGGTCCACGGCATGGCGCGTGGTCTCCTATGCCGCAGTCGCCGCCGTGGTCGGCAAGGCGCCGGAGCGATGGCGAGACGAACGCCTCAAGGAGATTGCCCAGATCCTGGACGCCGACATGCTGCTGACGGGCGAACTGCTCGACTACAACATGGAACGGCTGACGGTGGGGGATCCTCTCCTCGGGGGCTACAAGTCCTACAAGGGTCTGGCGGAGATGGAGGTGCAGCTCACACGTGCAGCCGGTCTCGGACGGATCGGCAACGCCCACGCCCAGCAGGAGACCATCGATCGTGGACTCGGTCTCGACCTGTTGGGCAAACCACGGGAACAGGACTACGAGTTCGCCAACCTGGCACAGACGGAATACGGCTCTGAGGAGTTTCGCGAGACGGCCATCGGCCAGGCGACACTGACCGCCATGGATCAGCTCATCCAGCAGCTGTCTCAGCTGGTGCGCCCCCAGGGGATTCAGGTGACCTCTGGCGCGGCCCAGATCCTGTCGGTTTTCGGCACTGAGTTGTTCATCAATGTGGGCAGTGAGAACGGTGTGCAGAAGGGATATCGCTTCGCCGTCTATCCCAGTCACGAACACGCGGCGGGACTGGATCCGGATCGTCGCATCGCCGTCGTCGAGGTCGATGACATCATCGGTGCGCGGGTATCGAAGGTGGTCGCCCTCTCCGGTGGCAACGCCATAGGCGTGGGCGATCGGCTGGAACTCATCGGCATCGAACCGGAGTAGGAGAGCGGATGCAAGGTTTGGTGAAATTCGATCGCGGCAGCGGCTTCGTGGAATTGCGCGACGTCGACGAGGCGGCCCCGGGGCCGGAGCAGGTGAAGGTGGAGGTCAGGGCCGCCGGTATCTGCGGTTCCGATCTGCACATCTACCATGACACGATCAACTACAACATCAGAACCCCCGTGGTCATGGGGCATGAGTTCAGCGGTGTCGTCGTCGATACCGGAGAGGATGTGAGTTCCGATGTGAAAATCGGCGACCGGGTGACAGGTGAGCCGAGCATCTACATCTGCGGTCAGTGTGACTACTGCCTCAGCGGTCACTACAACATGTGTCCCACGCGCCAGGTGATGGGGTATTACCACGACGGCTGCTTCGCTCCCTACGTCAATGCCACCTTCGTGCACAAGCTGCCCGATGCGGTGAGCTTCGAAGCCGGTGCCGTCACCGAGTTGCTCGCCTGCTGCGTGCATTCGGTCATCGAACAGTGCGGCGTCACCGCGGGAGACCGGGTGGCCGTCATCGGGCCCGGCCCGGTGGGATTGTTCTCGGCACTGGTGGCCATGGCGGAAGGGGGGACGGTCATTCTCTGCGGTACGTCACAAGACAAAGAGCGACTGGCCTTCGCCGAGCGTGAGCTGGGCGTCGCCCATACGGTCGACGTGCAGGCAGTCGATGCGGTGCAACGGCTCCAGGAGCTGACCGGCGGTTACGGTCCGGACGTCGTCGTCGAGTGTGCCGGCGCGCCGTCGGCGATTGATCTGGCTCTGGAGGGGGTGCGCAAGCGGGGCAGGGTTTCGCTGATGGGCCTGCCCGGGAAACGAGTCGAGGTCGACCTCGAGAAAATCGCCTACAAGGAGCTGGTCGTCAGCGGTGGGATCGGTCAGCGGCGCACCGCCTGGGAGCGCTCTCTCAAGCTGATGGCGACGGGTGTGATCGACAACGAAAAGCTGATCTCCCACCAGCTGAACCTGGGGGAATGGAGCCGCGGTTTCGAGATGATGGAGAAGCAGGAGGGGATCAAGCTGTTGTTGCGGCCAGGCGACTGAACGGCCGGCACAAGACGTTACAGAAATGCCCCGGGGCGAGGAGCGTCCCGGGGCGTTTTTCTGTCTGACTGTTGGGTGGTCTCAGTCCTTGACGACCTCGAAGTCGGCATCAACCACGTCGTCGGCGGCATCCCCGGGACCTGTGCCCGGCTGACTGTCCGCTTGCGGCTCCCCAGCCTGCTGGCTAGCAGCTTGCTGCTCGGCGTCCTTGTACATGACCTCGGCGAGTTTGTGGGAGGCTTCCTGCAGCTTGGCCACGGCCGCTTCGATGGCCGCCGCATCCTCGCCCTCGAGAGCCTTCTTCGTCTCCTCCAGGGCCGCTTCCACCGGCTGGCGCTCTTGTTCCGACAGCTTGTCGCCGTGTTCGGACAGCGACTTCTCGGTCGCGTAGACCAGCTGGTCGGCTTCGTTGCGCTTGTCGACACTCTCGCGACGCGCCTTGTCGGTCTCGGCGTTGGCCTCGGCGTCCTGCTGCATCTGCTCGATCTCGTCCGGCGACAGACCGCTGGATGCCTCGATGCGGATCGACTGCTCCTTGTTGGTGCCCTTGTCCTTGGCCGACACGTTGAGGATGCCGTTGGCGTCGATGTCGAAGGAGACCTCGATCTGCGGCATACCCCGAGGCGCCGTGGGAATGCCATCGAGATGAAACCGACCCAGCGTGCGGTTGTCGTTGGCAAACTCGCGGTCGCCCTGCAACACGTGTACTTCCACACTCGGCTGGTTGTCGGCCGCAGTGCTGAAGATCTGGCTCTTCTTTGTCGGAATCGTCGTGTTGCGCTCGATCAGCTTCGTCATCACCCCACCCATCGTCTCGATTCCCAGAGACAGAGGCGTCACGTCCAGCAGCAGCACGTCGTCGACGTCGCCGGCCAGCACGCCGGCCTGGATGGCCGCGCCCAGGGCCACCACCTCGTCGGGATTGACCCCGCGATGAGGCTCTCTGCCGAACACCGACTGCACCGCCTCCTGCACCTTCGGCATACGCGTCGAGCCGCCCACGAGAATCACCTCGTCGATCTCGGACGCACTCAAACCCGCATCTTTCAGCGCCTGCTGACAGGGACCCTTGGTGCGCTCCACCAGATCCTCCACCAACTGCTCGAACTTCGACCGGCTCAAATCCATCTGCACGTGCTTGGGACCGGTCTGGTCCGCCGTGATGAAGGGCAGGTTGATCTCCGTGCTCCCCGAGCCCGACAGCTCACACTTGGCCTTCTCCGCCGCTTCTTTCAACCGCTGCAGGGCCATGGCGTCCTGGCGCAGGTCGATGCCTTCGGCGCCTTCAAATTCCTGAGCGATCCAGTCGATGACACGCTGGTCGAGATCGTCACCCCCAAGATGGGTGTCACCGTTCGTCGACTTCACCTCGAAGACACCGTCACCCAGCTCCAGGATGCTGATATCGAAGGTGCCACCGCCGAGATCGTAGACGGCGATCTTCTCCGTCGAATTCTTCTTGTCCAGACCGTAGGCCAGGGCCGCCGCTGTCGGCTCGTTGACGATACGCAACACCTCCAGACCGGCGATCTGACCGGCGTCCTTCGTCGCCTGACGCTGCGAGTCGTTGAAATACGCCGGCACCGTGATCACCGCCTGCGTCACCTCTTCCCCCAGATAATCCTCCGCCGTCTGCTTCATCTTCTGCAGCACCATGGCCGAGATCTCCGGCGGCGTCAGCTCCTTGCCGTCGATCTCGGCCACCGCCAGATCGCGACCCCCCGTCTGCACCGTGTACGGCACCTCCGTCATCTCCTGGGCCACCTCGTCGAAACGACGGCCCATGAATCGCTTGATGCTGAACACCGTATTCGTCGGATTCGTCACCGCCTGACGCTTCGCCGTCTGACCCACCAACCGCTCACCGTCCTTGGCGAAGCCCACCATCGAAGGCGTCGTACGACCCCCCTCCGAGTTGCTGATCACCTCTGGCTCGCCGCCCTCCATCACCGCCACGCACGAATTCGTCGTACCCAGATCGATGCCGATTACCTTGCCCAT
>DASCMS010000012.1:0-6856 GCA_036011085.1 Candidatus Latescibacterota bacterium
TCTTCCAGCCTGAACACCTCGAGCAATACTTCCGAGTCGATCTGCAAAGTGGCGATACATATCTGTTGACCTGGCGGCTTCCTGGCCAGGAGGAACCGATTCCTTATCGCTTTCGCCAGGTCCTTGAACTGGCGCAGAAGGAGCCCCTGAGATATCCCAATTCGGGAGCCTTCCTCGCTGATATTGACACGATTCTCGAAGTCGAGGTCTCGCTTGTCGTAGAGACAGCCATGCAGGCTGGCGTCGCAGGCAGGATGCTCCCGGTCACGAATGATCCGAGGGCTGTGGAACGGATCGCGCAAGCCACGGCTGCGGCGTTATCGGCTGGCTTCGGGACGGTCACTCTGGCCCAGAACAGGGTGCTGCTGCAGGATCTTCAGCGGAACGTGCAGACGTCTCTTATTGGCGTGCTGCCCGATCTCGAAAAGGCGGTGCGCGAGTGGATGTCGAGGGAAGGGATCTCGGAGGCCGATCGTCTTGAAACCTACCGTCTTGAATACGGCAGGCCCCTTCCCGATCTCGACAGGGCGGCACGCGAGTGGATTTCGGTGAAAGGGTCCTCGGAGGCAGGCCTTCTTGACGCCTACCGTCTTGAGTTCGGCAAGCTCCTTCAGGATTCTGTTGGGCGTTTGGCGACGCGTTTCTGCACAGAAGTGTTCAACGAGAAGATTGCGGCGCCGCTGACCACCGGAACGGCGAATCGCATCGCCCGGATATTCGCCAGCCGCGAGAACCTGGAGGCGATCTTGAGACAGAATCGCTGATGAGGAGTTCTGGTCTGTGCGCGTCCTGGACCAGCCCTCCCTCGCCGAACCCGCTCAGGTCTTCATGCCGCTCAGGCTGATGCCGCCCACCAGGTACCTCTGGGCCACCAGGAACAATACAATGAGCGGCGCCGCACCCATGACCGAGGCGGCGAATACGCGCGGCCAGTCGGCGCTGGTCTCGGAGCGGAACAGGCTGAGTCCCACCGTGAGGGGGTAGTAGTCCTGGTTGCTCAGCACGATCAGGGGCCACTCGAACATGTTCCAGGCCCCCATGAAAGTGAACAGGCCCAGCGTGATGATCGCCGGCTTGGACAGGGGCAGGATGACATGCCTCAGGATGCCCCAGGAACCGCAGCCATCGATACGGGCGGCGTGTTCGAGCTCGGCCGGGATGTTGAGGAACGCCTGGCGCAGCAGGAAGATGCCGAAGGCGCCAGCGAAACCCGGGATGATGACACCCCACAGGGTATCGACGAGGCCGAGTTCGCGGATGACGAGGAAGTTGGGGATCAGCAGCACGGCAGGTGGCACCATCATCGTGGCCAGCAGCATGCCGAAGAGCAGGTCACGGCCGAAAAAGCGCATGCGGGCGAAGGCGTAGGCGGCGAGAATATTGAAGAACAGCTGCAGCGAGGTGATGACGACGGCGTAGATGAAGCTGTTGCCCAGGTAGCGGTCGATGACGCCGTAGCGGATGGCGTCGACGTAGTTGCGCCACATGGACCAGTCGGCACCGGGCCAGTCGAGGGCACTCGGCTCGTCCTGCAGGTGGGCCCACCGCTCACCGAGCTGATAGCGCGTCGGGACCAGGCTCTGCCGGTCTTCGGCGAACTCCTTCCGCGTCTTCATCGACGAGCCCACCATGTAGGCGTACGGGTAGACCATGACCATCGCCCCGAGGGTCATGGCGATCAGGGCCAGCCGTCGGCCGTCAGTCATGGATCCCGCTCTTCGCAGAGATCGCGCGGGGCGAGGGGGTTGTGGGCGATCTCGGCCCGGACGGCGTTGATAAGCCGGTCGGTCCAGAGCAAGCGAACACGCCGTCAGTCATAAATCCGGCGCGAGCGGAAGACGCGCATCTGCAGGAAGACGAAGACGAAGATGACGGCAAAGAGCAGCCAGGCCAGGGCCGAGGCGTAGCCCATCTGTCCGGCCACGGCAAAAGCGTTGACGAAGATCGAGTAGGCGATGACCTCGGTGCTGCGCTCGGGTCCCCCGCTGGTCATGATATACACGGAGGTGAAGACCTGGAAGGAGCCGATGATCGTCATCACCGTGACAAAGACGAGGGTGTTGCGCAACATGGGCAGGGTCACATGGAGGAACTGTTGAAAGCGGTTGGCGCCGTCGACGACGGCGGCGTCGTACAGATGCTGGGGAATCTCGGTGAGACCAGCCAGAAAAATGACCATGTTGTAGCCGGCGCCAGCCCAGACGCCGAGCAGCGCCAGCGCCGGCAGGGCGGTCCACGATCGGTCCAGCAGCTGACCGTAGTTGCCGAAGATGTGGTAGAACACGAGGGCGAGCACGACACCCGGCGTGATGGAGGGCAGGAAGTACAGAGTGCGGAACAGGGCCTGACCCGCTTTGGCGCGCAGGCACAGAAGGGCCAGCGGCAGGGCGGTGAGCAAGGTCCCCGACACACTCAGCACGACGTAGACCGCCGTGTGGCGCATGGCGAGCCAGAAATAACTGTCATCGGACTGCAGGGCCCGGCGGTAGTTGTCGAGGCCGACGTATTCGGAGGCACCAGCGAAGGCGTCGTAGTGGTGGAAACTCACCCACAGACTGATGCCCATACTGACGAAGCTGAAGACACAGGCCACGGTGAGGGCAGGGCCGATGTAGAGATAGGGCAGCAGACGCTGGCTCAACGGTATTCTTGATGCCATTACCGACCTGCCTCACCACGGCTGTCGAGCCAGCTGGCGACCTGCTCGTTGTAGCGTCGATAGACGTTGTCGACGTTGGCGGCGGCGGTCTTCATGGCGACCTCCACGGACGGATACGGCCCGCGCCCCTCGATGATCTCCGGGTAGCGTAGCAGCACCGATTCGACGATGGGGTTGGCCTGGTGATCGACGGCGATGATCTCCGTATGGCGGAGCTTGTCGCCCGCCAGGCAGATCTGCTTGACATTCGACAGGTAGGGCCGCTCCCGTAGCGCCTGCTGCCAGCGATCCGTCTGGTAGAAGTCGAACCGAGGGCCATTGTAACCCAGGTGCACGGAGCGCAGCAGGCTGCCTTCGAGACCCCCGACGAACTTCACGTAGCGCCAGGCGGCATCGACATTCTCGCAACGCTGGGTGATGACGAGCATGTTGCCCCACGTGACCGTGGCGGGGCCATCGCCGCTTGGCCCCGGGGGGAAGGCGGTCTTGCCGAAGTGGGTCCAGCCCATCGTGTCGCGGGTGATGTCCTTGCCCGACCAGGTGCCGGCGGCCACGACAGCGGCGCGTCTCTCCTTGAACATCTCCGAGTCGGTCATCTGTCGGCGAAAGGGCGGGCACACGCGGTCCACCCAGTAGAGTCGGGCGATGAATTCCACGGCCTCGATCCCGCTGGGACTGGCGAACATGGCACGCGTGCCGGCAGCGTCCTGGAAGCGTCCCCCATTGGCGGCCAGCCACGGCGAGAACAGGCCGGCACCGCTCGATGCGGACAGCAGGAAACCCGCCTGCGTCACCTCGTCGTCTTCGTTGCGAACCGTCAGCTTGCGGGTGATCTCGCGGAAGTGATCCCAGCTCTCGATGCCGTTCCAGCGGATCCGGTCCCAGTCGATGACGCCTGCGGCGTTGTGCTGGAACAGGGCGCGGATGCTCTCATCTTCCCCGGCTGCAGCCTGCAGGATGTCGAGATTCCACAGCAGGCAGGAGGCATCGATGATCTGCGGTATGCCGTAGACGACGGCCGGCCGACCGGGTGTGGCTTCGGTGTGGTTGTGCTGCCAGGCGGAGGGCAGGAAGGCGGATTCACCCACGTACGCGGGAGAGCCGGGCAGGGCGGGGTCGGCGTCGAGCAGATTGTTGAGAGGCAGAAGCATACCCCGGTGATAGAAACCTTCGGCCCAGTAGACGGAAGATTGAAAGACATCGGGCGGTGTGTCACCCACCATGGCTGTGGACAGCTTCTGCACGTAGTTGCCGAAGGGGACCACCTGGTAGATGATGTCGACGTCGGGATTCCGGGCCTCGAATTCGTCCTCCAGGGCGCCGAAGTAGTCGCCGTACTCCTCGTTGGAAGAGGCGCTCCACCAGTCCCAAATGCGCAGCTTCACGTGCCGGGTTTCGGTCAGGCCCAGGTGGCTCACCCAGCGACGGGTCAGGCCAGCGCGGGCGATGACGCCACCGACGATGACGAGGGCCAGAGCAGTGATGGCGAGAAGCTTCAGACGGGGCATGTTGTCAGAGCGTGGAAAAGCGATACTCCGTCGTCTGTCGCCACGTCTCTCCCGGCCGCAGGATCGTCGACGGGAAGTCGGGATGGTTCACCGAATCCGGGAAATGCTGCGTCTCGAGGCAGACCCCGGAATGGCGGTTGTACACAGCACCGGCCTTGCCCTCCAGGCCGCTGAGGAAGTTGCCGGTGTAGAACTGCACCCCCGGTTGCGTCGTGTGTACCTCCATGCGACGTCCACGGAGCGGCTCCAGAACCTCCGCAATCATGCGGCACGTCTGCCCGTCCCAGCGGTCGACGACAAAATTGTGGTCGTAGCCGCCGCTGTCCTTCAATTCGCCGATACGGTCACCGACCACTCTCGACTCGCGCAGGTCCAGCGGCGTGTCGTCCACAGGCAGGATGTTGCCGGTGGGGATGCCGTTGCCGTCGCGTTCGGTGTAGCGCAGCGCCTTGATGCGGATCACGTGGTCGAGGACACTGCCGGCGTCGTGGGATGTCAGGTTGAAGTAGGAGTGGTTCGTAAGGTTGATGGGCGTGGCGCGATCGGTGCTCGCCAGGTAGTCGAGACGCAGGCCGTTGGCCCGGGTCAGGGTGTAGAGGATCTCGCAGGACAGCTCCCCCGGGTAGCCGTCTTCGCCGTCGGCGCTGGTGTAGCGGAAGCGCACGGCAACACCCTCCGGCACGGTTTCGGGTTCACCCCGCCACAGGGCACGATGAAAGCCGCCTTCACCGCCATGGATGTGATTGGGCGGTGCGTTGATGGCCAGTTGCAGCGTCTCACCGTCCAGCTCGAAACGGCCGCCGGCAATGCGGTTGGCCACGCGCCCCACGGCGCAGCCAAAGTAGGTGGGGTTCACGTCATACTCGTCCAGCGTGTCGAAGCCGAGGACAACGTCGGCCAGTTCGCCCCGCCGATCGGGAACGCGCACCTCGGCGATGGTGGCCCCGATCTCCAGCAGACGGACGACGGTGCCATCGTCGTTGGACAACGTGAACACTGCCACCTCCTCGCCACGGGACGTGCTGCCAAAGACTCCTCGGGTGATGGTACTCATGTAGTCTCTTTCTGCAGGGCGCCGGCGCCGAGGATCTCGAAAAGTCGTCCATAGGCGTTCTGGGCGCGTGTGAAGCTGGTGAGCCGAAAGAACTCATCCGGAGCGTGAGCGTTCTCGTCATGGAGGCCGAAGGCGAACATCACCGTATCGGCCTGCAGGTGGTGACGAAACATGTTGAGGATGGCGATGGTGCCGCCCGTACGGGTGTAGTACGGGTCGCGGCCGTACAACTCACGCAGGACCGTGGTGGCCACGTCGTTGGCCGGGTGGTCGACGGGCATCTGGTAGGCTTCCGAGGAGAGGCGCAGATCGACAACCGCGGCGCGCACACCGGGCGGGGTGTGCGCCGCAACATGGCGCCTCAGGGCCAGCACGATGGCCGCCGGTGTCTGCCCGGCGACGAGTCGACAGGAAATCTTGGCGTGCGCACTGGCCGGGATGATCGCCTTGCGTCCCTCACCCGTGGCGCCACTCCACATGCCGTCGATCTCCAGGCTCGGGCGGGCCCAGTTCCGTTCGCGCGTGGTGAAGCCGGTCTCGCCGAAGAGCGTCGGTGCGCCGGTGTCCCGCAGGTACTCGGCTTCGTCGAAAGGAACGGCGGCGATGTGTCCGCGGTCTTCGTCACTCAAATCGGCGACGCCGTCGTAGAAGCCGTCGACGAGAACCCGACCGTCGCCGTCCACCAGGGAAGAGATGATACGGGACAGGGCTGCGGCGGGGTTGTGCACCGTGCCGCCGTAGGCACCGGAATGCAGATCTCGCTCGGGGCCGCTCACGTCGATCTGCACACCGCAGATACCGCGCAAGGCGGTGGTCAGCGACGGTTGGTCTTCACCCCACTGGTAGCCATCGGCGCTGTAGACGACATCGCAGGCGAAGCGCTCCGCCTGCTGATCGAACACAGGGGGAAGATTCGGACTGCCGATCTCCTCCTCTCCCTCGAAGAAGAACTTGACGTTCAATGGCAGGTCGTCGGTACGCAGATGGGCCTCGGCTGCCAGGATGGGGGACAGCATGTTGCCCTTGTCATCCGAGGCCCCACGGGCAAAGAGGCAACCCTCGCGCACCTCGGGCTCGAAGGGTGGGGTGGTCCAGTCGCTTACGGGGTCGACGGGCTGCACGTCGTAGTGGCCATATACCATCACGGTGGGAGCACCGGGCACGGTGAGATGCTCACCGTACGCCACGGGGTGACCGCGTGACTCGATGACCTCGGCAGCCTGCAGACCGGCGGCGTGCATTCGGTCTACCACCCACTCGGCGCCACGACGGCAGTCGGCCGTGTGGTCCGGGTCGGTTGAGATGCTTGGTATGCGGCAGAAATCGATGAGTTCGACCAGGCTGCGGTCGGACTTCTGTTGCAGATATCGCTGCCAGTTCATGGTGCGCGAAGGTAGGCGGGGTATAACAGACCAGCAAGGAAAAGCCAGGCACGACGGACATGTACGTGACCGAGCTCACAAGTGATGGAAGTCACAGCCATGACCCGCAGGGACAACTAGTGCCGTGTAACGAAAGACAGTTTGCGATTTTCGATCTTTTTCAATTTGGCGTCAGATGGGTTTGAGTTTCTCCACCGAGTGTATTTACGAAGAGCCAGGCTGATCTCTTTATGGTCGGCGAAGTCAGAATTGC
>DASCMS010000013.1:0-106157 GCA_036011085.1 Candidatus Latescibacterota bacterium
TCGCGCACCTGCTCACTCAACTCAACCTGCGCCATAGGACGGCCTAGTGCCATCGAACTCTCCTTGCGAAACGGGTCCGCAAGAAACCTACTAAGCACACCCATACTTACGCTAGTTATCTCTGCGACACAACACTAGATGACATGTAAGGACAAGGCCTGCCTGACGGCACTTCTCGTGATGGTCCTGGCCTCACCCGGTGCGGCGCAATCCGGGAACGATCTGCAGATCTTCGGCTTCTTCCAGAACGCCTTCATGCATCAGACGGGGTACACACCGGAGGCGCCCTTCGTGCCGGAGTCTGAAAGGAACTCGTTCAGCGTCCAGCAGCACAATCTCTTCTTCCGCAAAGACCTGGATCCCAGCTGGCGCGCCTTCGTCAACTACGAGTTTCTCAACAGCTTCAGCTCCGCCCGGCGCTGGGGTTCGGCCAACCTGGAAGAGGTCTGGGTCCGCTACCGGGCCAACGCCCGGTTCAGCATCAAGTTCGGTCTGTCGATCCCGGTGTTCAACAATCTGAACGAGATCAAGAACCGGACGCCCCTGTTGCCCTACATCGTGCGACCCCTCGTGTACGAGACCTCCTTTAGCGAGTTCATCGCTGTCGAGGAATATCTGCCGGCTCGGGCCTTCGTACAGACCTATGGCTTCGTTCCCGTGGGCGAACTGAAAGTCGACTACGCCCTGTTTCTCGGAAACGGTCCCAACATCAACGATGATGCGGATGTGGGTCAGACCGGCGTCGACACGACCGACTCCTTCCTCGTGGGCGGGCGGCTCGGGATCAGGATCGGCGACTGGAATGCGGGGCTGTCGGGAACACGGGACCACTTCAACGTGGCGCCTCTGGAGATCACGCCCGGCAGGATCGTCGATCTGCAGCAACTGACCCGGCGGCGCTTCGGGGCCGACATCTCCTGTGTGAATCGCGACTGGTCCCTCGAGGCGGAGTTCATCGACGTCAGCTACGATGACGACCTGCCGGAGATCAGCGAGGACAAGCGGTTCTACTATGCAACCCTCGGCTATCGGGCAACGGAACGACTGGTTCTGTATGGCAGCTACTGGGTGACGGATGATCACTCCACAGAGCAATTCGAGCCGCAACAGGCGTCCGTTCTCGAGCAGCGGGTCGAAGTACCCACCGTTGGGATCTCCTATCAGCTGCGCGAGAGCATCATGCTCAAGGCACAATATGCCCCGGTCGATATCGATGCCCGGGTTCGGTCCCTGGACCTGGAGCAGGAGACAGAGTTCGACCATCTCTCCACTGCCGTTTCGGTCGTGTTCTGAAGGTCTGCCGTGCGTCTGTCTGCCACTCTCATTCTCCTGGCCCTGTCACTGCCCTGTCCTGTGGGCGCACAGGTCGAGCTGGTCGTCATCGTGCATCCGTCGGTCAAACTCGACACGCTCAGCAAGGGCGAGTTACTCGACTACTATACCGGCGATACTCAATGCTGGCCCGATGGTGAGGCTGTGGTGGTCAAGGACCTGGGAGAGAAGGGCGACGTGCGTGATGGCTTCTATCGTTTCCTCGGCAAACGACCGTCGCGGATGAAGTCGATCTGGCTGCGTATGATGCTGTCAGGAGAGGGGGAGCCCCCCGAATCTCTCGACTCGGAAGAGAGCATGCTAGCCGCGGTGGCCCGGACGCCGGGCGCCCTGGGCTTCGTCGGGCGCACGCACGTGACCGACCAGGTGCGCGTGCTCATGCTCATCAGCGGCGACAGGGCACACCCACCCCCGCGGGATCGATGAGGGTTCGCGACTGGAGACTGCGGACCAAGCAGCTGGCCAGCTTCGGCCTCGTGCTGCTGATGATGTCGGCGGTGCATTTCTACACGATCCACAAAATGCGCGCCATCCGCGTCGAGCTGGACGAAGTGTCGCAGAACTGGCTGCCCCGGGCCCTGGCCATCTCCGATGTCAATCTGAGCACGTCCCGGTTGCGCATCAATCAGCTGCAGCACACGCTCACTACAGACGAGAGCAGACGGCAGACGCTGACGGTGACAAGCGTCGGCCTCATCGACCAGATCAACGCCAGCCTCGACGACTACCGAGAGCTGCGTTCTCAGGCAAAGGGGCAGGATCGGTTCGCGTCCGAAGAGCGGCACAACTATGACGCCTTCGATGCTGCCTGGGAGGAGTACCAGGATCTGAGTTTCGAGTTCTATCAGATGCTGGCCGATGACGAGATCGCCGCTGCCGTCGGGCTGCTCGACGGCGGCGGCCACGAGATCTTTACCCGTCTCAACGACAGCCTGGTTCGTCTCGTTTCGGTCAACCGACTGGAATCTCTGCAGGCGGCCGCCCGGGCGGCGCAGACCTTCCACTCCGCTCGAGGCATCTCCTCCCTGCTGCTGCTGGTCACGGTCGTGCTGTCGGTGTTTATCACCGGCGCCCTGATGCATCTGATCAGCGTCCCCGTCACCGAGCTGGAGAAGGCATCGCGCGAAGTCGCCCGCGGCGACCTGGATGTACAGCTGGCCGTGCAGGGCGCCGACGAGATCGGCAGCATGGGGCGGTCCTTCAACCAGATGACGCAGGCCCTGCGTCAGGCTCGAACCGAGCGTGAGCTGCAGGCCGAACAGCTGCGCACGCAGAACCTGGAGCTGGCCGAAGCGATGCGGGAGCTGGAAGACACCCAGCAGCAGCTGCTGCCGCGGGAGAAGATGGCCTCACTGGGAGATCTGGTAGCCGGCGTCACCCATGAGCTGAACACGCCCATCGGGGCGGCCCACAGCAATGCCGACGTGGCGGAACGCTGTGTCCTGCGCCTCGAAGAGGCACTGGCCCGGGTTTCTCTCGAGGAGGAGGTCCGTCTGCAGGTCGAGCGGTCGCTGAGCATCCTGCGGGAGAATCTCGCCAACAGCCAGCTCGCCGTGGCCCGCATCACGTCGATCGTCGAGAACCTGCGAAACTTTGCCCGCCTCGATGAAGCCGAATACCAGCAGGCAGATCTGCACGAAGGCTTGGACAGCACGCTGGCGCTGATGCACGCCGATCTGCTGGGCCACATCACCGTGGAACGGCAGTACGGCGACATCCCGGAGGTCCTGTGTTATCCGGGACAGCTGAATCAGGTGTTCCGCATTCTGCTGAAGAACGCGGCCGACGCCATCGACGGTGAAGGTACGATCACCATCACCTCGGTGTGTCGAGACGATCGGGTCCATATCGATGTTGCCGACACGGGCCGCGGCATCCCCGCCGAGCAACTGAATCGGCTCTTCGACTTTGGCTTCACCAGAGGCCAGGAGCGGGTCCGGCTGTCCTCCGGGTTGCCAACGGCGTACAACATCATGGAGCGGCATCGCGGCAGTATCACTCTGGAGAGCACCGTCGGCGAAGGCACGACGGCACACCTCGAGCTGCCCCTGTCCTGACGGACTCAGGCGGCGATTGCCTGCTCCAGCTCCAGCAGTCGTTTCTTGCGCCAGAGGCCGCCGCCGTAGCCGACGAGTTTGCCGTCGGCGCCGACAACCCGGTGGCATGGCACGATGATGGCCAGCGCGTTGAGACCGTTCGTCGTGCCCACGGCCCGTACCGCGGCGGGCCGTCCAACCTCGGCGGCAAGGGTACTGTAGCTGACGGTCTGGCCGTAGGGGATACGTGTCAACGCCGCCCATACCGACTCCTGGAATTCTGTCCCCGGCGTCACGATGGGAACGCTGAACTCTCGACGTGAACCGTCGAAATAGGCGCTGATCTGGTCTCCGGTCTGGTCGATCACGCTGTTGCGATCGGGGACGAAGACGGCGCCCAGCCGTTGGCGCAGGCGTTTCACCTGGGTCGGCAGTAACCGCCGGTCGACGAATTCCAGCAGGCACAGCTGCTCACCGGTTGCCCCCACCAGCATCGGCCCCAGAGGCGTGGTGATGCGATCCACCCGGACCACGGTGGCGGCATCGAGGCCGGTGGGACTGGCACCGAAGTAACGCTGAAAGGCCTCCTGAAAACCGGACAACGAATCGTAACCGCTGTCGAAAGCGGCACGGGTCACGCGGGAACCGTCCTGCACCTGCCCCAGGGCAGTCCCCAGCCGCCGGGCGCGGCTGTAGGCGTGGAAGGTCATGCCGTGGTGGGTCTGGAACCAGCGACGGACGCGTTCGGGGCTGAGGCGGCGCTGGCGCAGGTCCTCGTCCTTCCAGCGACGGGTGGGATCCTGTTCGAGGTCGTCGAGCAGGGGACGCAGCCAGGCGGGCGGGTCGCCGGCCGCTTCGAGGGGGCGACAGCGCTTGCAGGGGCGGTAACCCGACTGCAGGGCCTCGCGGGAGGTGCCGAAGAAGTGGACGTTCTCAGGAAGCGGTTTGCGCGCGGTGCAGTTGGGCCGGCAGAAGATCCCGGTGGTACGCACCGCCGTGAGAAAGATGCCGTCAAAGGCGGCATCGCCCTGCAGGAAGGCCTGCATCATCACAGACTCGGCTGGCAGTTCAGCAGTTGTCATCATGAGCATGAATCTGGGGCTGCCGGCCGATCCGCACTACCGAAAAACGGACGCCGAACTTTTCACACTGCTGAGTGTAGTGCGACCAGGTGAATGTGACATGATCCGGCGCAGCGGACGAGGGCGAAAGATAACGTTTCGGTAACATTGTGTCGGAGCCCGGAGCAGAACCCCGCAGCACGCCTATGTTATGCAAAAAACGGTGCGACTGGCAGACACAGGGGGACTGAAGATGAGGACATCGATCGTGCCGGCGCTGGCCCTGCTCATGGCGGGGGTTGCCGCGGCCGGCGCCGAACCAGAACATGCGACCTTCGCCGGAGGCTGCTTCTGGTGCATCGAAGCCCCCTTCGAGAAGCTGGAGGGTGTCATTTCCGCCGTGTCAGGCTTCTCCGGTGGCGCCGAGAAGAATCCCACCTACCGTCAGGTCGCCTCGGGTGGCACCAGTCACCTGGAGGTGGTGCAGGTCACCTTCGATCCCGCCAGGATCAGTTATCAGAATCTGCTGGACATCTACTGGCGGCAGTTCGATCCCACCGACGACGGCGGTTCTTTCGTCGACCGCGGACATCAGTACACGTCGGCCATCTTTGCCCACAACGACGAGCAGCGCCGGCAGGCGGATGCCTCGAAGCAGGCCCTGGCCGCATCGGGCCGTTTCAGCGCCCCCATCGTCACGCCGATTCGTACCTTCGAGTCCTTCACACCGGCCGACGACTACCACCAGGACTTCTTCAAGACCCACACTTCACACTATCAGCGCTACCGCTCCGGCTCGGGTCGCGATCAGTTCATCGAGAAAAACTGGGGACATGAGGTGCAGATCTCTTCGAAGTATCATAAACCGTCCGATCGCAAGCTGCGCACGCGGCTGACATCGATCCAGTACAGCGTTACGCAACAGGACGACACCGAGCCTCCCTATCGCAACGAATACTGGCGTAATGAGAGTCCGGGGATCTACGTCGATATCGTCAGCGGCGAGCCGTTGTTCAGTTCACGTGACAAGTACAGATCGGGCACCGGTTGGCCGAGCTTCACGCGGCCCCTGGTGGCGGAGAATGTCACCGAGGATACGGACCACAAGCTTGGGTACCCGCGCACAGAGCTGCGCAGCAAGCACGGTGATTCCCATCTGGGTCACGTATTCAGTGATGGCCCCGAGCCCACGGGTCTTCGCTATTGCATCAACTCGGCGGCGCTCCGCTTCGTACCGGCCGAGGAACTCGAGGTCGAAGGCTACACTGACTTCGTGGCGCAGTTTCAGGAGTAGAGGACGGGCACGCTACCAGATCGACTGCATCTGCCAGGCGTCGAGGGACAGCAGACTGGTGGTGACGCCCTGGGAGCGGAGTCTCACTCCGACGCTGTCTTCCCGTTCCGGGTAGACGCGGACGGCGACACACTGTCTGCCATTGACGAATACCTCGACGACACTGCGGTCGACGAAGACGCGCAGCTCCAGCGGCTCGTCTTTGGCCAGGCAGACCGGCGCTGTCTCCGGCGCCCGGGGCCGCACATCGCCGGCCTGCGACGATCGCGAGCTGTCGATGGAGACCAGGCTCTGACGTCGTCGGTCGTCGCCGAAGGACTCGTTCATGCCACGGTCGCGGTAGAAGGCGATGCGGGTGTATTCCTCGCCGCGTGGGGAGCACAGCACATCCAGCTCGATCACGGGAGCTGACGACGGAGCGATGCGGGCGATGAGCTCCAATGCATCACCCTGAACCCCTTCCACGACAATGTCGGCGTTGGCTGGCAGTTCCACATCTTCACGGCGCTGATGCTCAGTCCGCAGTGATTCCACATCACCGGCCGGTTCCATGAACAGGGCGTCGCCGTCGACGGTGAGTCGTCGCGGCAGACTCATGATCTGGTTCCAGCCAGCGGTGGGTTTGCCGGGGTTCATGTTGAAGATGGTGATCACCCCGCCGTCGCCGTCGGGCGCCGCCGATGGTGCGTGTACGCCGGAGGGCGTGGACGGTCCGAAGTTGAACCTGGCGCCGTAGGTGACGACGAACTTGTCGCGGGCCGCGTCGTAATCGCCGAGCAGGTACTGACCGCCCGACATGTGACTGAAGAACAGCAGGATGTGACGCGCCGATGGGCCCTCGCCAATGGGCCAGAAGTACGGACAGGCGCCGTCGTCACCGACGAAGGTGTAGCGGTCGTCTTCGACGAAGGGGTGCAGGTATTCCCAGTGCTCCAGATCTGGGGAGCGCAGCAGGAAGTTGCCCCGTACCGGTTGACCGGCCGGGCCCTCGGGCCTCGTTCCGGCTGACAGCGAGTAGTAGAAGTCCCCCTGCTTCCAGATGCAGGGATCGAAGATGCGCGGCGGCCAGGGCTTGCCCGCCGGACCCGCGATCGGCACTACCGCCTTGCCGGCCACCTTGTCCCAGTTCAGCAGCAGCGGGTCGGAGGAGGTGGCCACCATGTTGCCCACCTCGGTGCCGTGGTACATGGCGATGACGCGGTCCTCTTCCACCAGGGCCGAACCCGAAAAACAGCAGCGCTCCGGGTCGGGATAGATGCAGTACGGCAGGTCGCGCCAGTGGATGAGGTCGTCGGACACCGCATGACCCCAGTGCTGGCGGGTGTCCTCCGGCGGGTAGGCCTGGTAGAACAGGTGCCAGCGCCCCTGCCAGAAACACAGGCCGTTGGGATCGTTCAGCATCGCCTCGGGGTTTACATAGTGGTACTGCGGGCGGTGCCGGTCGTCGGCAAAGGCGATACGGGCAGCCTGCATCCGCTGCAGCAGCGGGTTGGCCGCGAGTGCCGCTTCCTGCTCTTCGATGGAGCTGGTGGGGAACTCGTACTTCGGGACCAGGGATGTGTAGTCAGCCATGTTGGTCTCCTGCCTCCGGGTAATCACGTGTTCGCCACCAAAAGTCATTCGTGCAGCCGTAACGGCAGACGGATGATGACCTCCGTGCCGACGCCGACCTCCGAGTGTACCTGCATCTGTCCCCCGTGTTCATTCACGGTGTTCACATCGGTCACCAGGCCCATGCCCATCTTGACGCGGGCCTTCTGGCGGAAGGCAACATCGAACAACCCTTCCAGATGCTCGGCCGGGATCCCGGGGCCACTGTCGCCGACGCTGACACAGGCCTGTTCGTCCTCCACCCAGGTGCGCAGGCGGATTGTGCCCGCACCGCCGTCGAGGGCCTGCAGGGCGTTGGTGATCAGGTGCATGAAGACCTGGTTGAGCCGGGCCGGTGCACACCAGATCGCTGGCAGCTCTCCGTATTGCCTCTCGACATCAATGTCGCCACCCAACTGTGAGTCCATGACGGCCACTGTGCTGTCGAGTCCCTGCTCGATACGGGCGATCTGCCATTCGGCCTCGTCCAGATGGGAGAAAGACTTGAAGCCGGACAGGACCGTACCCAAGCGGTCTGTCGCCGATTCGATGGCGACGTTGGAGCTGTCGATGGCCTGCAGCGCCGCTCCCGGAGGGATGTCACCTCGCAGCTTGCCGATGGCGCGTGACAGGGTGTCGCGAGCACTGCGGATGGTGCCCACGGGGCTGTTCATCTCGTGGACGATGCCGGCCACCAGGTGGGTCAGCGTCGACAGCTTGGCCGACTGCACCTCGCGTTCATGTTCGACGGCGCGAGCGGACAGGTCGCGGACCTGGGTCAGCTGCTCAGCCAGCTGATGGTTCGTGCGAGCCACCCCTCGTGCCAGGTAGACGGACATGCTGACCACGAGCAGCAGCGTGCCGTAGATGTAAGGGAAGAACTCGATGGGGAATTCGAACACGTCGAGCTCCATCAACACCTGCAGCAGGCAACCGCTGGCGAACAGGAACCATCCCGCCCGTACGATGCCGGCGCCTGGCGCGCCCCGGCTCAAACCAAGAACCACGACGCGTACGACGTCGACGAGGAACAGCAGGCAGACGTAGTAGATGATGTCGAGGGGCAGCACGAGGGCCAGGGCGCCGACGACGGCGCCGATGGCGCACAAGGCCCAGAATAGCTTTGAAGGTCGCTCGAGAAACTCGGTATACAGAAACAGGAGGCCGGACAGGGGAACGACGAGAAGGGACCACTTGAAGGTCAGTCGCAGCAGCGTGAAATCCCGTGGCTCGTGTAGGAAGGCCAGATGCAACGGAGCGTAGATGAGTACCGCCACGGAAAGGGCGAAGATGGCGTAGTAGAGGTGTCCGGATTGCTGGCGGTGGTAGAGGTACAGCAGCAGGTGGAAGATGCCGAAGGCGAGGGGGACGACGAACAACGTCTGCTGCTGCACGTGGCTGTAGATGAGCCACCGGGCCAGACCTTCGTACGCCGACACGTCGACGAGGGCAGCGATGATTCCCGGTGGCTCGGGAGGATCGAACATGGCCAGGGTGTTGCGATTGGAATAGTGCATGGCGATGACATGCTCGCCGCCGGGCTCCAGGGGTAGCGGGACGACCTCTTTCAACTCACCGACCAGGTAGACCTGCTCCTCGGTCTGGCGGGAGGAGACCCGTCCGGAAGTGTCCAGTAACTGACCGTCGAAATAGACGGCGATCCCACCCTTGTGCCCGTAGAGCAGTCCCATCGTACCCACCGGCATGTCCGGGTCGAGGCGCAGGCGCAGACGGAACCAGCCCTCGCCCTGCCAGCCGATCCGTTCCCGTGTCTGCTCGGAGAGCATCGTGTCGAGGGAATCGAGAATCAGCCAGCCGCTGTCATCGAAGTCTCTGGCCGCCCAGGCTTCGGCGTGACCGGTATGGTAGCGCCAGCCAGCCAACAGCGGCAGAGCAGGGATGTCCAGCTCGTCGATGCCCTGTCGCGACACGGCGTCGGCCGGTATCAGAACCGGATCGGCCGACGCACCGACGGTTATGCCGACCACGAGGATGGCTGCCAGCAGCACGAACATCGTCGGTTTCAGCTCCCGGGTCGGGACTGCAGAAACTGGTTCAGCTGATCGGCAAAGGCCTGACTGTCCCGGTTGCCGTAGGAAGAGGGGCCCCCTTCGACGAGAGCGGCATTGCGCAGCTCGTCGAGCAGGTCGCGTGTGGCCAGGCGCTCTTTGATGTTGGCGGCGGTGAGCAGCGTCCCGCGCGGGTCCAGGGCGGTGGCCCCCTTGGCCACGACCCGATCGGCGAGGGGGATGTCGGCGGTGATCACCAGATCATCGGCCTCGGTGAGCTCGACGATACGATCGTCGGCCTCGTCAGGGCCCGCCGGCACGGCGACACTGTCGATATGGTCGGCCAGGGGGACACGCATGTACTGATTGGCGATCAGCGTTGTGGGGATCTTGAGCCGCTGCACGGCGCGGAACAGGATCTCCTTCACGGCGCGGGGACAGGCATCGGCATCGACGAGAATCTTCATGCCTTGTAAGGTGCGCGATCGGGTCTGACCGATCCAGAGCGATTCCTACCAGGGTGCGTTGACGCCGAGCTCGTGCCCCAGGCCTGTCAGCGTGGCCAGGGTATCGGCGCCGATGGGAATCCCCCGTTCCCGGTACTCGGCTTCTCGACGCCATTCCGGACCCCCGGGAAGATCGGCGAAATCGAATCCCGGCAGGGGCTCCAGGTCACCGACCTGCTGCATGAGATGATTCATGTCAGCAAGAAATGCCGTGGGATCTGTAAAGCGATCGATCTGCAAGGCCATGAAGAACCCGGACTGATCGGCGCCCGCAAAGGTGATGTTGCGGCGGTCGAAATCCGGCAGCATCTGCCCGCCGAGGGTGCCGGAGAACATGTTGGCCACATGGGCGATGCCGATGGCCTTCAGATAGATCTGCGGCATGCGGGTGAAGGCATCCGCGTCCCACGGCACGTTGGTGGCCATGTCGAGTATGAAGGGAGGCTGATCCGGTCCGGAGGGTACGCCGACACAGAAGGGCGGGCTCCCCTGGATGGATCCCATGATCGTGCCGGCGGGGTTATACTCGGGCGCCGCATTACGACCGGAGAGCCCGACACCGATGTGCCCGCGGCGCAGGGCCATGCGCACATACTTGCCGGCGCTGCCGATGTGGTCATGGTAGGTGGTTGTCACCACGCCCACACCGAGGGTTTCGGCCCGTTCGATGGCCATCTCCATGCCCTGGGCGGCGACGATGTAGCCGAGACCGCCGTCGCCGTTCAGCGCCGCCGTGGCCGGACCTTCGCGCAGGACCTCGATCCGGGGCTCGCGATTCATCCGGCCCTCCTGCCAGCCGCGGACATACCGTTCCACCTGCACCACGCCGTGGGAGGTGACCCCCCGCAGGTCGGTGTCGACCATCAGCTCAGCGATGAGGGTGGCGTGGTCGGCCGGAACCGGTACGGCGGTGAACAGATCGCCGAGCCAGCTCTGCAGGGCATCGACCGGTACGAAGGTGGCGTCGGGTGGAGGTGTATTCATGGGTCAGGGCTACTTCCCCTTCGCGCTGCGCTTGCGGTGCCGATCCTTTTTGCGCTTGGGCTTCGCCTTGGCGGGCTTTTTCCGCTTGATGCCCTTCTGGCTGCGCTGCCCTCGGTCACCATGCCAGCTGTCGCCATCCGCCGCCGAAAGCCGCAGACGCTGGCCGCGAACACGGACCTTCTTCAAAGCCTGGAAGAGTTCGTGCCGTATGCCGGCGGGCAGATCGATCGTGCTGTACGTAGCAAAGATCTCTATCTGGCCGATGTCCCCACCGGTCAGGTCGGTCTCGTTGGTGATGGCGCCCACCAGGTTTCCCGGCTGAATGCCGTGCGTGTCCCCGACCTCTACCCGGAAGCGCTCCATGCCCCTTTCCGGCCGCGAGGCCGGGGCCCCTCGCGGTTCTGGTCTTGCCGCGCGTGCACCGTCACGTGGACGATGGTCCACCTCGGCGGCCAGCAGCAGAGGCTCATCCCCCTGCACCATTCTGGCCAGAGCCGACGCCATCTCCAGGGCGGCCACGTTGTGTTCCTGGCGGTACTGCTCCAGGATCATGCGGAAGAGCCCGAGGTCCTCGGAGGCCAGCACGTCGGTGAGATTCTGCTTGAAGCGCGCGATCCGGCGGTCGTTGATCATCTCCGTCGATGGCAGCTCCAGCGGCGCGATCTTCTGCCGGGTGGCGCGCTCGATGGCGTGGAGCAGGCGTCGCTCCCGGGGGGCCACGAAAAGAATCGCCTTGCCGCTGCGACCGGCGCGACCGGTCCGTCCGATGCGATGGATGTAGGCTTCGGCGTCGGCGGGGATGTCGAAGTTGATCACGTGACTGATCCGGTCGATGTCCAGTCCGCGGGCCGCCACGTCGGTGGCGACGAGGATGTCGAGCTGCCCCTTTCTCAGCTGCCCCACCGTCTGTTCCCGTCGACGCTGTGCCATGTCGCCGCTGAGAGCGGCACTGCCGTAGCCACGGGCCTCCAGCTTCTCGGCCAGTTCGACCGTCATGATGCGCGTGCGCACGAAGACGAGTACTCCGTCGAAAGGTTCGGCCTCGAGGATGCGCGTCAGGGCGTCGATCTTATGCTCCTTGCCACTCACCATCCAGTGATGTTGGGCGATGGTGGCGGCCACCGTGGTGCGCTCTTCGATGGCGATGTGTTTGGGGTCGCGCAGGTGCTTGCCGGCGATTCGGCGGATGGGCGACGGCAGGGTCGCAGAAAACAGTGCGGTCTGTCGTTCAGGTGGTGTCTGCTCCAGGATCCACTCGACATCGTCGATGAAGCCCATACGCAGCATCTCGTCAGCCTCATCCAGGACCAGACAGCTCAGCTTGTCGAGGCGCAATGTCTTGCGGCGCATGTGATCCATCACCCGTCCGGGTGTGCCCACCACAACATGAACGCCACGCCGGAGTGACCGCAGCTGGCCGTCGTAGGCCTGGCCACCGTACACCGGCAGCACGTGGAAGCCTTTCAGGCCCACCGCGTAGCGCTGAAACGCCTCAGCGACCTGGATGGCCAGCTCACGTGTGGGCGTCAGCACCAGCACCTGAACTTCACGGCGTTCGAGCTCGATGCGGGAGAGCAAGGGCAGAGCGAAGGCGGCCGTTTTTCCCGTGCCGGTCTGTGCCTGCCCGAGTACATCATGACCAGTCAGCACCAGGGGAATCGTCTGGGCCTGGATCGGTGTCGGGATCTCGTAGCCCACTTCAGCCAGCCCTTTGAGCACCGGCGTGGCGAGGGACAGGTCCTTGAAGGTCAGACCGGGGTTTTCAGCCATGGTAGAACGCCTCGGCGTCGTGCGTTGGGTGGTAGCCGATCTCTCGACGGGGAATCTCGAGGTCGAAGATGTTGTAGGTGTTGTTGGAAACCACGAAGTAGTGGGTGGAAGGCACGCCGCCGTTCTGCTGTGTTCTGTAGCAGGCATGGACGAAACGGGCGGCGTCCTCCTGGTGACACCACAGGGCAAAGTAGCCACGTTCCTTCGACATCTGATTCCTGGCGTTGATGCCCCCCCAGCGTGCCGCCACAGCGCCGTGGCCGGCATCGGCCATCCTGCGACACCAGCCTTCCACATAGGCCTTCTCCTCGCCGTAGCCGTTTGTCGGACAGGCGTCGATGGACGAGAGTATCTGCTTCGGTTTCGGGTCGAGATCGTCAAAGCGGCGTTCCGCCCACAGAGACCAGGGCTCTTCGTCCACATCGTAGGCGCCGTCACAGGCGTGGACGGAGCTGGAAGCCACGACCATGGGTACAGGGTCCTGTTGCAGCACCGTCTCGAAGACGAGGTCCGTCATGGCGTTCATCACCTGCAGTGATCCCTTGCGTGCCAGGTAGACGACGAGGTCCCGTCCCTGCATCAACCGGGACAGCTCCCCAGGTTGCTCGCAGATGTCGAGATCGACGAAGTCCCGCTGGGCATCGGCCTCGGTGGCTTTGTCCACCGATCCTGGCAGATCGATGGAGGTGATGCGGTAGCCGGCGTCGAGACGTGGCAGGTAGGTGCGCAGGCCGGAGCCGATGTTGCCGCGGCCACCGATGAGCAGGACGTTGATCAAGAGCGTAACCCATTCTTTCCGTGAAGAGCAGACAGGTGGCAGGTGAGGAGCAGATAGATGAATATCGTTGATATCCGCGTGACGCAACCGGCGCGGCCGGGAATGCCCGGTGGTTGGCGCGGCTCCATGGGTCAGGTCGTCGTCGCCATCGACACTGATGCGGGCCTGACGGGCTATGGCATCGGTGGTGGCGGCGCGGCTGCGATCCACATTGTGGAACAGGAACTGCGATCCCTGTTGCTAGGTACCGATGCGAGGCCGGTGGAGGAACTGTGGGAGCGCATGTATCGGGCAACCCTCGCCTACGGCCGCAAGGGGCTGGCCATCATGGCCATCAGTGGCGTCGATCTGGCGCTGTGGGATTTGCGCGGCAAGGCGGCGGGCGTCGCCGTGGCCGACCTGTTGTCATCCTCTCCCGCTGTGGATGTGCCGGCGTACTTCACGGTGGGTCTGGCCGGCGACGACCCGGTGGGTGGCGTCGCCAAGGGGCTGGCAGAAGGGTACGGCGTGATCAAACTGGGCGTCGGCGGCCACTCTCTTCCCGGTGACGCCGACCGCCTGGTGCAGGGTGTACGTCGGGTACGGGAGCACATCGGACCGGATGTGGCGCTGATGGCGGATGCCGCCATGGCCTGGTCTGACCGCCATGTCGTGCTCGAGACGGCACAGGCCCTGGCCGAATTCGATCTCGGCTGGCTCGAAGAGCCCCTGCTGGCGGACGATCTGGAGGGCTACGCCTGGCTCGCCGAACGCTCTCCCATACCGATTGCGGGGGGTGAGCACGAGTTCACCGCGCGTGGATTCAGCGAGCTGCTGGCCCGCGGCTGTCACCACATCTATCAGCCCGACATCTGCTGGTGTGGTGGCCTGACACAGCTGCAGCAGATCTACGCTCTGGGGCAGACCCATGGAGTTCGGGTCATACCCCACCGGGGGTCGGAGGTCTTCGGGCTGCACGCCGTGCTCAGCCTGGAAGCTGGGGCTCCCCTGGCCGAGAGCGGCCGACCGTGGATGGAGTGGGTTGGTGGGCGAGAGTTGAAGGGCGGTCGGGCCCGTCTGTCAGGTGCTGACAACGGCTTCGGTGTGGACCTGTCCGGCTGCTTCTGAGAGATCGGCTAGAACGGCTTGAATACGCCGAGGTAGGCGGCCACGAGAAACAGGACCCAGAGGCCCCACCACAGTGGCGTGTTCAGCTGCGGCAGGCGTTTCAGCAGCACCGGGCTGGCACCGAAGATCAGCCACACCACGATCTTGATCCACAGCCAGCCCGGCCAGGGCCAGTCGATGGCGTATCGCGCCACCAGACCGAAGCCGCCGATCAGCGCGATCAGCAGGCCGATCCCGTGGGTGATGGACAGCAGTTTCTGATCCTGCCGCCAGGCGAGGCCCCCGATGGCGAGCAACGTGAGGCCGAGACCGGACAGATGCAGCCACTTGTAGAACTCGATGGTCATGGTACTCGTCTTATGTAGACTTCGGGGGTGCCGGATCGAGAAGCGTGGCAATGTGCATCGCCTGAAAGAGCGTCGCCGGTTCCAGCTGTGTGCGCAAGGCCCGCTTGCGCGGCAGCAACGTCGTTTCGCCGGGTACCGGGGGCGAGATGAAGACATCGACGTGACCGGGACTGACGTTGAGGTTGTTGCGCGGCGACTTAGGCCAGAGGGAGTGGATTCCCCGGAAGGCGACGGGGATGAACACGGTATCCTGTGGCAGGTGAGCGAACAGGGCATGCTGCATGGGCAGCACCTGCAGGTCGAAGGCCGACGTGGTGCCGCCGCCATAGACAACACCGGGACGGTCGTCGAGGATGGCCGCGAAGCGTTTGATCGGTGACCCGGTGTCGTCGTGGGCGAGGATGACGTATCCGTCGACCTCCTCCTGCAGACGATCGATCTCGGCGGGAGACAGACCGATGAGGGAGATCTCGCGGCCACCGATCTTGATGGCAGTGGCCTGCATCAGCCGCGGCCGCGACAACAGACAGCAGGGTACCGGTGCCGACCAGCCCATGGCCTGCAGAAGCTCTGGCGACTGCAACGTGTGGTACATCACCGGATGGTCGAGCAGGCTCTGATGTGTCGGGAAGAAGACGACCTTGCGTCCCAGACCGGGGCGCAGATCGAGTTCGCGCGCCACCTCGGCAAAGGCCGGGTCGATGGTGACGGATACGTCGATGCCGAAGGTCTTCAGCGTCGTCTCCGCCCACTTCAGATTCGCCTTCCATGCGCCCTGCTGGCGTTCGGCCTCGGCAAGACCGCTCCGGTGCAGCTTCTTCTTCCGGTTTGCCGCCGAGCGGAAGGCCCCCACCCACTTCAGCAGTCGTCCCCCACGGATCCATCGAGACACCGAGCCCTGCCTCCCCACGTGGGCGAACTCATGGAAGGAGCCCTGGGAAGCGCCCCGCAGCAGGGGCGGCAACTCAACGGCGGCAAACTGGGGTCCGTAGCGCGAGCGCAGGCGCTCGCCGTTGCGGACCAGCTCGTGCATCAGGTCGATCATGTCCCGCGTCAGGTAGCTGTACTGCTGACCGTACCAGTAGTCGGTGGGTCGGATCTGTGCCGGATCCTCCAGGTGGGCCTTGAGAAACTTGAGCAGCATGCCCTGCGCCAGGCGAACATAGCTCTCCAGCTTGTCGACCCAGGCGTCACGCGCCCGTCCTCGCAGTCTGCAGGTGAGCAGCTCGAGTTCGGTCACCACCTTCCACACCGAGATGCCGAACCAGATGAAGTTGCTGAACGTGTTGTAACGGATCGCCAGGTGCTCACCGGCGGCAAGGAAGTCGACGACGCTCTCCGATACCTGCGTCAGCAGATCGCGCAGGCTGCCCTCGCCCTGCCCGTCGTCAAGGTCCCATTGGTAGGTCGCTGCCCAGCGCGGGTCGTCGGCCCCGGGTCCCGGGCGAATCTTGTCGATGACGGAGGCGGCATGGGCCAACGGTGCGCGCGCCACTTTGAACTCCACGAGGGCGGCCTCCCCCTCATCCAGTGGAACCGGGTTTTCCCGCGCCAGAGCTTCGAGGTAGACGGTGCCGTAGAGCTCGCCGAAGTCGCGCTCAGTGCCGGCCTCGTGGGCGACGAACTGACGCTGCACCTGAAGAAACAGGCGGGTGGCACGCAGGTAGGCCGGCCGCAGCTGCGCGTAGCGATCGTGAGCGTCTACCAGACGGCGGTTGCGCCGCGGCGGGATGCCATCGTGGATTTCGGCGATCAGTTCGGCCCGTCGCTCCAGACCGTCCACACCGACCGGGTTGCCGTTCTCGTCATGGCTCGGCGGCCACTCCAGATCATCCGCCTTGCGACCGGCAAAGTGACCGTCGAGGCGGGCGACACGTATCAGCTCCGCAGCCGCCTCGTCGTAGCGGGCGAAGATCTCATCGAGATTGGCCAGGGCTTCGGCCAACGCCTTGTCGAGGTCGGAGGGCACGTGTCATCCATCGGTATCGCGTGGCGGGGAAGGTGCCGGCTGTCGTAGTTATGTGGCGACAACAAAGTAGTCATTCCCGAAGCGAGCGAACATGGAACACAAGATCGGACTCATCGGTTGCGGCAGCATCGCAGGAACCTGGATCCAGGCGGTAGAGGCCCAGGCGTACAGTCAGATCGAGGCGGTCTTCGACCTGGATAAGTCGGCGGCAGACAGGCGGGCTGTCGAGGCGAACGCCCGGGCGGTGACCGATCTCGACGAACTGCTGGGTGCCGACATCGACGTGGTCATCATCGGTACGCCGACCACGAGCCATCCCGACCTGGTGTTGCGTGCCGCCGCTGCTGGCAAGCACATCATGTGCGAGAAGCCGATGGCGCTGACGTTGACGGACTGCCAGTCCATGATCGACGCCTGCGCCGCCACGGGGGTGAAGCTGGCCATCGGCCATACGATCCGCTTCTTCGGCACCTTCCGCACTGTGCGCCGCCTCATCGCCGAAGGGGTTATCGGTATGCCGGTCTCGGGCAGCTTCGATCGAACCAGTGCGGCCAAGCCGCGTCGCGCCGGCGATGAGGCACGCTGGTCAGGGCACTGGCGGGATGATCCCCGCAACTCCGGTGGCAGTGTGCTGGAGGGATTCATCCACGAACTGGACTGCACGCGCTCGGTGTTCGGTACCGTCGCCGGCGTCAGTGCCGATATCGCCGGCAACCAGGAATACGACGGCTATCTGTCGCCGCAGATCGTCCAGGGCCTGGTGCGCTTCGAGTCCGGGGCGCTGGTGACGGCGCGTACCGGCAGCGCCGTCGGTGTGCCCTCACGCGGCTACTGGATCGGCGGTACCGAGGGAGGGCTCCGCTTCGACCGCTGGGGACAACCAGTGTTGTTGTATCGTCCCGAGAAGGAAGAGCCGGAAGAGGTGGCTGCCGAGACCAACAACCCGTACACCGTCGAGCTGGAGGATTTGCTGGCGGCGGTACACGGCGAGGTGGAAGAGCCGGAGAACAGCGGCCGCAACGGTCTGGAAAACGTCGGTCTGGGGCTGGCCTTCTACCGCAGCTGCGAGACTGGGACGCGCGTCGAATTCACCGATGGACTGCCCGACCTGCCGGAGAGTTATCAGAACACGACCTTCACGTTCTGATACCGCGCCGGGCGCCGCGGCCGTCGTCGAGCCAGACGTTTTTCGATCAGTTCACCTTCAACGACCTCGACGTGGCCACCTTCGGCGGCGACGAACCGGCGTGTCACCGGGGCCACCGCCGGGCGTTCGAGCACGCGCACGCGCGTACCTGGCAGGTGCCGCTGCAGGGCGACGGCCAGTCTTCCGGAACCTCCACCGAGGTCGACGATGTTGCGGCAACCATCGAGCCATCCCAGGCGTCCAAGCAGTTGTCCGGTGGCCACAGCCTCCGGATGCAGGCCCCGCAGGAAAGCCGCCGTGACGCTCTCGTCCCACCAGACTGCGCAACAGGGCGTCGAGGCGCCGCGGGTCGCAGAGCAAGGTGGCGGACAGATCGGCAACGGTGCGCGGCCGGTCCACGATCTGTGTGAACAGGTCGAGGCGGAGACCCGCCAGGATCGTCAGCGCCGGCAGCGGATCGCGCAGGCTGTCCAGCCAGTTCCTGTCGTGGCCGTTGACGCCGGTCACGGGGACCGCCCTGCCGCTTGAAGGTGCGCTACACACAGCAGTATCTTTGCGCTACTCACCATGAATTCCAACAAGTTACACCTCGTTGTCGCCCTCCTGGCAGGGCTCTGTCTCCGCTCCGGAACCGCATGGGGTCAGACGGGCACGATTGCCGGCTCAGTGGTGTTGCCCCCATCGCAGACCAAGGAGCGCTCCTTCCGGGGCAGCCTCTACCGCAACCGCCTGGCGCCGAATCGCAGAGGCCAGGAAAAGGTCGCCACGCCCCGCTCACGGTACGACGATGTCATCATCGGCGCCCACGCCCTTGATTTCGATCCCCCCCTGCAGGCGGCGCCCGCACCTGCTCGTATGGACCAGAAGATGGCCCGATTCTGGCCCCGCGTCCTGCCCATCACGGTGGGAGCCACGGTGGAGTTCGTCAACCAAGACCGATTCTACCACAACGTTTTCAGCCTGTCGCGACCCAACGATTTCGACATCGGACGCAAACCGACAGGAGTCGTCGCCGGACAGGCCTTCAATGACACGGGCAGAGTTGAAGTGTTTTGCGACATCCATCCGCAGATGAATGCCACGGTACTCGTCCTCGGCACGCCGTGGTTCACCCGGCCCGACTCGACAGGCAGCTTCCGCCTCGAGGCCCTGCCGGAGGGGCGGTATCGATTGCACGCCTACCACCCCGAACACGACGACCTCGAGCGCCAGATCGAAGTCGGCGGAGGTGTGCCCATGACCCAGACCTTCGTCTTTGGCCGCTGATCTGCCGTGACTTTCTCTATCCGCAGAAAACTGTTCGTCCTTCTCGCCGGACTCACGGCGGTGGTGCTTACCGGTGTGCTCGCCCAGGTGACATCGTCGTTGAGCGCCGCCATTCTGCAAAAAGTGCGCTTCGACTTCGGCCAGACCGAGCGGGTCTTTCAACGGGCCCAGTGGCTGCGCTACGAAAGCCTGCGGGACGCTGCCGCCCTGATCGGAGAGAACCCCTCTTTCAAGGCCAATGTCAGCCTCGACGATCCGGCTTCCGTCTACCAGGCGGTGAGCGACATGGCACTGATGACACGGGCGGAGATACTGATCGTCACCGACGCCGAGGGTCGGTTGCTGGCCTGGTTCGGTGATGAAGAGCGGCACGGTGAGGATCTGACGGATCGCGAGTCCATCGTCCGGGTCCTGCGCGGCGACGAACGTCCAAACGCTGGCCTGCCGGAACTGTGGCACACGGCGGACGGACTGTTCCAGGTGGCGACGGTTCCGGTGCTGATCAACTACGAGACGCTCATCGGCACACTGACATTGGGAGCCAGCCTGAGTCGAGCCGACGTGGCCAGCGAGTTGAAGGGAGAGTCGGAGATCGACATCACCTTTCTCGCTGGTCAGGAGCTGCTGGTCACCACCGCAGAGGGGCTTACGGTGACCCACATCGACAGCTTCCGTGCCGAGGCGGCGCCTCTGGTCGCCGGGGTGATCGCTGACCTGCAGACGAGCGATGTCTTCGAAGGCAGTTTTGCCGGTCGGGAGGTCTTCGCCTTCCTCAGTCCCCTCGGCTTCGGCGTGCCGGCCTACTACGTGGCCACAGCGATCAAGTCACGCGAGCTGGGCCTGATTACCCAGATGCGCGACAGCATCTTCGTCACCGGGGCGTTGAGTCTCGTGATCACCGTCGTGCTGGCTCTCGGGCTCGGGCGCCGTCTGACGCAGCCGATCCTCGACCTGGTGGGTGGCATGAATCAGGTCACTGAAGGGGATCTGTCGGTGACACTGCGGCCGACGACGAAAGATGAGATCGGCCTGCTGACGAGCACCTTCAATGACATGATCGTCAACCTGCGCGAGCGTCTGCAGCTGATGAAGTACGTCGGCTCGCATACGGTGGACATGATCCAGCAGACCGATGGCGTCGACGTACCGCTGGGAGGCTCACGGCACGAACTGGCGGTTCTGTTCACCGACATCCGGGGGTTCACGCCCTTCAGCGAAAAGCGTGAACCGGAAGAGGTGATCACCATGCTGAACCGTTATCTCGGATTTCAGGCGGAGATCGTGCAGCAGACGCAAGGCTCGGTGGACAAGTTCGTCGGGGACGAGATGATGGCTCTGTTCACCGGTGTCCAGGCCCTCGACCGCGCCGTGGATTGTGCCCAGAAGATCATGCGCCGCGTCGAGGTGGAGCACGCCTCCGATCCCCGGCCGATCCATATCGGCATCAACTGCGGGCCGGCCATTCTCGGGAATATGGGGGCACAGAACCGGATGGACTACACCGCCATCGGCGTCACCGTCAACCTGGGGGCACGACTGATGCAGGTCGCCGGCCCGGGCCAACTCCTGCTGCCGGCGGCTCTGCTCGAACAGCTCAGGACACCGGCGCGCGTGCTCAGTTGCGAAGCGATGGCCTTCAAGGGGCTGTCCGAGAAGATCGAGGTCGCCGACGTCGCGTACGATGAAGAGGCACAGGATGGGTAGCCTCCCACGCCTGATCACTCTGTCGGCGCTCGGCTGGCTCCTGGCATGGCCGGCAACGGCACAGGTGCAGTGGTCCGGGTCGCTCGACATCGCCCACAAGGTGGACGTCGCCCAGGAAGAGGGCGAAGAGAACGCCACGCTGAACACGACACTGAAAGGGCAGTCTCCGTTCAGCCTGGTGCGAGCCAGGCTGTTCGCCGATGCTGAGGTCACCGACGGTGTCACCGTGCTGACGACGATCCTGTGGGACGAGGGTCTGGGGCACTTCGATATGGAGGGGGCCTATGTGGTGTTCTCTCAGGTCAGCGGTCGCGAGGCTCTGAATCTGCAGGTGGGCAAGATGGCCACGCCGTACGGTCGCTTCGCCTCCCGTTCCTTCGCCACGGTGAACCCCCTCATCGGTATTCCGCTCATCTACCAGTATTTCTCCTCGGTGCGCGGCAACACGGTACCGGCCAACGCAGCCCAGCAGCTGGCCTGGCGCAACTCAGCCACCGCCGCCTACCAGACCCGTGGCCTGCCGACGATCTACGACGCCTGCTGGAATACCGGGGTGCAGCTGTTCGGCTCGACACCGCACGTGGCCTTCGCCCTGGCCCTGACCAAGGGGGCCGTGTCGAATCCGGCGGCGAGCGACAACGATGGGGCGCAACTCGTCGGCCGTATCGGTGTCCAGCCCAGCATGGGGCTGCAGCTGGGTCTGTCCGCTGCCTGGGGACCGTATCTGGAGTCGGGCGCCGCCGAAAGTCCGGCCTTCCCGGAAGGCAAGTCGGTGGAAGACTATAAACAGCTGCTGATGGGATTCGACGCCGCGTACAGCGTCGGTCGCTGGGAATTCACCACGGAGTTGATGCGCAACCGCTGGGAGGTGCCGAACCTGGTGCCCGGCGATGATGCCTTGACCAACATGGGTGGGTACGTGGAAGGTATCGTGGGGCTGCGCCCCGGTCTGAATGGATCGCTGCGCGCCGGCCGGATCAACTACGGGGAGATCGACGATGGTACGGGCGCCGACATCGCCTGGGACTATGACGTCACCCGCGTGGAGACAGGTCTGGAGTACTACCTGACCCGGGCTACACATCTGAAGGGCGTGGTCCAGCTGAACTGGCGACATGATGCCCCGGACGACGCCGATCACATGATCGGGGCGCAACTGGCGACGGTGTTCTAGATGGGGATCCCCGGGCGTCCGGTGATGCGGGTCACATCCGGCGAACCCCTCAAGGGCGTATATAATGGATTCGCTATGTTTGGAGTCCGATGAGCCGCAATCAGCCAGCACCCGCGCCCGATGAGGAATTCGGCCTGATCGTCGAACAGGAAGGGGTAGGCCCCGACCTGGTGCGGCAACTGGGCCTCATCCTCAACTACTTCTACGGCTTCAACATGATGCTTGCCCGCTCGCCCGAAGAAGCGGCGGGCATGGTTGCCGAGCGCGGCGAGGCCGTAGCCTTTGTCCTCTTTCTCGGGGACGAACCGCTGGCGGCGGCCACCGTCAGCCGGCTCACCCGTGACGGGACGTTGCCTCTCATCGCCCTGCTGTCCCGGCCACTGGTCGACAGCCACCGCGATCTGGCGCACGAGGTCGAACAACTGCACCTGATCCCCCTCGAGACGATTCCCGAGCATGGCGGAGCGATTCTGCGTGACGCTCTGGCACCGATCTTCGAAGCCCACGGCATCGGCGGCCTGTGGGAACGGGCCCAGCACGTGTCCTTCCGTGTTCTCGAACAGCGCGTGGAGAAGCGGGTCAGCCACCTGCACACGCTGCCCACGTTACCCGAAGTCGTGATGCGGATCCTCGAGGTCGTTCACGATGACGATTCCACGTCGGCGCAACTCGAGGAGGTCCTGCGCTCCGATCCGGCCATCGTGCACAAACTGCTGCAGGTGGTCAACACTCCCACCTTCGCCGGTGTCGGCCAGCACGGCGAGTGGGGCCTGGGCGACGCCATCGTTCGCCTCGGGCGGCGCAAACTCGGCAGCCTGGCCCTGCAGATCAAGCTCATCAACGGGCTCATCAAACCCGAGGAAAGTGGCTTCGATCTGCGCCGCTTCTGGGTCCACTCCGTGGGTTGTGCCCACATCGCCGACCGGCTGTTCACCCAGCGCCTCGTCGAGATCGACGAAGATGAAGTTTCGGTGAACGAGTACTGGGTGGCGGCTCTGATGCACGATATCGGCAAGCTGGTCCTCGGGTTCTTCTTCTGGGATCACTTCGATCGCCTCGCCAACCTGAGTACTGGAGCGCAGATCAATTTCCGTGAAGCCGAGAGCCGTCTCGGTGACGTGGTCAGCCACGAGCAACTCGGACAGCTGCTGATGATGCGCGCCCCCATGCGTGAGGACCTGGCCCGCTGCGTGGGAACCCACCACCAGCCAGGCAGCATCCCAAGTTCGTTGCTGGCGCTGGTGAATTTCGCCGACAATCTGTGCAAGGATCTGGGCATGGGCACTCTCGTCGAAGAGCGGGGCGAGTATGACGCAGCCGTGCTGCGCGTGCTCGGCGTGACCCAGGAGCGTGTCGAGGTCATCCGCGACGGTCTTGGCCAGGCGGCGGTGCAGGAGGTGATGGACATCGTCGACCGGTGCACGGCGTCAACCTGAAACCGGGCGCGGCTGCAGGTTCAGCCTTTGAAGAGATCGTGCCGGGTGTCGTCGTCTACAGGCACAACTGGGCCGATGGCACCTGTGCCCTCGTCTTCGGCGACACCGGGGCAGCAGCCGTCGACGGCGGCGGTGATCCGGCCGACGGACACGCCATGGCCACCCATCTGCGAGGTCGGGGTCACGAGCCCGACCGCCTGATTTACACCCACGGACACAGCGACCACGTATGGGGGGCAGCTGCCCTCGGCGAGGGCGAGGTCATCGCCCATGAATTGACGCCAGAGGTCATGGCTCGCCAGGTGCCGTCGTGGGCACAGCGCTGGCAGGTGAAGGAGGACGAGGCCAGGGCGCGAGTACCATGGCCGACGGTGACGTTCTCCGATGAGCTGCAGGTGCATCTGGGGGGACGAACGTTGCGACTGCTGCGCACCCCCGGTCACAGCATCGACGGGATCAGCGTGCTGGTGCAGGACTGCGGCGTCCTCCTCGCCGGAGACTGCGCCGCCACAGGAATCGTGCCGGCCCTGGGCGATGGCGACGGCCGCATCCTGGAGGCATCGCTGCGCTCCCTCGCAAACATGAACATCGACGTGCTGGTTCCCGGTCACGGTCCCGTCGTGCGTGGTGCTGAGGTAGGCGACTGGTTGCGTTGGGGGGCCGACTATCTGCTCGGTGTACGGCAGCGAGTCCGTGAGCAACTGTCAGCCGGGATCTCCGTGGCTGACGTGGCGGCCACCGTGCCATATGAAGAATTCGTCGGTGATCGTCTGTCGCGAGATCGACATGGCATGCCCGACCGTCACGCCAGTGCCGTGCGCAAGATCATCGACGAAGAGCGGACGCGGATGCCGCAGCCGTTTGCTGACAGCATTCGGGGCGGCGTGTGACAGGGGCGGCACTGCGCCTGGCCATCGTCGGCGTCGGCTGGGCCGGAACGAGGCAGACCGAGAGCGTCGGGGAACTGGGGGACGGTACGCTCCAGGTCGTCTGCCTTGTCGATCCCGATGTCGACCACCTGACGGACCGAAGCAAGGTACTGGGCGTCGAACGCATCTGCTCCGACTTGCCGGAGATCCTCGCCGATCCCGACATCGATGCCGTATCCATCTGCAGCCCCCATCGGTTTCACTGTGAGCAGGCCGTGGCCGCCGCGGAGGCCGGCAAGCACATCCTCGTCGAAAAACCGATGGCCATGGATGTGGATGAGGCCACACGGATGATCGATGCGGCGTCCAAAGCCCATGTGTGTCTGTATGTGGCCGAGAGTGCCACCTATCAGCCTGTAGCATCCTTTCTACGTGACGTTGTGCGCCAGGGCCGATGGATCGGTGAGCTGACCGCGGCCAGCGTGAGTGCCGGATTCCGGGCACCGGCGTACGGGTATCCGGATCGGCGCGCCTGGTTGGCTCAACCAGAACACGGTGGCACCGGGACCTGGGCCCTGCATGGAATCCACACCATCGCGCAGATGCGCTACGTCCTCGGTGAGGTCGCCGTGGTCTACGCGCATCAGCACCGAGCGGCTTCCTTCGAGCGTGATGACGTGGAAGCCACGGTGAGTGCCACCCTTACGCTGGACTCCGGTCTGATGGTGCAACTGTTGCAGACGGCGGAAACGAAAATTCCACCCATGCTGGCCGGTTACGTGTTACACGGGGATCGTGGAAGTCTGCACGCTGGTCCTGCCGGCTGTCGGATTTTCACTGACGAAGACCATGGAACCCTCGTCGATATCCCGGCTGCACGACATTCGGAGCATGCCCTCGAGCTGGAGGCGTTTGCGGCGACAGTGGCAGGCGTCGAAGGCCCGACGACCGGTCTGTCCGAGCGGCGCAGTCTCGCCGTCGTGGAGGCAGGCTACGAGTCGATGCGCACGGGGTTGCCAGTGGATCTGGAACAGCGCTTCGGGGTTCTGTAGGGCGGAACGTCCTGATGGTGCCGGGACGACCGGTCCACGGATGGGACCGGTCGTCCTCTATGTCGTGTCTCAGAGATCCGTCAACATTCTGCCGCCGAGCCATCCGTGCTCACTGCGTTGCGCTCACTCTGTGGGTCCACTGACCCACATCGATCGCGCGCCTTGTGAGCCCGGCGTCTCGACGCCAGAATTCGCCGACCTATCTCTGAGGCACGACATCTAGCTTTCAGCGGGGGATGGCGAAGAGATGCTCGGGGTCGGTGGCGACGGCATAGGCCACCGACAGAGCGAACACCCACCATAACGCACGCTGCAGGCCGTTGACGGCACGCGTGTGATACAGATGGTTGGCCTTCATGTCGCACTCCTCGAGTTCATGTGGTTTCTGTGGCACCCTCTTCGCTCCTGCAACGGGATCTTCTCTAGGAGAAGTAGCCGATGAAGGGGAAGACGAGGGTGACGATAAAGGTGACCACGCCGTATACCAGGGCCTGGTTCAGCAATTCTCGTCGCATCGTTTCCATCTCTCCTGCGTTGGCGGCGAACTTCCATCGTTCGCCGGGTTACAAAAAAGGGACCGTCCTGTGGAGGACGGTCCCTGCGTCATCATATCGGATGATGAAGCCCGTCTACTCCGTCCCACTGCTGCGGGATCGGAGAGAGGGCGCTGAGTTCTGCGTCAGAACTCGATACCCACCTCGTCGATCACCGGAGCGATCTGTGAAGCGATACCCGTCAGGCGTTGAAACACGTCACGTCTCCTTCCCTGGGGATGCTTCTGTCTGCGACCTTTGGTGCAAGCTGCATCTCTGGTCTCCATTGTCGCCCGAAGGCGGCGCAAAGCATCCGTGAATCGAATGTGGCTGAAGCGAACGTTGGTTGGGCCCGCATATGCAAGGGGCGTGCCAGTGCCTATATCTATTATGATAGACGGCGTTTTTCCGTCCACCCTTCGTCCGACTCCGTCAGTGGTGTTGAGTCGACGTAAAAGTGCAGACCGGATGTACACCGGGTGCAAACCTTGCACCCTTGCGTCGAGCCAACCCTTTCACCGAACATGTGACCATGACTGAACGCGTCCGTCACTTCGCCAGTGACAATGAGGCCGGTATCCATCCGCGGGTTCTGGCGGCCATCGCCGAGGCCAACACGGGGCACGCACCTTCCTACGGAGCGGATGCATGGACGCAGGAGCTGGAGGCTCGTTTCCGCGAGCTTTTCGGCTCCCACACCCGGGCCTTTCCCGTGTTCAACGGCACCGCCGCCAACGTGATGAGTGCCGCCGGCATCATCGAACCGCACCAGGCCGTGATCTGTGCCGGCACATCGCACATACATTTCGACGAATGTGGCGCCATCGAGCGCTTTGCCGGCTGCCGTGTCCTCGTCCTCGGTGTGCCGCACGGCAAGATCGAGCCGGCGTCGCTGACGCAGGTAGCCGATGGTCACGGTATGCCCCATCAGTCGCAGCCGCGGGTGCTGTCGATCACGCAGGCCAGCGAGCTGGGTACCGTCTACACACCAGATGAGGTACGGCGCCTGGCAGAGGCCGTTCACGATCGTGGCTGGTTGCTGCACATGGACGGAGCCCGGTTGGCCAACGCGGCGGCGGCCCTCGACGTGCCGCTGCGCGCTGTGACCAGCGACGTCGGCGTCGATATGCTGAGCTTCGGTGGGACCAAATGCGGCTTGCTCGCAGGCGAGGTCGTGCTCGTACTCAGCCAGGGGCTGGCACCGCAGATGCCGTACACGCGCAAGCAGGGACTGCAGCTGGCATCGAAGATGCGCTTCCTCAGCGCCCAGTTCCTGGCCCTGCTCACCGACGAACTGTGGCGAGAGATGGCGCAACACGCCAACAGCATGGCGCGCCGCCTGCACGAGTCGGTGGGTGATCTGCCAGGGCTGGAGTTCACTCATCCCCAGGAGTCGAATGCTGTCTTCGCCCGTCTGCCCGCTACGGCCCTGGCCCAGCTGCGGCAGGATTGGCGTATGGCGGTGTGGGATGCCGAGACCCACGAGGTCCGCTGGATGGCCTCGTGGGATACCACGCCCGAGGATGTGGACGACTTTGCGGCGGCGATCCGCAGCGCCCTGACGGACTGAACACCATGTCAGCACCGATTCAACCGGGAACCCGTCGGGAGCTGTTCCTCGACGAAGATCTCATCGCCCGCTACCACCGGGGCGAAGCGTGCCCGGCGCCCTGACAAGGTCAGCGATGCTGTCGACGGTGCTCGTTCTGGCCGGCAGTGCTCTGCGACTCGTACCGCTGCTGGTGGGTGCGCCGGTGCCGCATCCCGACGAATTCAACGCGGCTTTCTGGCCCCTGCTGGTCGCCCTCGGTGACCCTGCCCCTGAGGTCTTCTACTACCCCTATTTCCACACCTACGTCCTGGCGCTGCTGCAGCTGCTGAGGGGGCTGGCCCTTGCCCCTCCGGATGTGTCGCTGAACTCGTGGTTGGGTATTCAGTATTTCTGGCGTCCGGAGGCCGCCCTGCTGCTGGCACGCTGGGTCAACGCCCTCAGCGGTGGTGTGACGATGCTGCTCGTGGCCGGGCTGGCACGGCAGATCTATGGCCGCCGGGCGGGACTGATCGCACTGGGACTGTCGGCCGTAGCGGTCCTTCCGGTGCGGCAGAGCCCGGTGGCCGGCCTGGATGTGCCGATGACGATGTGGTATGTCGCCGCCGCCTGGTCCGCTGTGCGACTCGTCTCACACCCGGGGACGAAAGGATATCTGTGGGCCGGTGTCCTGGCAGGGCTGGCAGCATCGACGAAGTATCACGGTGCCCTGGCGGCGATCCCCATCGTCGTCGCTCATGTGTCTCTGCGCCGCTCACTCGTGGACCGCCGTCTGTGGATCGCCGGCGGGGCGACGGTGGCCACCTTCCTCGCGGGGTCTCCGTACATCGTGCTGACGCCGGCAGCGTTTCTCGCCGGGTTCGGCGACCTGGTCACACACGCGCGAACGGGCCTGGCCGATCAGGGACCCGGTTGGATCCACCATATCCTCTTCAGTCTGCGGGTCAACCTCGGCAGGCCGGGGCTGGCGGCTCTGGTGGTCGGTCTGGTGCTGGCGCTGCGTGGCGGCGATGTACGACAACGGGTGCTGGCCACAAGCTGGATCGGCTACTACCTCGTGGTCGGCGCTTCGCCGCTGGTGTTCGCCCGGTACGCCTTGCCGCTGGCCATGCTGCAGTGCGTTCTGGCTGCCGGTGGACTGGAGTGGATCGCCACCCGGACCGGGTCGAAGCGCTGGATGCTGGCAGCGGGCCTGGCCCTTGTCGCCCTGCCCCCGGCCTACGCGAGTCTGCGCATCGTCGACGTTCTACACTCACAGGACACGCGACAGCAGGCCGTGGACTGGCTCGAGGAGCGGGTCCCGGCAGGTGCGAGGTTGTGCAACTTCGGCAGCTGGTCAGCTGATCCGCCGTTGGTGACGGAGGCTGGTACCTGGTGGCAGGTGCGTCGCTACGTCGCGCAGAACGGCGCCACCGGTCTGCGCCGCCTGTTGCCGTACCTGGAGCGTTCCGGACCGGAGCGGCCGGTTTATCGGTACGCACTGCAGGCCGATTGGCGACGTTTCGAGAGCGGCAACCTGCGCGTCATCGACGAGTCGGAGTGTGACTATGTGCTGACCAATGACCACCCTCTGTCACCGGTGCGACTCGACTCGAGCTTTGTCGGCCAGTTGCCGTCCGTCGCGCAGCGCCAGGCACGCTTCACACCGGCTGGCTGGGATGTGGCTGACCCCCCTGAGTTCGATCCAATCGATGCCTACTACATACCCGTCTCAGACTTCGGTGACCTGAGGCAGGCAGGACCTGCCATCGAGATATGGCGGGTGCGTGGGGCTCGCGCCGTGCCGGCGCCGGACAACTCCTCCCGTATCGTGATCGCCTCAGCGATCCTTCGCGGCGCGCTGGCGGCTCTCGAGGCCGGCAAGGTGGAGGACTTCGCCCGGCTGCAAAGGCGATCGATGGACATCTCACCTACCGTCGTCGATGGCGCTGACTATCGCCGTCGTCTCGGTTGGTCGTACCGCCGTCTTGGCAGGATTGGAGAAGCCGCCAGCGAATGGCAGAGATCGCTGGGCCTCGACCCGGGCAATACGCGTCTCTGGCTCGAGCTGGGACTGCTGGCGGCGGCCGAACTCGACGATCCGGCCCTGGCGGCGACCTGTTTTGGCCGCGTTCTGGCACTCGAACCGGAGCACCCGAAAGCCTCCCTGCTGCACGGTTTCATCGAAGCCCGACGTTGATGAAGAAAATACAGACAAGAGCGGCAGCAATCGTGCAACGCGCTGTAAATGCCGCGTTTCTGGAGGCCCTTCCGGGGTGTACATTGACGGCAGATCTGGCACCCGACCGGGGGATGGAACCATGGCGATCGGCTTTCTGTACACGTGCACCTGCGGCAAGCGGTTCAAGGCCTACGTACCCAAGCAGAAGCTGTTCCGCACCAGTACGGGCAGCACCGTAGACTGGGAACGGATCGATCGCACCGAGGAGGACGCCGGGAGCGTTGACGAGGTGAAGCGCCACGCCGCTTTCACCAAGTGCAGCTTTGTCGATGTCCGCGGCGGCGAGCGCCTGACGTGCCCTGCCTGCAGTCACGAGGTGAATCTGATGAGCCACTTCCGCTCGGTGATGATGAACCTGTCGCACCTCCCCATGAGCTGAACCGGCGCAGACTAGGCACCACGCAGCGGGATCTGCCGCCGCAGGAACCCGTCATTCTCCAGAGCCCGTGCCAGAGCCTCAAGCCCTGGCCCGTCGGCGCCGCACCAACGCAGTTCTTCCAGCGATTCACCGAGGGGTGCGTCCAGACGCTTGATCCCCTGGTCCCGATAGCCGATGGCCTCCTGGCGACGTTCGATGAACGTGGCGGCCAGCTTCCGGCTTCCCCGAACGTCGAGAGCCTCCCAGGCCGTCGCCTCGAGCGGCACATCTTCCAGTCGGCCGAAGCGGCGCAGCACGGCAGAAGCCGCCTTCGGCCCGAAGCCCGGAATCCCGGGGATACCGTCTGACTTGTCTCCCACCAGGGCCAGCCAACCCGGGATGCGCTCGGGGGGCACGCCGAACTTCTCCAGCACCGCTGCCTCGTTCAGAATGATCCGCTTGATCCGATTGTAGAGCACGATGCGCTCGCCGCGAACGCACTGGGCGAAGTCGTTGTCGCTGGAGCAGATGACGATGCGTGTCAGAGACGGGTCGGAATCGAAACGGTGGGCGGACGTGGCCAGGGCATCATCGGCGGAGAACCCAGACATGGTCCACACGGTCACACCGAGGGCGGCGAAGACCTCCCGCGCCAGATCGTACTGGGCCTGGATTAGCTCGGTGTCTTCCGGCTCGCGGGCCTCCAGCAGGGCCACATCGTCGAAGGCCACGGCCACATGGGTCAGGGCTTCTTCCCGCAACAACGCCAGCGTCGTGCCGAAGAGCGTGCGCACGGCGCCGATTTCCTTGCCGTCGGAGCGCTGGGCCCGGGGGGCACCGAAGAAGCAGCGGAACAGCTCGAAGCTGCCATCGATCAGATAGAGGGTCGCCATGCGGGTAAGTAGCCGCGACGTTGGGCCCCCGGTCAAGGCTCCCGGCGAGGCCCTCCGTAGTCGAACTCGATGCGGGCGCGGTACCGTCGACCGCCGTCACCACGCATGTCGGTGACGCCTTCGTAGAGCAGGACCCGGCGGGTCTGGGCATCGTAGGTCATGTCGATGCCGGGCACGACCCAGCGCAACCACCAGCTGGCCGGTTCGATCCGGAGCTGCAGCGTGTCGGCCGGTTCGCCGAGTCGTCGGACTCGGATGTGAAAGTTTCGCAGTCGATCGGGCACGGCGAAGTCGAATTCGACTCTCGAGCCGGCGGCCAGCAGGTCCCAGTAGCGGCGGATGGCGTGGTCGAGGCCGGCATTGATGGCGGCCAGCCGGTCGGGCCGGCTGGAACGGCGGTATTCGGGGGCGTCGTGATCCAGCCGCCGAAACATCTCGATCGAGTCGCCGCGAACAATGGCCCCCTCGCGATACCCGGTACGGCGATCGTCAAGTGTGACATCCGGCCTGATGAGGTGTCGGGAAAAGTCGAGGGACTTGGTGGCGAGGGTATCGCCGTACGGGCCCAGATAGACAACGTGAGAACTGAAAGGGAAGTCGTTGCAGACAACGTCCGTGTACCGCTCGGAATAGAGCAGGACGCCGGATCTCTGCTCTACGGCCCGGGAGGAGTAGGTGCGCTCCACGCAGGCGTGGAGGGGCTGATTCGTCAGCACCAGCAAGAGCAGCAGCAACAATAGAGCGGGGGGGGGATGGCATGGCCAGGTGAATCTACACACGAGCGTCGCCTGGGGTGGTGGCTCCTGCCTCATTTCATCAGGGGTCGATCCAGGCCGCGATACTGGACAGCCTCTGCCACATGGGTCTCGCCGAGGCAATCGACGCCGGCCAGATCGGCGATCGTGCGGGCCACCTTGAGAATGCGGTCGTGCGCCCGCGCCGACAGTCCCAGCCGTTCGAGGGCGGCACGCAGCAGCTGGGCGGCCTCGCGCGGCAGAGGGTAACAGTACCGGCGCACGTGATGAGAATCCATGTGGGCGTTGCAGAGCAGATCGGGCGAGGCTTCGCTGGCGAAACGCTCGAGCTGACGCTGACGTGCGGCGGCAACGCGCAGACGTATCGCCGAGGAGGCTTCGCCGGCGGGACCGGTCTGCAGGTCATCGAAACCGACGGCGGGCACAGAAACGTGCAGATCGATCCGGTCGAGAAGCGGGCCGGAGAGTCGGGTCCGATACCGTTCCACCGCAACGGCCTGACAGACACATTCCTGGCGTCCATGGCCCAGGTAGCCGCAGGGGCACGGATTCATCGAAGCGACGAGCATGAAGCGCGAAGGGTAGCTGAGCGTTGCCGCCGCGCGACCGATGGTGACACGAGCCTCCTCCAGCGGCTGTCGCAGGGCCTCGACAACGCGGCGATGGAATTCGGGCAGCTCATCGAGGAAGAGGACGCCATGATGGGCCAGTGACACTTCGCCGGGGCGTGGGACGCGGCCGCCACCGATGAGGCCACCGTCCGAGATCGTGTGATGGGGGGCGCGGAAGGGACGTCTCGTGATCAGCGACTGGCCCGGTCGCAGGAGCCCGGCCACCGAATGGATGCGGGTGACGGCGAGGGCCTCCTGGACCGTTGGTGGCGACAGGATGGTGGGCAGGCGGCGGGCGAGCATGGTTTTTCCTGACCCGGGAGGCCCGACGAGGATGACGTTGTGGCCACCAGCGGCCGCCACTTCCAGGGCCCGCTTGGCGTGCTCCTGACCGCGCACATCGGCAAAGTCGTATTCGTCACCGGGAGCGTCCCGCGCCAGCGCCTGACCGGCGTCGACGACACATGGCCGGATGCGCACGCCGCCCTCGAGGATCTCGACGGCCTCGGTGAGGGTGGCGGCGGGATAGACGACAGGCCCGCCCGCCATGGCCGCTTCCCGGGCATTGGCACGGGGCACGATGACGGCATAGACGTCCCGCTCCCCGAGGCCGGTGGCCATGGACAGCAGACCTCGAACCGGACGGATGCTGCCGTCGAGCGACAGCTCACCGAGAAGGGCGAAGTCTTCCAGTGTGGGTGTGCGGATCTGTTCTGACGCGACGAGAATGCCCACGGCGATGGCCAGATCGAAGGCGGAACCCTCCTTGCGCAGGTCTGCCGGCGCCAGGTTGACGGTGACCCGCCGTCGCGGCCACTCGAAGCCGGCATTGCGGATGGCGGCCATGACCCGCTCGCGGCTTTCGCGCACGGCGGAGTCGGGCAGGCCCACGAGGGTGAAGGAGGGCAGCTTGCGATCGGTGTCGACTTCCACATGCACGAGGCGGGCCTCGACGCCGAAGGTGGTGGCAGTCATCACGGTAGCGGTCATGGTGGCTTCACCTGCAACCCGCGTGCCGCGGGTGCGTCCAGTGCAGGCTGGCGACTTGCGTCAATCCGCGTGTAACCGGAGGGCAGCATCGCTGTCACCCACAGCTCACGTTTGGCGACATGCGGTCACAGCGCCATCTTCCATGCCGACCACTCAGCAAACCCAGGAGCCGCCGTGAGCCAACGACCGACCCCCAGCCCCGATCTGAGCCTCGCCATCGACGCCGCCCGTCAGGCGGGGGCCCTCATCGCTGACCGCTTTTCCGACGGTGCGGCTGCCGAGCGCAAATCCGGCGGCAAGGGGGAAGTGACAGCAACCGATCGCGACGCTGAGACGATCATCCTCGACAAGCTGCGTGCCGAGTCTTCCTACGACATCCTCAGTGAAGAGGCGGGGGGCACGAGGGACAGCGACGCCGGTCTGTGGGTGGTCGACCCCCTCGACGGCACGACAAACTTCTCGCGGGGTATCCCTCTGTTCGCCGTGTCGATCGCCCTCATGCAGGGACCGCGTGTCGAGCTGGGCGTTATCTATCATCCGCTGACGGGGGACTGCTACACCGCCGAACGCGGCAGCGGCACCTGGCGCAACGACGAGGAGCAGCTGTCCGTGTCGCAGGTTGCCGATCCCGAGCTCGCCGTCCTTTACCTGACCCACGGTTATCCGCCGCCCGATCGCAGTCGGTACGGTGCCGCTCTGTCCCGCTTTGCGCCGCGCAGCTACCCCCGCAGCCTCGGCTCCACCGCCGTCGAGCTCAGCTTCGTCACCGCCGGTATGGGCGATGGCTGGATCTGCTCGGGGGATGAGCTGTGGGACTTCACCGCGGGTATGGTGCTGGTGGAAGAAGCCGGAGGCCGTGTCACCGACTGGCGCGGTGCTGGCTGGGACGGCAGCAGCCTGTACACGGTGATCACCAATGGCGCCATGCACGACTACGTGATCGACATGATCGGCGATCTGCAGCAGGACTGAGGAAGACCATGAAACGTCCCAACGTCATCTTCATCATCTGTGACGACCTGGCCTGGGGAGACCTGGCCTGCCATGGCAACCCGGTGCCGACGAAGACGCCGCAGCTCGACGCCATGTACGCCGCCAGCACGCGACTGACACGGTACTGCTCGGGTCCGCTGTGCACGCCGGCACGGGCGGGGATTCTCACCGGACGCTGGCACCTGCGCACCCGCGCCTTCGACACGTACTGTGGTCGTGCAACTCTCGATCCTGGCGAGCCGACGATCGCGGCGACGCTGGGTGCCGCCGGCTATGCCACGGGTTGTTTCGGCAAATGGCACCTGGGAGACAACTACCCGTCACGGCCAATGGATCTGGGCTTCGACGAAAGCCTGGTACATCTGGCTGGAGGGATCGGCCAGCCAGGCGACCGCTACGAGAATCACGAGCGGGAAGACGAGTCCTATTTCGATCCCGTCGTGGTGCGCCACGGGATGCCGGAGCAGAGCAACGGCTACTGCAGCGACGTCTTCACCGACGAGTGCCTCGACTTCATCACGCGGCGGGCAGGGGAGCCATTCTTCGCCTACCTGGCATTCAATGCGCCGCACACCCCCCTGCAGATCGCCGACCAGTGGGCGGATCCGTACCGGGAGGCCGGCGTCAACGAGGCTCACGCCAGGATCTACGGTATGGTGAGCAACATCGATCACAACGTCGGCCGCGTGCAGGCGAAGCTGGCAGAGCTGAATCTGGCCGACAACACCCTCGTCGTGTTCACCTCCGATCACGGGCCCTGCGGCTCGGCGCAGAACCAGGAGGCACCGGCCGGCGAGCGACATCGCTGGAACGGTGGCCTGCGCGGGATCAAGGGGAGCGTCTATCAGGGTGGCGTGCAGGTGCCCAGCTTGTGGCACTGGCCGGGCCATGTGCCGGCCGGGCGGGATGTGGATTGCCTGGCGGCGACGGTGGACGTGTTGCCCACCCTTGCCGATCTCTGCGGCGCGCAGCTGCCCGAACAGCCCGTGGACGGCGTCAGCCTGGCAGCACAACTGACGGAGAGGCCGGGGACGTCACCGGAGCGCACCGTGTTCATGCAATGGCATCGCGGCGACGCCCCCGTGCGGTACCGCAACTACGCCGCCATCACGCAGCGATGGAAGGTGACCCGTCCCCACGAGAGTGCTGCCGACGAGCTCTACGATCTGGCGCGGGATCCGCACGAGACGGCCGACATCGCTGTCGCCCACCCGGACGTGGTGGAACGGCTGCGCCAGGAATACGAAGTGTGGTTCGATGACGTCGGCACAACCCGGGGAGCCCGCACATTCGATCCGCCCACGGTGTACCTGGGCTCAGACGAGGAGAACCCGGTCCTGTTGACGCAGAACGATTGGCGCACTCTCGACGGGGCCGAGGGCTGGCGCAGTGATGGTCTGCGTGGCTACTGGCGGGTGTATGTGCGACAAGGAGCGGGACCGTTCAACGTGCGGATCCGGCTGCGACAGGGCGTGCCCGCCGGCACGGTCCATCTCGCCCTTGACGAAGCGGAGTACGAAGTGGCACTGCCGCCGGGGACGCATGTCGTGGACATGGTGTCCCTGGACCTGCCTTCGGGGACGTCACGTCTGGAAGCGTGGCTGCACACCGATGACCCGGCACCCGATGCTCGCCACGGTCGCTTCATCCCGGCTCTCTATGTAGAGGTGGAAGGCGTCCGAAGATAAAAGATGCAGCGAAGGACGTACGTCGTGGGTTCAGCTGGCCCATTCCATCTGGGGCCAGAAGGCGGCGCCCTGATCCTGCTGCGTGTCACCGAAGTCATCACGCCAGGCGGTTAATGCCTGGCGCATGAGCAGCACTGCCTCGGCGTGCTCGGGATCACCAGCCAGGTTCCGCATCTCCCACGGATCGCGCCCCAGGTGAAACAGTTGCGTGTGACACTGCCCGGCGGCGGCGGTCTCGATGAGCTTGTTGCCCGCGCCATCCCGTACGCCCCGCATGAGATGGCGGTAGGCGAAGAGCATCGTGTCGCGCACCGAGGCGCCATCGTCATCGAAGCAGAGCCCGAGGCTTTCGCCCTCGACCGACTCAGGTACTTCCACATCTGCCAGGTCACACAACGTCGGGAAGATGTCGATCAAGCCCGCCAGAGCCTGGCGCCGCTGGTCTTCGGGAACACCAGGACCGGCGAAGACCAGAGGCACACGCACGGAGTGCTCGTAGAGATTCTGTTTGCCCAACAGGCCGTGCTGCCCCACGGCCAGACCGTTGTCTCCGGCGAAGACGACGATCGTGTCCTCGAGCAACCCCAGGTCCTCGACCACGCCCAGCACCCGGCCTATGTGATCGTCGAGGTGGGTGATCATGGCGTAGTAGGCGGCGATGTGCTGGCGGACCTCACCCTCATCACGGGGGATCGCAGCCAGCACCTCGTCGCGTACACGCAGTTCGCCGTTGTCGAAATAGTGCTCGGCGAGGAAGTTCGGCGGCAGCTCGACGCGATCCGGCCGATACATGGCGAGGTATTCCGGGGGCATGGTGCGCGGATCGTGGGGCGCCATGAAGGCGACATAAGCGAAGAAGGGACTGTCGCGACGCGCCCGATCTGTCAGGAAGTCAACGGTGGCGTCACAGAACAGCTCGGTCGAGTGCACACCGGCTTCGATGTGATCCGCCGTCCATTCACGCACGGCCTGAGAATGAAAATCGGTGGTCTGCTGGATGCGCGACTCGTACCGACCGGATGGATCGAAGTCGCAGGCCGGCACATTCCAGTGGTCGCCCATGCCGCCGAAGAAGATCTCGCCGCCGTGGGAGAAGGAACGGGCGTGGGCGTCGGGGCCGTTGTGCCACTTGCCGGTGCCGAAGGTGTCGTAGCCGGCGGTGCGCAGGGTTTCACCCAGAAGGGCATGATCGAGGGGAATCCGGCTGCCCCGGTCCTCGATGTGATAGAGCGAGCGGGAGGTGTGCAGCATGGCGCGACTCGGCATACACACAGCGCCGCAGCTGCCGCCCATGATATAGGCGTCGGTAAAGGCTGTGCCGCGGCCGACGAGGCGATCGAGGTTGGGTGTGCGGATGGCGGCATTACTCAGGGCGGCGATGGTGTCGAAGCGCTGGTCGTCGGTGAAGAAGAAGAGGATGTTGGGGCGATCTACAGGCATTGCTCAGCCCGGGAACGCCGGGCCTGCAGCACGGCGCGCAGGTACCCGAGGTCACTGGCTGCCCCCTTGGGGTTCCAGTCGTCATCCTCAGCCAGCAAGGGCGCGGCGCCGGCGCGGACGAGTCCGTCGAATCCGGCCGCCGTCAAGGCGTCGATGCATCCCGGTACGTTGAGCGGGCCCTGACCGAGGGGTTGGCCCCCACCCTCGAATCGTACCCCGCTGACGCCGCCCGCCCGCACTCTTTCGGCGGCGTCGGCACCGACGGTCTGTCCGGCCGCCAATGGCGGCAGACCGATGCCGAGCTCCACGTGTACATTCCCCGCCGGCAGCCAGGCGAGCTCCTCCGGCAGCAGACGCGCCGAATCGAGACACACCGTCACTTCCGTCGCCATGGCAGTGGCGACGACCGCTTCCAGATCCTCGGCGAGGGTTGCCGACTGCCGCACGGGAGAGGCGCAGAGGATCGTGTCGACGCCGGCGCTCGAGGCGGCCAGCAAGGCGCCGGTGAGACCATCGGACCAGGGCTGGAACTCTTCCGACATGCCGAACAGCTCGACACCCGCCAGCTGCAGTCCGGCGACCTGCACGCGGTTGGCCACGGGGGCCAGATCCGTGTCCTGCGGGTCACCCAGGTCGAAGCGAACCACCACCGCGTCGGCGCCGAGTTGCTGGGCGAAGATCAACTCTTCGTCGTAGCCGTAGCGTACCGTCAAGGCCAGTTTCATGCTGCGGCTCGCTTCCCACCGCTCTCGAGGCTCTGCACAAGCCCCCGCAGATACCCCACCTGAAAGGCGAAGGAGCGGTCGGCCCGAGCGTTGTCGCCGACCACACCGGGGCAGTGATCGATGCGGATTACCCCGTCGAAGTCGACGTCGTTCCAGGCGCTGACGGCATCCACCATGTCGATGTCCCCCTCGTCCGGAAAGACCTCCTCAAAGGACGGAACCTGGCCGCGGGGATTGCGAAAGTGGGCGAAGAAGACCTTGCCCTGGCCGCCGATGCGTCGGATGGCGTCGACCACATCGACGCCGGCCATGGTGCCGATGGTCCCCATGCAGAAGCCGATGCCATTGTACGGACTGGGCACAGTGTCGATGACCCGCTGCAGACTGTCGACATCGATGAGAATCCGGGCGACACCGAGGTACTCCGCCACCGGCGCGTCGTCGGGATGGGCGGCGACGCGGACTCCGGCGGACTCGGCCACGGGGACGATGGCTTTGAGGAACCACTCCAGATTGGACCAGACTTCTTCGGCCGACATGGGTCGGTCGGGCACGTGGGGGTAGCGGTGACTGCCCCCGCCCAGCCAGTCGAGGCAGGCGGCGGCCATGTGTCGGGCAATGTCACTGTCAAAGCGTGGGTAACGGGCACCGCCGCGACCGGTGGGTGAATACTCGGTACGCAGGCCTCCCAGCAGCATCCACTGGTATTGCAGAACGGGAATGCCGGCCTTGCCCATGTTCTCAATGGTTCGACACACCCCCTCCAGCTGATGGTCACGCCCGGGTGCGCCGAACATGATCTCGTCGTAGAGGGTGGGTGTCAGATTCTCGATCACCCCCCAGTCGAGGCCGCCGCCGGTGAACTGGTCGCGTCGTTGTTCGAAGGCTTCGACGGGAACGACCCCGTCGATGGCGGCGGGCATGCCACCGACGACGTCGGTGAGTCCAAGAGAGCGGACAAAGGCCATGTGCTCTTCGGACTCGGAAGCATGGAGAGCAATTTTCATGACACCATCCTGATGTTCATGAGTTCGAGACCGCCGAACTCATTGAGTGAATCAGCCGGGCGCGCATCCTGCGCTCAGGTTATTCTCTCCTGGGCGCACAACTGATGGTTCAAAGGGGATAAGGTAGACAAGGCATGGAACGACGGCGATTCGGCTCGACGGACATGGAGTTGAGCGTGCTGGGACTGGGGGGACTGCTGGCGCGGTACGAAGGGGCGCTGGGCCATCCGCCTCCGGAGGAGAAGCGCCGGATCTACCTGCGGGCCGCCGAGCTGGGTGTCAATCTGTTCGACATGGGCTACGGCGACGAGGTCCACATACCGGATGAACTGAAGGGCGAGGATCAGGAGCGCCACTTCTCACTGAAGCTGGGGGCGCCCGACGCCGAAACCCTCGCCGATGTCGTCGACGGTCACCTGCGCAACATCCGCCGGGAACGCATCGACATCCTGCGCGTGCACCACGTCAACTGGATGACGGACGCTGCCGCGCGCGACGTGATCTCCGGCCTGCGGGAATCGGGCAAGGTGCGGTCCCTCTGCCTCATCCGACACTATGAGGCCGATCAACATGCCTATGTCGATGCCGGGCCCGACGCCGATGCGGATGCGGACCTGGTGATCTACAACCGGGCCTGTCGCTGGCAGGAGCCGGGTCTGGATCTGGCGCGGGCGGCAGGCAAGGGAGTGCTGATCATGAAAGCCCTGGGCGGTCAGTGGCTGCCCTGGGAGGGGCAGGTGAGGACGGACTGGAGTACGGCAGGCCCCGAGGATGTGATCCGCCTGGCGCCGCTGGGCGAGGACCTGCGCGACAACCTGTCGCTGGTCTATCCCACCGTCAACGGACCGTGGCAGGAGTTGTGTGAGCCGGGGGAAGAGGTCCCGCCCACACACCGGGCTATCAACTGGGTGCAGGAGAATCCGGCGGTTACGAGCGTGCTCGTCGCGTTTGCCAGCGTGGCTGAACTGGAGGAAGGAGTCGGTATGGAGGTCCCCAAGACATGACGGAACGATGCCACGGATTGTGGGCTGTTATGCTGACGGCCTTTGAACAGGACAGGCGACGCTGGAGTGGATGGTAGACGAGGTGCGCGCCGAGTTGGTATAGACGCGCCACGCGTATGAGAGTGGCTGGCTACTGGATCTCACCACCGGGTGCGGCGGGGGGCTGCAGATCAGCCAGCAGATCGGCCAGCTCCGACCACACGTCATCGGGGAGTTTCTCGGTGGCGTGGCGCACTCCTGATTCGACTTCGTCGACAGTGCGGGGGCCTACCAGTGTGGTCGCGATACGTTCGTCGCGCAGGCTGAACTGCACGGCCAGCGCCCCGACGTCGATGTCACGCTGATCACACCAGGCGACGATGGCCCGGGCCCGCAACAGGTCGGCGTCATCCGGCGAGCGCCGCCTGGCGGCCTCGTCCAGATCGATACCAGCAAGCAGCCCCGCCTGGTAGGGGGAGCCGTTGACGACGGCCACATCCGCCGACCCGGCGATGTCGAGCAGTGGCGCCAGTGACTGCCGGATCGGATGGTAGTCGTACGAAGGCAGGATGACACTGGCACGTCCTGAATCGATGACACGGCGCTGGTAGCGGTGGCTGCGGTTGCCCAGGCCGAAACCGTGAATCTCGCCCTGGCTCTGCAGTTGTTCCAGCGCCTCGAAAGCGCCGCCGGAGGCCAGGATCGTATCCATATGGGCGTCACACGTGGGGTCGTGGACGAAGACGATGTCGATCCGACCGAGCATCTGCCGGGAATTCTCGAAGCACCAGCGCACATCGTCGACACCGTAGGTGTTACGTCGTTCGGGGTGCGTGCCCACCTTCGTCGATACGGTGAGCAGGGATCTCACCTCTGGCGCCAGCGTCGACAGCGCCGCGCCCAGGTAGCGCTCTGCCGTGCCATATGCCGGAGAGGTGTCGAAGTAGCGGACCCCCAGATCGATGGCGCGCTGCACGGCGGCGATGGCCGCATCCTGCCGCTGGGTGTCGGAGGCGGAGTCGTCGGTGAGGGCGCCGATATATCCGCCTACGCCCAGTTCGGTAACCGATACGCCGGTATGGCCCAGCGTCCTGCTTCTCAATTCAGCCAATGGTCAGGCGTCCTCAGTCTTCAAGGGCGGCGGCGACGGTGTTGGACACACGGCGCAGCAGGGCGCCGCCGGCGACCATCTGGTTGGTCAGGCACACACAGCTGAGTCCCGTGTCAGGATCGGCCCAGGCCACGGTGCCGGTGGCGCCCACATGACCGAAGGTGTGCGCCGATACCTGTTCGCCGAAGAAGGACCACACCCGCGAGTCCCGCAGCGCCCAGCCGATTCCCCAAGGCGAATCGAGATGAGCCGGGTTCTGATCGCTCACCATGGTCCTGGATGCAGCCGGGCTGAAAACGCGTGTGTCGCCCCACACACCACCGCTCAGGACGCAGCTCAACAGGACCGTCAGGTCCAAACCAGTCGAGTGCATGCCACCCCAGGGGCAGCCGAAGTCCCGCCAGTACGGTGAGTTCTGCCCCCAGCGCACGGCGTCGGGGGATTGCTGCATCGACGGCGAACACCACACCAGATCTTCGATGGCTCGGCCCTGCAGGCCGAGGAAGCTGTGCGTCATGCCCAGGGGGCCGAAGATCTCCTGCTCTTCGAAATCCCGCAGACGCAGGCCTGTGAGTCGCTCGATGATGGCGGCGGCCAGCAGGATGCCCTTGCTCTGATAGCGGAACCTGGTATGAGGACGGAACAGCAGGCGGGTGTGAATGGCGCCGTCGACGAACCGCTCGATGGGGGCGTGGGCCTGCCGCAGGCGTGTATTCTGCGGCAGCATGTCGGGCATACCCGATATGTGTGAGAGGATGTCCCGTACCCGGATCTTCGCCTTGTCCCATCCGCGGAACTCGGGAAGATGCAGCTGCACCGGATCGTCGAGCGAGACCAGGCCGCGATCGACGAGCAGCATCATGGCGCCGGCGGTGACCGGTTTGGTGATCGACGCCAGCAGGAAGATGGACTCCGAGTCGACGGCACGTGCCCCCGGCTCCGGCCGTTGATGGCCGAAACCCCGACTCAGAACCAGGCGTCCCCGGCGGGCCACCGTGAGCGAGGCGGCGCTGATCTGGCCGGCGTCGAGGGCGTCGGCCAGCAGGCCGCTGGCGCGTTCCAGCACCGCGGCGGACAGGCCGACGTCGGTCGGGCTACCGGGCGTGAGGGTGGCAGAACTCATGGCGCCGGAGTGTAGCCGACACCGCCAGGCCGGGCAAGACACAGGCGCGGCACGTGGGGTTGTCGTACCATAGCAGAGCGCCTCCACTCAAGCCTTCTCCGAGAGCGACCGCCATGGCCGACCTGTGCCTCAGCGACGAGCAACTGCAGCGGTTCGACACGTTCGGATATCTCACCTTCCCAGGCCTGCTCGATGACGTGATCGCCGAGATCACCGACGCTTTCGAAGAGGTCTGGGCGCAGCACGGGGGCGGGCACCACGGCGCCGCCCACGACGATGAACGGCGTTCCTGCATCGTCCCCTTCGTCGATCAGCATCCACGACTGTGTGCGCTGCTCGACGACGGCCGCATTCACGGAGTGCTCTGTGGCCTACTGGGGGAGGATTTCAACTACACCGGTTCGGACGGCAACTACTACGCCGGCGACACCACGTGGCACTCCGACGGCTGGGCCCGTGGTGGCGCTCAACGCTTCGCCAAGGTTGCCTTCTACCTGGACGAACTGACCCGGGATACCGGGTGCCTGCGGGTGATCCCCGGCACTCACCGCGCCGGCGACTGGTTCGCCGACACGATGCAGGAGCATATCCGCGAGATCCCGGAAACATGGGGCATTGAGGGGGTCGATCTTCCGGCGGTGGCCCTCGAAACACGGCCGGGAGACCTGGCGGTGTTTGACCACAACCTGAAACACGCCGCCTTCGGTGGTTCCAGCCGTCGACGCATGTTCACCATCAACTGCTGCGCGCGTTTTCCCGAGGCGGATCTGCCGCGGTTCCGGGACTACATCTCACATCATGCCCGTTTCTGGGCTGACCGGTTGTACGGCGAGACGATGGTGGCCACCGCCGGTGCCGGCCGCATGGTGCATCTGGAGCAGGGGCACGCCAACGACGGCCACCTGGCAGAGCTGGCGGCCAGGGCGCGCCGTGAGATGGCAGAGCCCTCGCGCGGATGATCCAGCGCAGATGATCCAGGGGTACCGGACCGCGTGGCCACTGTTCTCACGCGACGCCCGCCTGTTCCTGCTGTCGGCGACTCTCGCCGGATTCTCCTACAGCGGCATCTACTTCCTGCTGGCCAACCTGTTCCTCGTGCGTCTCGACTACGACGAGCAGTTCATCGGGGTCTTTGTCGCCACCGGCGCCCTGTCCTTCGCCCTCAGCAGCCTGCCGGCGGGCGTGGTGGGGCGTCGTTGGGGCAGCCGACGGGCCATGACCGCCGGTTATGCCGTGCTCGCCTGCGGCCTGGCGCTTGTCTCTCTGGCTCCCCTGATGCAGGAGCCGTGGCGGGCGCGCTGGCTGATCGCCACGTGCGCCCTGCGCGAACTCGGCAACGCCTTCTACATGGTCAATGCCAACCCCTTCCTGATGGAGGCGACCGCCCAACGCGAGCGAGGCCACGTGTTTTCCAGCCGCGGAGCCGTGGTGCCTCTGGCAGGCTTCGTCGGTACGCTTCTGGGCGGCGTGTTGCCGGCAAGGGTTGCAGGCTGGACAGGGCGATCCACCGAGGATCCCATGACCTATCTGCTGCCGCTGCTGCTGGGAGGAGTACTGCTGCTGCCAGGACTGCTGGCCCTGCTCTCGACACGAGGGCCCGAGGCGGAAGATCCATCCCCCAGGGCCGCACCTGCGGACTCCCTCGATCCTTGCGAAGTGGCCGAGACACCACGCCCTCCCCGCCCGCAGGTGACGGAGGGACCGATCGCCGCCATTCTCATCATGTCCCTGGTAGGTAGCCTCTACATCTGCGCCATGGCGGCGTCCATGAGTTTCTTCAACCTCTACATGGATCGCGATCTGGCGGTGTCCACCTCCCGCATCGGCACGATCATCGCCTGCGGACAGCTGCTGGCGGTACCGGTGGCGCTGACCATGGCGGCCCTGGCACGAAGGATCGGTTACGCCGCCACCTTCGGATTCGCTGCGGCGGGTGTGGCACTGTGCGCCCTGCCGATGGGTCTGCTGCCCCTGTGGTGGGCGGCAGGAGCCGGTGCCATCGGTATCACGGTGATGGCGGGCCTCGCGTTCCCGGCGATCACCGTCTATCAGCAGGAGCTCGTCGAACCCGACTGGCGACCGATCATGTCCGGCGCGTACATGATGGCCCTCGCCCTGAGCTGGACGGTGATGGCCTCGGCCGGCGGTTACCTGATCAAGGCCGAGGGGTACCGTTTTCTCTTTCTTCTCGGTGCCGGCCTGACCACGGTTGGCGTCGTCGTCTTCACCCTCTACGCCGTGCGTCGAGCCCGGCTCCTCTCCCTCAAGGAAATCTCATGAGCAACCGGATCCGCCTCGGCTTCGTCGGCTGTGGCGGCATTACCAGTGCCCACTTGCGGGGACTGCAGATCCTGCGACAGGCGGGCTTCGAAGACTTCGAGGTGACGGCCCTGTGTTCGCGACATCGCGACAATGCCGAGCGCTACGTCGAACGGGGCAAGGGACCGGCGCCGCTGCCGAAGATCTCGCCGTCGCCGACCGATCCGCTGTCGGTGCGCGACATCTACGTGCGCGACCTGCAGGACCGGGACCCGGCGATCTACACCGACCACGAGCAGCTGCTGGCGGATGACACCGTCGACGCGCTGGTACTGCTGTCGGCCGTCTCGGCACATCACCCGGTGGCCCTGGCGGCGATGGATCGTGGCCTCCACGTGCTGATCGAGAAGCCCTTCGCCCTGACCTGCCGTGCCGCAGCCCGCATGGTGGAAAAGGCGCAGGATCGGCAGGTGGCTCTTGGGGTGGCGGAAAACGTCAGGTACCAGGAGGGTACGCGGGCGACGGCATGGGCTCTGCGGCAGGGATTGATCGGAGATCTGCAGATGGTGCTGTCCGGCGGCGTGGGCAACATTTGGTCACCCGACGTGATCGTGGCCAAGACGGCGTGGCGTCATGTGAAGCAGGAAGCCGGGGGTGGTGGTACGATGGACATCGGCGCTCACCTGTTCGATCGTCTGCGCTACGTCTGCGGCGAGATCGAAGAGATCGCCGCCATGGCGCGTGTCGTCGAACCCACGCGGTACACGCGGGATGACGAGGGTGGCGTGCTCGAGGAGACTGCCTGTGATGCGGACGACACCTTCTTCGCGCTGCTGAAGTTCGTCAACGGGGCGGTGGGCAACCTGCTGTTCTCCTGGGCTGGCCACGGCGAGGCCACGGGCTTCGATGGCGGCGGTGCACTCTACGGCAGCGGCGGCGCCATCAAGGGCAATCGCCTGCTCGTCGACGGGGAGCCCGAGCGCGACGTGGGCAAGGCTTTCAGCGAGGAGGCGGACCCGGCGGAGCGGGACCGCTTCTTCCCGCGGGCGGTGACCGATGCCTTTGCTCTCGAGCTGCTGGAGTTTCTCAACGCCATCGAAGAGGGGCGCCAGCCGGAGACCAGCGGCGAGGAGGGTTTGAAGGACATGGCGCCGTGCATGGCGATCCTGGAATCGTCAGAGCAGGGCGGGACGCCGGTGAAGGTGGCCGATGTGGAGTCGTGTCGGGTGGAGGGGTACCAGCGCGAGATCAATGAGCACTGGGGGATCGCGTAGCGCGGTCAACGCACCGCCGCCCGTACGCGCAGGACGAACACCGTGTTGGCCGCATCGGGCAAGGCCCCCGACTGGTAGTTGCGCGCATCGTAGATCAGCAGCGCCTCGTTGTCGCCAGCCGCGGCTCCACGAGCCAGGCGCGGTGCTGCTGGGACAGGGTCAGGTCGCCCACCGGGACGGCGTTGTGCCCTTCCGTGGGCAGGGGTTCAGACCACGTGCGGCCACCATCGGTGGAGCGTGACCTGGCGTACTCATGGGGCCACGGGTAGTCGGGATGGTTCTCATGGGGCCACGGGTAGTCGGGATGGTTCTCATGGGGACGGAACAGGTAGACCGGGTGTTCGGCGCCAGGCAGCTGCACCGGAAGCCGCGAAGCGGTCGGTCGGGCACGGTCGGGGTGCAGGGTCATGTGGGCGATATGGGAGCCGTCGGCGGCGCGACCGGCGTTGCAGTAGTGGTGGGTCGCCTGCTTTACAGGCAGGGAGCCCTCAGCGCGGGCGATGACGACGGGTTCGTCGAATTCGAGATGGAGCATGCAGCCTCCCTTTCGCTACCAGTCCTGCACGGCGTCATCCTTCCGGCGCAGATGGGGCGGCTCGTGGTCACTCGTTCCGACCTCGCGCGCCGCCTCTTCATTGATATCGACCCCCAGGCCCGGGCTGTCAGAAGCCATCAGGTAGCCGTCTTCCACACGCAGGTCGTGCTGAATGACGTCGTTCATCCAGCCTGAGGGCGGCGCAAACTCCTGTGCCGCGCAGTTGGCGATGGACAGATTGAGATTCAACATGGCGGCGGAGCTCACCGGGCTCGAGGTGTAGTGGGTGGCCAGCTCCTGGTAGTGCATCTCCGCCAGGTGAGCCAGCTTCTTGCCCTCAGTGATGCCTCCGGTGTGACAGATATCGACACGCAGGTAGTCGATCAGCTCCTCCTCGATCAACTGCCGGTAGGCCCACTTATCATGTAGCTGCTCGCCGGTGCCGATGGCGACACTGGTCTGCTGGCGCAGCGTGCGGAAGGCGCCGGGGTTCTCGGAGCGGATGGGGTCTTCGACGAAGAACGGCCGGTACGGCTCCAACTGTCGGCACAGCTCGATGGCCCGTGTGGGTGACAGCCGGGTGTGGACCTCGAAGATGATCTCGACCTCGGGGCCGACACCCTCACGCAATGCGGCCATGTGGGCGACACCATTCAGTATCGCTCGCGTCGGGTCAAACCCGACGTCGGCGCGGTGGTCGGTGTCCTCACCGCAGACGATGGGCGAGATACGCAGCACCTTCCAGCCTTCGTCGAGGAGGGCCTGAGACCGTTCGACCAGCTGTGCCGGCGTGTTGCCGCCGACGTGGCGGTAGACGAGGACCTTCTGCCGTGCCAGACCGCCGAGCAGGCGGTGTACAGGAACACCGAGGGCCTTGCCGTTGAGGTCCCACAGAGCGATGTCGATACCGGCCAGAGCCGACTGCAGCACGGGGCCGCCACGCCAGAAGGTGCCGCGGTAGATGTCCTGCCAGATGTGCTCGATACGTGTGGCGTCGCAGCCGATCAGCACCGGGCTGATTTGCTCGAGGGCGCCGAGGACTGCGGTCTGCCGTCCGGAGAGGCTGGCTTCGCCGACGCCGTAGAGGCCGTCTCCGGTGTGGATCTTGACGTAGACGAAGGAGCCAACGGGAATCGTATCGATTCTGGTGATCTGCATGATGACACCGGCTTGAGGCAAGAGGGTGAATTGGAGAGCTTATCCGGGAATCGGTACAGCGTAGGAAAGGGGAACGGGCACCGGCCCGGCAAGGGAGAAGAAGGATGAGCGGCATCAGCAGCCAGCTGGACGAGCTGGAGCGTGTCGGGTTCGTCGTCGTCGAAGGGGCACTGTCCAGCGACGAGGTCGATCTGGTGCGCACCCGCGTCGACCACGCCCGCCAGCAGGGCTGGGAGGAGGGACTGAACGCAGTTGGGAACATGTGGTTCGACACGTTGCTCGACCGCGAACCGGAGACCTTCGGACCCCTGGTGCGACACAGCAACGTGCGGCCCCTTCTCGAAGGCATGATGGGCCCACAGTGTCAGCTGCGCAGCTACCGGGCGCACATCAATCCCGGACCGTACGTGCAGGAATGGCACATGGACTTCTACGGCTATTGGGAGGAGAAGCGGAAGGCCGAGGACTATCGCCTGGCCATGCCGCCCACCGGCATCAATACCACCTTCTACCTGCAGGACAACAACCCGGGAGACGGACACCTGAAGTTCATCAAGGACGGACACCTTGCCGAACCACCACACATGCAACCCATGGACCGACCGAAGTTCGAACAGTGGTGCGAGGCCCAGGAGCACGTCGTGTTGCACCCGAAGGCGGGTGACTGCGTCGTCTTCCTCAGCCACATCCCGCACCAGGGAGCCAAGGAACGGGACGACATGGAACGGTCCAACGTAGTCTGCCACTATCAGGTGACGCCCATGCATGAGGGTGCCTGGTTCGTATCCCGCTCGCGAGGGTATGCGGGCACCTTCCCCTTTGCCGGTGTCTGAGGAGTGAGTCTCATGCGATGCCCTCTGGCAGTACCCTTCGTCGCCCTGGCACTGTTCGGCTGTGCCGGTGATCCGCCTGCCGACGATCTGCCCGGGCCACCACAGGCCTTCGATGCGCAGCGCTTCGACAGCATGGAGACAGGTGTCTTCAAGTCGTACCTGCAGCTGCAGGATGCCCTGGCCCATGACGAGCTCGATGCGGCGCAGTCGGCCGCCCGGTCGTTGGTGGATCAGGCTGATGGCGAGCTGGCAGACCTGGCGCAGGCAGCTGCGACCGCCGCCGATATCACCGCCCTGCGCGCCACCTTCCGACCGTTGTCGGAGCACATGATCAGCCGAGAACTGCCGGCCGGGCTCGAGGTCGCCTACTGCCCCATGGCCTTCGACTACGAAGGCGGACGCTGGGTGCAGACCGAGGGGCACATCACGAATCCGTACTACGGTGCTGCCATGCTGCGCTGCGGCGCCTTCGAGGAAGACTCGCCCAACAGCGACAGTGAGAGCTGACCGGGACGCCGGGCTTCAAATCAATCGACTATAGACGAGGATTGATGACAATGCGGTGGATACCACTGCTCCTGCTCACAGTTCTGCCGGTGGCCTCCCAGGACGCGATACCGGTTGACGATGCCGCGGCAATATCACCCTGGATGCACAAGCTGGTAGGCGACGTCACCGCCAACCAGGTGGCCCTCAAGGACTGGTCGCAGGGCGGCGACGACTCCTTCTCCTGGGGGTACAGTCTGAACGGTACGTCGGAGCGTGCCACCGGTGGCGCCATGACCTGGGCGACGGAGTACAAGCTCGCCTTCGGTCAGAACAAGCTGGGCGACCAGGCGGTGCGGAAGGTGGTGGACAAGCTGGAGGTGGAGACGGCTCTGGCGTGGGCCAGCGGCCGGCTGCTGGATCCGTACATCAAGGCGACGCTGAAGACCCAGGCCTTCCGCGGCTACCAGTACGCCGCCGACAGGCGCACGGCGGTAGCCGACCTGTTCGACCCGGCGTACCTGACTCAGAGTGCCGGCGTCGGTTTCCATCCTGTCGAAGAAGCGACGACACGACTCGGACTGGCGCTGCGCGAGATCGTCACCCGGGACTTCAACTCCTACGCCGACGACGACGGCACGGCGAAGATCGAGAAGGTGCGCATCGACGGCGGCCTCGAGTCGGTGACCGACGCCCAGTGGCAGATGGCGGACAACATCCAGCTGACCTCGAAGCTGCAGATCTTCGTGCCTGTCACGGAAGTCGGCGATACCTCCATCGGCAACGACGCGACGCTGACAGTCAAGCTCAGCGAGTTCATCGCTCTGAACGTCAACCTCGAGATCATCAAGGACCCCACGGCCAGTGATGACGTGCAGGTCAAGCAGACGACGGCCCTGGGGCTGAGTTACAGCCTCTTCTGAGGACTCGGCACCATCCGGACACCCCAGGTATGGATATGTCCGTATTGCGTACTATATTCAGGCCTATCACCATACCAGGAGGGGTCAATGGATCTCAAAGATCAGATCAAGCCGATCACCTATCTGAAGAACAGGACAGCAGACCTGGTCAGCCAGGTGGCCGAGAGTGGCAAGACGGTGGTGATCACGCAGAATGGTGAGGCCAAGGTGGCCGTCATGGACGTGCAGATCTACGACACGTGGCGTAAGGCTATCGCCCTGCTCAAACTGGCGGCCCATGCCGAGTCCGACGCCGAATCCGGACACACGCTGACGCAGAAACAGGCTTTCGCGGCGGCGGAAGATGCCATTCGGGGAGTGGAGGCGGATGCCTGAACGGCGGATAAGGGTTGTCTGGACGCAGGCTGCGTCGGATGACCTGGGTGCCATCGTCACCTACATCGCCCAGGACTCGCCGACGAACGCCAGACGGTTCCTCGCCAAGCTCAAGAAGAAGGCTGACAGCCTCAAGACGGCTGCCGAGCGTGGCCGTCTCGTCCCAGAGTTGTCTCGATCCGGTATCCTGGCATTTCGGGAGCTGATCGTAAAGCCCTACCGCATCATGTATCGAATCAACGGCAACGGTGTCACAGTACTCGCCGTCTTCGACGGCCGGCGCGACCTCGAGGAGGTGTTGCTTGAGCGTCTGGTCCGACACCGAATCTGAGCCCCATGCAGATTGCCTACGGTACGTACGCCATGCCCGCCTATCCCCTGGAGGAGGCGGCGCCAATGCTGGCCGACATCGGCTACGACGGCGTGGAGATCTGCGTGTCGCCGGCCCATCCCAGCTCTCTCCCGGAAGAGATGGACAGGACGCGGCGGATCCAGCTGCGCGAGCTGCTGGTGGACCTGCATCTCGGCATCCCGGCGCTGTTCGTCACCGGCCATCTGCTGGCCGAGTCCGCAGCCGAACACGTCAGGATGCAGGATCACGTGAAGCGCTGTGCCGAGTTGGCACGGCAGCTCGGTACGCCCGAACCCCCCGTTATCGCCGTGGGAATCGGCGGCCGGTCTGCTGACTGGCAGCAACTGCAAGACACGATCATCGACCACTTGGGCGCCTACGCGACGCTGGGCCGTGAGGAGGGCTGTATCATCGCCGCCGAGGCGCACTTTGGCGCCGCCGTCGATCGCTCCGAGCGGGCCCTTCATGTGATCGAGGCAGTCAACAGCCCGACGTTACGTCTGCACTTCGACATCGTGCATTTCTACCTGTCCGGTGAGGATGAAGCCGACGCCGTGGAACACCTGCTGCCCATTACGGCGCACACCCACATCACCGACGCCCGCCGACATGCCGACGGGTCCTTCGATCTGCTGTTGCTGGGTCAGGGCGAACTGGACAGCACGAAATACGTGAAGGCCATGGCCGAAGGTGGCTGGGACGACTTCATCACCCTCGAGGTGAGCAAGCGGTTGTGGGCACAACAGGGATACGATGCCGTCGAGGCAGCGCGCATCAGCTACACGTCCCTCGCCCAGGCGTTTGACGCGGCCGGCGTCGGGCCACCGACACCATGATAGCCATCTCCCTGCTGGCAGGCGTGCTGCTGATGGCCGGTCCTCTCCAGGCCCATCCCGATCTCATCATCGACTGCGAACGTGTCATCGAGGCGCCCACCATCGACGGAGACCTGGCGGACTGGGACGACGTCGACTGGTTGACCTTCGGCCCGGAGCAGGGCCCTCCCGATCAACAGCGAGTATGGCTGCGTGATGACGGTGCTACGGAGCCCGCCGGTACGGCCCGAACCGGCCTCGATCTGTCCGGCCGCGTGGGTCTGCGCTGGGACAGCCGACATCTCTACCTGGCGGCGGATGTCCGTGACAACGTGGCCGATGTGGACGGTTCGCGGGAGCAGGCCTGGTACCACCGCGACGGGGTGGCACTGTTCTTCGATATGGCGCGGGACGGCGACGGGCCGGGCTGGGTGAGCGGCGATCACGCTCTCGTCTTCACCGCAGACCCGGGCCTGCCGCCCTACTCGCGCTGGTGGCGGCGGGGAACACCCCGCGGACATCTGGAATCCCCGTCCCCGGAGTACGTCACTCACGCGGTGGCACGCACCGACACCGGCTACAGGATGGAGGCCCGTGTGTCGCTGGCCCTGCTGGCGGCCTTCACCCCGTCGTTCCGGCCACCCTTCGAGGGACACGAGGTGGGATTCCTCTTTCTCGTCACCGATCCCGACGGCGGCCTGGAGCCCTTCGGCGGACAGCTGATGTTCGGCGGTGTCGGAGACGACGATGCCGAGTGGTCGCGGCTGCGGTTTGTCGGGGCCGGACTCGCCCGGAGCCCGCGGCTGGAACCCTCGCCGGAATGGGAGGCCTTCCGCCGGCGACTCGACGACGACCTGGAACGAGTCAGTGGCTTCTTCACCAGTGGTGAGAGCTCTGCCCAAGACGACAGCGTGCAGTCGAGGCTGGCCGACACCTACTTCGAGCAGTACCTGCAGTACAGGCCGTCGCGCCTGTCGACGAAAGCCGTATGGATGGCCAGCACTCTCTGGGGCAATGCCGGCGATGTGGCCCGTCTGCGCGCCGCCGTCGCTGCCATCGGCGACGAGGAGGATGTGTGGGAGGAAGTTGTACCCGGGTTGCGCAAGGCCTGCGTCCGGCAGGACAGCTTTGCGGTGTTCGCGCAGATTCTCGGTGACCTGTCCGCCCGGGTGCTGCCTTTGAAAAGCCGTTCGGTTCTGCTCTACACCCTAGCCGAGCACTGGGTCGGACTGGGCGAGGACGAACGGGCGCAGCCGGTGCTGGAGGAGGTCGCCCGCTGGCGCGCCTCGCCCTGGTATGCACGCCGATCACATGAACTGCTGGCGCTGATCGAGCGCCGTCGATAGCGCAACAAGGGGAGAGACACATGCTACGCGCAGGAATCATCGGTTGTGGCGGCATCACGGAACGCCGGCACGCGCCTGTACTGGAAGCCATGGAGGGTGTCGCTCTCGTCGCCCTGGCAGACGTGACCGAAGAGCGGCTCGCACTGTTGGGAGAAAGACATGACGTGTCGGCCGCGGGGCGCTACACCGACTACGAGATGATGCTGGCAGAGGCCGAGCTCGATCTCGTGCATGTGTGCACACCCCACGACCTGCACGAACCACAGGCCATTGCCGCCATGGAGGCGGACTGCCATGTGCTGCTGGAAAAGCCGATCGCCACGACCGCCGCCGAGGCGGATCGTATGACGGCGGCGGCCGAACGCACGGGACGCAAGCTGACGGTGAGTCACAACCAGATGTTCTGCGCCGCCCACGAGGCGACGAAAGCGCGTATCGTGGCCGGAGATGTGGGCGAGGTGTTCCTCGTGCGCACCGAGGGCTTCAGCGCCTCCCACGTGTCCGGACGAGGAGCCAACCAGGACTGGCGCACACAGAGCGCCGCTGGTGGAGGTGGGCCACTGATCGACAACGGCTACCACCAGGTCTACCGCGCCGTCGACTACATGAATTCACCCATCGTCCGTGTCTTCGCCCACATCAGCCGCAACGTGCAGAGCATCGAGGTGGAGGACACGGCGCTGGTGTTGTTCGAGCACGCCAGCGGCGCCACCACATCCCTGCAGGTGGGCTGGTGTGCGCCTGCAGGATCGGTGCGCGCGGAGGAGATCTTCGGCACCACGGGCCAGATCCGCCTCGGAGGAGACAGCCCGGTGAACCTGTGGACCGGCAGCAGCGGGCAGTGGCAGGCGGTGCCGGTGCGAGAGGAGGCGGCTGACGAACTCGGGTTCCCGCAGCTGGTGGCGGCTTTCGTCGCGGCGGTCCGCGAGGATGGGGAAGTACCGGTGGCTGCCAGCGCCTCACGGCATGTGCTGGCGGCGGTGGCCGCCGCGTATGAGTCCGGTCGCACGGGCCGGCCCGTGGACGTAGTCTAGCCGCCGATGGAGACCGATTCGGGCTATCGTGGCATCTGGTTCACGCTGGGGCAGATGTGCGAGTACGGAGACAAGTACTCCGGCGGGTTGGGCACCTACACGGCCAAACACGTACCACTGGCAGTGTACGCCGCCGAGGTGCACAAGACCTTCTTCGTCTACGGTGGCGCCCGGGACGGGGAGCGACACCTGCTGGCCATGGCGTCGTACTATGACCATGATCGCCACACGGTGCCGCGGCCAACGGTGGTGCATGACAAGGGCGGCGTCGACGATCCCCACGACAATCCCAGTCTGGCCCTGGACGAACACGGTCATCTCTGGGTCTTCGTCTCCGGGCGCGGGCAACGTCGTCCCGGCTTCATCTACCGCAGCCGCGCGCCCTATGATGTGACTGACTTCGAACCGGTCCTCGAGGGCGAACTCACCTACCCGCAACCCTGGTGGATCGAGGGCCAGGGGTTTCTGCATCTGTTCACCAAGTACACCGGTGTGCGCGAACTCTACTGGAGTCGCTCCGCCGACGGCCGCACCTGGTCGCCGGATCGGAAACTGGCGGGCATGGAGGGACACTACCAGACAAGTCACCGAGTGCTGGGTGGCGGCAACGGCAGCGACCGACCGTCTCGGGTGATCACCGCCTTCAACCGGCATCCCGAAGGTCATCCCGACAACCGCACTGACCTGTTCTACGCCGAGACCGACGACCTGGGGGAGACCTGGCGCGCCGCCGGCGGGACGAGGCTGGATCCGCCGCTGACCGAGCCCGACAACCCGGCGCGGGTCAGGGACTTCGCCGCCGAAAAGCGACTCGTCTACATGAAGGACATCTCCGTCGACGCCGCCGGTCACCCGGTGATTCTGGTCGTCACGAGTGCCGCCTACGAGCCCGGGCCGAATGGGGATCCACGCGTCTGGACACTATGCCGCTGGACGGGATCCGACTGGCGTTTCACCGAGGTCACGCAGTCGACCCACAACTACGACATGGGTTCGCTGTTCATCGAAGCGGATGGCAACTGGCGCCTCATCGCACCGACGGAGGCGGGACCGCAGCACTGGGGGACAGGCGGAGAGATGGCCTTGTGGACGAGTGCGGACGACGGCGATACGTGGGCGATGCAGCGGCAACTGACTCGAGGCTCAGCGCGCAACCATGCCTACGCGCGCCGTCCGGTGAACGCGCACGACGGGTTCGTCGCCTTCTGGGCCGACGGCAATCCGGACGAGATGTCCGAGTCGCGGCTTTACTTCTGCAACCGGGAGGGAACGGTGTGGCAGCTGCCGGCGGAAATAGCCGGAGACGAGGCGGAGCCGGCGGCTACAGCTTGACGGCAGCGATGATGGCGCCGGCGACGGCGATCATGGTCGCCGTCTGCCGGGTGAAACGCTGGTCCATGTGCCGACCCATCTCGTCGAAGCGGCGGTTCAGGTCGCGGATATCCTGGCGCACCTCCTGCAGGTCTTCCCGCAGAAAGGTGAAGCCAAGGTTCATGTTGCTCTCTTCGCGCGGCACAGCAGGATCTTTCGCTTCGGCCATTGGCGACACTCCTGTCAACGGTAATCGGGAGAAGGTTCGTCCGCAATCACCTGCACAGAACGTGCCACCCCTGTCACACTGAGCCCCCTCTCAACCGTGTCGCCAACAACTGTCCACATTCGTGCGTGCTGGTGGACACAGCTCCCTGGGGGTAGCGTCAGAGGCCGGCTGCATGGCGACCGGCGTCGGGATCTCCGGCAGCCTGTATCGTGTCGCCTGCGATTCGCAGCATCACGGGGTTGGAGATGGCCTGCTCCTTCACCAGCAACGGATGGCCACGGCGCTCCAGGTCCCGGCGAGTCGACTCGGGTACCGTGTTGTTGATCTCCAGGGCGCCCGCATCGGTGAACGTCGTATCCCGCTGTGGACTCGGATCGAAGGAGTTCTGATGGTGGAAGGTCGAGAATCGCGGCACCCGCACGATCTCGACCGGTGACAGGCCGAAGTCGATGGCACCGAGAAGCATGTGGAGTGCCGTCTGGTCCTGGCGATCGCCTCCGGCCACGCTGATGGCGAAGGCCGGCCGGTCGTCTTTCAGCACCAGTGTCGGCGTCAGGGTGATCCGTGGACGTTTGCCTGGCTCAATACAGTTGGGATGACCCGGTGTCGTGTTGAGGCTGCGCAGCCGGTTGCCATAGGTGACACCCGCCTGGCCGCCATCCATGCGGTGGGTGTCGACGTTGGCGCTGGGTGTGGCGGCCACGACATTCCCCCAGCGATCCGCAACGACACAAGTGGTGGTCCCCGGTCCGCCAGGACGGAAGACACCGTCACTGACAACGGCCTGCATGGCGTGCGGATCGCCGGGCCGGGCCTCCGTGGAGGCAGTCTCCATGTCGATGAGGGGACGGCGTAGCTCGGTGTAGGCGTCACACAGCAGGGAGGCCAGCGGCACCTCGGCGAATTCGGGATCGCCGTAGTAGCGGTCGCGATCGGCGAAGGCGAGCTTGAGCGCTTCGACGGCCAGGTGCACGTAGTCGGCGGACAGGTGTCCGACGCTTTGCACGTCAAAGCCTTCCAGCAGACGTAGTGCCTGCAGCAGTGCCGGACCCTGGGTCCAGGTGTCGCACTTGCAGACCGTGTAGCCGCGGTAGTCGGCCACGACGGGGTTCTCGACGCGTGTACGATGGGCCTGCAGATCGGCCAGGCGCAGGAAGCTGCCGTGGCGGATGAACTCGGCTTCCAGCTCTTCACCGATATCGCTGCAACGCGGGTTGCGGCCGTAGAAGCGATCACAGGCCGCCTGCAGCTTCTGTTCCCGGCTGTCGTCCGTGAGACTCTCCTCCTCGACCATCCGTCGCAGCGTGTGGGCCAGCTTCGGCTCCCATTCGCGCGTGCCGATATCGAGGATAGCCAGCGTCGGTGTCACGATCTGTTCCAGCGACAGGGTCCCGTAGCGCTGCATCGTCGTGATACACAGGCCTACGACAGATGGCACGGGGGCCATCTTCATATCGCCCGGTCCGGGGATGCCGTTGGCCATGTACCAGTCGATGGCTGTCGGCGACAACGGCGAGCGGCCCATCCCTGAGAGCGATTTCACCTCTCTGCGCCCAGCGTCGTAGATCAGCAGGGGCACCTCCCCACCGATACAGCAGGCGACGTGGTCGGTGACCTGCAGGGCGAAGAGGGTTGCCGCGGCGGCGTCGGCGGCGTTACCCCCCGCCTCCAGAATCTGCATGCCGGCATCGACGGCGCCAGCGCCGCCGGCGGCGATAGCGCCCAAACTGCTTTCGGCCTGCCAGCCGATTCCCTCGATGTTGCGACTCATGTGGCAAACTCCGCGAAGACGGGCGCGTGATCGGAAGGACGCTCCCAGGTGCGTGGTTCGCGGTCGACGCGCGAGGCGGAGCAACCGTCGCGCAGGGCCGCCGAAACGAGAATATGGTCGATGCGCAGACCGCGGTTGCGGCGAAAGGCAGCCATACGGTAGTCCCACCAGGAAAAGGTGGCTGGCTCCTGATCGAACAGCCGGAAGGTGTCGGTGAGTCCGAGTTCGAGAAGCCGCTGGAACGCCTGGCGTTCGGGTCCCGAGAACAGGACCTGTCCCGTCCAGCCTTCCGGGTCGTGTACATCCTCGTTCTGCGGGGCGATATTGAAATCCCCGACGACGGCGAAACGCTCGTACTGCTGCAATTGCGCCTCGATGTAGGCGGCGCACCTGTCGAGCCAGCCCAGTTTGTAATCGTACTTGTCCGACCCCACCTCCGAGCCGTTGGGTACGTAGAGATCGAGAAAACGCAGGTCACCCACACTGACGCCGAGAACACGCCGTTGGGGATCGTCCAATCCCGGCAGATCGGTGACGACGTCAGTCGGTTCCGCCATCGTCTCACGCCGACTGAGAACGGCGACGCCGTTGTAGGTCTTCTGCCCGGCGAAGATGACGTTGTACCCGGCGGCTTCGATGGCGTCGACGGGGAAGTTGTCGTCCACCAGCTTGGTCTCCTGCAGGCCGATGACGTCGGGTTTCTCGGATTGCAGCCACTGCAGCACCTGTGGCAGTCGGACCTTCAGGGAGTTGATGTTCCAGGAAGCGATCTTCATGGCGGCTTTCTGCAGGTGCTGGCGGGTGTGGTTACCGTTTGACATCGTTCATCCAGCAGGGGTAGCCTACCCCATGAGATGAAGACTCGCTGGGACAAGATACGGTCGGCCGAGCTCGACGCACCGGCGCGGGAGGAAATCGCTCGCCTGATTCGCGAGGAGAAGGCCAGCGAACCGGCACTCGAGCGTCAGGGTTCAGTGGTGGAATTCCGTCGCGGGGGCCAGTTGCTGTGCGGCTATCTGGCCGGTACTCCGCAGGGGCGTCTGCGCTACCGCGTGATCGGTGTCGACGGCCGTCCCTGTCGCCTGCGGCGCGACAAGATCGTGGACGTGTCACGCGAGCAGGTGTCCACCTGGCCCCCGGAGAATCGCCTGCGAAGTCTCCGGGTTGTCGACGAGAACCGCGACAGAGCCCGACGCGACGTCGATCTGGCGACGCTGTGGCAGGTGGTGATCGAAGCCGATGCCGACCGTGTCTGGCGTCTGGACGAACTGTTGGGACTGCACCACGCGATACCTGCAGACGCCACACAACGGGTAGGGCTGCTGCGGGCGCTGTGGCAGGATGATTACTTCGACCGCGATGGCGACGACTGGCGCCCCCGCACCCCGGCCGCCGTACAGCAGATGGACGCTGCCGCCGATCGAGCGGCAGAACGGAAGGCCCGACAGGACGAGCTGGCCACGTGGCTCCGTCGTGTGGCCGACGGGGGAGCCGTGGAACCCCGTCCCGCCGAGGCCGATGGCGCTGTCGTGTTGCTCGAAAAGGCCGCGGTCCAGCAGGAGACACCGGAGTCGGCGGCGCTGATGCAGGCCGCCCATCTCCACGGCGCCGGCAGCGCCTTCGACCTGCTGGTGCGACTCGGTCATTGGACTGCTGACGAAAACCGCGAACTGCACCGGCTCGGTGTGCCCGACGTTTTCCCGGAGCACGTGCTGGACAGCGTCCGGGAGATCGACATGGAAGCGATCGCTGCCAGCTGGTCCGGCCGCCGCCGCTGGGGCGCGGGCGTATCGCCTGCGCCGCAGCCTGCGCCATCGGGCCGTGATCGACATCCATCTGGCGGCGCCGATGCTGTGGGTGACAGAGGCGGACGCCATCGATGGTGAAGCCCTCGAGCGCGGCACGGCAGTACATCTGATCGAACGCGAGATCCCGCTGTTGCCGCCGATGATCCAACAGGCCAGCCGACTGACACCGGCGGCCAGTCGACCGGCCCTGACTCTGACAGTGTGCCTCGACGAGGATCTGAACCCGCGATTTGTGGAGGTGAAGACCAGCCGTGTGCGGCCCCGGGCCAGACTCGATGACGAGTCATGTGCGGACGCAACGGCTCTGCAGAGGCTGGCTGAGCTGGCGATGGGACTGCATCAGCGCCGCCGGGCGGCAGGAGCCTGGCAGGATCTGAGGCCGACGCCCTGGATCGAGTTGCGGGACGGGCACTGCCGGCCAAAGCCCGAGACGCCAGCGGCACAGATCGACAAGGAACTGAGCCTGCTCGCCGCCGAGGCGATCGGTGACTGGTGCCAGGCCAGGGACGTGCCCGCCATCTATCGGTCGCACGGTGCGGCTGCCGACGAGGTCCCGGAGGCCGACGTCGCGGCCAGCGCCGCCGACCGCGAAGCCCTGCGCAGCTTCCTGCTGGACGGGCGAGCCCCCCACCCGACGCACGGCATCACACTCGGTCGCCACGCCGGCCTGGGTCTGCGCCAGTACGCCGTCGGCGCCGATCCCGCGGCCAGCTACCTCGATCTGGTCATGCAACGCCAGCTGCTGGCGGTGACGGCGGGGGAGAAGAGCCTGCCGGCTGCGACGCTCGAGCGCGCTGTGCTGGACACGCAAACCGCCCACGAAGCGGCGCAACGTGTAGCAGCCAGCAGTCAGCGCTACTGGTGCCTCAAGTGGTTGGAGCAGTTCAACTGTGATGAGGGCGTCAGCTGTGTCGTGGTGGAACCCCGGGGACCAGGATACCTGGTACTGCTCGAAGGCGGCCCGGAAGCGGCGCTGGCCTGGGCGAGTCGCGGCGAGCGGATCGACGTTGCCGCAGGTCAGCGCCTGCGCCTGCGCATCGAGCAGGTATCGGCCCGGCGCAACGTGCTGCGGTTAATCGACCCACGACCCGAAGTCTGATCCTCGTGCCCTAAGAAAAGGCCAACCCCAGTCCGGCAAAGGCGTTGTTGAGGGCGTGAATGGAGGCCGTCACGCCTAGAGCGTGCCACAGGGAGACCTCCCGCCACACCAGGAACGCGGTGGAAAAGACGACGAAGGTCCAGAAAATGCACACCCCCCAGATCGGGGCGCTGAGAGAATGCAGGATGGCCCAGACCAGGGCAGAGCCGAGTACGGCGTAGCGTCGTCGTGGCAGGACACGCACCAGCAGCGCCAGCAGGGGGGCCATGAGCAAGGTCTCGAGAATCGGGGCGACAAGGATGATCTGCACCAGCAGCATGCCGGTGGACATCTCGAAGAGATTGCCCCACTGACTCTGGTCGAAGAGATGATCGGCTCCCACCAGCTGGGCGACGATGGAGGCGACCGTGGCGATGGCCAGCGTCGGTACGATGGCCACAGGCCAGGCGCGCAGGACGTAGTGGGCGGGATGAACCCGGCGGTCCAGCAACAGCAGACGGAGACTGGCGATCAATCCAGCAATCCCCGACGCTGCACCGCGGCCAGGGCCTCGTCGATGACGCCGAGGGCTTGGTCGACGTCGGCATCGGTGTGGGAGAAGTTGGGATAGACCACCGAATACAGAATCACGCCACGCTGCAGGCATTCTCCTTCAAGAGCGACACGCGCTTCGGCAGAGGGGAGCTCGATCTGACCGACAGGTGGCAATCCGGCCATGCCGACGGGCACTGCCCGACGTCCTGCGATGGCAGTGATACCCTCGTGCAACCTGAGGCCCCGGGCCCACAACGTGTCGATGACGTTCTCGCGTTCGTAGATGGCCATGACGGCCTGGGCTGCGGCCAGGCCCAGCGTGTCACCACCAAAGGTTGAGGAGATGACGACGTCACGCACCTTCTCCATGACGTCGCGTCGGCCCAGATAGGCTGACAGGGGAACACCGTTCGACATGCCCTTGGCGAAGACCGCCAGGTCGGGGGTCACGTCGAAGTACTGCTGTGCCCCACCACGGGCCAGGCGGAAACCGGTGACGATCTCGTCGAAGATGAGCAACGCACCATGGCGTTCGGTCAGATCCCGCAGGGCCGGAAGGAACTGGTGCCCCAATTCGATGTCGGCATAGGAGCAGGCGACGGAGACGGCGGCGATGTTGTCACTGCCCAGTTCGTCGAAGGCGGCTTCGAAAGGGGACAGGTTCCCCCAGGGCAGGGCGTGGTAGACGGAGTTGATCGCTTCCGGTACGCCGGAACCGCCCATGGCATTAACCCAGCCATGATAGCCGCAGGTGAGGATGTGATCGCGTCCGGTGAAGCCCCGGGCCAGGCGGTGGGTGGCGGCCATGGCTTCGCCACCGGTCTTGAGAAAGCGTACGCTCTCGGCGCAGGGAATGATGTCGACGAGGTTTTCGGCGACCTCCACCTCCAGCGGATGGGCATAGCTGAAGACAACACCACCGACCAGCTGGCGGGCCACGGCCTCGTCGACCTCCGGGATCGCGTATCCCAGGGTGATGGGGCCAAGCCCGCAGCGGAAGTCGATGTACTCGTTGCCGTCCACGTCCCACACACGGCAGCCCTTGCCGCGCCGCAGGTAACAGGGCTCGGTGCCACGCAGCACATCACGGGGCGCCTTGCTGTGGGTCTGCGTACCCATGGGAATGATAGCGCTGGCGCGGTCGTAGAGCGCCCAGGACTGGTCGACGGTGCGGTCGGTCATAGGCCATAGATTCGCCCAACCATCAGACGTCAGCAAGGATGGTGGCCAAACAACATGGAGGCATCTCATGGGTGCGTTGGATCTGACCGTACAGTACTTCCAAGTCAGCCCGGCAGAGGGTCTGTCCTGGCGTGAGGAGCACTTCGTGCGGCGAGATGTCGATATGCGTCTGCCCGTGGAGCAGACGGCGCTGGTCCTGGTCGACACCTGGGACAACCACTTCATCGAGAGTTGGCTGGAACGGGCCGAACAGGTGACCCGAGAGGCCGTGGTGCCCGTGCTGCATGCCGGCAGGGAGGCGGGCCTGACGATCGTCCATGCTCCCAGCCCCAAGGTGACGCCGGACTTCCCCGAGCACATGAAGCGACATAAGGCGGCACCGACGGGCTCTCCTCCGGACTGGCCGCCAGCGGAGTTCCGCGGGCGCCAGGGAGCCTACGCCGTTTTCCGGGGTCCCGGGGCGCAGCCCCCTGGCACCCCCAAGATCAACATCGGTATGTCCCCGCACATCGACATCGGCGACGACGATTTCCTGCTGGAGACCGGCACGCAGCTGCACGAGCTGTGTCGCGAGCGCGGCATCCTGCATCTGGTCTACGCCGGCTTCGCGACGAACTGGTGCATCCTGAATCGTGACTACGGCATGCGTGCCATGGCGCGCTACGGCTACAATCTGATCCTGCTGCGGGACGCGACCATGGGTGTGGAGTTTCCGGACACGGTGGACGAGTGCTTCGCCACCGAGCTGGCGATCCGTGAGGTGGAGACACAGCTGGGGTTCAGCGCCTCGAAGGGGGATTTCCTGGCGGCGTGCGCTGCTGCGGGGGGAGAGACACATGCGTAATCATCCGCTGGACGGCATCGCGCGGGAGGAGCTGAAGATCACCGATGTGCGCGTCCTGCCTCTCTCGTACGTCGATCCGGACGGCGACCTGTGGCGTTGCGGAGCCTATCAGGTGTGGAAGACGGACGGCGCCATCACGCAGATCTTCACCGATCAGGGGCTGATCGGCATCGGTGAGGGTTCACCCTATGAGAATCCGGCCGACATCAAAGGATACACCGAACAGGTTATCCGGCCGCTGCTGCTGGGGAAGAACCCCTTTGACGTGGAGTTGCTCACGTGTCGCGGCAATGACTCGCGCCACAGCCGGGCCCCCTGGGCTGGCATCGACACCGCCTGCTGGGACCTGATCGGCAAGGCCAAGGGCCAACCGGTGTACGAGCTGTTGGCCACCGACGGTAACCCGGCGCGGGAGATCAGGATCTACGCCAGTGCCGGCGTCGAGCATGAATGGTATGACGACGGCGGCGATTTCCTGATCGCCGAAGCGCTGCGCTACAAAGAGCAGGGCTATGACGCCTTCAAGTTCCGACCGGGGACGGACTGGCAGCACGCGGGCATGACGCTGGATCGATACGTACCGATCCTCGAGCGCCTGCGGACCGCCGTCGGCCCGGAGTTCCGCCTGATGCACGAGGGCCTCGGAATGAACCTGGGCTCCCTGGAGGCGATCATCACGGACTTTGCGCCGGTGCTCGAGGAGCTGGGGTTCTACTGGTTCGAAGAGGCCTTCGGTGGTACAAGACTCGATCACATCGAACTGTTCGTGCGGTTGAAGGAGGCCATGCCGACTGTGCAGGTGTCCGGCGGTGAACGCTTCCTCGAGCGCTTCGAGACCCAGCCGTGGCTGGATCGTGGTGCTCTCGACATCGTGCAGACCGACTGCAATGTCACCGGTCTCACAGAGAACTGGTACATCGCGCGCATGGCACACCGGCGCGGTATCAAGAGCATTCCACACAACTGGCACGGTGGCGGTACGACCATGGTGAACGCTCACTTCGTGGCCGCCATCGCCAACCGTGAGTACTGCGAACTGAATCAGACATACAATCCGCTGAAGGAAGGGATCTTCAGGGAGCCCCTGACGGTGGAGAACGGTGTGATGCGACTGCCGGACGGGCCGGGGTACGGTGTGGAGCTCATCGATGAGGTGGAGAAGGCGTTTCCTTATGTGCCCGGTTCGTACATGAAGCCGAATCCGAGAGTTGGCGGATGAGGAGTTGGCCGCGATGAAACGAGTATCTCAGCTTCGCGATCTGTCCGAAGATCATCACCACGGCCTGGTTCTGGCGCGAAAGGCGAAGAGGGCCGCATCCGGTCCGGACGGGACTGTAACCGAGGTGTGGGCCGAGGTGGAGGCAGCCTTCAAGGGCGAGCTGGAATCGCACTTCGAGATCGAAGAGTCGTTCATCGGCGAGGCCCTGCGAGCGGCCGGCGAGTCACAGCTTGTCCAGCGACTTGCCGACGAGCACCAGGTGCTTCGGGGGCTCTTCATGCCCGGGCAAGGGCGGGCAGTGGACGATCTGCAGCGTTTTGGCGAACTCCTGGAGCGACACATCCGGTTCGAGGAACGGGAACTGTTCCAGGTCGCCCAGGACAAGCTGAGCAGCGACGAACTCGACGTCGTCGCGGCAGCCTGCAGCAAGAGACGGACAGAGCTGACGTTGGTGATCCACAGTCTGTGCAAGCAGGATCCCGAGCCCATCTCAACTGCCTTTGATGAGATCGGCTGGAACCGACCCGTGGCTCAGTACGAGACCTACCTGGATCAACAGGAGGCGGGCGATCTGCATGTGCTGGTGGCGACGGTGGAGGGCCTGTTCGCGGGATATGTCACAGTCAAGTGGGAGACGGACTATGCGCCGTTCGCGGATGCCGGAGTACCCGAAATCCAGGACCTCAATGTGCTGCCCCAGCACCGCCGTGGTGGGATCGGCACCGCCTTGATGGAGGCAGCAGAGGCGCTGGTCGGAGAGCGCTCGTCCACCGTTGGCATTGGCGTCGGCATGTACCCGGACTACGGCAACGCGCAGAGACTCTATGTGCTGCGCGGCTACGTACCGGATGGTCGAGGACTGACCTACAATGGCAGGATACTCGAACCCATGGAGTCCACCGTGAACGACGACGATCTCGTTCTCTATTTCACGAAGGCACTGGTCCAGAGCGATGATGGCCTACGGGAGTCGTCTCCTGAGTCGACGCCGGTGGGCCGCCTCATCTTTCGGCGCTGGCACCATCTGTATTCAAGATGTGGCTCCGGGCGTATGCGAGCCGAAGATCTGAGAATCACGCCCTTCAGCCCTCTGCATCAGTTGGCAACTCGCAAGCTGATCCTGGTGGGCCTGGGTGAGCACTGGGGCTGGATCGATGAGCACATCAATACGGATCTCGAAGATATCGAGGCATCCTATGCCGGCGGCGATTTCGTCCTCGGTTGGCTGGGGGACAGGCTGGTCGCTACCGGGGCACTGATTCCCGAAGAGGAGCACACGAGACGGATTGTCAGGATGAGTGTGGCCAGGCGATTCCGCAGGCAGGGTCATGGGCACCAGATTCTTGACCATCTGCTGGCTATCGCGAAGAAGGCCGGGATAGGACGAGTGGTTGTGGAGACCACAGAGACGTGGGACGAGACAATCGCGTTTTACAGAGCGTATGGCTTTCAGATTGACGGGCACCGCAGCGGCGATGTTCACATGTCACTTGATCTCGATCAGGCCTGACCACTTTGGCCGCACGAGATATACGGTTTCAGGGGGCGATCGTGCAGGAGGACCGCATGCTCATCCTTCGCTACAAGCCACCGGAGGATTTCCCGTTCTGGCTGATTCCTGGTGGAGGACGAGAACCCGGGGAATCAGAGACCGAGTGCGTTGTACGTGAAGTGCTCGAGGAGACCCATCTGGTTGTGCATGTTGCACGACTGATTCTCGAGGTCGCTGCTCCTCGAGGAGACACCTACAGACTATTGCGTACGTATCTGTGCCACCCGTTGGACGGAGTGGCCAGCCCCGGATACGAACCGGAGGCAGAGGCCGCAGACGTGGGCGAAATCACAGAGGTTCGATGGTTGCCGCTGCACGACGAGCATGACTGGCCCGACGATCTACGACAGGATCATATCAGTTACCCGCAGATCCATGAGATACGACGGATATTGGGTTATCTCGGCGGCGAGGAATAGTGCGCGCCGCGTCTGCCGGGGACGGGAAGGGGAATACGTGTTATTTCTAGACGAAGAGATGCCAGACCTGCGCACCGAACGTCTTGTGATCCGTCGGTTCACGATGGAGGATCTCGAGGATTTCCACCAGGTCCTGACCGGCGACCAGGACTGGTGGGACGATTGCAGCCTGGAGGGTGCCAGGGACGCACTGGCGTTCCGCATTCGGCAGACAGCCTACCACAACCCTCCCCTCGGATACCGTGCGGTTATTCTGCAGGACGAGGACCAGTTGATTGGAACGGTCGGATATGAGTGCTATTTCCTGGATGCAGAGGAACGGGCCTGGCCTGGCGTTTTCGGCATGATCGAACAGGGCGATTTTCACCAACACCGGAGGAAGCTTGATGGGTAAGGTCTTCGACGAAATCACCCCTGAGTTGAGCCAATGGATCGAGCAACAGCACATGTTCTTCGTCGGCTCGGCGCCACTGCAGTCTGACGGCCACATCAATTGCTCGCCGAAGGGCATGGACACTTTTCGAATCCTCGGGAAACAAGATGTCGCTTACATCGATATCACTGGAAGTGGTGCCGAGACGATCGCCCATCTTCGCGAGAATGGCCGGATCGTGTTCATGTTCTGTGCGTTTTCGGGGTCACCCAGGATTGTTCGCCTACACGGCCATGGAGAGGTTCTGACACCAGGCCAACCAGAGTTTGCCAGCTTCTCGGAACGATTTCCCGATCACATCGCGTGAGAAGCATCATCTCATGCAAGGTTGGCCGCATCAGCGATTCGTGTGGCTATGCCGTCCCCCAGTATGAATTCGTGGGTGAGAGAGACGTCCTGACCAAGTGGGCGATCGCCAAGACCGAGTCGGGACTGGCGGACTACCGAAGAGAGAAGAACGCCACAAGCATCGATGGTCTGCCCGGGTTTCCTGCTGATTCGTGACGGAGCCAGGAGTCCGGTGACGACGACGCGCCCGTCGAGCCCAGACGGGCCGAACACACCTTGCCCGAGGGCTCCCGATTCACGTTACTGGGCTCTCACCCCGCTATCGATTCCGAGCCCATGTCGCGTCATGCTTTAGTAGGTTGGCCCATCCTCTTGCTGATGCTGGCACCCTCGTGGGTGCAGGGCCAGGCCGACACAGCAGCGGGCACGATCCTCCGTGTCACTTCCACCGACCTGTTGCCCCTCACCGGCACCTGGCGGTACAGCACGGAAGATGAGCCAGGGTTCTCGAGCCCCTCATTTGACGATCGAGCCTGGCCCGAGATCTCCACACCAGGGCAGTGGCACATCCTTGGAATCGACTCGGATGTCGTCTGGTATCGGCGGCACTTCCTTGTTGCAGAAACGCTTCGAGACACACCTCTCGCTCTGGAGATCCCACTGATCGCCGACGCCCATGAGATGTACGTGAACGGTGTCCGGGTCGGAGGTCGCGGGAAGATTGCCGTCGATGGCACGCTGGAGCAGAGGAGCAACCGGCCCGGTGTGTATCGGATCCCCCCAGGGGTGCTCCGCTTCGGGTCCCCTGTGAATGTGATCGCCATGCGGGTGGCGGACAACGTCGGCTGGGGGGGTGTGGTGCGGCCGGAGTTCTACATCGGGGGGGAGCGCCGGATCACGCGCGATTTCGAGCTCCAGCTCATGCGCCGGGCAGGGCTCTGTCTGGCGTTCCTGGTTACGGGGCTTCTCTATCTGGTCTTCTATCTTGGGAGTCGTCAGCCCACCTACCTGTACTATGCTCTGTTCTCATCTCTGAGCGGTGTCGAGGCGGCGGCGCTCGCCTCGACGGGCTACTGGCTCAGCGATTCGTTTATCTTCAATCACATCCTGCAGCACGGCCCCTATCATCTGTTCGCCTTCGCCCTGACAGGCTTTCTCCACACGTTCTTCGAACTGGAAACGCGGGTCGCATTCTGGGTGCGGGTCGTGACGATTCCACTTCTCGTCGTCTTCGTCCTTGGATGTTTCAGTCTGACCTTCCTGAAGGTCTATGCCCTCTACACCTTGCCGATCGTCCTCGGCCTGATCGTGCTTACCATGGGCTACGGGGCGTACGTGATCGTTTCGTCTGCGAGCCGGCTCGAGGCCGGCGCGCAGATCATGCTTGGGGGCCTCGTCGTGCTGGCCATGGCGATCTTGAACGACGTGCTCAACTACTTCAAGGTCTTCGATACGTTCCGCGTCGTGCCGGAAGGGATGTTGGTGTTCACCGGAAGCATGGGTGCCGCGGTGGCCTACCGATTCGCTGAGATCTATCAACGGAGCGAAAGGCTGAAGAGACAACAGCAGGAGGAACGGGCGCTGCTTGCCGCGCAGGAGGAGGAGCTACAGACCGCCCGCCAGATGCAGATGGGACTGATGCCGGCTTCGCCGCCCAGCGTGACGGAACTGGATGTGGCGGGGAGGTGTCAGACAGCCAACCATGTGGGCGGGGATCTGTTTCAGTATTTCACCAGACGGAATGAACTCTCGGTCGCCATTGCGGATGTCACGGGCCATGCGATGGTGGCCGCCATCCCGGTGGTGATGTTCAGCGGCATCCTCGACCGGGAGATGGAATTGCAGATCGAGCTGGGTGATCGCTTTGGTGGCCTGAATCGTTCCCTCTGTCGCTCTCTCGGTGAGCGAACGTTCATCTGCTTCACGATGGCCGAGATCGATACTGACTCAAGGAGGCTCCGGCTCGCCTCCTGTGGTTCGCCCTACCCGCTGCACGTCCACAACGATACCATCACCGAACTCAAGATCGACGGCTACCCCCTTGGCGTAACCGAGAACTCGACCTACGACGTGATCGAGGCGCAGCTTTCAGCCGGCGACTATCTGGTGATGTACTCCGATGGCATCCCCGAGACGGTGAACGCCGATAAGACGATGTTCGGCTACGGGCAGACCATCAACACCGTACGCGAAGCGTGTGCCGAAGGGATCGCGGCTGAGGAGCTGGTGGATCGACTCATGTTGCGGGCGCGTCGTTTCGCCGGAGACGAACCACAGTCTGATGACATGACGTGCGTCGTGGTGAAGGTGGAGGGATGAAGACGTCGGTCACCACTGTCCACACATCACATGATGAAGGAGGAACTGTCCATGTCTGATACCAGCTCAAAGACCATCGCGTAGTGCTCGGGGCCAATGTTCTCGCCCGGCAACCTGTACACCGGAAAGAACATCGCCACGGTATTCGAGGACGCGGACTACGCGACGTACCTGCCGCCGCGCGACGGTCTGGAGGTGGCAAAGATCATGAACCTGGGAAAGATGGGCTTCCCGGATGCTGGCATCATCAAGACGCTCACCGACGACGTATACAAGGCCATTTTCGCCCTCGACGTCTATCAGCTCATCGAGCGGTGCGATGTACTGGTATTCAACATGAATGGCAGGGCCGCGGACGACGGCAGCATCTCAGAGACGGCAATGGCCTATGCCCTCGGAAAACCACTGGTCATCTACAAGGATGATCCCCGGTCAGAATTCAACGGCCGCGACAACCCCTTGCTTACGGGCCTGAGCCTCACATTCGCCACCGAATCCTGTCAGGCCGACCTCCCCGGTGCCTTGAAAGCCGTGCAGGAGCAGTTCACGTTCCCGAGTACGGACCAGATCATGGCCAATCTCCCCGACACGGTACGTGGAGCGGTGGACGCGGGAAGAGCAATCTGGAACATCAAATGCGACTACGAGAAGCGAATCGGGGAGGACAAAGAGACGCCGTCCACAACATCAACCCTCGCGGGGCTGGTCAGCAGCGCCGTCCCGGCGCTTGGCGGGGCGGGCGCTGACAAGCTCGGGGAAATGATCCTTGCCGAGATCGTCGCTCTCGGGAAGAAACTCGGGATTCCGGGCCTTGATGGCGGGGAGAGCAGCATCAGTCAGGAACTGGGCAAGATGCTCGCCATGCTGAAGCTGGGTCTGAAGGATCTCTACAAGATCTTCATCCTGCTTTTGGTCCTCAAGGATCACCTCAGCGAAGTCGAACTCATTCTGGCGTACTTCCAGACGTACAAGCTTCCGGACGCCGACAGTCTCAAGGACCCCTGCGCCGGCTGACTGACCCCCAAGAGGCTGGTTGCCGAGACGATCATTGGTCTCGAATTACTGAATAGGGGAGCGGGCCGTCCGGTCTGCGCAACAAAGCACAGGAGAACGGTATGGCCATGACTCCACGGGAGCGGATCTTGCGAGCTCTGCACCGACAGCTGCCGGATCGGACACCTACCGATGGCTGGTTTCACCCCGTCGTTCAGACTCGACTCAAGCAACACTACCAGACCGACTCCTGGGAACAGGTCCTCGCCGAACTGGGGGTGGAAGGCTGGGCCGGCTGTGGCGTGGGACTGCGATTCCCGGAATGGGAGGAGCGCCGGACTGAACGCCCCGGGGCGGCGCCGGGTCAGCGCAATCTGTGGCTCGACGAGAACACCCACGAGGACGGCTGGGGAGTGCAGCATCGTATCGGCGCAGGTGGCTGGTACGAAGAGTGGGTGGACGGTCCGTTGACACGGGCAGAGAGCGTGCGGGATGTCGACCAGTGCGGATTGCCCACGGCGGACAATATCGTCGAGCCGGACAACTACGAGGAACGGGTTGCCGACCTGAAGCAATCGGGGCAGTTCGTCAGCGGCGGCATCCCAAATCCGTACAAGATGGCGTGGATGCTGCGCGGCATGGACAACGTACTCGCCGACTACCTGATCAACCGGCCCCTGCTCGAAGCGCTCTACGATCGGTTGTACGCGCTCTACACAGAGATGGCGGTGCGCATGACCCGTGGCGGTGTCGACATGATCACGATCACCGGCGACATCGCCATGCAGGATCGAATCATCATGGGGCCGGACACCTGGCGGGCCGTCGACCGCCCCCGGCTGCAGGCGCTGATCGACGCCTGTCGCGCCGTGAACCCCGATGTGCTGCTCTACATCCACTCCGACGGTGATGTCACCGACCTGATGCAGGACTTCGTCGATATGGGCTTCGACGTGGTGAATCCGCTGCAGCCGGAGTGTATCGATCCGGCCGAGGTGAAACGCCTGTACGGTGACCGCATCGCCCTGCACGGTGGGGTGAGTCTGCAGAAGACATTGCCCTTCGGTACCACGGACGAGGTGCGCGACGAGGTCGAGCAGTTGATCCGCAGCTGTGGTTACGACGGTGGCCTGGTGGTGTTTCCGTCCAACGTCATCCAGCCCGATACGCCTATCGAGAACATCGTCGCCTGCTTTCATGCGGCGCGCGATTTCGACCTGGCCACCCTCGACGGTGTGCCTTCGTGACTCACGGTTTTGGCTCATTGCAGGACACGCAGGCTGAACGGATCGATGCGCTGAGTCTGGAGATCCTTCAGCGCGTCGGTGTCGGTGTGGACGAGGCACTGGTGCGCTCACGGTTGGCCGAACGCGGGGCCCGCGTGGACGAGGGGGCAGGCCGTGTCTACCTGACCGAAGACGTCCTGCGCGGGCTGCTGGCCGACGCCCCCGCCGACGTACGCTTCGGCCAGCGCACCGGAGACACGCATACTGTGGGGGCGTGCGCCGGGGGCACGGTCCGGTGGCCGGGCAACGCTCTGTACCTGGTGGATGGCGCCCAGCGACGAACGCTGACGGCCGACGACTTCGCCAGACTCACCAGGCTGGTGGACCGTCTCGACAACGTGCAGGGCATGGTCGGCGTGTCGGTGGGCGACTTCGAGCCGACGGTGAGAGACTTCTGCACGCTGCGACTCATGGCGCAGCACACGGGCAAACACCTGCGCCCGGTGATCACGTCCCTCTCCGGTGTCGATGCCGTCATGGAGATGACCGACGTGCTGGCAGCCGGTCGCGACGACTCTCCCATCAGCTTCGGCTACAGCGTCGTCAGCCCGCTGCGCTGGACGGCGACGGCGTTGCAACTGATCCAGCGCACATCGGGCCGTGGTCTGCCCTTCATGTTCAACGCTGAACCCCTGGCCGGCGGAACCTCCCCGGTGACGCTGGCCGGCTCGCTGGCCCAGGCACATGCCGAGACGCTTTCGGGAATCGCCATCGGCCAGGCCCTGGAGCCTGGCCGCCCCTGCCTCTACAACGCCGGCTTTGCCCACACACTGGATATGAAGAGCGCCGTCGCTCTGGGCGGGTCGGCGGAGGTGTTTCTCATGGCGACAGCCTCGGCCGACCTGGCACGGCGGTGGAGTCTGCCGTGTTCGAGCTGGGTCAGCTCGGAGGGGATGACGGAGGACGCCCAGGCTGCGGCGGAGAAGTCCATGGGGCTGACGCTGCACACACAGGCGGGGGTGAACCTGGTGTGGGGCATGGGCCAGCTCGAATCGCAGATGTCGATCTCGTTGGAACAACTCGTCATCGACGACGAGATCGCGGCCCAGGTGGACCGCCTGCAGCGGGGGATCACGGTGGACGACGAGCATCTGGCGAGGCAGGTCCTGCTGGCCGATCCGGCTGAGCGCGGTGACCTGCTGGCCCACGAGCACACCCTGCGCTGGTTTCGCCAGGAGCTGGACGAGCTGCCCCTGGCAAACCGTACCCTGCGCGAGCGCTGGGAGGAAACCGGATCGCCGGATCTCAGGCAGCGCGCCATCGACCGGATCGCCGAGCTGCTGGCCGAGCCGGGCGAATCGTCCCTCACCGCAGACGAGGACGCCGAACTGCTGCGTATCGAGCAGAGCTTTCGGCGTCAGCTGGGGGGCTGACGGGCAACCCGTGAGCCGCGGGGCAGTGACCTTGCCGCTGCCTCCGGTCCCGTCTACCATACTTCGAGTGTTCGGTCTCACCCTCCTTCTTCTTGTCTGGGGCGCCACGCGCCTCGAAGCCACCGGTACAGACGAACCCGTCCTTCTGCGCGCCGATGGCCTGCCGACGGTGACCAGTACCGCGGCCCTGGCCAACGCCCAGCGCGCCGTGTTGCGGGCCTTCCTGCGCGATCATCCGAACTATCGGATCGAGCCCTTCATGATGCCCGGTATCCAGGGGCAGGAGATGGACACGAGGCCGCTGATGGGCATCGCCTCGGGCAATCCGCCGCACGCGATCTACGTCAACTTTCGACAATCTTCCAGTTACATCAATCACGGGTTTCTCGAGCCCCTCGAGGTGCTGCTGGCACGGGTGCTGGCCGCCGACGAGCGTCAGCGTCAGGCCGATGCCGACGGCCGCTGGCTCGCCGATCCGGACTCGGCCCAGATCGAGGCCGCCCTGCAGGCGATCCTGGACCGCGTCGTAAGCCCGGTGTGGCCCGTCATCCATCGGGCGGCGGATGTGGACAAACCCGGAATTCCCCCCGGACGGCACGTATGGGCCATGCCCACGTCGATCCTGGTGGGGGCCCTGCTCTACCGCAAGGACGTGTTCCAGCAGGCCGGTCTCGATCCTCGACGTCCTCCCCGCACGTGGGATGAGCTGCTCGACTATTCGAGGCGTATCAAGACGTTGCCGGGAAAATTCGGCATCACCTTCGCCGGCGGTCCCCTCATCAGCTGGGGAGCGTACAGCTTCCTCGCCTCCAACGGGGTGACCTATATGGACCGACGCCCCGACGGCAGGTGGCGTGCCGCGTTTGCCTCCCGCGAGGCGGCGGAGGCGATCTACTTCATCCTGCGCCTTGCCCGTGAAACTTTCGAGGTGGACGGCGAGACATACCAGGGGGCGGCCTATATCGGCCTTCCTGGAAATGACGCCAGCCTTCGCTGGGAGCGGGGCCAGATCGGCATGCAGTTCACGACGCTGCGCGACGAGATGCTGGCCTCGCTGAACCCCGAGCTGGTCGGCATCGCGCCGCTGCCGATATCCCCCCGTGGGTCGCGTGGCGGCGAGCTGAACAGCACGATGATGGGTGTCTTCCACCAGACGACGCCGGCGCAGAAGATCGCCGTCATGCGCTACATCTGGTTCATCACCAGCGAAGCGGCGCAGCGGATCCGTACGCGCGTGTTCGTCGAGAGCGGCTTCGGCCGCTTCGTACGGCCCGATCTGCTCGAACGGTTCGGCTATCACGATGTGCTGCGCCAGGTCCCCTCAGGTTGGCAGGAGACCTTCCAGACGGCGCTGGAGTCGGGTGTTCCGGAGCCGTACGGACGGAACACGCAGTTCATCTACACCAAGGTGTCGGAGCCGATCAACTGGGCCCTGCAGCAACCCCTGCTCGAGTTCTCCGAGGAGGAGGCCCTGCAGCGCATCGAGGCCATCCTCGCCGACGCGGCGCAGCGCGTCGACAAGTACATGCTGGGGGAGATGTCGGCCGAGGAATGGGCCACGCGGCGCGGCGTCGGCGCCTCGGTGCTGCTGTTCATCGTCGTCATCTTCGCCGGGTCTCTGATCTGGGTGTGGCGGGAGTTCACGGCCCAGGAATCGGGAGGCACCAGCCGTTCGTGGTGGGCCTATCGCAAGGCCTACCTGCTGGTCCTGCCGGCTCTCTCGGTGGTCATGTTCTGGCAGTACCTGCCACTGCTGATGGGAGCACCACTGGCCCTGTTCGACTACGAGCTCGTCATCGGCTCGGCCTTTGTCGGTATCGACAACTTCGCCACCGTGCTCTACGACGAGCGCTTCTGGGCCTCGCTGGGGCGCACCTTCTACTGGGTACTGCTGACGGTGGGCCTCGGCTTCTGGCCGCCCATCTTCGTTGCCGTGCTGCTCGACGAGGTGCCCACGGGAGGGCTGAAGTACTTCTTCCGAACCGTGTTCTACCTGCCCACCGTGGTCAGCGGCGTGATCATGGTGTTCCTCTGGCGGCAGCTCTACGAACCCTCGGAGTCCGGGTTCTTCAACCAGCTGTTGCTGTCACTCAACGACCTGGGTCCGGTGGCCGGCACCATCGTCAAGCTCGGGGCTCTGGGAGCCTGGCTGTCGCTGATCGGTCTGGTGCTGTCCCTCGCCATGCAGCTGCGCGAGCTGACCTGGCCGGTGCGCGGGGCCATCGCCGTCTTCGGCGTCGCCCTGCTGGGAGCGACGCTGTCGCCCATCCTGTCGGCGTGGCACGGCCCGGGCAATCTGGTCATCGCGGCGCGCGGGCTGGACCCGGCAGCGGTGACGGGCTGGTCCGGGGTGGGTGCCTTCTTCGCCGGACTCGTAGGGTCTTTCTCCATTCAGCCCCTGTCCTGGATCGACGACCCGGATCTGGCCATGCTCTGCATCGTGTTGCCCACGGTGTGGGCCACGGCAGGTCCCGGCTGCATCATCTACCTGGCCGCATTGAAGACGGTTCCCGAGGAGCTGGTGGAAGCGGCCACCATGGACGGCGCCGGCATCCTGCAGCGCATGGCTTACATCACATTGCCCCGGATCAAGTTCCTGATTCTCATCCAGCTCGTGGGGGCCATCGTCGGCGCCTTCAAGGGGGGCACGGACTTCATCCTGGCCATGACGGGTGGCGGCCCGAATGGGGCCACACGTGTCCTCGGCCTCGACATCTTCGAACGCACCTTCATGGAACTGCACTACGGTCTCGGTGCGGCCATGGCCTGGGTGCTTGGTGCCCTCGTCATCGTGCTGACCGCCTATCAGCTCAAGCGCATGTCCCAGGCGGAATTCTCCACCGCCGATACCAAGTGACCGCGTGATTCGACAGGACGCCAGATGTCGGTACTGACCAAGTCAGAAGCGAAGTCGACCCGCGGCCTGCTGTTGCAGGCCGGGGTCACCCTGGCTCTCGTCGTCGGTGGTATGACGATGGTCTATCCCTTTCTGCTCATGCTGTCCGGCTCGGTGCGCAGCGAGATGGACGTGGCCGAAATGGACGTCGTACCGGAGTACCTCAGCAACGATGCTGTGCTGGTGCGCAAATTCCTGGAGATGAAGTACTGTCACGATGTCAGTACGATGAATCGTGTTCGCGGGTTTCAGGACTTCAGCTTTGCCCTGGCCACGGTGCCGGAGACGACGGTACCGGCGCGGGCGGCGGATCTGCGGCGTTTCGCCGATGCCGCCGACATTCCGCAGCACTGGTGGTTCCTCGGTGGCACCAAGCTGCTCAAACGAATCTCGTCGACCAATCTGCGTACTCTGCGAGCGCGGGTGTACGAGCGCTTTGACGGTGACCTGGCCGCCATGGGAGAGGATAGCGGCTGGCTGCTGAACACGTGGTCACAGCTGACTCTCGGCATTCCCGAGTGGACCGTTGCCCGCTACGACTACACACCGTCCGTGCTCTACGAGGAGTACTTCGCGCTGCTAGCGGAGCGCCCGCTGGCGGAGCGCGCCTTCGTGTCGGTGACGGGTACGTTCCTGCGGAACATGGTGGCTCCTGAATACGGCACCGAGAGCACCGATGCCTACAACGAAGCGCACTCGCAGGCGATTGCCGCCTTCGAGCACTTCGTCCTGCCGCGCCGCATGCCGGCAGCGGATGAGCCCGTACTGCGTGACGAGTGGATCACCTTCGTGCGCGAAGTGCTCAACGTCTCCTTTGTCCGGTCGGACGCGTCGGACGCGGACTATGTCGCCTTCCTGCGCGACAAGTACGGGAGCGTGGCAGGCTTGAACGAGCGCTGGCACACCGAGCACACGGGCTTCGGGCAGGTGCGTCTGCCCGGTGAACGGGAGTGGATCGTGTCGGCCCAGCGGCAGGACTACCACGCCTTTTTGAAGACACGGACGAACGAGAGCCTCTACCTGGTGGGCCCGGAGTATGCCTGGCGTGCCTGGCTGTCGCGTGTCTATGGCGCCGACCTGGCGGGGTTGAATGAGCGTCACCAGGCGCGCTACACGGACTGGGCGCAGATCCCGGTGCCCCTGGCCGAGCTCGAGATCGAACACGTGCTGGCGCACACAGGACGGCTGCGCTGGGAGTTTCTGACGACGAACTTCGTCAACGTACTGTACGAGATCTTCGTGCAGGGACGGGCCTTCCTCAACACGGTGATCTTCGTGGTGCTGTCCCTGGCGCTGACGCTGACCCTGCAGCCACTGGCAGCCTACGCCCTGTCGCGGTTCCGACCACCGGGTATGTGGAAGCTCATCCTGCTGTTCATGGCGACCATGGCCTTTCCACCCATGGTGGGCATGATCCCCCAGTTTCTCATCCTGCGGGAGTTGGGCCTGCTCAACACCTTCATCGCTCTCGTGTTGCCCATCGTCGTCAACGGTTATCTGATCTTCCTGCTCAAGGGCTTCTTCGACTCCCTGCCGCAACACCTGTACGAGGCGGCGCTCATCGATGGTGCCGGCGAGCTGCGCATGTTCTGGGAGATCGCCATGTCCCTGAGCAAGCCGATTCTCGCCGTAGTCGCTCTGCAGACCTTCCAGCTGGCGTGGCTGATGTTTCTGTATCCGCTGCTGGTCTGCCCCGACGACAGCATGCACGTGCTGGCTGTCTGGCTCAGTCAGTTTCAGCAGGAGGCGCCATCGGCGGCAGTGTTCGCCTCGATCCTCATCGTCAGTATTCCGACGATGCTCATCTTCCTGTTAACCCAGCGCACGATCATGCGCGGTATCGCCGTGCCGGCGGAGAAATAGCACACACAGGAGCGCCTGATGACAGCCACGGAGAAGCGAGATTTCTTCGAAGAGCAGGGATATCTCGTGTTGGAAGACTTCATGAACGCCGAGGAGGTAGCCACCTGCGGCAACGAGATCGACCGCCTGCACGAGTTGGCCGCGTCCCTGCCCGATGAGGACCCGCGGCGCCGCGATTTCCAGATCGAGCCGTACGCCGGGAAAGAACAGGAGGGCGGGCGCCCGATTCTGCGCAAGATCGAACAGACCCGCGACTACTCTGCTATCTTCCGCCATCTCGCAGCTCACCCGAATCTGATCGACACGGTGCGGATCCTGCTCGGCGATGATCTGCTGCTGTTCCGCAGCACGTTGATGCTGAAGCCGGCCTATCACGGTTCGGTGCACGCCTTTCACCAGGACTCTGCGTACTGGCCGATGGATCCCCCGACACTGGTGACGGTGAGCATCGCACTGAACGACAGCTCAGAGGAGAACGGCTGCATCCAGGTGATTCCCGGGAGCCACAAGTGGGGAATGCAGGACTGGGGACTCATCGCCCAGGACAAGGACAAGCCCCTTACCGAGCGCGACGATCTCGATCTGAGCCGACTGACGACGGTGCCGCTGAAGGCGGGCAGTGCGCTGATGTTCCACAGCCTTGCCGTACACGGCTCCGGCGCCAACAGCAGTCCGAGGCCGCGGCACACGGCGCTCTACGCCTACTTCCCACCGTCGGTGCACTACCGTCCCCAACCAGGCGGCGCCCGGGAGAAGACGGTACCGGTGATTCACGGCCTCGACGGACCTACCGAGCTGACGCTGACGGCAGAGGTGGCAGCGTGAGCGCCGCGCTGGCCGCTGCCTATGAACGTGACGGTTTCTGTCTGCACAGTGGAGCCGTCGTGCCGACGGATGTTCTCAGTGCAGCCCAAGCGTCCATGGCGGCGGTACGGGATGGCACTTTCGACACGGGCCGGCCACCCTCCTCACATCCTGGGTACGATCCGGCGGTGCTGTGCAAGATCAACGATGCCCACCTGGCGGGTCGGGGGCTCTACGACCTGGTCTGTCACCCGGCCTTCGGGAAACTGGCGGCGCAGGTCACCGGGGCCCGGCAGGTGCAGCTGTGGGCCTCGCAACTGCTGATCAAGCCGCCGGCGTCAGGAGAGCAGGGCCATGTCGGCTGGCATCAGGACAGGCAGTACTGGCGGTACTGGCAGGAGCCGGAAGGACTGTTCACCATGTGGGTCGCACTCAGCGATGTGACGGAGTCGAGCGGGCCCATCCGTTTTGTCTGTGGCTCGCAACGCTGGGGATATCTGGACGAAGGTGACTTCTTCGGCCGCGATCTGGCGGCGCAGCGGCAGCGGATCACCGTGCCGCCGGAGGAAAGCTGGGAAGAGGTCTCCGGTCTGCTCGATGCCGGTGGTGTCAGCTTCCACCACTGTCTCACCTACCACGCCAGCGGGCAGAATACCTCATCGTCGCCCCGCTGCAGTCTCGCCGTACATCTGCGCACCGAACAGGCCCGACCCGTGGTGGGTGACGACAACTACTATGTGTCACATCTCGACGATGCGGTATACAGTCCCGTGCTCTACGGCGCCAGTACCACGTGATGGATCTCGATACGATCATGACGGAATTCGACGAGCAGGGATATTCGATCCTGCCAGGGTTGCTGCCTGCCGCCGCCATCGAAGCTGTGCGTGCCGACCTGGAGCGCTGGGTGGATGACGAGGCCACGATGCTGCAGGCCGATGGTGTCATCGAGAATCCGTTCGCCGACGAGTCTTTTGATCGACGCCTGGCCCGACTGTACGCCGGCCACATGGAACGGGCGCCCAAGAGCCTGCGCCAGCAGCTGCACTGGGAGGGGATGTACGGGCTGTTCTTCTGTCCCGCCGTGCTCGATGTGGTCGAGGGGCTGCTGGGTGCACCAGAGATTCGCCTGTACCCGAACTACACCGTCCGTCCCAAGTTTCCCGATGATCCGGCCACGGAGGTGCTGTGGCATCAGGATGCCGGCTATACCGCCAGCGGTCAGCACGGCCAGGACGAGGCAGCCAGCGAACAGAGCGTCGAAACGCTGCGTATGGTCAACGCCTGGGCGCCGCTGGTGCCGGCGCGGCGGATCAATGGCTGCATGCAGTTCGTGCCGGGTACTCATCGCATCGGGCTGGCTACACACGAACGTCGCGAACACTACCTGGAGATCAGCCGCGACGAGATCGAATCTCACAGGACCGAGGCCATCGACATCGAGTGTGACCCGGGGGATGTGATCCTCTTCAGCAACATGCTCTACCACCGCGGCCTGCCCAATGTCACCAGGACGATTCGCTGGAGCTGCGACTGGCGCTATCAGGATGCCGCTCAGTCGACGCTGCGCCAGGAGCGGGGTCACCTGGCGCGCAGCCGGATGCCGGGGACAGCGGTGTCCTCACCGCGGCAGTGGGCGTCCCTGTCGTTTCAGTGAACGCCGAACCCGTGGCGGTCTTCGTCGGGACGCCACATGTGCCGGTGGATGGCAGCACCGACATCGAGGCGTACCAACGCTCCATACGGGCTGGACTGAAGCGGCTGCTGGGGGAGGCCCCCTTTGCGGAACCACCGGCGCTGAGGCTGCAGGTTCTGGAGAGCCACGACGACGGCGATCTGCACCGGCACAAGGTCCGCTACGGGAGCGAGGCGGATGACGTCGTCTGGGCGTGGTTGCTCATCCCCAAGGGGATCGATGCGCCGGTGCCGGCCGTGATCTGTCTGCCCGGCTCCTTCATGACACCCAACTGGGGCAAGGATGCACCGGCCGGTCTCGCCGGTCCCCTGGTGGCGGGGGATCCGGAGGCGTACGGACGCGATCTGGCGTCGCTGGGGTTTGTCACCTTGTGTCCCGACTATCCCTGCTGCGGCGAGCGCACGACACCGGGGCAGCCCAGCCATGACACCACCGAACTGGACGGACGCTTCCCTCAGTGGTCTCGTGTCGGTCTGTCCGCCTGGGATGTTTCACGCGCCGTCGATGTGCTCCAGGAACGCGAGGAAGTCGACAACTCACGCATTGGCACCTGCGGCTGGTCGCAGGGAGGCCAGATGGCCATCATCGGTGCGGCGCTGGACGAGCGCATCACTGCCGTGGTTTCCATCTGCGGCTGGGGACCATGGCGCGGGGTCGGCGGCTCTCATGCCGCCAACTGGGCCAGGTCGTACAACTTTCCGCGGCTGGCAACCTGTCTGGAGCGAGGCGGGCCCCTGCCGCTCGACTTCGACGATATCGTTGCCTGTGTGGCACCCCGGCCTCTGCTCGATGTCAGGGCGGCGCAGGATGAGACCTTTCCGAACCGAACCGAACACGCCGCCGCCCTCGAGGATCTGGCCCAGCTGTGGGCTCAGGTCGGTGCCGGCGAACGGTTCCGCGCTGTCGAGGTGCCGGGGGAACATGCTCACGGCGTCGATTCCGCCCGGGAGGAACAGGCCTGGCTGCGACGATGGCTGTAGTTCATGTCGCCGACGGGTTCACTCTTCCAGAACGCCGCGCCAGTCGGACACCGGCTGCACGATGGCACCGGTCTCGGCCGACTCCATGGCGGCGAACAGCATGGCGAGAGAGTTCAGATTGTCGGCGGAGTGCGTCAGCGCCGGCTTCCGCGTCTGCAGAGCGTGGGCGAAGGCCGACCACGTACCGGGGTCGGGCGTAGGCGGATCGATCGTCAACGGCGATTGGCCGTCGGCGTGCCCCGAGCGAGTCTGCAGGCGCAGTCGATCACCGTCGATGGCCAGTTCGCCCTCACTGCCATGGATCCGAGCGGTGCACGTGTACCCCACAGGATCGAGCAGCTCGCGAATCGATGCGGTGTAACTCACTGTCACCGGGCCGCTCAGATTGAGCACGGCGATGGCATCCGTGGCGGCGGTGATGTCCTGGCCTTTCTCCGGACTGGGCCAATCCTTCACGTAGAGGCTGTCGCACTCCTGACCGGTGAGGTAGCGGATCAGGTCGAAGTGGTGGACGGCCAGATCCTGCAGGATGAGATGGGGCAACTGGCAGCGGTACCCGCGCAGACAGACATCGGAATGCACGGAAAAATGGAAGTCGAGGCGACGCAGATCGCCGATCTCGCCAGCCTCGATCCGTCGACGCGCCTCGTGATGGCACGGATGCCAGCGCAGCTGATGATGGATCATTAACATGCGGTCACGCTGAAGAGCGCTGAAGTGCATACGCGCCGCATCGGGCAGCGTCTCCGCCATCGGCTTTTCGCAGATGACGTCCAGTCCGGCCTCGAGGGCGGTCAGGGTCAGGGGCGCGTGGAAACGATCTGGCGTGGCCACCAGAGCGGCGCTGGCCTCAACAGCGCCGAGAGCCTCGTCGAGGTTGGAGAAGGCGGGCGTCCCAGTCTTTTCGGTAAAAGTGGCGCGCGCTTCCGCCTCGACATCGACACCCCCCACGGCGGTGAAGCCACCACAGTCGATGGCGGCGTTCCAATCGTGATGGCCCATGCCACCCAGGCCGATACACAGCAGACGAATCAAGGTCACAACTCCAGGTCAGATGAGTATTTCATAAAGCGAGGGATAGATGAAGCTGATCCTGTTCTCCAAGATGCTACAAGATCGCAGTATCGACGAACTGGCGGATCTGGCCGCTCGTCTCGGCATCGACGGCTATGATCTGGCGGTACGTCCCGGTCATCCGGTGAATCCGGACAACGTCGGCGAGGCCCTGCCGCGGGCGGTTGAAACGCTCCGCGCCCGCGGCCTGGATATTCCGCTGATCACGGCCAACACGGACCTGGTCGATCCCGCGGCCGCGGGGGTGGATGAGCTGCTGGCGGCGATGGCCACCGCCGGCGTTCCGCGGGTGAAGCTCGGATACTACAAGATCGATCTGGGCGTCGACTACTGGGACCTCGTCGAGGAGTGCCGGCAGAAACTGGCAGCCTGGGGCGAAAAAGCGCAGAGCCACGGGGTGCAGGTCGTCTATCACACGCACTCCAATCGCTGTATGGGGCTGAATGCGGGCATGCTTGGACATCTGCTGCGCGGACTCGACCCGAAGGGTGTCGGCGCCTATCTCGACACCGGACATCTGACAGGGGAGGGTGAGGAGTTCGCCGTGGCCCTGGCCATGCAGCGAGAGCATCTGGCGGCGGTGTCGCTGAAAGACTTCCATCTGAGCCGGGAAGAGCACAACGGCCATGGGCGCAAGGGGCGCACGGTGGTCGAGGCGGGCCAGGGGATGACGGACTTCACCGCCGCCTTTGAATCTCTGCACGGTGTGGGCTACACCGGCCCCGCCTCCATTCACTGCGAGTTCGAGGTCGACGCCGCGGCATTCGACGCTGCCGTCGAACGAGAGGCGCGCTTCTTTGTCGCTCTGCGCCGTCGCGTCTACGGGGAGTCTCCTTGACCCCGGCCGCGGCGGGCGCGAACTTTTTTTGACCATCTGCCGATATACCATATAGATAGATTCCCATGCAAGCCTCTCTCCCTATCGCCGCCACCGGCCTGCGTCACGCCGACTCCCGTCAGCGCGCCACCGCACACGGCACCGCCAACCTGGCAACGCCGGAGACGACCGTGGTTCGTGCGGTGGGTAGCGAACATCCTACCGGGCACGGGGTCGAGACATACTTCGAGGGGCGCGTCGAACGGCGCCCCCATCTCGGGGCCACCGGCCCGCCAACCCCGATCGCCTCGGCGCCAGCCGTCGGTCTCATGGTCGACCAGATCTCAACCGTCCATCAGGCCGGCACACTGGCCGATGTCGTGCGCACCACCGATGACATGCTTGGCTCCCTGATCGATATCCTCGGCTGAGCTGACAAGCAGATCACCGATGCTTCCCGGCCGAAGGCTCACTCTCCTGATCATACCCGAGGAGGGTGGCAGTACTTACGAGTACAAGATTCCCCGCTTGCTGTTGTGGATCTGCCTGCTGTTGTCCCTCGGCGTCATCGCTCTGCTGGCAGTCGGAGCACACAGTTGGGTGGAGAACGACTATCTCGCCCGCCAGGTGGTGCGGCTCGAACGGGACAAGACGATCCTGGCTGAGGAAGTGCAGCTCATCGTAGAACTCGAATCGATGCTGCTGGAGCTGGAGCAGAGCAACCTCAAACTGCGCAATATGGCTGCCGAGGCCGTGGGCTTGAACACCCGTCCGTCGCCGGCACGCACGAGCCGTACCCGGGAGCAGTTCATCTCCATCCAGCGGCGACTCGAACACGGTGGGTTACGGACCGTGCCGACGCTGTCACCCGTGATGTTTTCCAGCTGGCGTGTCCTCGACAAGGGCGTGCTGCTGCGGGCCCCGAAGGGCAGTGCCGTGCAGGTCGCTGCCGCGGGCAAGGTGGAGAAGATCGGTTACGATCGCGATCTGGGATACACGATCCTGGTCGATCACGGCAACGGCCTGCAGACACGGTATACCGGCGTCGGCACGCTCATCGCGGCGGCAGGCGCCCACGTGCAGAAGGGTCAGCCCCTCGGTCTGCTTGGCTGGCCCCGGAATGGGGCCACAACGGGCGTTCGCTTCTCCATCATCGAGAACGGTCGCGAGCGGACAGCGGACTACCGGTCACTGTGGATGTGAATGTGAGTACGGGCGCCTTCCATACCGTGATCGGCCAGGGGAGCCTGCTCAAAGGCACTCTGGAGATCAACCACGGTATCCAGGTGGATGGTGTGTTCCGCGGACGGGTGACGACGCCGACGGCGCTGCTGGTGAACGACGGCGGCGAGGTGGTTGCCGACGTTGTCGAGGTGGGCAGTGCCGAGATTCACGGCATCGTCAACGGCACGATCCGTGCCCGGGACTGGGTGCGGATCGGCGCCACGGGCCGGATTCGCGGAGGCGTTGAAACGCCACGACTCATCGTCGAGGAGGGGGCCTCCATCGTCGAGACCTGACGGCAACAACAACAGAAACCAAAAACGGGGGTCCGCTGTCGGTAGCGGACCCCCGTTTCTTTTGCTGCAACTTTCAGCGAGACGAGCCGGACGAACCGCCGGCCGTTGTCGCTTAGTACATGTCACCGCCCGGAGGACCTGCGGGCGCCGGCGGCGCCTCCACGGGAATCTCGGCGACGAGCGCTTCCGTCGTCAGCAGCAGGCTGGCGATGCTGGCGCCGTTCTCGATGGCCGTACGGGAAACCTTGGCCGGGTCGGTGATGCCGGCCTTGATCATGTCCTCGTACGTGTCGGTGAGCGCATTGTAGCCATAGGCGCCGGTCTTGGCCGACACACTCTGGACAACGATGGCACCCTCTTCGCCGGAGTTGGCCGAGATCTGGCGCAAGGGCTCTTCGAGAGCGCGGCGAATGATGGCCACGCCCGTTGCCTGATCGCCCTCGAGGGTGAGGCTGTCGAGAGACTTGATGGCGCGAATGAAGGTAACACCGCCCCCGGGGACGACGCCCTCTTCGACGGCGGCACGGGCAGCGTGCAAGGCGTCCTCGACGCGAGCCTTCTTCTCCTTCATCTCAGACTCGGTGAAGGCGCCGACGTTGATGACGGCAACACCGCCGGCCAGCTTGGCGAGACGCTCCTGAAGCTTCTCGCCATCGTAGTCAGAGGTGGTCTCTTCGATCTGCTGACGAATCTGACCGACGCGGCCCTTGATGTCAGAAGCCTTGCCACCACCTTCGATGATCGTCGAGTTGTCCTTGTCGATGGTGACACGCTTGGCCTGACCGAGATCCTCCAGAGAGGTGTTCTCGAGCTTGAGGCCCGTCTCCTCGGAGATGACGCGGCCACCGGTGAGGATCGAGATGTCCTCGAGCATGGCCTTGCGGCGATCGCCGAAGCCGGGGGCCTTGACGGCGGCGACGCGCAGGGTGCCGCGCAGCTTGTTGACGACGAGTGTCGCCAGGGCCTCACCTTCGATGTCCTCGGCGATGACCAGCAGCGGCTTGCCGAGCTGGGCGATCTTCTCAAGGACGGGGACGAGATCGCGCATGTTGGAGATCTTCTTGTCATAGATCAGGATGTAGGCGTCCTCGAGGACGGCCTCCATGGTCTCCTGGTCGGTGACGAAGTACGGGGACAGGTAGCCGCGGTCGAACTGCATGCCCTCGACGACGTCGAGGGTGGTGTCCATCGACTTGGCTTCCTCGACGGTGATGACACCATCCTTGCCGACCTTGTCCATGGCGTCGGCGATGAGGTCACCGATCTCCTGGTCATTGTTGGCCGAGGTGCGGGCGACCTGAGCGATCTCCTCGTGGCTCTTGACGCCTTTGGCCGCCTTGCGAATGCTGCCCACAACGGCGGCGACGGCGGCATCGATGCCGCGCTTGAGATCCATGGGGTTGGCCCCGGAGGTCACATTCTTCAGGCCTTCACGGAAAATGGCCTGGGCGAACACGGTGGCCGTCGTCGTGCCATCACCGGCCACGTCGGAGGTCTTCGATGCCACCTCGCGCACCATCTGGGCGCCCATGTTCTCAAAGGGATCCTTGAGTTCGATCTCCTTGGCGACGGTGACACCGTCTTTCGTAACAGTGGGGGAGCCGAACTTCTTGTCGAGGACGACATTGCGGCCCTTCGGGCCCAGTGTCACCTTGACCGTGTCGGCGAGTCGGTCGACACCCAGCGCCAGCGACTCGCGGGCGGCGATGTCGAACTCAAGCTGCTTGGCAGCCATACTTGATTCCTCCTAAGGGGTTGAAAGGGAGATACTTATAACTGCGTTTGAAGCTGATGATTTCGAGTGTAGCACTCATGGCCGGAGAGTGCTATGTGTTGCTGATGAAACATCAAAGATACAGGTGAGGGTGTCTTCCGACAAGTGGTAAAATGGCGAATTTTCCCCGGCACGAGCGGGGGGTCCACACGGTTGCCGCTGGCCCGGCCTTCCGTTAGTTTCTCGACAGTGCCAGCAGTAAGCATCCTCCTATAACACAATGACTTACGACATCAATGCCGGCCTCAGGGCCGGTCGCCGGGAGACCCTGTAGATGCTCGACCTGTTGACCATTGCACGAACCGAAGCCGAGGGTGGCGATCTCCTTGGCCTGCTCGAGGGTCTGTTCCAGCCCGCAGACGTCAGGCCCGAAGGGTATCCCGATGCCGTCATCTGGCAGGGAGGCAGCCACGACGGCACGGTGCATCCGGTGGCCCATTCCCTGACCGATGCCTACGCCCTGCTGGGTACGATCGCCGCCATCGATGTGCTGGGCCTGCCGTACTACGCCGTTCCCATGTGGGCCCAGTACCGGCACGATCTGAAGCTCGAGCCCCTGAGCTGGTTCGGGAACATGCCGTGTACGTCGATCAAGTGGTCGACGGCGGGAGATGCCTGGGTAGACGACGGCCAGGGCGGCAAGGTTGTCGTCATGGGCAAGTCCGGCAATGCGCCGCTCAGGACACAGGCGGGGGTCTACTGTAATGTGCGCCCCTACGGCACCATTACCGTGGTTCGCTGCATGCCCTGTCTGCCGTATTCGCAGGACAAGGCGAAGTTCGACGTCTGTTCAGATACGGGGATCGTGCACTCCGAAATGAATACCCCCGGTGTGCAGATGGCCTACGCCAGTCGCCGCTTTCTGCAGATGGTACACGAGACGGGCAAACTCGGTCGCGTCGCCTTCAAGCCGACCCAGGCGATGGAGGACGGGATCAACGCCGGGTTGCTGTCCTGGTTGTTGCAGGGCACGAAGTTCGAGGTGGGACGGAAGTATGCCGTCGACGGCTACGAGGAGCATCGCGAACGCGTAGATCGCATCATCGCCCTGCTACCTGATGATTTCAAGGCCGGTATGGAGCACTGGGACGGTCGGGTCGAGCAGCACATTGCCGACACCAACTACGGTCTGCTGCTCTGGGACCTGATCGACAAACAGGACGCCATCGTGCTGGCCACCGACCTGGACGGAGATCGCCTCACAGACCTGCTCGCCGATGTCTCCGATCCCCTGCGACACTTCGGGCAGCTCGTCATCGACAAGGTGGGGGCCAGCGCCTCGATGGACGACCTGTGGACCGACATGGGGTATACGACGGGCAACGGTCGGGACATGACGTCGGTGATGTATCGCATGGATGGCCCGCCGATCCACGAGCAGACTCTCGGTTCGGCCGACGCCATGCTGCTGCGACTGCTCGATGGCGACGAGTCGATGGGCGGCACCAAGAGACCCTACGACCCACGCATCCACTTCGTCCTCATGCGCGACGCCTACGTCGACGCCAACCCGGACAACGACGGTCTGCGCACCTGGCTCGACGAAGCACTGGCGAAGTTTGACCAGGTCTACAGCGGCGACCGACCAGGGTTTCTCCAGGGATATGAGCAGCTGAAGACGGCGATCAAGCCCTGGGGTGAGTGACTCCTACTTCGCCGCCACTGGCGGCAGGGGCCAGTTGTCACCGGCCATGAAGCCGCCATCGATGTAGATACACTGCCCGGTGACGTAGTCCGACGCCGGCGCGGCGAGGAAGGCCACCGTACCCACCATATCCTGAGGTGAACCCAGCCGGCCGAGGGCCACCCGGCTCTCACCCCAGGAACGCATGGTGTCGTCAGCCCACATCTTCTCGGTCAGCGAGGTGACGACGAAGCCGGGGCAGATGGCATTCACCTGGATGTTGTCAGCACCAAACTCCACCGCCTGCGCCTTGGTCAGTTGACCGACGGCGCCTTTGGTCGCCGTGTAGACGGAGACCTTGGCCAGGGCGTATCCGGTGGTCAACGAGCCGACGTTGATGATCTTGCCCTGCTGGCGGGTGCGCATGTCGCGGGCCACCTTCTGACTGAGAAAGTAGAGTCCCTTGAGATTCACCGTCATGATGCGGTCGTAGGCATCCTCGTCGACCTCGTCGATGGGTTGACGCACGTTCATGCCGGCATTGTTGAAGAGGATATCGATACGGCCGTGCTCGGTGATGACCTGCTGTACGCCGGCGTCGATGGATTCCATGTCCGCCATGTCCAGGGTGAGGGCGGAAGCCCGGCCGCCGGCGGCTTCGATGGCGGCTACCGCTTCGTCCAGCTCATTCTTCGTCCGTGAGGCACAGACGACGGTGGCGCCCTGGGCGGCGAGGCCTTCGGCGACGCCCCGCCCGATACCACGACCGGCACCGGTAACCAGGGCGATCCTATCCTCCAGCGAGAAAATGCTCATCGGTGAGTGCTCCTGTTGTGATGTTGCGAGCCGGGGATGGTGCCAGTCAGCGGGCAACGGTTATGTTCAGGTCTGTGGCAGTAACAAACAGGACTGTTGCCGGTGCTGACAAGGCGCCGGTCCTCCCCTTCTGATCGACAGGACCGATGGCGGACAGACTGACCCATCTCGACAACTCCGGACGAGTGCGTATGGTGGACGTGTCCGCCAAGGACAGCAGCGAGCGGCAGGCCATCGTTCGTGGCGAGATCCTGATGGCGCCGGCGACGGTCGAACTCGTGGTCGACAATCAAGTGTCCAAGGGCAATGTCCTGGAAACTGCGAGACTGGCAGGGATCATGGCGGCCAAGCGGACGTCCGAGTTGATTCCGCTATGTCATCCGCTGAACCTGAGTGCCGTGGAGGTGGATTTCACTGTCGGGCCGGATCGGATCGAGGTGGAGTCACAGGCGCGGGTCGACGATCGTACAGGCGTCGAGATGGAGGCGCTGACGGCGGCCACCGTGGCGCTGCTGACGATTTACGATATGTGCAAGGCGGTGGATCGAGGCATGGTCATCAGCCAGGTGCGGCTGCAGGAAAAAAGCGGCGGTCGCAGCGGCCACTACCGCCGCGAGGAGTAGCTACTTCTCCGCCGGGGCAATACCTCCCGAAACGCTGCTGACGACCTCCGGCGGCAGTTCGTGCACCATGACGATGTCGACGCGGCGGTTGTGGAGACGACCCTCCTCGGTGCCATTGCTGGCGATAGGCCTCTCGTCGGCGTACCCCATGGCGAACATCTGCGTGCGAGGAATCTGCTGGATGTCGTGCAGGTACTGCTTGACCTGCGCCGCGCGGGACTGCGACAGCAGGGGATTCTTCTCCTTCTCACCCATGTTGTCGGTATGCCCCTCCACGACGACGGGAAAGTCGGGGAAATTGAGAACGAAACGGGCCGCATACCGCAGGCGTTCGTGCATGTCTTCGGAGAAGTCGGGCTTGCCGGAGCCGAAGTTGATCGTCTCCAGAAGTACGTGATGCGGAAATAACAGGTAGCCGCGCTGGATCGGCTCCGGCGACTCCACGTCCAGCTTGCGGTCGAGGTTGACGAGGCGCAGCGAGGCGGTGTCCCGGAAGACCTGCTCGACGCGGAGCAGGCCCACGTACGTCTGCGCCTTGTAGGCCTGGAAGATCGCCCCCGGTTTGACGCCGTCGCGAGAGCCGAAATTGGCGATGTATCGGGCATGACTGACGGCGACCTGGACGGCCCCCTCCGAATCGGGAAGATGGGTGCGCAGGATACCGTACTTGGTGATCGGTCGCTGGACGACGACGGCGGCCACCGAGTCGGAGTCGGCCGCTGCCGTCTCGGACTGGGCGTGGAGCGGCGCCAGGGCCAGCAGGCACAGAGCCGCCGCCCAACGGGTCATGGCAGCAGGCCCGCCAGGGCCAGCAGGGCCGACTTCTGACTGTGCAGTCGGTTTTCCGCCTGATCAAACACCACCGAACGGGGATCGTCGACCAGTTCTCCTTCGATCTCGTAGCCACGGTGAGCCGGCAGGCAGTGCATGATGAGAGCGTCTGAGCCGCGCAGCAGCGCCCGGTTCAACTGGTACGGCTCGAACAGGCGGATGCGGCGTGCCTTCTCCTCAGCGTACTCCGGATCGTCGAAGTATTCCATGTCGAGCCAGGTGTCGGTGTAGACCACGTCGGCATTGGCCACCGCCCCCCGGACATCTTCGGTCTCGACGTACCGATTCGACGCCCGAGCCTCGGCGAACAGGGCATCATCGACTGCGGATTCGTTCATCTCAGGGGCGACGACGGTGATTCGCATACCCGTGCGCAGTCCCGCCGTGATCAGCGAGTTGGTGACGTTGTTGTGGACCCCCACATAGACCAGATGCACACCCTCGAGGCGTCCCAGCTTTTCCTGTACGGTCTGCAGGTCGCACAGTGCCTGCAGCGGATGATAGCGGTCGCAGCAACCGTTCATGACGGGAACGTCAGCGGCATCGGCCACGGTGACGACATCAGCGTAGGAGAGAAAGCGCGTGAGAATGAAGTCGAAGTACCTGGACAGGACGCGGATCTCGTCCGCCAGATCGGCGAGGCCAAAGTTCGTGGCGCGCCAATCGAGAAATACCGCCTGTCCCCCAAGCTGGAACATGCCGACCTCACCGGAGCACCGGGTACGTGTGGAGGTCTTCTGGAACAACATGGCCAGCGAGCGTCCCGCCAGTCGATCAGCGAAGGCGGCTGGATCGGCCTTGAGGCGAATGCCGGCATCGATCACGCGCCGAATCTCCTCGCCGCTCCAGCTCTGCAGGTTGACGAGATGGCGTGTCGCGTCGCTCATGACAGCACCTGTTCGATGGCGGCCACGATGCGGGTGCGGACCTCTTCGAGGGTGCCGTCCTGCCGGCAGCCGGCAGCCCGCGAATGACCGCCGCCGCCGAAGATATGGGCGATGGCGCTGACATCGACGTCCTCGCGTGATCGCAGGCTGATGCGGTAGTGGTTTTCGGACTCCTCCTTGAACAGAGCCGTCACCTCCACGCCCTTGATCAGCAGGCCGTAATTGACGGCCGCCTCCGGGTCGCCACGCTGCATGTCCTGATACGACAACGACAGGGTCGCCACCCGCCCGCCATGGTACAGGGCCATCGACTCGATGGCCTGGCCGATAAGTTTCACCGACTCGAAGGTGGCATTGTTGTACAGTCGGTCGGCGATGCGGTCGAGGCGGGCACCGCGACGGACGAGGTCGGCGCCGACCTCCAGGGATGTCGGTGTCGTCAGCGAGTAACGGAAACCGCCGGTATCAAACAGGATCCCAGTGTAGAGCTGCTCGGCGGTGGGAGGATCAATCTCCAGACCCATATGCACTGCCAGGTGATAGATCATCTCGCAGGTCGAGCAGACCGCGTCGTCGGTCAGATTGACAGCGCCGAAGCGGTCGTTGTCGTGGTGGTGGTCGATGTTGAGCAGCGTCGCGTCGGCCGAGAGATGGTGGCTGACGCGTCCGATGCGGTCAAAGTTGGGGCAATCGAGAATGACAGCACAGCCGTGCCGTGCCCCGGCCGTGTTGCCGATGGCGCCGATCTCTTCCCAGCCATCGAGGTAGGCGTAATTGTCGGAAGGGGCGTCCTGCAACAGGATCCGGGACCGCACGTCGAACTGGCGCAACAGCCCTGACAGGGCCAGGCTCCCGGCAATGCCGTCGCCGTCGGGGTTCACGTGCGAGGTGATCAGCAGATCGGATTGGGAGCGCAGGAAGTTGGCCGCCGCGTCGAGATCGCTGGTTGACAGACCTGCCGGGAGCAGGGACATGCTCACTCTCAGGCCGGCCGGCGCAATACGAAGTGGATTCGATCGGAGCGTTCGGACCCCGGGCGCCGCGTGAAGCCATCGAGGGCCTCGAGCAACTCAAAGGGACTGGCGCCGATACAGGCGACCAAGTCGTCATGGGGGTAGATGCGCTGCACGTGGCTCTCCTGTCGGCGCGAACCGTTCTCGAGACGGATGTCAAACCTGTTGAACTGCAAACCCTCATCCGCGTCGTAGTAGCTGTGTCTGGAGTAGGTAAATCCCGGTCCCTGCTCCGTGTCACGAACATCGCGGAAATGCTGCATGGAATTGCGCTCCGTGCAGACATCGAAGATAAAGAGAGCACCTGGTGCAAGCACATCGTACACCTGGGTCAGCGCCAGGCCCACATCCGCCAGAGACAATAGATAGTTGAGGCTGTCGTAGAGGCAGATGGCAGCCTCGAAGTCGCCCACCCCACCGAGGTCACGCAGATCGCGCACTTCGAACTGCAGGTCCTGGCGGCTCTCGGCCTTCTCCCGGGCGACGGCGATCATCTCTTCGGAGGCATCATACCCCGAGACGACGTACCCCAGAGAGGCCAGGGCGCAGGCGGCGTTGCCCGTACCACAGGCCAACTCGAGAACGTGATCAGCGTCGCCGTCGTGTCGACGCAGCAGTGACTGCACGTGCTGTGCCCAGTGCACGTAGTCCACGTGGCGCATCACATAGTCGTAGATCGGCGCCAGGCCTTCATACGGCCGGACTGGCACCGACTCAGGGCTCGTCATCGAAGGAGAGCACCTCCCGGTCCAGCGGTTCCCGCCCGTGTTCAGTCAGGTAGCTGCCGCGTCGACTGCGTGCCACCGGACGTTCCGGCACGTCCAACACTTCAGCATCGATCCTGAAGCCTCCGGTCTCCACCAGCAGACGGGCCCCCACATGCACACTGCGTGATCCCCGGGCCGCCTCGCCATCTATCTGCACGCGGCCTTCGTCGCAGGCCTTGCGCGCCTGGGTGCGGGCCTTGAACAGTCCGGTGTTCTTGAGGAACGCATCAAGTCGTGCCAATGGACAACTCTGGCCTTCTGGTCTAGGGCAGTCCGGCGGCGGTGGTCGGCTCAGAATCGGGTTGGCCGGCCGCTTCGAGGGGATCCCACAACCAGTCCACGCTCAAGCGCTCCTCGATGTGGATCTCGCCCCGGTAATCCTCGATCAGCTGTTCCATACGGGAGCCCACACGCTCTTCGCGAACCAGCGACTCGAGGGTTGCGTAGTCGTCGTTGATCTTGAGAATGTGTCCGCCGTCCTCAAGGAAGAAGGGCTGGCTGATATCACCCAGACCCAGGCCGCTGACGAAGGGCTCGAGAAAGGCAGGAATCGCGGTGCTGTCGATGATCTGCCACAGTCCGCCCTGCCGCGCCGTGCCAGGGTCCTCGGAGTGATCTCGCGCCAACTGAGCGAAGTCCTCGTCGGACAGGGCACGGCGGCGCAGGTCGATGAGTTGATCACGAATCCGCCCGATATCGCCGTCGGTGGTTCGGGCGCGCACGAGGATGTGGCTGACGCACATTTCACTCTCACGTTTCTCGTGCAGCAGGATGAGATGGATCCCCAGCGGCGTCAGCACGGCCTGGCTGGTCTCGCCCGGTTTGAGGCTGACGGCAACCCGTTCGAACTCCGGCATGAACGTGCCCGGTGCGAAGCAGCCGAGGTCGCCGCCTTCGCCCACAGTTCCCGGGTCCTCCGAGAACTGACGGGCGACGGTGGCGAACTCGCCGCCGCTGTCGAGCTCCTGCTGGATGATGGCGACCTGCGCCCGCGCCCGTTCCAGCACCGAGTCGGCGGGGGTCACCTTCATGTTGATCTGGCTGATCGACACCTTCGGCGGCAGATCCGTGTCGAAGGAGTCACGGAACGCCTCGACGTCGCGCCGGGTGATGAACTGACGATAGGCCAACTCGCTGACCATCTGCTCGAAGAGCAACCGGTGTCTGATCTGTTTGCGATACCGCTGCTTCAGCTGTCGCTCCGTCATACCTGAGCGCTCCAGCATGGCGGTCAGCTCGGAGGGCCCGATGTTGTCCTTGATGCGGTTGAACTCGACATCGAGGTGTTCCTCCACAAGGGTGGCATCGACCTCGAGGCTGTCCTTCTCCGCCTTCTTCACGACGACGAGTTCGTCCACCATCTCCTCGAGTACCCGGCTGTTTTCGGTGGACACCTCTGACTCGGTGAGGAACATCGGGTTGCGTCTCTGAGACTGCAGTTCCATCTGCGTCCGCAGGCTCAGTTCCGACCACAACACGACCTGGTCGTCGACGACGGCAACGATACGGTCAAGCAACTCCGGGACCGCCTCAGCACGGACAGCGACGAGGCAGCAGAGCAACAGAAAGCGGCGCAGGTGGCGTCTACTTGTCATGGTCCGGCCAATCGGGTTTCGTCGATGGACCAGGTGTGCCCGGTACGCAGTCCGTTCACCAGTTCATCGAGGCGTTCGCGGTGTGTCTCACGTACCAGGGCCTCGAGTATCTGTTCACGCACGGTGGGTTCCGTGAGATCGCGAACCGTGGCTGACTCCTTGCGGTCAGTGAGTCGTACGATGTGGTAGCTCCCGTCGAGGGACACGAGGCGGCACAGCTGGCCAGGCCCGGTGCCGGCACAGGCTTCCCAGATTTCGGGCCGATCGTCAGCGGTGAAGTAGCCCAGGTCTCCTCCTATGGTGTTGGTTTCGCGATCGGTGGACAGGTCGCGGACCTTGTCTTCGAAGATGGCGCCGCGCAACAGTTCATCGCGCAAGGACGTGGCGTCCCGCCGGGAACCGAGCAGGATGTGCTGGGCCCGAATCTCGGCGTCTGGCCGGCGAAAATCGTCGGCGTGCAGGTGGTAGTACCGTTCCACGTCCGGCTCGCTCACCTCGATCTGCCGATCGCCGAACAGATCGTCGACGAAAGCGGCGATGACAAGATCCCGGCGGGTCTGTTCCACGAGCTGGCGCACCCGTGCAGTTTCATCGACCTCACGGGCCAGAGCCTCCTGATAGAGCAACTCCCGGCGTACCCAGTTCTCGACGAACAGCCGCCGTTGGGCCTCGGCCATGTCGGAGTCGGGTATCTGGTTGTCGAGCTGGGCCACGGTGAGGGCAGCATCGCCCACGCGGGCCACGACGGGTCCCTCTTCACGCTCCGGCCCGCAGCCTGGCAGGCCGACCAGACCGAGGCCGAGGATCAGCAGGACACTAGAGCAGCTCTTCGACAAGATCCCGGGCCTTTTCCAGACGTTCCTGTTCGTCGGCAGCTCTCAGGAAGGTCTCAATGGACAGACGTTCGCCGACGTTGAACTCCAGTTGCGAGGAGGATTTCTCGACCAGACGCTGAATGTCTGCCGGAGCCACCTGCACGCTATCGGGAAAATGCAGACTGAAGCGTGATTTCTCCAATTGCACCGAGGCCAACCCCAACTGACGGGCCATCACCTTGATCTCCATGATGTGCAGCAATGATCTGGCCTGCCACGGGGCGCGGCCGAAGCGATCCTCCATCTCTTCCTTGATTGCCAGCAGGTCGACGACCCGCTGAGCTTCGGCGAGGCGCTGGTAGAACTCCATCTTCAGGTCGCCGTCCGGCACGTAATCTTCCGGGATGTAGGCGGTGACGGCGATCTTGATGTCGGGATCGACCTGCTGTTCGACCTTTTCTCCCTTCAGTTCCCGGACCGCCTCGTCCAGCAGTCGCGTGTAGAGGTCGAAGCCCACGGCGGTGATGAAGCCGTGCTGCTGCGCCCCGAGGAGATTGCCGGCACCACGGATCTCCATGTCGCGCATGGCGATGTTGAAGCCCGAACCGAGGTCGGCGAATTCCTCCACGGCACGCAGACGCAGACGTGACTTGCGTGTCAGCTTCTTGCCCTTGGGGATCAGCAGGTAGGCGTACGCCCGTTCCTTCGAGCGTCCGACTCGACCGCGGATCTGGTAGAGCTGCGACAACCCCAGCATATCACAGCGGTTGACGAGGATCGTGTTCACCGAGGGGATGTCGATTCCGGACTCGATGATCATAGTACTGACGAGGCAGTCGTACTTCCGTTCCAGGAAGTCGAACATGATCTGCTCGAGTTGCCGGGAGGGCATCTGGCCGTGACCGACGGCGAAGCGCACCTGGGGCAACAACTCCTCGAGGAATTCCACGAGCCGGTGGATGGACTGCACACGGTTGTGGACGAAGTAGACCTGGCCGCCCCGATCGATTTCACGTTGGATGGCCTCGACGATCCGGCCTTTGTCGAAGGCGATGATCTCGGTGTGGATCGGCAGGCGGTCCTCGGGAGGCGTGTTGATCACCGACATGTCGCGGGCGCCCATCAGCGACATGTGCATGGTCCGCGGAATGGGCGTCGCCGTGAGGGTAACGACATCGACGAGATGCTTGAACTGTTTCAGGCGCTCCTTGTGCTTGACCCCGAAGCGCTGTTCCTCGTCGACGACGAGCAGGCCGAGATCTCTGAACTTCACGTCCTGGCTGAGGATGCGGTGGGTGCCGATCAGAACGTCCACCTTGCCATCCTTTACATCCTGAGCGACGGCCTTCAACTCCTTGGGCGTGCGGAAGCGGGACATGACCTCCACCCGCACCGGGAACGGGGCCATGCGTTCGGAAAAGGTCTGGTAGTGCTGCTGGGCGAGGATCGTCGTCGGCACCAGAACGGCGACCTGCTTGTGGTCGCACACCGCCTTGAAGGCGGCGCGCACGGCCACTTCCGTCTTGCCGTAGCCCACGTCGCCGCAGACCAGGCGGTCCATGGGGTGGGGGGACTCCATGTCCCGTTTCACCTCCTCCACCGTACGCATCTGATCCGGTGTCTCCTGGAAGGGAAAGGCCGCCTCCAGTTCGCGCACCATGCCATTGTCGGCGGAGAACTTCGTACCCGGCAGGGACTTACGCTCGGCGTAGAGCTGAATCAGCTCGCCCGCCATCTTGAAGATCTCTTCCTTGGTGCGCTCCTTCAGCTTCTCCCAGGCGTTGGAGCCGAGCTTGTTGAGCAGCGGCACGGCCTCTTCGGTGCTGGAGTAGCGGCGCAGCAGGTCGAGTTGCTCCACCGGGATGAAGAGTTTGTCGGTGCCGTGGTAGGTGACCTCGAGACAATCGTGGTCGCGATTGGCGATGGTCAGTCGGCGCAGGCCGATGTAGCGACCGATGCCGTGGTCGACGTGGACGACGAAGTCGCCGCGCTGCATGGCGTCGAAGGAAGAGATCGGCTTGGCAGACTTGAACCGGCGGTAACGGTAGCGGCTCTTCTGCCGCGAGAAGATCTCGTGGTCATTGAGAATGGCGACCTTGGCGGCGGGGAACACGAAGCCGCGGCTCAGAGCTCCGAGACCGAAGGTTATGTCGTCACTCCACGCGGAGAAGATCTCCTGCAGCCGGCTCGACTGGCCCTTGGTCTCGCAAAGGATGTGGACGGCGTAGCTCTCTTCGTCGAGGCGGCCGATCTCCTGCTTGAGTACGGCCAGTTCACCCTGCACAACACGCGGTTCGGTGGCGCCGAAGCGCACAGCAGCGTCGGCTTTGCCCACCGGTGCGGGGCGCAGTCTCGGGAGCGAGTCCAGACGCTCATGCAGCCAGTCACCGTCGCGCACCAGGTGGGCGGGGGGGACGTGAGTCTGGCGCTCGGCGTGCCGCTCCCAGTCACGGAGCGAGGGCCCCAAGGCCTTGTCGAGCTCGGCGTCGAGGTCGTCCGACTCCTCGCTGTAGATGAGAGCATCATCCGGCAGGTAGGCGAACAGCCCGGCATCGGCGCCGTAAAGAATGGCCATGACCATCTCGATGCCGTCGAGCGTGGTGGTGCCGAACTCGAGCTGGTCCTTCACTTCCGTCAGGTCGACGCCCGTCTCCTTCTCGACGCGCTCCAGATTGGGCACGTAGTCGTCGAAGAAGGGGCGATGGAGCACAACCTCGCGTGCCGGCAGGATCAGCGTCTTCTCAATGCCGCCGATAGAGCGCTGGGTGGTGATGTCGAAGGTGCGGATCGATTCGATCTCGTCGCCGAAGAACTCCAGCCGCACGGGGTGATCGAGGCCTACGGAGAAGATGTCGAGGATGCCGCCACGGGAGCTGAACTGACCGACACCGTCGATGACGGGTACCCGCTCGAAGCCGGCGTCGACCAGGTGTGAGATGAGCTCGTCGAGAACCCGCTCTTCGCCTGTTGTCAGGCGCAGCGTGGCTCGTTCGAGAGCGGCGGCGGGCATGACCGGAGCCAACAGGGCCGCCGCCGGGGCGACGACGATGGCCGGCTCTTCGGCAGCCAGACGGGCGGCGGCCTCGATGCGCAGGCCGGAAACGTCGGCATCCGGCGACCGGCCATCGTAGAGGCCGACGTCCCACGCCGGGAAGTAATGCACGATGTCCTCGCCGGCGATGGCTGTCAGATCGTCGCGCCAGGACTCGGCCTGGCTCTCGTCGGCGGCGATGACGACGACCTGGCGGTGCAGCTGGCGCTGCACCGTGGTCAGCAGAAAGGCACCCAGCGTGGCGGGCAGACCATGGACCAGGACGTCCCGGTCGTGGGCGGCGATCCGTTCCAGCACCTGCCTGAAAGGGGCGCTCTGAGCGGTCGTGCGGGCGACGGAATCGAGGGCGGGCGCGACGGTCATCTCGGCGGTGCGTGAGGCCGGAGCAAGGGCAGGTATGTGCTTGAGAATGAAGGTGTTGCGGCGAAGGACAAGAAGCTAAAGATAACCGGGGGCGTGGTCCTGTGTCAACGCACCGAACGGCGAATCGCGGGGTGCGTCATGGCGTCACCGGCGTCTGCGGCCCTTCTTTCTCTCCTTCGCCTCGCGGGCTTCCCGGGCCGCCTCGAGCCGGGCCTCGGTGGCCAACTCGCTCAGGGTCCGGATCTCCCGGCTGGCCTTGACCCAGAGCCACAGCGCGACCGCGGTGGAGGTGGACAGCATCAGCATGAGAGCCAGGCGTGGATAGAGCCACCGCGCCGGATCTTCAGGATCGTGCAGCAGCAGTCCGCTCGCGCACAGGACCAGAACGGCGCTGAGGGCGCCGATGAGGATATGGCGGAAGCGTCGCCACTGCTGGCGCATCCAGATGTAGTCTTGCAGATCAGGCAAGGGGCCTATAAAACGGACAAAAACAACCTGAGATTGACAATTTCACCGTCCGGCGAATATAGACTGACGCCGCGAGCCCGGGAAGGAACGGAAGGAATCAGTGGACAGCCCAAGTCATTTCTTCGCCTACATGGCGCGCATGAAGTACATCCAGCGCTGGGGTGTGATGCGCAATACGCACACCGAGAACATACAGGAACACAGCCTGCAGGCGGCGGTCCTGGCCCACGCCCTGGCCCTCATCGCCCGGGATCAGTTCGGCCGCGATGTCGATCCCGAGCGCGTCATGGCCCTGGCCGTGTTCCACGATGTCAGTGAGGTCATCACGGGGGATCTTCCCAGCCCGATCAAGCACCACGACCCCGATCTCAGGTCGGCCTACGGACGCATCGAGGCGGCCGCCCAGCAGCGGCTGACGGCGATGTTGCCTGAGGGTCTGCGGGAGGCATACCGGTCATTGCTCATCGGTGAGGATCGAGCCGAGCACGTGCAGCTGGTGAAGGCGGCCGACAAGCTGTGCTCTTACCTGAAGTGCCTCGAGGAGCTGAAGAGTGGCAATGAGGAGTTTACCTATGCCAAGGCGGCCATCGAGGGGGAGATCGAAGCTCTGGGGATGCCGGAGGTGGTCTGGTTCATGGAGCGCTTCGTGCCGAGTTTTTCGCTGACGCTGGACGAGCTAAATAGGTAGCGCTCGATGGAGCGGACGCGACTGCGTCGCGCCGCTCATCTCGCGAGCCGTGTTGGAGACCGACTCGCTGCCCTCGCGGCTCAACACGGCCCGGGGATTCACCCCCGCCCTACGCCCCAACTGCGAACTGCCATGGCGACGTGAGGAGAATATGGATCCACGAATGATTGAGTTGGGCCTGGAGCCGGGCACGCTGACCGACGAACAGAGGCAGCAGCTCGACGAACAGGGTTTCACCATTCTGCCCGAGGTCATCGACCCTGGGTGGCTCGGTCGTCTGCGCCAGGCCTTCGATGCTATCTACGACGCCGAAGGCGCCGATGCCGGTAAGGAAGTCGCTCAGATGGAAGGCGTGCGGCGCCTTGCGGATCTGGTCAACAAGGGCGACGTGTTCGATGACGTCTACGTGCAGCCCCGGTTGCTGGCGGCCGTCTGGCATGTGCTGCAGCGGCCCTTCAAACTGCACTCCGTCAATGGCCACGACCCGTTGCAGGGGTACGGCCAGCAGGATCTGCACGCCGACTGGGGTGGGGCCCGCGACCCGGGTGTCTACCACGTGGTCAACTCGATGTGGATGCTCGACGACATGACCCCGGACAACGGCGCCACGCGGATCGTACCGGACAGCCATCTCCTGGCGGCATCCGTCCACGACGTGCATCCCGATCGTCAGGCACCCCATGCCGATGAGGTCTACCTGACGGCGCCGGCCGGGTCCGTGGGTGTCTTCAACGGCAGCGCCTGGCACAGCTGTACGCTGAATCGATCCGGTGCGCCCAGGAGGCTGCTCCACGCCGCCTTCATCGCCCGCGAGCATGCACAGCAGACCGACCAGCGCCAGCATCTGCGGCCCGAGACCGACGCCCGGCTGTCACCTCTGGCGCGGTATGTTCTGGATGTCTGAGAACACGACGGCGCCGTAGATCTTCCCGGCGACCTGCTCCGGTCTGATCGGGGGGGCATCACTCATGCTCGCTGCCGCACAGCGCATACTGGGCGCATTTCTTGGCGCCGAGGCGGCTCGTGGCACGACGCTCGAGCCCATTCACGGCGGCGAGAGCGCGGCGTCCCTCTACCGGTTTGGCCACCGGGCAGACGCTCTGCCTGAGCGATATGCACGACGCGTCGGTGATCGAACGCCTCGCTCAACGGCTGAGTCGACTGCATCGCGCCAGCGTCGATGTCCCGACCGCAACGTCGCCCTTCGAGCGCTTCTACGGGTTTGAGCAACGCGCCATCGAGGGCGGACGGCCCTGGCCGCAGGCGATGACTCGCGCGGCCGAGTTCGTACGGCGCCTGGAGGAGGAACTGCAGCACACAACTCCGAGACCATGTCACCTAGACCTGCATGCGCGAAACATCATTCTCCCACCAGCGCAGGACCCAGTGTTCATCGACTGGGTCAATGGGGGGTTGAGTGATCCCGTGTCTGACGTGGCGACTATCATCGCCTTCCTCGGTCTCCGAGATGGGCAACGAGACCACTTTCTCGCCAGCTATCAGAAGTCGATGGGCGAGGCGCTCGACATCGCCCGGCTCGAACTGCTGATGCCGATTCGTCCTTTTGTGGCGGCGGCCAGCAGTCTCGTCAACACCCCACTCGACGTCTCACAGTCTCAACTCGAACAGGAGCTGGCCCGAGCAGAGCTGCCGGGCCACGAACTCTACAGTATTCCGCATAGTGCTCGTCCTGAATGGCCGCGGTGGAAATGGGGCTTGATCGCACTCAAGATGGGTCTGTCACACCTGCCGTAGATCACAGATCTGTCATGGGAGTCCCATCAATAGGCCACACCAAGCGTCCGCTGCAGGCGTTCGTCACCAGCATCACCCTCGATCTCGACGCTGAGAATGTAGAGCCCGGGAGTCGCTCGACTGCTTCCGGTGCTGCCGTCCCAGACAAGATCTACCTTGCCGGCCATCGCCTCGCTGTCGAGCAGCTCCGCGATGGTCGCGCCGCCGAGATCGAAGAGCCGAACCCGCAGCCGTCGGGGCTCGAGGAGGCGCATCAGGTCGAAGCGAATATCCAGCCTGTCGTTCACGCCGTCCCCATTCGGCGTGATGACCGGGCTCGATAGCTCAAGGTTCTGCAGCATCGGTCCCCGCGTCGGCAGTGACACGGAAACCGTCTCATTCTCGACGTCGGCCGAGGCGTCGCCCTCATCCACGCGCTGACGAACATCGGTGCCCAGGGCGCTGTTGAAGAGCACCGTCTCATAGCGCGTCCGGTTGACGAAGACCGTGCTCTCGAAATCGATCTCCACCCGCGCATCCCGGCGCAGTCGATCATCCAACCGCAGCCGGAAGCCGTCCTGCTGGGGCGTCGCCGCGGCGGCCGCAGCCTCGCCATCGATTCGGATCCCGCGATAGTGCATGTCCGCCGAGGACGTGATCTCGATCTCGTCGAAGCCCCGGTCAGAGTCTTCCGTCACGATCCTGAGTACGTAGGTGAACACGATGGGGGTGCCCGGCGTCGCTTCCGCCGGTGAGATCTCCGCTCGGGTCGCGGCCACCAGCGGTGGATGAAAGCGCAGCGACAATTCGTCGAGCTGCGCTGCTCGCTGCGGATTGTCCGATAGAAAGCGGGCCTCCATCTGCACGTATCGCCGAGGCCCCGGAGACAGGAAGGCCTGACCTGGTTTCTGGTACGAACGGCTCCAGGCGCTCCAGTCAGAGCCGGCAGACCGCGTGGTGTCGACAGGACCCCGGAAAGACGGGATCAGCCGTTCCCACTTCCGCCGAGTCAGCTGTTTGCCATTCTTGTCGAAGTAGGTCAGTTCCTCCTGCAGCTGATTTCCGGTGCGGCTGCGAATATGGATGGCCGTTCCCCCAGGGAGCGACGCCTTCCAGTCTACGGCGGTCACGTTCTGTGCCACTCCGAGATCGAACAGCGGGGACCGCGAGACGACCTCTGCGGCGTAGCCCTCGCCGAAGACCTGCATCTCGGCGGTCACCCCGGAAAGGGCGGCAGAGGTCATGCCGAACAGCAGACGAAGGTAGCGCAGTTTCCTCGGTTTGAAGGTCTCCTCAAAGTGCACGATGTCCCGGTGGTTGCGCGGACTCTCCGGCAGGTCACCAAGAGGCGTCCAGCGCAGCGTTCCATTCGGCGCCAGCGAGCCGTCAGAACCGGACAGCTGGTACCACAGGTAGTTGATCGAGCCGAAACGAGTGCGGGCCCGCTCTCCCGTCGTGGGCAGGCCGCTGAAGTCTCCGAGAAGGCGCGTGCGGTCGACCCAGAACAGCGCCCCCAGGTCGAGTGTAAAACGGGCGACGGGTACCGCGCCACGACCTTCCTTGCGCCCCCAGTACGTGGTGATATCGCCGTCGATGATCAGGCTGGAGAGGAACTCGGACTCCTCCCGCTCACGGTCTCCGGCGCCCAGCAGGCTGCGGACCTCGATACTGCCGCCACGCCCCAGTGCACCCAACGAAAGGTTGTCTCCGGGTGTGGCGACGCGCAGATCGGCCAGTCCGGCGCCCGGTCTCAGCCGGTCCGCCTGAATCCGGACATACCGGATCGGCACCAGGTTCAGATCGATGTGAACGGTGTAGCTCTCGCTGTAACTGAAACGCTCGCGCCGGTTGTAGCGCAGAGTACCGTCGATGGCAACCCCGGCATTAGAAAAGAACGGCTCGCCGTCTGAGAAGAGAACGCGGAAAAACTCCAGCGGCACCGCTGTGCGATCGAAGTCGAGTTCGACGTAGTGGGCCGATACAACCCGCCCGAGGTCGACCTCTATCCACCAGTCGTCCAGTTGGGTGGATTGATCCGGTCTCCAGGCGGAGATCGGATCCTCATCGATCAGCGCCGATGCCTGAGGCAGTGAGGCGCCGGCACCGCGTACACCGCCACCGAACTGGCCGGCATTGTCCACAGCGTCCATCCGGCTGCGAACGAAGGCCGGGCCGATGGCACCCTCAGCAATCAGCATGGCGTCTCCGGGTACCGACCAGCGTCGCCAGTCGGTGTCATCATCGACAACCAGTTCATCAGCGCCCGTGGGCGGGCCATAGAGGGTGCACACAATCATGTACAACACAACGGGGGCGTTTCGCGTGGGCATTGAGCAGCCGTCGGCGTATGTCAGCGGTACCGGACTTCGGGGCGAGATCGAAGTCTATTCTTTCGGCCCGGGGGCTGCCAATCGGTCGGCACAGAACGAGAAAGCACAACTTCGTTAGAAAACACGGAGTTGCGTATCAGGACATGGTGGAGCTGAGAGGAATCGAAATCATAGCCTAAGTGCGTATGCCAACTGTATGTTAACGCGAATACACAACAAATATACCCCGTAAAACTACCCCGTAAGCGGTGGCGGCGGTGCCAGGGTGCCCGCCCCCACGAGGGGGTGCCGGTCTTTTCTGTGCGGCGGGATCTGGGGCCCCATCTGTGGCCTGGTTGGGGCTGATTCCCGACCTCCGCCCTGTGGTCGCCCGTTACGTTCCATCTAGTAGCCGCCTAACGAACCGAAAACGGCGGAGACGTGGTGGGTCCCTCTACTCCACGGCCAAATCTCCCACACCAGCGATTCTGCAGGTCCTCGCTGTAATCAGCCCCCCCCGGGCAAGCTTCCGTGGCCCACCGGCGCCGTTGTGGTCGTGGCAACCCCGTCGTCAGCCTATACTGAAGAGCATGTTCGGAATCTATCCGGTCAATCCTGATGAATCCCTCTGCGCATCGATCGCCTGGAGTCTGTGGAGCGAAGGACGGCTGGCGACGACGCTGCTGCAGGGGGCCTTGCCGGGCATCGAGCACAGCGTCTATTGGACGCCACCACTCTACTACCTCGTGCTCGCCGGTTGGATGGGACTTTTCGGCCCCGGGCTGCTCGCCGTGCGCTCGCTGTCGCTGATCCTGGGGCTGGTTCTCATCGTCGTACTCTGGCAGAGACACCGCAGCGTCGGCGTCACCGCGTGGACGTCGTGCGCCCTGGTTCTGTTCGACCCATCGCTGCAGGGCGCCGCATCCATGGCGCGCATGGACATGCTGGCAATCACGCTTACTGCGGGCTCGCTGACGTGGCTTGAGGTGGGTCGTGACGAGCGTCGCTACCTGGGTGTGGGCGCCCTGGCGGCAGCGGCGATCCTGACGCATCCGTTGGGCGCCGCAGCCATGGCAGCTGCCGGCCTTACGAGTCTGCTGCGAGGACGTCGCCTCGTGCTCCTGTTTCTCGCCGGCAGTGTGCCCCTGCTGTTGGCCTGGGGGGTGTACATTGCCCTCGATGTGGACACATTCGTGGCGCAAATGCAACTGCAGTTGGCGGTAAAATCGGGCAGGGCGCAGTCACCCCTTGGCAACCTGCAACGTCTGGCCGAACTCTCCGGGCCCCTCGCACCGGTGCTGGCAGTGGCCTTTGTTGGTGGTCTGGCGGGGCTGATCGCAGGTTGGCGAGAGTTGCTCCCCTGGCTGATCGGCGCCGTCTGCCTGGCGCCGTTGGCGCTGTTTTCCGGGGAACTGGTCTACCCGGCGTACATGGCGCCGTTCACCGCCGTCGGGCTGGGCTACTGGCTGCAGCTGAGTCGCTGGGCGCGTCGTGCCGTGCTGGTGGCCGTACTGGCGCTTTCTATGGCCCTCATCATGGATCGGCCTCCTCTGGCAGGCATCGACCCGACGTACGAGCTCTACTGCAGCTACCTCTCCGATCATATCGGGCCCGGCAACACCGTCCTGTTCGCCATTTTGCCCGATCCCTGGTTCGGCTTCCAACACCGCACCGATCTGCAGTTACGGGTCGCGCCGCCTGTCGTCATCGACATGCCACAACTGGACGCCTACGTGGGCGCCGCCGATCTGGTTCTGTTCGGTGGCTACAATCCGCCTGGATTCATCTCGATCATCAAACGCTGGGACGAGGTGGCACATCCAGGGGAGCATCTGTGGATCCTGGAAGGGGGAGAACTGCACGACTTCGCCAATGTCCGGGACAGAGTGCGGTTTCGCTGAGTGCGCGCACACCTGAGAAAGAGCCCCTCTACCGGGTACTGGCCGAGTACTTGGAGACCTTTGGTTGGGGCTGGTTCCCGACCTCGCCCCTACTGTTGGCCGCTACGTTCCATATAGAGGTAGCCTAATCGATCCCGAAAACAGCGATGCCGAGATGGGTCCCCCTACTCCGCACCCAAATTGCCCACACCAGCGATTTCCGGTTCCTCGGCTGCAATCGCCCGTCGGACTAGCGGTTCAGCAAGACCGATTCAAGCCATTGCGCGGAGACTCACCAGCGTCGAGGGGTAGATTCCGGAGTCAAGAGTTGCTCACCCTGGGACGTGATGACCAGCCTCCAGGTTCCAGATCGCGTAGAAGACCAACCCCATTGCATGGGGCGAGATCGGCCTATACTGCTGTCGACTGCCACATTGGTCGGTTGGCGAACGCCGCGGGATTGGTTCGGCCTATGGAGAATACTGGACTGGATTCCTGCTTCGGTCGCAATGGTAGTTGCGGGGATCGCCATCCTCTTTGCCGACGAGAAAAGAGAGGACGAGGATGAACCGATGGCGTGATCGGTCGTCCCGAGTCGCCACGCCATCGGTATGAACTTTGAAAGAGGGCTCCATCGGCTAGCGAAGGTTGCTGGCCTCCTTCTGGCCGGATGGGTCTTTCTGGTATGCGAAGCATTTGGAATCACGGCGGTCTTTACCTATGAACGGACGAGTGAGTTGTACCTTGGCGTCGCACTTATCGTCATTGGCGTGGTGGGCGCGGTTGCCTCCTATTATCTGATAGGGT
>DASCMS010000014.1:0-5126 GCA_036011085.1 Candidatus Latescibacterota bacterium
CAGCGTACGACACAAGGAGTAGTTGACATGTGGGAGACCATCCAGAGCGGCGGGCCGATGATGCTGCCGTTGATCCTCAGCGCCGCCCTCGCCATCGCCTACTCCATCGAGCGGGCCCTGGTGCTCAATCGAATGCCAACGGCGGACGAAGCCAAGGCACAACTCGATGACCTCGAAGAAACACTGGCACGGGGGGGACAGGATGCGGCGGTGGCACGGTGCAACGAGGGCAAGGGGGTGTTGAACTTCGTCTTCGCCAGACTGCTGAAACGTCACGATACTCTGATCGTCGAACAGCGCGAATTCCGTGAGACGAACGAGGAGATCATCCGCCGCGCTGAGATGGGCGGATCGCATGAGATGGGCCGCTTCATGGTGAAGCAGCAGGAGCTGTCCGATCTGAAACAGGAGCTCGTGATCGAGACGGAAGAGGGGGCACGCAGCTACCTGTCGCGGAATCTGGCCGTACTGCAGACTATCGGCAGCATCTCGCCGCTGCTGGGTCTGCTGGGAACGATCACGGGTATGATCATCGCTTTCGAAGCCATCGCCGTCGCCGGCGCAGGGGATCCGAAGGTGGTGGCCGGAGGCATCTCCCAGGCCCTGGTGACGACGGCGACAGGTCTGATCATCGCCATTCCCACGGTGGTGGTTTACCGCATCCTGTCCCGGCGCGCCGAGGCGATGCGGGAAAACGTAGAGATGTACGGCCATGCCTTCGCCAACACCCTCATCATGTCTTCACAGACAGGCGACGCCAGCTGAGCTTCGACATGCCGCGTCATCGTCAACGACATACAGGCCCCATCGGGGAGGAGTTCGAGCCGGACCTCACACCTCTCGTGGACTGTGTCTTTCTGCTTCTCGTGTTCTTCATGGTCACCACCGTGTTCCTGCACACCAAGGGGCTCGATGTCGACATGCCGAGTCAGAGCGAGGCCATGGAGGAGCAGAAGAAGGATATCAACGTCCTGTTGAGCCCGGAGGGAAAGATCCAGATCAAGGGACTCGACGTGGAGCCGGAGCAACTGCGTGAACGGCTGCAGGAGTCGATGGAGGAGGCCAACAACAAGAACATCATCATCAACGCCGATGGCGAGTGTGCCCAGCGCTACGTAGTGTTCGTCGTCGACGAGGCACGGGCAGTCGGTGTCGAAGGCATCGCCTTCGCCCGTGAGGAGGAACCGTGATGCCCCGAAGACGCCAACACAAGGCCGAGGAGGAGCAGGAACTCAATATCACGCCGATGATCGACTGTGTGTTTCTGCTGCTGATCTTCTTCATGGTGACCACGGTGTTCAAACAGCCCTACAGTCTACGCGTCACCTTGCCGGAAGCGAGGCAGTCACAGATCGTTGAGGAGAAGAAGCTCGTCGCTTCCATCGCCGCTGACGGACGGATGGAGATCAATCGTCATCCGGTGGATCTGGCCAGTCTGGAGGAGATCCTTCGACGGGAGAAGGAGAGCACACGGTCTCTGACGCTGATGGTGCGGACGGACAAGGAAACCAAACACCGCCACGTCCTCGACCTGTTCGAAGTGGCCAAACGAGTGGGCATCGAGAAGATCCCACTGGCGACGGACGAGGTCACAGTCGACTAGTGGTCACCGCGGGTCGGCGGCTCCCCTCAGTCGTGCAAGTCCCCTCCGGGCTCCGGTGTGACCGGGGTGCAGGCGCAGCACGGCCCGCCACTGCTGTTCGGCGCCGCGTCGGTCGCCGGTGGCGAGCAGAACCTGTGCGAGCCCGTCGCGGGCATCGACGGCGCCAGGGTCGAGCTCGACACCGCGTCGAAATGCGGCGCTGGACTTCTGCAGCTCGCCGGCCATGGCGTAGGCCATCCCCAGGTTGCTGTGTACCAGGGCGATACCGCTGTCACGTTCGATGGCCCGCAGATAGGCGGAGATGGCCTGATCGTAGCGATGCTGGAAATGGTAGGCCTGCCCCAGATCACTGTACACCTCGACAGCCGCGGGGTCGAAGCGCACCGCTGCTTCGAAAGCCGCCACGGCGCTATCCAGCTGGTTGCGACGCTGGAGCACGCGACCGAGGCCATGGTGGGCTGCCGCCATCGACCGCTCCAGTTCGATCGCCTTGCGGTAGCTGCCCTCGGCCGCCGCCAGCCGTCCCTGTTCCTCGTAGGCTCGAGCCAGCAGGTAGGGGGCCGAGGCGCTGTCGGTATACTCTCTCGTCTTGCGTTGGTAGTGATCGACGCGGGACTGGACCGGCGCGAGGCTGTCGAAGGCGGCATACTCGCGCTCTGCCGTCGTGGCGTCGCCCTGCCGTTGTTGAATCCGCGCCAGGTTGAGGTGCGGACGGGGATCCCAAGGCGCCAGCCTCGCGGCTAGACCGTAGGCGGTGATAGCGGCGGCGGTGTCACCGCTGCGTTCATGGGCCAGCCCCAGCCATCCGGCATACTCACCGGAGCGGGGGGCGACGCGCAGCGCCTGGGAGAAGGCGGCCACGGCCTGCTGTGACCGGTTGGCGCTCAAGTGGATCTTGCCCAGCAGATGCAGGGCTTCGGGTCGCTGAGGCGCCATCTCCAGGGCCCGGCGTACGATGACAGCGGCACGCTCCGTATCGCCAAGGCCGGCATGGTGAACGAGGGCCAGATTGATGTGAGCCCGGACCGACGAGGGCTCCAACTCGATAGCACGTTCCAGCAGAGCTGCCGTTTCGGCGTAACGGCCCTGGCCATAGAGGCGCCCGGCCTCCGAACGGCAGCGGCCCGCGTCCCAGGTTGAGTCCACGACGGGAAGCACGCCGGGTGCAGGGGTGTCCGCTGTCAGATCAATCGGTGACGTCGTCGCCGACGGTCCCTCGGGCATCGGCAACGTCGCTGTCGGTCCGCCTTCCACGATGGCGGTGTACCGCCGCAGTGCCACGTCGTGAACGACCTGCCGTGTTCCCGTGGGCCAGCGCACGACGACACTGTCGACGCGATCGGTGTCACCCAGGCCGAACTGCAGGCGCCGGTCGGACTGTCCGAGAAACCCCCTGCCGCGCTGAATTTCTCGCATCTGGACAGATCCCGGGGTGTGCAGCCAGACGCGAGCCCCGATGGCATCGCCGTTGCCCTCCGTACCGCGCAGCGAGAGGCCTACCCAGGCTCGTGAGCTGCCGCCGTCGTTGCGATAGAGGTGAGGTCGAGTGTTGAGGTTGACCACGACGATGTCGGGGTCACCGTCATTGTCGTAGTCACCGACGGCGGCTCCGCGACTGGCAACAACGGCCGTCAGTCCCGTCGCCTGCCCGATTTCGCTGAAGCGCCCGCCTTCATTGTGGTAGAGGAGGCTGCGCTGGTCGTAGGCAAGTCCGGCGGCATAGTTGCGAAGCTGTGGGTACACATGGCCGTTGGCGACGAACAGATCGAGCCAGCCGTCGAGGTCGTAGTCGAGGAACGCCGTGGACCAGCCGAGGAAGGGCCGCACGACACCGCCGAGGCCGGCGCTGTTGGTGGCATCAGTGAACCAGGCCGTGCCGTCGTTGGCGTAGAGTGTGTTCACATCATCGGAGAAGTTCGATACGTACAGGTCCAGATCGCCGTCATTGTCCCAGTCGCCGGCGTCGACACCCATCCCCGCCTGAGCCAGACCGGTCACCGAGTAAGCGACGCCGGTCCGCGTGCCGGCCTCGGTGAACTGCCAGTCGCCGCCGTTGCGGAATAACAGATTGGGCTCCGAATCATTGGCCACGTACACGTCCGTATCACCATCATCGTCGAAGTCGCCGGCGACGACGCCGAGTCCGGGCCAGGCCCTGGCGTCGATACCGGTGGCGGTCGAGCGATCCTCGAACCGTCCGTCCCCCGTATTCCGGAACAGGCGATCGGGCTCAGCCGGGATGCCCTCGGGGCCACAGAAAGCGTCGAGGCCCTTGTAGGCACACCAGTTGCCTCCGGCAGGTGGGTCCTGACGGTCAAAGTGAAGGTAGTTGGCGACGTACAGATCGAGGCTGCCATCGTTGTCGAAATCGGCGAAGGTCGCACTCGTACCCCAACCTGGATTCACCAGGCCCGTGTCATCCTGGTGGACGAAGGACGGCTCCGGTGTCCCGCCCAGGTTGCGATAGAAGCGGTCCTGGCCCCAGTAGGTGACATAGAGATCGGGATCCCCGTCGCCATCGACGTCACCGACGGCCGAACCCATGGCCCAGCCGGAATGGCCCACACCTGCCGCCGCCGTGATGTTGCGGAACCGTCGGAAGCCGTCCGGGGCCGCCTCGTTTCGGAGGAGGCGATTGCCGGCGTCCTCTGGTGGTGTTTCCAGGTGTGAACCGTCGGTGAAGAACAGGTCGAGCCAGCCATCGCCGTCGGCATCCAGCCAGGAGGCTCCCGCCGACATGGTCTCAACGATGAAGCGCTGTTCGGGGCTGCCGGAGTGATTGAGCACATCGCCGAGGCCGGCATCGGCGCCAACCTCGGTGAAACGGACCTCACCGGCAGAGCCGGCTCCGGGCACGGCGGGGATCGGTGCAGGCGTGTGTGCCGTCGCTTCGTGGGAATCCTGCTGAGCGCACGACGTGACGCCGCCTACCGTCAGGATGACGGCTGCCAGCAACAGCTTCCGCGCCGCGGGCATCGGCCTGTCGAACTCGGAGTTCAGGAGCGGTCCTGTGCCTGCTGAAGAATGGTGGCGATCCTGTCGGCAAAGCGCACCTGACTGTCGTCCTGGGGCTCGTAACCGATAACGCGGCGCGCGTTCTGAATGCTCCAGAAGTTATGTGTGTTGCCGCTGACGCCATAGAAGACCTGGAAGGGCACACCGTTGTCGTCGTCGATGCTCTCGGTTTCGATGCTCCGGGTGACAAGCTGCACTTCGTCGCGCAGGCTCAGATAGGCACCCAGGGCGCGGTGCATCTTCTTCAGATCATCATGACCACAGCTGTCGATATCGGTCTCCCGTGGTCCACCGATGCGCAGATGCACGTTCTCCAGGCGGCGCCCGCCGATCCCCCCACAGGCAAAGGTGAATCCGAGAGACTCGTACGACGTCTTCGCCCAACCGTAGAAGTTGTCGGAGAGGGGCACCATGTCGGGTGTGATGAACTCCATCCGGTCTTCGTGGAACAGCGTCTCGTAGTAGTCGGTTGCATGGTTCGAGCTCATGACAACAGCGCGACGGACAT
>DASCMS010000015.1:0-7222 GCA_036011085.1 Candidatus Latescibacterota bacterium
AACACACCAGCTCGGCCCGGGCCGAACAGTATGCCCCCTGGGATGCGGAAACGCTGCTGGCCTGGGCCCCCGGCCAACGGGGACACAACGGCAAGCGCCCCATCGCCATGTGTGTGCACTACGCCGCCGCACTCGTCAGCGCGGCGCAGGCTGTCGGCATACCGGCGCGCTGTGCTGTCCTGACCGAGGCTGTCAATGGCATGCAGGGGCATTTCGTCGCCGAGGTCTGGGAACCCGATCTGGGCAAGTGGGTCGTCGTCGACCCCAATGCGGATGCCATGTTCGTGCAGGATGGTATACCTATGTCGATGACCGAGATCCAGAACGCCGGACAAGGCATCGGTGAGCTCATCGAGTTCGGGCCGGGGACGGAGTTCCAGTTGACCTTTCCGCACATCGTCGAGTTCGCCGAGCAGAACCTGAAGAAGGGTGTCTGTTTCCGTCATCGCAGCGTCTGGCACCGCGCCGACCTGCTGACGTCGCCGTGGATGTCCCCGCCCGCCCACGGATCGCTGAGCTACTGTGAGACGGGGCTGGTGTGGGAGCGGCGTGAGCTGGACCGCGGTTTCGGCATGTTCCCCGCCTTCGGCGATTCGTCGTGGTTTGACGCTGCGCCTGCCGGCTGGCTGTAGTGCTCATCACTGGAAACCATCGTCCGTCTGACGGGGAGATCCCATGCTGATTCGCAACTACCGACATTACTCTCTCGCCGTCGTCCTGTCGGCTCTGATCGCCGTTCAGGTCCTGGCCCAGGGCGCGGCCAGGCTCACGCCTCGCGCCGACGTGGAGCTGCAGCCGGTACGGGTAGACATTCCGCCGCAGTTCAGCCATCTGCCTGACACCCTGAGTGTCAATCTGCCCCCCGGATTCCGCGCCAGGGTCTACGCCGCTTTCGAGACGGTGGACCGGCCCCGTTTCATGGCTTTCGACGACCACGGTGTCCTGCACGTGGCCAACATGGATGACGACGAGATCGTCGCCCTTCCCGACCACGATGGTGACGGGTTCGCCGACGAGGCCATCGTCGTGGCTGCCGGTTTCGAACGGCCCCACAGTCTCGGCTTCTATGATGGCGATCTCTACGTCGGGGATCGCGGCCAGATCGTCCGTTTCATGGATGCCGACGACGACGGCATCTATGAACAGCGCGAGGTCTTTGCCGATGATATTCCCAGTAGCGGCGGCCATTCGACGCGGACCCTCATCATCGATGAACCAGGCGGCAAGATGTACCTCGGGGTAGGCTGGCCCTGCGACCTGTGCCGACGCAACGATGGCGCCGAACGCGGCGCCGTGTTGCAGTTCAACCTGGATGGGTCGGGACGACGGGTGTACGCCAACGGCATGCGCAATCCGATCGGGCTGGCCATCCATCCCGCCACGGGTGAGCTGTGGGGCACCAACAACGGCCACGACCTGGAGGGCGTCGACAGCCCCCCCGAGTGGATCGACATCATCCGCGACGGCAGCTTCCACGGCATGCCCTTCGCCTATGGGTACCAAGTGTGGGCCGACTTCACGATCCCCGCCTACCGCGATGAGATCCTGCCGCTCACGGCGGCCGACTCCGCCCTCGTGGCAACCATGGAACCACCTGTTGCTCTGGTGCCGGCACACACGGCGCCCATGGACATCCACTTCTACGACCACGATCACTTTCCTGCCCGCTACCGGCACGCCGCTTTCGTCGCCCTGCACGCCGGCCACGCCAAGCTGGCTCCCATCGAAGGCTACTCCGTCGTCACTCTTTTCAGTGAACCGGACGGGTCCAACGCCCGGGTGGCAGATTTCATGACCGGCTTCCAGACGGGAACCGAGGTCGACGACGTGTGGGGCTATCCCATGGGCATTACGAGCGACGCGGCAGGCAGACTGTACGTCAGCAGTGATCTCGGCAACCCCCTCATCCTGCGCCTCGAACACAGCCCCCTGGTGGCGACGTGGCGCCACGACATACCGGACAGCCTGGGTCCCCGCGACACCTTCGTCGCCAGCGGGTCGGTGCGTATCGAACGCGTCGATCCGGAGGGGCCGGCCCCGGAGGCGACCGCTGATCTGAGCCAGCTGGGTGGCCTCGCCGATGTGTCCCTCAGACGTGGTGACGATGGCACCTTCGGCTGGCTGTTCCGCATGGCGGCGTCGGGCGCTCCCCCCGGCCTGAAGACGGTGGCCATCACCGTGCGCCAGGAGGCGTCGCCTCGAGCGCATGTCGTACGGCTGACGCAACAGGTCGCTCTGCTGCCTCGAGAACGGGAGGATCTGGTAATCTTCGGCGAGGAGCTGGCGCCTGGCTGGCAGGTGCTGCATCAGACCTTCGTCGAGGAGCGTGGCGTGGACTTGAACGAGGACGGCATCGTACACAGCGGCACTGTGGCTGCCGGGTTCCGCGTTTTCGCCGGCAACTGGAACTGGGTGGTTCGCTTCCGCCCCGAGTCCCCTGTAGATCCTCTCGGCTTCGAGAAGCTGCGGTTCGCCTTTCACGCGGGGTTGTTCGACCGGGATCCGACGGATGACTTCAACATCTACGTCGCCGGTCGCCTGATCGACCTCGTCGAGGAAGGCTACGTGGACATCACCTCGAAGGAATGGCAGATCGTCGACGTGCAACTCGCCGCCTTCGGACCGCCGCAGCCCATCAAGGAGGCGACCTTCGGAGGAGACTTCTCCCGACGCTTCTACCTGGACGACGTCCGTCTGGTGGCCGGCGCTCCGATCACCGCCGTCACCGATGACGACACGACGCCCGACGCCTACCAGCTGGGCTCCAACTACCCGAACCCGTTCAACAGCGGCACCGTGATCCCCTACGACCTCGATGTCGCGCGGGACGTACGGTTGTCCATCTACAACCTCGCCGGACAGCGCGTAGGGCTCCTCGTCGACGGCCCCCGGACGCCCGGGCACCATGACGTGCCTTGGTCGGGGCGAAACGACGACGGACAGACACTGGCCAGCGGCGTGTATTTCTACCGGTTGCGGTCGGCCGCCGGGGTGGTGACCCGCAAGCTGGTTCTGGTGCGGTAGTGTCCTGTCCATGACCAGGTACCCCGCCGCCACACTGCGCAATAGGTCCGTTCTGGCCGCTCTGTGCCTGGGCTGCCTCCTGTCCATCCCCTTTGTCGGCTGCGCCCCATCGGGTCAAGCCGACGACGCCGACGTTGTCGAGATCGAGTTCTGGACGATCGCTCTCGGTGACGCTTTCGCCGACTACATCAACGGCATGATCGAACGCTACGAGGCAGAACACCCGGACGTTCGGGTGCAATGGGTCGACGTCAGCGGCGGCGAAGTGGCGGAGAAGTTCATCGCCTCTCTGGTCGCCGGCGACCCGCCGGACGTGGCCAACATCTACGACCTGCCCCGTTTTCTCGAGCACGGAGTCTTGAGCAACGTCGACGAGCTCGTCTCTGCCGAGGAGAAAGCCAAACGCATCGAGGCCTTCTGGCACGGCATGGGCTGGTACCAGGGCGCCAACTATGTCCTGCCCTGGTACTCCGGCGTCAACATGCTGTGGTACAACAAGGAGATCTTCGCTCAGGCCGGGCTCGATCCGGAGCGGCCGCCGCGCACGATGCAGGAGATGTTCGAGTTTGGCCGCACGATCCACGAACGTACGGGGAAGTACGGCGTGTCCTGGCGCCTGCACCCGTCTCTGGTAGCGCCGCCCTGGTTGATCCTGCGCCTGGAGAACGTCTGGCCCTTGTTCGACGACGAGCGCCGCCGCACGACGATCAACCGGGCCGAATCCCTCGACGTCTTCCAGGACTGGGTCGAAGCCTACCAGAGCGGCGTTCTACCACCCGAAGCCCTGGCCGCGGCGCATCGAGACGAAGTCAACTGGTTCATCGAAGGTCGCGCCGCCATGCTGCCCTTCTCCGGTGGCTGGATCACGCGCTATTTCGACCCCTCATTCGAGGACAAAGCTGGCATGGCGCCCATGCCCCGTGGGGCGTTGGGCAAGGTTCCGGCCAGCAGTCAGGTCCTCGTCGTGCCCAGGGACTCGCCCCACGTGGCGCAGGCCATCGACTTCGGCCTGTTCGTCACCAATGACGAGAACCAGCTCGAGTTCTGCTCCTATGTCGCCATCCTGCCATCGACGAAGGTGGCCGCCGCCGATCCCTTCTTTCAGCAGCCGCCCCGCAACCAGTCGGACGAGGCCAACCAGATCTCGGCGCGGGATCTGCCCAATGCCTTCGTCGCCGCCCCTCCCGACGTGCGCGGTTGGAGCCGCATGGAGGACATCCTCTACGAAGAGTTCGCCAAGGCGCTTGCCGGCGAGCAGAGCGCCCAGGCGGCGCTCGATCGAATTGAAGACAAATGGAATCACCGACTGCGCTTCCAGTGAAACGCCGGCGGCAATGGACGTGGACGCCGTACCTGTTCATGGCCCCCGGGTTGCTGATGCTGGCCACGTTCTTCGCCTACCCGCTGCTCGACACGTTCTGGCTCAGTGTCCACACATACAACATCTTCACCCCCCCGGAATTCGCCGGTCTCGACAACTTCCGTCGCGCCTTCGGCGACGAGCTGTTCTGGCGCGTCACCGCCAACACCCTGCTCTACGCCGCCATCGTCGTGCCGGCCCTGGTCGTCCTGTCCTTCTTCCTGTCCCTGCTGGTCAACAACCTCGTGCCGGGGATCCGCGTCTTCCGCACCGCGTACTACATCCCCGTCGTCACTTCGATCGTCGTGGCCGGCATCATCTGGAAGTGGCTCTACAACTCGGATGGGCTGCTCAATGCTTTTCTGCGGGGATTCGGAATCGCCGGGCCCTCCTGGCTGGCCGACACGCGCGGGGTGCCGCAGGCGCTGTTCGATTTCCTCGGCATCGGTTTCACTTCTCCCTGGCTGTCCGAACCGGCCATCGCCCTGTTCTCGGTGGCCATGGTCACCATCTGGAAGGCCTCGCCCTACTACATGATCATTTACCTGGCCGGCCTCCAGGGCATCCCGCCACAGCTGGAGGAAGCCGCCCGCGTCGATGGTGCCGGCTGGTGGCAGGTCGTGCGCAACGTCACGATTCCGTCGATCAAGCCGTACACGCTGGTGGTCTCCATCATCGCCACCATCGGCGCCCTGCGCACCTTTGGTGAGGTCTACGTCATGACGGGAGGCGGTCCCTTCCATCGGACGAACCTTCTCAGCTACTACATCTACACCCTGGGCTTCAGATATCTCGAAGTGGGGTACGCCGCCGCCGTGTCCCTGCTGCTGCTGGTTCTCATCCTGGTATTCGCCATCCTCAATTTCCGCCTCTCCGGCGGTGATCAGACCGCCTGATGCCGAACCCCGTCACCAACCTGCGCACCTTCGGGATCCTCACCACACTCATCGGTGTGGGAGCCCTGCTCCTGGCGCCTTTCGCCTGGTTGCTGTCGACGGCGCTCAAACACGAATCCGCGGACCTGTTCGCCTACCCGCCTCAATGGATTCCGGATCCCATCGTCTTCAGAAACTTCGCCAAGGCCTGGGACATCCTGCCCTTTCCGCTCTACATCTTCAACACCTTCTTTATCGCCATCACAACGGTGTTCCTCACGCTGTTCCTGTGTTCCCTCACCGGCTACGCCCTGGCACGGATGCAGTTCCGGGGACGCGGTGTCGTGTTGTACGCCGTCCTGGCAACGACCATGGTCCCCTTTCAGGTGCTGCTGATCCCGCTGTTCATCGTCACCCTGCGGCTGGGACTCGTCGACTCCTACGCCGGGGTCATACTGCCGGTAGCGGTCAACGCCTTCGGTATCTTCCTGATGCGGCAGGCCTTCACCACCGTACCCCGCGATCTCGAGGATGCTGCCCGCATCGATGGCTGTGGTGATTTCACCATCTACGCCCGCATCATGCTGCCCCTGGTGAAGCCGGCGATGGCCACCCTCGCCGCCTTCACCTTCGTCGCCCAGTGGAACGACTTCCTCTGGCCACTGGTCGTACTCAAGAGCCGCGAGTATTACACGCTGCAGCTGGGGCTGGCGAGCCTGCAGGGAGTCTTCGGCGTCAACTGGCGCTATATCAGCGCTGCCTCCATCATCGCTCTGGCGCCGACCATCGCCTTCTTTCTGTTGACGCAGCGGTTCTTCACGCGCGGTCTTGCCGCGGGCGCCGTCAAGGAGTGAACGTGCCATGTACCGTCTGACCCGCACCGCCACGCTGTTGCTCCTACCCGTCTTCGTGGCGGCCACGCCTGAGGGCACACCTGTCCTCGACGTGCCTGTTCTCGACGTGCCGCGGATCCCGGCACTGGCGGCCGCTCCGGTCATCGACGGCGTCCTGTCCGACTCGGCCTGGGTTGCGGCGGCCACCGTCGACTCCTTCGGCTTCCCCTGGTGGGAGTCGGGCGAAAAACAACCGACGGTGGCTCGTGTGACCTGGGATGCGGATGCCCTCTACGTCGCCTTTGAGTCCCGCGATCGCAATGTGTCCGCCGTGCAGGCCAACCGCGACGATCCTGTCTCTCGCGACGACTGCGTCGAGGTCTTCTTCGCGCCCGATTCAGCCGATGTCGCCAGCTACTTCAATTTCGAGTTCAACGCCCTCGGTACGATCCTCGACCGCTCTCCCCGGGAGGGCCGCAGCGGCAGCTGGAATGCCTCCGGTGTGCAGGTGGCGATCACAGTGCAGGGAACGTTGAACGACAGCACCGACGTCGACCGCGGCTGGATTGCCGAAATCGCCATTCCCTTTGCCGATATCGCCCCCTACGCGCCGCGCCTGCCGCCGGCTGCCGACGACGCCTGGCGGCTGAACCTGTACCGGATCGATGATCGGAGCAATCGCCAGTACAGCCTGTGGTCGGACACCCGTACGCCAAAGCCGCAGTTCCACGCACCCGGGCGCTTCGGTATCGTCCGGTTCATCGGACCGGCGACGCCTGAAGAATGAGGAGCAGAATCGATGGGTAAGCTCAGGGTTGTCGTCACGGGCGCGTGTGGTGTCATCGCCACCAGGATCCTGCCCGACCTGCGGCAACGGTACGACCTGGTCCTGCTCGACACGCGGGACACCGACCGGCAGGGCCGCCCGGTTGCCGATGTAATTCGTGTCGACCTGCTCGACCGTGACCGCACCAGGTACCGGGGGCACTTTCGCGACGCCGACGCTGTCCTCCACTGCGCTTTCCTGCAGGACGGGGATTTCGACTACTACCATCCGGATCGTTTCTGGCTCGAGCACGACAACGTGAAGCTGGCCTACAATGTCTTCATGGTCTGCCAGGAGGAGCATG
>DASCMS010000016.1:0-10177 GCA_036011085.1 Candidatus Latescibacterota bacterium
GCAACATCAGTGCTCTCAAAGAGGTGGGATATCCGCACATGATCGTGCCCGACCACGCACCGGGTCACGAAGACTCCGACGGCTACCAGGCCTGGGCCTACCAGTTCGGCTACATCCAGGCCATGATTCAGGCGGTGACCGAAGTGGCGCCCCCGTCACCGCAGTAGACTGGTTGCCGCTGGCAACTCCTAGCGCGCCTGCTTCATCTCAGCCCACGACACGTCGCCAATCGCTGTGGGGGCATCGGGAAGGGCGCCCTGGTCGATCCAGTCCTTGATCAGCTGAATCATCTCGGCAGTGAGAGGATCCGATCCCAGGGGCATCCCGGAGCCCACACCGTCGGCCCGCTCCAGTTTCTGCACGAGCAGACTCTCGGCACTGTTACCTGGTACCACCCGCAGCCTGTCCTTGTCCAGCTTTGACACGACGCCGACGAGTTGCTCCAGAGACTGCCCGGCGAACAGGATCAGTCCTGCACCTGAGAACCCCCCGAACGCCAGAGTCTCACCAGTGTGGCAGCCGGAGACCGCACAACTGGTGGTGAGTACGGGCTGTATCTGTGTCTCGAAATCGACCGCCTCCTGTGCCTGCGCTGTCAGGTTCCACGCCAGGATCACGCCACAGACTGAGAACATCGTCCGGATTGAGCGCCTCTTCATTGCATGTTCCTTTCTTGCCGTATACGGCCATGTCGCAGATGAGTCCTGCGAGAGGCCCTGAGGACCACATTCACGAGTAATCTACGCATCCAGGTCGGAATCCCCCGTGAAGTATTCCCCGAGGCTCCTGAACCAGTACCGAACCGTGTGCCACTGGCCGATCTGGCGTCTCGTTTGATCGACATCCCCTTCCATACCATGTTTCTGGTGCCCAGATGGTACATCACGTGCCTTTCTCCTGTGCTGCATGCCTCAGGTCGCACCGGCCACCACGCTATGCCAATGAAACGATCGCGCCTCCCAAGAGCCCGTCTGCCCATGCCACTCCTGAGGTTTGTATTGTGCGCCGGCCTCGTCCTGGGGCCAGGCCCCATCGCCGCTGCAATCTCCTTCACCAACCGAATCACTGAGGCCGGCCTCGTCGACCTCGGTGAGGCCAATGGCGGCGCCTTTGGCGATTATGATGGTGATGGACACCCCGATCTGCTGGTGGTCCGTCTGGGAACAGAGGAGCCGGCACTGCTGTTCACGAACCAGGGAGATGGCACTTTTTCTGGCGTCGACACCCCTCTGGTAACCGCGGATCAGACGCTGAGCGGCGCCTTCGTCGATTCTGACAATGACGGCGATCTGGATATCTATCTCGTCCACTACCGTGCCAAGGATCAACTCCTGCAAAACGAGGGTGGACAGTATATCGAGTCTCCGCCGCCACCCTCTTTCGGCAACAACGGCAACTCCACGAGCGTCGCCTGGGGCGATTTCGACCAGGACGGCCGTCTGGATCTGTTCGCCACGCACCGCTTCGCCTGGGCAAACCAGATCTACACCCGCTTCAATGCCGAGGGCTTCTCCAATCAGAGCGAATTGCTGGGCATTCTTCGGGGAGGACGCGACAGCTTCGGTGTCACGGCCTTCGACTTCGACAACGACAGCGACCTGGATCTGTACGTGACCAACCTCGGCTACACGAACCTGTTGCATCGCAACGACGGGCACGGCGCCTGGAAACAGGTGGCCGAGGAGGTCAGATTGGACCACCCTTCCGCCAGTGTCGGGGCCCTGCCGGCAGATTATGACAACGACGGCGACCTGGATTTATTCGTCATCAATGTCGCCAATCAGGCCAACGCCCTGTATCGCAACGATGCCGGTCCGCACTTCTCGGATGTGACCGGGCTGGCGGGGGTCGGCGGGGGCGACCGCACCAGCACCGGGGCGGCCTGGGCTGACTTCGATCTCGACGGCGACGTCGATCTGGTCGTCGCCAACAACGGCGTGGCCAACGTCTTCGAGAACGACGGCACCGGGGGTTTCGCCGACGTCTCCACTCGGGCGTTCCACGGCGGGGTCCTGACGGATGAGTCCCGAACCGCTGGCGTCGCGGTGGCTGATTACGACTCGGACGGTGACATCGACGTCTTCATCGCCGGCGCCGAGGGTCAGAGCCTGCTGCTGCGCAACGACTGCGCCGCCGACGCGCACTGGCTGCAGCTCAAACTCCAGTCCGGGACCGGACGTACAACCTTCGGGGCCCGGATCTCGGCGCGCACGGATGGCGGAATCCAGATCCGCGAGTTCGCCGTGGGCGCCAGTCTGGGCTCGACGCAGGGCGACTTGCTGCACTTCGGCCTGGGGTCCCACGAGCGGGTTGCCGAGCTGGTCGTTGTCTGGCCTTCCGGTCAGCGTCAGGTTCTGCACGACATCGCTGCAGATCAGTTCCTGACCCTCACCGAGCCGGCGATCGAACACGACCTGCGCATCTCGGCAGTCGTCGTGCCGGATCTGGCGCCTCGCTGGACGGCGATGAGACCAGAAGTGGAGGTACACAATGCGGGCGGACAGGCGGTCGCCGAAGCCACTGTCGAAGCCCGTATCTCTCATTCCGGTCGGCAGCTGTACCAAGCGGCCCTACAGGTACCGGACCTTGCACCAGGCAACACTGTGCTGCTGCCCTTCCCATTGTGGACTCCCGAGCTACGTGGTTGGCACGAGTTCTCCTTCGATATCCGCATCGATGACGATCTCTCGATGAACAACTCGTGGCGCCGATCGCACTACCTGTATCCCTTCGAGGAAGTCGGTTCGCAACTTGGAGTGAACAGCACGGGCAGCGGTTGGGCTGGAGCCATGGCCGATTACGACGAGGACGGCGACCTGGATATCTACATATCGAATGGCGGGGCCTACGGACGTGAGCCGAATGTCCTCTATCGCAACGATTCCACGAGCTTCGCCAGCGTTGCTGAAGAGATCGGGCTGAGGGATGGCGGCAATGGCACCGGCCTGGCTTTCGGCGACTTCGACCGCGACGGTCTGCTGGACCTGTTCATTGCCAAGGGCGGCTTCACACCCCCGGGCGAACCGAACCGTCTGTTCCGCAACACTGGCGGTGGATCGTTTACCGACGTCACGATGGGATCTGGTCTGGAACTCCAGCAGTCCAGCTTCGGCGTCGGCGTCGGCGACATCGACCGTGACGGATGTCTTGACCTGTTCGTGTCACAGACTCCAGGTGAGCAGAGCCGTCTCTATCACAACCGCGGCGCGGGCAGGTTCGTAGACGTGGCTCAGAAGCGCGGCATCCTTTTCTCGAACCGCTTTGGCGGCGGCAGTCCCATCTTTGCTGACTTCGACGAGGATGGCTACCTGGACCTCTACACCGGGGTATTTGGCACGTCGAACCTGCTGTACAGAGGTGTTGCCGACACGGCGTTTGCCGTCCAGCCCGTGGGTGATCCCCATGGCCAGACGGTGGGCATGGCCATGGGCGACTACGACGCGGACGCCGACCTCGACCTCTATGTCGTCAACCGGAACGGGCGCAGCATTCTCTACCGCAACGATCTCGACGATGCTACTTTCGTCGACGTAGCCTCCGCGAGCGCCACGGAAAATCTTGCGCCCGGGGCCGGTGGCGCCTTTGGTGATTTCGACAACGACGGCGATCTCGACCTGTTCGTGGCCAACGTACAACGTCCAAACCGGGTATATATGAACGGTGGCGACGGGACCTTTGTGGATGTGGCCTGGGGCCTGGGGATGGCATCAACGGCCTCCGCCCATGGCGTGATGCTGGGTGACCATGACGATGACGGCGACCTCGACGTCTACATGGTCAACAGCCGCGGCGCCAACCATCTCTACGAAAACCGGGGTGGCCAGGCCTACTGGCTGAAGGTCGATGTGCAGGGAGTCGAGAGCAATCCTGACGGCGTCGGTACTCGTGTCCTGGCATTCTCGCGGGGCCGGGGCCAGACCCGGGAGATCAACGGTATGTCTGCCTTCTGCCAGAGCACCCGTACCGCCCACTTCGGCCTCGGCACGGCGACGCATGTCGATTCGCTGCTCGTGCGCTGGCCCACCGGTCAGGTCGACCGCTACCTGGATCTGCCGGCCCTCGCCTCGGTTCGCGTCGTTGAGGGCGACCGCATCACCGCCGTGCCAGACGCGGCGACGACGACGCAGGCACACCGATTTTCCCTGGGACAGAACTACCCGAATCCGTTCAACCACCGTACGCTCATTCAGTTCACGATGCCGACGCCGGGAGAAGTCGAGTTAGTGCTCTACAATCTCCTGGGGCAGAGAGTGGCCACCATCGCCCGGGGGGCACACGAGGCCGGAACGCATATCGTTGCCTGGGATGGCCGCGATGAGTTCGGTCACGACCTGGCCAGTGGCGTGTATCTGTACCGTATTCAAACCGGGGAGTCTGCGCGTACGCGTCGACTCCTGCTGTTGCGTTGAACGCCAACCATCCCGGCAGCGACACTATTGTGAGGCAAGACAAAGGGGGGGAGATGTCGCGACGACCCATCGTCAGGAGAAATCAGACGGTGACACGAAGGGGGGGGCAGGCCACTCGCGGGCTGTTCCTCTTCGTCGCACTCGGCGCCTTGCATTGTCAGTCGGGGAACCCTTCGGAGCTCGAAGTCCTCTTCGCCGGTCCCGCCGAACTGGTGGAGCCCGACTCCCCCGCCCACTACTCCCGTCCACAGTACGACCTGGCCTCATATGAGGCCTACGACGGCCAATCATTCTTCTCGGACGCTCCCGCCGGTCCCTTTGCCGAGGGGAGAGCCGATGACCCGCACTGGATCGACGGTGCCGCCCGCGGCGTCCTCGACGCCACCATGCGGCAGGCACAACAGCGAGGCGAAGCGGACTACCCCAGCGCCGCCCTCTACTTGCTGTCACCATCCGTCTACCGCGAGCGCAGGGCCTCGCGTTCTCTGCACATTTCGTACCCACCCGATGGCGCGGTATTTCCCCCGAATCTCTGTGAACCACGCGTGGACTGGGATGACGCCGTCAACGACCTCTGGCAGGTCACCGTAGGCCTGGAGGATACCTCGGCAACGTGGTCAGCCATCACCGAGCAACGCCAGTGGCGGTTCCCGGCGCCGATCTGGGATCAGATCCGCAGCCTGGCGCAGAACCGTGAAGCGTGGATCCAGGTGAAGGGAATTCGCCGACTGAATGCGGATGCCGGGCCCTCTACCTTGCAGGCCTCCGGCAAGGTCCACTTCCGCATATCAGAATGGTCCGCCGACGACTGCATCGTCTACCGTATCGTCGTGCCGCCCTTTAATAAGAGAAAGACTCCGAGCACCTACTCCCGGGACATTGGCTCCTTCGAGGTCTCCCCTTTCCTGCTGGCACGGGACAATTACTGCTACAATTGCCACACCTTCTCGGCCAAGACCGGCGACACGGGCATGTTGAGTGTCCAGGTGCGCTTTATGTCCCCCGGCTCCAAGCTGCCCGTCTACCTGGGCATCTACGATATTGAACGGCAGCAGGGCTGGAAGGCGAAGCTGCCATTCGACATCCAGATGTCCACTTTCATGGCCTGGTCCCCCGACGGCAAGTTCCTCGCCTTTTCGGCCAATCAGCAACTGGTGACCTTTGCGCCGACGGTATTCGAGACCCAGTTCGCCGGCGAGCCCACCTCCGACCTGGCCATCTACGACGTCGAAGCCGAGACCGCCTTCCTCCTTCCCGGCGCTGATGACCCCGACAGACTGGAGCTTCTGCCGCGGTGGTCGATGGACGGGAAACGAATTGTCTTCGGCTCGGCGGCCGTCGGACTGCATCCCGCAAAGACTCTCTACGATCTGCAAGAGATCGCCTTTGCCGATGGCGATGGCGGCACGCGCCGATCGGTTCCCGGAGCCTCGGCAAACGGCCGGAGCAACTATTTTCCCCGCTTCTCGCCGGACGGCAAGTGGCTGTCCTACTGCCAGTCCGACGGCGGCATCCTGATGAAATCGTCGAGTGACATCTTCCTGCTCCCCGCCGACTCTGATGGCACCCCGCACCGGCTCGAGTCCAATGTGGATTTCGCCGCCGACTCATGGCACAGCTGGTCTTCTGACGGCCACTGGCTGGTCTTTGCCAGCAAGCGCGACGACGGCATCTACGCCCGCCTCTACCTCACCGAGATCGATGCCGCGGGGCACGCTTCGCCGGCGATCCGCCTGCCATTGAAGGAGGAGCCCCTGGCCAGCTTCAACATCCCTGAGTTTGTCGCCCAACGCCCCCACATCGACGAGCCGGAGCTGTTCGATATCGTGCGCGTTGAGGCGCTGGCCCGCGAGGTCGCCGCTCGCGACCGGAGGGGGCAATGATGGAGCTGCTGCAACGACATGCGCGGGCCGCTACGGCGGGCGCCCTCGGTCTTGCCGTACTGGTGACTTCGGCGATCTGCCTGGGCACCGTCAACTCGCTGACCTCTGCCGGCAGTATCCTGCACCTGCCCCTGCTGAGCGGCTGGCAACACATACCGCGGATCTACTCCGCCGACTTCCTGATGTTCACGGAGGGTCAGTTCCGCCCCTCGGCATACGCGCTGCTCGCACTGCTGCGCAGCCTCGTCGATGCCGACAGTTCCACGTTCTGGCATCTGCTGCTTGTGACCTGCCATTGGTTGAACGCGGTCCTGGTGGCCAGCATCGTCCGTCGCTTCGCCCGGTCCCCAATCAGCGGCCTGTTTGCCGGGCTGCTGTTCGCCATCCACCCCCTGGCCGCGGTGTTGGTCACCGACATCGCCCTGTTCCACCACCTTCTGGGCCTGACGTTCTTCCTGGGGTCACTGTGGGCCTACCTGCGATCCCATGAAGATGATCACGAGATTTCGACCTGGGGCTATGCAGCGTCCGTGGTCCTTTTCCTCGTCGGCGTGACAGTCTCGAAGCTGGTCTTCACCTTGCCTGTCGTACTGTTGGCCAGCGAATTCCACCGACGACCGGGGTGGCGCCAGGCGGCATTGCGATTGTCGCCATTCGTCTTCCTCGGTCTGGCGGCGGCTCCGATCTGGTGGCTGTTGCGCCCCCATCCCCTGCACTACGGCTACATCCTGTTCCCGCCGGGGGCAACGTGGTTCACGTTCTACTCCGTGGTCAGCGCCACGCAGTCCTATGTTGGCGGGCTGTTGCTCGGCGCAGGCATACCGGTGCCCCTGCACGAGGTCGTACCTCAGATCTATGAGCCCACCGAGCCACGGCTGATCTTCCTGGTGGCCGTGATCCTGGCCGTGTTCGGTGCCGGCTACGTACTGCTGCGCCGGCGCCATTGGGGCGGGCTCGGCCTGGTGGCCTTGCTCGTCGTCATGATCCCCTTTGCGTCGACGACCTGGAACAGCGTCCTCGACTACGTGGCCTGGAAATACATCTATGCCTCGCTGGCCGGCCTCGCCCTCTTCATGGGGTGGCTGCTCGACGAGCTGCGTGCCAGCCTGCGCGCGCCGGTCCGGTGGGCGGGTAAGGCTCTGTGGCTCTGCGTTCCGTTCTTCGGCTGGCAACAGATCGAGATCAACCGCGTGTCCTCCTCGCCAGTGGCGTACTGGAGCCACGTGGTGGCTATGAACCCGGGAAGCGAATCGGCCAACGTGGCCCTGGGTACGGCACTCCTCGATCAAGGCGACGAAGAGCAGGCCCGGCGCCACCTGTTTGCCCCTGCCGTCAAGCAGCTGTACGCCAGCGCCGCGGCTCTGTGTCGCTATCACACGAGTAGAGGAGAGTTCACGCCAGCCGCCGTTCACCTGAGAATGGCGATTCGCCGGGGCAGCGGCTTGCAGTTCGGCTACGCCGAGCCGCTGATGGCAGAACTGATGCACGCGGCACAGGCCTATGACCACGCCGAGGCCGCGCTGGGCAAGGTGCTTACCGCCAACCCGTATGACATCGAAGCGATGGAGCGTCTGGCAGCTCTCTGGGGCACCAAAGGTTACGTCAGAGCCGCCGAGAAGCTGCTGCATCGGGCCGCAGGACTGGCGCCCGGGGCCATCGAGGTGACGCGTATGAGACAGGCCCTGCAGGAACGATATGATGGCGCGAGCGACGATATGCCACGCATCGATCCGCCATCACCCAGCTGGCTGCGCTACGCCACACAAGGCTTCCACGACTCACAGATACAGGAACAGGTCATCAGCAGCAGCCTCGAATACCCCACCGACCCGGTCATTCAACTCGAAGCCGCAACCTGTCTGGCCAAAGGCAATCGGTACGAGGAAGCAAAACAACGGCTCGATCGGGCCACCGAGATCCTGCCAGAATCCGCCTTCGCCTGGGCCATGCGCTCCTGGGTCGCGGCAGAACTCGGCGAACTGGAGGAAGCCGTCGACGCGGGACGCCGAGGCCTGGCACTGGACAACAGGAACGCCACCGTCCACAACACTCTTGGGATTCTGGTGGGCCGACTGGCCAAGGGACGCCCGAACGACAGATTCCTCCGCGGACGTGCCGTGGAGCACTTCCGCGAAGCCCTGCGGATCAATCCGCAGCACGCCTCCGCTTACGTCAACCTGGCCAAGGAACTGCGCCAGCAGGGCAAGCACGACGAGGCTCTGGCACTGTATCGCCGCGTTCTGCGCTTGCGCCCCGACCTGGCTGAGGCCCACTTCAACATGGGCAATCTGCTCGCCGACCAGGGCGATGAGAAGAGTGCGATTGAGTGCTACCGCAAGGCGATCCGCGCCAAGAATGACTACCCGGAAGCCTACTTCAACCTGGGAGTATCGCAGATATCTCAGGGCAGTACTGCTGAAGCCTGCATCTGCTTCCGCAAGGCCCTGCAGATCAGGGCGGAGTTCACCGCCGCCCGCGACGCGCTGGTAACGGTGTTGATCCGCCAACGCGTATACGACGAGGCCATCTCGGTCCTGCGCGAGGGCCTGGTCGTGAGTCCGGCAAACTTGCGTGGCACGCTCATGCTGGCATCACTGCTGGCCTCCGGCCCCGACACGAATCTGCGCGATGGGCCGCAGGCCGTCGTCCTCGCCGAGCAGGTCTGCCAGGCACTCAACTATGCGGACGGCGACGCCCTGCTGGTGCTGGCCAGCGCCCACGAGGAGGTGGGTGACCTCGACGCCGCACTCGTAACCGCAATCCGTGCGTCTCAGGTGGCGCGGTCACCCCGCACCCGTAGCGAGGCCGAACGAGTGCGTGAGCGTCTCAGCCAGGCTCGCTGAGACACCCGGCGGTCATACGGCGCGCACCGTACGGAATCCCAGCCTGAAGAACCAGCGCCCGGTGCCGTCGGCGTCGCGGTAGGTATTGCGGATGTTGGCCGTCTGTTTCGTCCAGCCACCACCACGCACGCAGAACAGCTCCCGCTTGAGTGCCGCCTCCTGGATCCAGTCGAGGTCTGGTGTTGTCTCGTCGAAATCGAGCATGGGAGTCCCCCCGGGATAGGGGTGGTACTCGTCAAAGCACCACTCCTTGACGTTCCCTGGGCGGGCGCTGAGGGGAGCGATAGAAACTCACGGTTCCTCGAACGATGCTGTCTTCTTGCACCACTTCAACTCGATACTCCCGGTTGGACCGTTACGCTGTTTCTCAATGATCAGTTCTGCATAGTCGTCCAGGTCAGCGCCATCCTCATCCTTGATCCCGTAAGAACCTGGCCTGTAGAGTAGCATCACGACATCGGCGTCCTGTTCTATCCCACCAGAACCACGTAGATCGGCCATCTGAGGGCGCTTGCTTGGTCGGGCTTCGGCCGCCCTGCTGAGCTGCGACAGCGCCAGAACCGGTACATGCAAATCCTTTGCGATGTGTTTGAGGCCCGTAGTGATGCCGTTGATGCGCTCGTTCTCAGTTTCGCCGGGCCCCCTCATCAGCTGGAGGTAGTCCACCAGGACCAGGGCAAGAGGCGATCGCTGATGCAACCGTTCAAGACGGGAGCGAGTCTGAGATGTGTTTAGTCCCGGCGAATCATCTATGTGAACTGGAAGACCTTTGATTTCTTCATCAGCCCTGGCCAGCTTGTCCAATACCTCAGGAGCGAAACTGCCTCTCCTGAGTGACAGGAGGTCCACATTGGCCCTTCGGGCAAGGAATCGGTGGGCCACCTGCTCTCTGCTCATCTCAAGCGACAGAATCGCTACACTCACGCGCTCCTTCTCGGCAACGTCCAAGGCGATGCCACAAGCCAGGCCCGTCTTTCCGATAGCAGGGCGTGCGCCCAGAATCACGAGGTCTGATGGCGAGAGCCCGCCGATCATCTCGTTG
>DASCMS010000017.1:0-7864 GCA_036011085.1 Candidatus Latescibacterota bacterium
CAGGTCAATCGACGAGATCTTCTCTCCCGACTACCTGAAACGTCTTCGGTACGAGCACGGCGAGGAAGTCCCCCGATCGTCGCCGTCACCGCTGTATGTGGGTGTTTATCGATGGATGGTACGGCTCTGACGGCAACACGATCTTCAACTTGGCGTCAGGTGCCATCGTTGAGCAACGGGATCGATCCCCGCAGAGCCTGGGTGATCGCCTGCCGGTCTGAGGCCGCGAGTTCGCCGACCTGGTCGCTGATCAAACGGTTGTCGAGAGTGAACAGCTTGGGCCGGGCCACACACGGTTTCCGCAGGCCCGCCGCAGCCCACTCAGTGAGTGCGACATCCCGGTACCAGGTGGAACCGGTCGCACTGGTGATCATCATGAGGATCGACGCACCATTCCGGTCGTTGAAGGAACGTCCCGACAGGACCAATGCCTTGCGCCGTTTCGACCGGGGCAGATCGCTGAAGGGAAAGGGAACATCGACGACGGCGAAGGCTTCACAGATCATCGTCGTCGGCACCCGTCCATTCGGTCAGGGTCGATTCGACGGCCGTGGCCCATTCGACATCCATGGGTGACGTCTTGCGGATGCGTACCGATCCGTCCTCCAACTCGTAGCGGATCGTGTCCCCTGGCTCGATGGCGAGCTCCCGCCGCACCCTTGATGGAATCGTAGTCTGACCCTTCGTCGACAGCGTGCTCGTCAGTGGGCGAGGCATAGTTCGGTCTCCAAGGGAGTAAGGAATCAAGGAAGTAAAGCATCTTTACTTCAAAGGTAAGGAAGGTCGCTTGCTCTGCGCCAACAGCCAGCCAGGCCCAACCGTGTCGGGGCCCAGGTGGACCGTCAGACCACGATCAGTTACACCCCGAGCGGGCCGTTCAGCTAAGTCCCTTCAGCGACTGAGGCTTGCCGCCGTCAACGCCGCTATACACCCCCGGTGCCAACGGCGGTGTACATGGGCTGCCCAGTCAGCTCTCGCGCTCCAGGATGACGGGCAGCCGCACCGTGAACACCGTCCCCTCGCCAGGGGCACTCTCGACCCGGATATCGCCGCCCAGCAGGTGGCAGAGTCCACGCGTGATGGCCAATCCAAGCCCCGTCCCGTGGTGGGCCTCGGAGCTCCGCACCCGCCGGAACTCCTCAAAGATCGACTCCAGGTCGCCGGGCTCGATCCCGATCCCCGTGTCTCGGACTCGCAGGCACACGGCGTTCTCCTCCCGGGCCGCCTCCACGACGATCTCACCGGCCTCCGTGAACTTCGCCGCGTTGCTGAGCAGATTGGACAGAATCTGTCCGACCCGAGAGCGATCGGTCTCCATCGCCAGATCGGTGTCGCACTGGTTCAGGATCTGGACCGGCTTTCCCTCGACGAGGTGGCCGACCGTCTCCGCCGCCTCCTGCACCAGGGCGCACAGATCGAAGAGCACCACCTCCAGATCGACGCGCCCGGCCTCGATCTTTGACAGATCCAGGATCTCGTTGATCAGCATCAGCAGCGACTGAGTGTTGCGCTCCATCGTCGCCAGATTCTTGAGCTGCCGCTCCGTCAGGTTGCCCTCTCGGTTGGCCTGCAGCAGCTCGGCGAAGCCGACGATCGAGTTCATCGGCGTGCGCAGCTCATGTGACACGCTGGCCAGGAAGACGCTCTTGAGCCGGTTTGCCTCCTCCAGCTTGGCTGAGGCCACCTCGAGGGCCCGGTTCTTGGCCTCCAGCTCATTGGTGCGGCGCCTCACGCGCTGCTCCAGCTCGTCGATGCGCTCATCGCGAGGCTCCCGCACGATGCTCACCGGCACAGCCGCGACGTCCGAGTACAACAAGTCCAGGTCGACGGCCCGGACCTCAAAGAGATAGTCCCCTACGGACAGCTCCTGGTACTCCACGGCCCGTCGGCGCGTCGTCGTCCAGGCCTCGTCGAGGCCCTGCAGCCTGTACACATACGTCATACGGCTGGTGCTGGTTGCCAGACTGCGGCCTGCTACCTCGAACGTCACCACCCGCTGTGACGATGGAATGCGCACCCGGCCCTCTGGGTGGTACACGCGATCCGCGATGATCCCCGAAACCGCGACCTTGGGCGGTGTCGAGCGGGGGCGGTATCTCGTCAGTCCCCCGTCGCTCGCTATCCAAACGGCTCCGCCGCGGTCGCAGAGCACTCCGCCCACCGCGTCGTGCAGCAGTCCGTCACGCTCCGACAGGGCCTGGAAGATCCGCCCATCGAAGCGGCTGACCCCGCCGCCGTATGTGCCGATCCAGATGCTCCCGCTCTCATCCTCGCAGAGGGACGTGACGTAGTTGCCGGCCAGACCATCCTCGACCGAGTAGGGCGTGAACCCCTTGCCGTCGTAGCAGCTGAGTCCGGCGCCCTGTGTGCCCATCCAGATGCGGCCCTGTCGATCCTCCATCAGGGCCGTCACCTGGCCGAGAACCACTCCCCCGGTGCTGGTCAGCCAGCTGACCAACGCCCCGTCGTAGCGCGCTACCCCTGGCCCATAGGTGGCGAACCACAGCACCCCCGTGCGATCCTCCAGGATGTCGGTGACGTGTCTACCGGTGAGGTCCTCGAGCCCAGCGGGCACCCCGAAGCGGGTGTCGTCGCGCCGCGCCGGCCCCCGATCCGTACCCACCCACAGTTGCCCCGACCGATCCTCCAGGAGGGCATCGACGTTGTCACCAGGCAGGCCGTCGGCCGTCGTGTAGCGCCGCCAGGTGTCCCCGTCGTGGCACGCCAGTCCGGCTCCCCCGGCCAGGCCGAACCAGGTCCTTCCACTCCGGTCGGGCAGTACCGTGCTCACGTTGACGTCTGACAGCTGCGGCACTGGCTGGAAGCGGTCTCTCTCCCGGCGCGCCGCCCCCCGTGGCGTCCCAATCCACAGCTCGTCGGTGCGGTTCTCGACCACGCAGCGCACGCCGACATCGGGAAGGCCATCCGCCGTGCTGTAGTGCCGAATGTACCGGCCGTCGTACCGACTGACGCCGCCACCCAGGGTCCCCATCCAGAGATGGCCCTCGCGATCGGGTGTCACCGACCACACCTGGTTGCCCGCCAGCCCTTCTGCGGTGGTGTACGTGGTTCGTCGATCGCCGGACAGCCGGCTGATGCCGCCACCGTTCGTAGCCCAGCCACATCCGCCCCTGGTCGTCCTCGTGCATCGCCAGCACGGCCACGCCTTCCATGGCCCCTGTCCCGGGCACGCTCTCGAGGCGGCCATCCACGGCGCGGGCCACCCCCGACCCGGTCCCCAGCCACATCCGGCCTGTTGAATCCAGGGCCATGGACCACACCTCGTCTTCCATCCCTCCCCGCTCTGGCGTCACCCGACGGGCGCCCGCGTTCGCCAGCTGCCACGCGCCGCGGCCATGGGTGCCCGCCCATATCACGCCGTCGCTATCTTCGGCAAGGCTCAGGACATTGGCGCCCACCAATTCGCCAGCCCCTTGGCACGACACCAGGCAACGGCCGTCGAAGTAGTGCACGCCCCCTCGGTAGGAGGGGTCATACAGGTCCCCGACGGCACACCAGATGCGACCCCGGGTGTCGGTCAGAACGGCGGTGATTTTCCATCCTGAGAGCCCGTCCTCAACCGTGAAGCACGTGAACTCTCTGCCGTCGTATCTGACCAGGCCCCCGCCGTAGCTGGCCAGCCACAGATCTCCGTCCAGGTCAAGCGCCAGGGACAGCACCCCTGTTCCGGGTGGGACCCCCGTGGGGGTCAGGTTGGTGAAGGTGTGACCATCAAAGCAGCTGACCCCGGTCTGCGAGCTGGCAAACCAGATCCTGCCGCTCAGATCCTGTACAGCATCCACGATGCAGGAGGAGGGCAGGCCGTCGCGCACTCCGTAGTTCAGCCACATGCCGTGGCGCACACCCGGTCCGGCCCTTACCTCCAGGAGACGTGGCTCTTGTGGCTGGTGATCCATCTAGGAGCGCCTCCGCCCGGGCCCTAGGCCAGGAGTCGATGGGGAATTGACGAAGCGGGTGAAGAACATGCGCGGCCCAGATCGCGGGGACAATCCTGGGCCCCGGGGTGCCATCAATAATAGATCGGCCCGGCCTGTACTGCTGGCTCGGGTGTTCCAGTTTGACGTGACCGTATGTGATCGGTGCGGGGGAAGGGTTAAGATCGTGGGAGCTCTCGCCGGCCCGGGGTCCATCCGCAGATACCTGAGAGGGGTTGGCCATCCGGCACGGGCGCCACCGATCGCTTCTTCTGAGCGCCGGGCCTCTCTATTGGACTCCGCATGCGAAGCCGGCACGAATCCATCAGGGAGCGAAAGGCGAGAAGTGACGCTATGACGTCTTGACAGTTACAACGTCTGAATGGGATACTTCTGATCATGAGCGAAGCTGCAAAGAGAAGTACGATCTACTTCGACCCGGACATCCATCGTGCCCTCAGGATGAAGGCCGCTGAGACCGATCGGTCCATCTCAGATCTGGTCAATGACGCGGTGAAAACTACCCTCAGCGAAGATGCCGAGGACTTGGCCGCCTTCGAGCAGCGAGCGGAGGAGCCAAATCTCTCCTTTGAGGAGGTCGTCAAGTCTCTGAAGCTCAGGGGCAAGACATAATATCCAAATCAAGCCATCTGCAGTTCGAGAACTCGAAATGATCCCTCAGAAGAAGACCCGGCAAAGGATCGTGCAGCGAATGCAATCCCTGGGAGGTGATCCGTGGCCACCCGGCTGCGAGAAGTTGACAGGGCAGGAACGGTATCGGGTCCGACAAGGCCAGTACCGAATCGTCTACTCTGTTGAGGACGACGCCCTCGTCGCTTACCTCGTGAAGATCGGCCACCGTTCCAGCGTCTACGGATAGCTGAAGCGGACCTCCCCGCCGATCGGCAGGAGTTCATGGGCAGAACGAGGCGATGACGCCACTTGGGCGCATCGCCCAGCCCGAGGATGTGGCGCGGTCGGCGGCCTTTCTGGCTTCGGAAGAAGCGGCGTTTCTCACCGGCCAGTCTATCAGTGTCTCTGGCGGGGCATGGATGGGATAGGAGCAGATGGATATAGCAACTCTCGTTGGATTGATCGGATTCGTCGCGGCCCTGCTGGCAGTGGCTACCGGCGATCTTGGCATGCTTCTGGAAGGCCCTCTACTCGCCATCGTCTGGGGCGGCGGAGTGGCCATGACGCTGATCGCAATGCCTCTGCGCCAGGTTCTGGGTCTGGGTCCCGTCCTCATGCGGACGCTGTTCACCCGCGACGTGTCGCCCACCCACACCGTCAAGCGGTCCGCGCAGCTGGCCGAGCTGGCAGCTGCCGAGGGGTTACTCGCCCTTGAAGCTGACGTAGAGCGGCATGCTGATGACCCTTTCCTCCGGCAGGGCATCTTGTTGGCCGTTGACGGCACCGAGCCAGATCTCGTCATGGATATTCTCGAGACTGAGCTGCAGTTCATCGAGCAGCGGCACGAGCAGGCCCGGCGGGCAATCCATGTGGTCGGTCGTTGCTTCCTGACCATGGGCCTGGCGGTGGCGCCGGTGGCCCTGATCGCTTTTACCGGGCGCAACACGGAGCTTCTGCAGGCCGTGCACCTGTCGGCCCTGCCCCTGCTCTACGGGGTCGCTGTCTGGGCGCTGGCAGCACCGATCGCCAATAAGTTGCGTGGATACAGCGAGGCCGAAGTCCTGCAGAAGCGAATGGTCATCGAAGCGGTCATGGCCATCCAGTCCGGTGACCATCCGCGGATCGTCGAACACAAGCTAGCGGTCTTTCTGGCGCCCGCCCATCGGCCCTCGGGAGATCATCAGTCGACCACTCCCGAACCGGTGTCCCTTCCCGACGCGGCCTTCGTCGAAGAGGTGAAGCGCCGCGCCGCCGAACTCGGTCCGGCGGAATTCGCCTTCGCCGACATCACGAAGCTCGCCGACCGCGAGATCCAGGGGCTGTTGCGGGAGATTGATCAGAGCTCCCTTGTAGCCGCCCTCGTGGGGGCCACGGAGCCGGTCCGCGAAAAGCTGACGCGGAATATGTCAGATCGTGTGCGCATTTTCATCCTCTCCCAGACGGGTTTCGTCGCCGAGACCGGCGCCGAGGAGGTGGCCGGCATCCACGCCGCCATCTGTCACCAGATCGTCCGCCTGGCGAAGGACGGGCACATTTCGCTGCCTTGAGTCCGACGCTCCCCATCACCAGCCGCCACCCCGGCGGCTTGTTCCTGCCCCGTACCTACGTCGTCTACCGGGCGAGTGCGCCGATCTCCGTCGACGGCAATCTCGACAAGAAAGCCTGGTGGGACGCGCCGTGGACGGAGCCCTTCGAGGATCACCAGGCGCCGAATGCTCCCGCCCCCTGGCGGATGACGCGGGCCGCGATTCTGTGGGATGACGACCATCTGTACTTCGCGGCGCGGCTGCAGGAGGAGAATGTCTGGGGCTCGATCACCGAGCGCGACGCGGTGATCTACAAGGACAACGACTTCGAGATCTTCCTCGATGTCGACAAACGGGGCGACAACTACTACGAGTTCGAGATCAACCCGTTGAACACGGTGTGGGACATGTTTCACCCGCGCGAGTATCACCGCCGTTCCTGTCTGGAGACCGCGTACGACATCGACGGTGTGCGCCACGCCGTGCAGGTGCAGGGCACGCTGAACAATCATCACGACACGGACACCGGCTGGACGGTGGAGGTGGCCTGGCCCTGGCGTGCGATTCGCACACACGATCGCACGCAGGCGACGATCCCGCCGCTGCGGGGCCAGTCCTTCCGGGTGAACTTCTCCCGGGTGCAGTACCCGCACGACACGACCGGGCTGAGCTGTGCCAAGGTCGAGGGATCACGCTGTGAGGACTGGATCTGGAACTCGACGAACTGCGGCGACCTACACATCCCCGAGGCGTGGGGACGGGTCTACTTCAGCGACCGGGTGGCCGGCACCGAGAGGGATGACGAAATCGAAAGGCGGGCGGCGGCACCGGCGCTGCCACGCCCCGCCATCGTCGAGTCGGTCCCGGCAGACATGGTGTGGATCCCGCCGTGCCGTTTCACCATGGGCCCAGACGAATCCTCTCCCGACACCAGTCCGGCACACGAGGTCGAGCTGGAGGGCTACTGGATCGACCGGCATCCGGTGACGGTGGCCCAGTTCGCCGGCTTTCTTAATGAGACGTCATTCGACGAGCACTACGTGGAGGCCATGGCCAATCCGGACCAGTGCGGCATCGTCGCAGCCGAGGGGCAGGCGTACGAAGTCGTGTCCGGTCGAGAGAACTTTCCGGTGGTGTACGTGAGTTATTCCGCTGCCCTTGCCTGGGCAGCCTGGCACGACCGACAGCTGCCCACCGAAGCCCAGTGGGAGCGCGCGGCGCGAGGGCTCACGGGGCGGACCTATCCGTGGGGCGAGGAGTCACCCACACCTGAGCACGCCAGCTATGACTACCACTATGGCGGCACAACGCAGATCGGGAGTTTTCCGGCGGGTGTTACCGACGAAGGTGTGTGGGACCTGGCGGGGAACGTCAAGGAGTGGTGCTTCGACGAGTATCACCCCTATCCCGGAGGGACTCCCATGCTCGACTTCGACGAGACAGCGCCAGACCTCGACTGGATCCAGGAGGCAGCCCTGAAGCGGGAACTGTTCTGCGTGCGCGGTGGCGGCTGGACGAAGCAGGCGGCCAACATCCGCAGTACCTATCGCGACGCCGATGGCACCGGGCGCTGGTTCTACAGCCTGGGGTTTCGTACGGTGCGCGCCGAGGGCTAAATGGTCCCCGCCTCCGTCACCGCCTGAATCATGGCCTGGATGTAGCCGAACTGGTAGGCCCAGGCCTGGTAGCCGTCGGAGTCTTCGTGACCCGGTGCGTGGTCGGGCACGATCATGTGCGGATATCCCACCTCTTTGAGAGCACTGATGTTGC
>DASCMS010000018.1:0-199625 GCA_036011085.1 Candidatus Latescibacterota bacterium
CCCGAGCATCACGTCGAAATGAGCGCCTACTATATCGACAAGATGGAGGTGACGAACCTCCAGTACAAGGAGTTTGTCGCCGTCACCGGGCACCGTTCGCCCAGCCATTGGCGTTTCAACACCTTTCCCGACGCGCGGAAATCAGATCACCCCATCGTCAACGTTTCCTGGGAAGATGCCGCCGCGTACGCCGAGTGGGTCGGCAAAAGGCTGCCCACCGAGGCGGAATGGGAGCGGGCGGCCCTCGGTGATGGCCGCACCGAGTATCCCTGGGGTTCCTCCTGCAACGCCGAGTCGGCCAACTTTGACAACGCTGACGGCGGTACGACCCCGGTGGAGCAGCACAACCGGGGTGTCAGTCCCGTCGGCGTCTGGGACATGTGCGGCAACGTCAGCGAGTGGGTGAACGACTGGTACGACGTCAGATACTACCACGACAGCCCCGAGTCGGATCCCCAGGGCCCCGAGGATGGCCACCAGAAGGTACATCGAGGGGGTGCCTACCATGAGAATCGCAACGGCATCCGGGCCAAGGGCCGACATTTCTCCATGCCGAGCGCCGCCCAGGATTACATCGGTTTCCGCTGTGCCATGACTGAAGACCCTGAAGGGGACGACTGAGGAGGTCGTCCCCTTCAGGGTCCTCGTTATCTGTAGTACCCCTTGATCCAGCGGGTGTTGTAGTTGAGCACGTAGTCCACGTGTTCGGGGGTGGTGGGATAGGCCTCATCGGGACCGTAGGGGTAGCGGCTCATGCCGTGGAAGGGCAGGGGGGCTACCGTGAGGGAATGGGCGGAATGGTAGTCCATGTCCTTGCCAAAGCCGTCGGCGTAGAACATGTAGGTCCGTTCCCAACCCGCCTCCAGGGCCGGAAAGCTGTCGGCGTCGACTTCCAGTGTCAGTTCGTCACCGTGGAACATGACGACGAAACGGTCGTCGATGTCGTGCATCAACTCGGCCACGTCTCCGTAGCGGGTGAAGCCCCCGGCATGGGTACCCCAGCTGGCTTGGGTGTCGACATCGTCGTAGTCGTAGCGGAAGGCGAAGGTGCCGTGGATCGACTCGTGCGTCGGGTAGCCGCGCCAGTGCAGGTCTGCCCGCGAGAAAGGTCGGCGGTGCTGGCGTGTGGTGGCGTCGGTGTCGACCCGCCCGACAAGGAACTGGTCCCAGTAGACGGAAGTATTGGTGGTGATGCGCAACTGGGCATCGGTCGTGGCCCGCGGAAACACGCCGGCCAGGTCGAAGAGCATCGTCTTCGGCAGGCCTGCCGGAACACCCATGTCGAGGGTGACCGTACGCCAGGCACCGCTCCCCGTGCGTGCCTCAAGGCGGGGCGGTGAAAGGGTCAGGCCCCGTTCGGCAGCGGCCCAGTTCGAGCTGGAGTGGGCGTAGTCCACCCAGCCGTGGGCGAGCAGGACGGGATGCTGCCAGTCGGCGACGATGTCGCCCAGGTCGAGGGTCAGCGAGAAGGACTCGGCATACCCGTGAATCGTGGCGTGCTCAAAATCCTCGTACCAGACATCGTCAACCCGGGCCAGGACCTCGGTGACATCGCGTTGCTGGCCATCGACGATGCGGCCAAGGCGCCGCGTCTCGGACAGCGGATACCCACGGTACTCAGGGTAGGGAGGGGCGGACAGCAGACGTTCACCCGGATAGATCTGTGTGCCCGACGGGTGGTCGACGGCGATGAGCTCGGCCCCGTCGAGGTAGATGATCTCTTCCAGCTGGTTGCCGATCTGCAGGACGAACCGGCCCGCGTCCGTCGGTGCCAGCTGCCGCAGTGGCAGATACTCGTCCGTGTCGGGTGTGTAGTACTCATCTGGCCCTACCAGATAGCCGATGATGCCGCCGCCGAGTATGTCAGAGACAAAGCGGAAACGGTCGCCATCCCAGGCGTAGAGAATGGGACAGGACGTTCCCTTCCGGTTCACCTCGGTGATGGACAGTTGTCCTGATCGAACCGTGTCCAGCTCTGTCTGGCGAACGCCGCTGGGCCACAGGACGCGGACGAACTCCACCCCCTCCTCCTCGCCGATACCAAAGTGCAACGCCGGTGGGTCGCCGGCGCCACCGCGGAACTCCCGGACCTGGCGGGAGGCGGCCGTCTTCACCTCGATACGAGTACCGAAACCATCTGGATTGGAATTGAGACCAGCCAGCTCGATGCGGACCCTGCCGCCAGCAGGACTCCGGTTCCAGAGCGTGGCTGTCGGCGAAATCAGATCGAGACGGCCATCCTCGTCGGCATCGACCACCACCAGATGGCGCGCCGGTGGCGTCGACACACGGTGGGGAGACCGAAAACCGCCGGCAACGGACATGGCAACGTCGATCCCGGAGGCCCCGTGGCTGATCAGGTCGACATCACCGTCGTTGTCCAGGTCAGCGGCCAGCAGTCCCACAGCATCTGCCGGCACTTCAAGGGGGGCCCGAGTGAATTGCGAACCACCGTTGACGTAGAGGTGGGCGTCATCTGCGGTGGCTACGGCAATGTCCATGGCGCCATCCGGATCGAGGTCGGCCACCGCCAGCACCCGTACAGCTTCCGACTGGAGACCGCGAGCTTCGGCGACGTCGGAGAAGGTGCCATCGCGGTTGTTGCTGAACAGGGACAGGCGGTCTTCCACGGCGGCGACGATGTCGACGTCGCGGTCCGCATCGAGATCGCTGAAGACGACATGGTGGACCGTGCCCCCACCGACGCCGGCGCTGTCGGCGATGTTGCGGAAATGGCCAGTGCCATCATTCGACCACAGGGCCAACGGGCCATCGGCACAGGCCATGTCAGCGTCGCCGTCGTGATCGGCGTCGCCGAAGACGATCCCGGCACAAGGACCGAGATCCTGATCGGTGGCGAGGAAGGCTCCGGCGTCCTGGCGGGCGATGACCGCCGGCCTTCCGGCCATGGCGGCATCGGCATCACCGTCATCGTCGACATCAGCCAGATTCACCGAGGCGCCCGCGTGGTGGAAGGTCCAGAGGTCGGAGCGTTCGAACTGTGGCCCGCCACCACGCAGAAGCAGAGGCAGTCCATCCGCCCCCGCGGTCAGCAGGTCGACCCGACCGTCCCGGTCGGCATCGACAGCTGTCAGGAAGCCTGCATCCACGGGCAGACCTGCCGGTGCCGGCCCGTCCTCGAAGGTCGCCACCTCGTCACGATCCAATCCGCCGCCGCGAAAAGGAGTGTCGGCAAAGGCCTCGGCGTACTTGCCCTGACCCTGGTACGAAGCCGACACACCTTCCAGTCCCGACTGACTCAGCCGGTTGAAGATCTCCAATGTCGCCCGCCACGCCTCCAGGTCACCCGCCTGGCGCTGGACCTGGGCCAGGGCGTAGTAGGCGGAGACGTTGGTTGCGTCCAGTTCGATCACCCGACGGAAGGTGGCCATGGCCGAATCCGCCTGCCCGAGTTTGGCGTAGGTCCGACCCTGGTAGTAGCGCACCAGGGGATCGTCCGGATCATGTTCTGCGACCCTGCTGAACAGTGTCAGAGCGCGCTCATGGTCACGTCCCTGAGCGTGGTAGATCAGACCCAGAGTGTAGGCCGCATGCAGGTGATCGGCATCGATGTTGAGCGCCGTCTGCAGCGACACCCCGGCGCTGTCGTACTGTCCCAGACTATAGAGCGAGATACCAAGGTTGGCATGGGCGGACGCGTAGCCCGGATCCAGGTCGGTCGCTCTGGAGAACTGCTCACGGCCGCGCACGTAGTTGTGCTGATCCATGGCGACCACGCCGAGGCTGTTGTGGTGGCGTGCCTGTCGCTGCTCCGGCGTACGGGTTTCCGACTTCCCCGAGCAGCCGATGGCGACGGCGACTGACAACAGCAGAACCTTGACGCTGTTTTTCATCGATTCTATATTTCCTTCTTGTCTTCGGGCGGGAGTAGCTCAGTTGGTAGAGCCCCTCGTTGCCAACGAGGCTGTCGCCGGTTCGAGTCCGGTCTCCCGCTCCATTAGATTGACTACCTTGGTTCCGTTCCCCTTCAGGGGCCGGCTCTTTGGTTCCCGCTCTGCCGGGGTGGCCTCTCTGAAACGGCCCGTCGCGATGGCTTTCGAAAGCCGCCTCGACGGGCCGTTTCTCGTTCTGTCAACGCGCTCTCAGCTGCCACGGCCCTCGCGCAATTGCAGCAGGGCGGGCAACAGGGTGACGGCGGAGACGAAACACGATCCCAGGCCCAGCAGCGATACGATACCGATCCAGTAGAGAGCGGGGTGGTGTGCCGGCACGAGGCCGGCGAAGCCGACCATCGTTGTCAGCGTCGTGGCCAGCAAGGCGACACCGGTCGTACGCAGTACCAGGCGCAAAGAGCCGATGCCGGACTCGCGGTAACGATGGAATACGTGTACCGCGTTGTCGATCCCCATGCCGATGATCGTGGGAAAGGCCACGATGTTGTAGATGTTCACCTTGAAGTCGAAGATGTACATAAAGCCGGTTACCCAGGCCAGGGCCGTCAGCAGGGGCGTCAGCACCAGGATGACGCTGAGCACGTTGCGCAGGTCGATCAACAGGACGATGGACACCACCAGCAACGTCAGGACGACGGCCTTGACGGCGTCGTCAAGCATCAGTTCGAGCATCTCGGCAAAGATGATGTGAGCACTCGACGCATAGTAGGTGTTGCCGTCGGCGGCCTCGATCTTCTTGATCTCGTCAGCGAAGGCGATGGCGTTCCGTCCATCGCGCAGCGGCACGGCGGCGTTGATCTGCACGAAGCTGAGAATCTTGCCTTCCTTACTCGAGAAACTCTTCGTCAGGTCCTCGGGCAGGTCTTCGAGGGTCAATTCGTGCACGTTCAAGAACGTCCGCAAGGAGTCGGCGCGGATGCGGTCATCCTCGTCGAGGAGGTCTTCGTTCTCGTCGAGCACCTGCTGCAGATCGGCGATGATGGCCAGTTTCTCCGGCTGGGCATCGGGCAGGAAGGAGTAGACGCTCTTCACCGAGCGTATGGTCGAACTGTCACCACGAGCCGCCATCACCCGTCTGACTTCGGCCACGACCTCCATCGCCTGCTGTCGGTTCTCGGTCAGGACGATGGCCGGCGACCTGGTTTCCTTCAGCTCATCGGGAATACTGCCCCTGGGTGTCTCTTCCTGGGTGTCGGGCTTCAGCTGCTTGAAGTCGTATTCAAAGCCCAGTTTGTCGAGGTGGTAGAGCGAATAGCCGGTGGCCAACACGCCCAGGATCAACGTCAGGTGCGGCACCGGGTAGCGTCCGCGCCGAACGAGGTGCTGGGGGACACTCTTCTGCTGCAGCTTGATCAGACGCAGGCGCTCAACGAGAACAATGAAAGCGGGGCAGACGATGAGCATGGCCACCAGCGAGAACATGATCCCGGCGCCGACGATGAAGCCGAATTCACTGAAACCCTTGAAATCGGAGAACAGCAGCGAGAAGAAGGCCACCGCGGTGGTGACCGCAGTCGTCGACAGGGCGCTGCCCGTATGGCAGACCGTTTCGACGAGAGCCGCTTCGGTGTTCAGGCCGCGCCGTCTGGCCTCACGGTAGCGGGCGAAGATGTGGATACCGAAATCGATGCCGAGACCGAAGAGGATGGCGAAAAGGCAGACGGTGATCTGATTGAGGTTGCCGATGACGATCCACGTCAGACCGAAGGTCCAGGACAGGCTCATCAGCAATGGCAGGACGATGAACAGCGGCGACAGGATCTGGCGGAAATAGAGAGAGATCAGGAGCAGCACGCCGAGGAAGGCGTAGAGCGCTGTCGACTGCAGGTCTTTGACGACGACGTTGTACTGGGCAGACGCGTTCTTGAAGCTGCCCGAGAATGTCACCTCGAGGCTGGGATGGAACCGTGTCGGACGGATGTCGTCGATCGTCCCGCGGATATCACCCAACAGACGCCGGGTGAACTTCACGTCCGTGATCACGCCGGTGGGATAGACTCTCAGGATGACGCCGTTGCCTTCGGCGGTCAGGTAATAGTCGCGCTCGAAGCCGGTGAGTCCCGCCTGACTGTACTTGGCTTCCAGGTCCGACACATCGAGGGGATCTTCCTCTTCGTCATCGAAGCCGATGTAGAGCGGGGAGCGCTTGAGTTTTTCCAACTCGACCTTGTCGTAGACGCGCTGCTGCACGTCCTGCAGGTCCGCCAGGTCCATGTAGAGCAAGCGGTTGTCGCTGAGGAACTCCACCTCCTCGGTGCGACCACGGATGACGGAACTCAGCAGCGGGCTGTGCTTGAGGGAGTCGGCCAGGGCATTGAGGAACTGGATGCTCGCCGTCAGCTCGTCGCCGGTGATGACGATCATCAGCGGACCGATTCCGCCGACCCGTTCTTTGATGCGGTTGAGTTCGCGTACGCTGATATAGTCGTCGGGGAGCAGGTCGGCGGGATCCGCCTTGATGCGCAACTGGGAGGCGAGGGAACCGGACAGCACAGACATCGCCAGGGCCACGAGGATGATGCCCACGTGGTGGTGGTAGACGTAGTGAACGATGCGCTCGTAGCTGATGCGCATGGGCAGTCCCGGTCAGCCGGCCCCTTCCAGTTTGGCGAGTTTCTTGCGCAGACCCTCCAGCAGCTTCTCGTAGGAGTTGCGGGCGATGTAGCGGCTCCAGGCACGGCGGTTGCCGGCCACAGTGCCGGCGCCGTCCACCGTCAGATCGTAGATCTGCCACTGCTTGCCCGGATCCGGCCGGTGCAGAGAGTAGGCGATGATCTTCTTTTCTTTCTTTACCGGCACCTCGCCCAGGACGACGGCACGGCCGTCCTCGCCGATCTGTTCACCGGTGTAGGCGATGCCGCCGTCACGGTGGTAGCGGACGAACATGTCGAGGTTCTGCCGTTCGATGATGCCGCGATACACGCTCACGAACTCCTCCCGTTCGGCGTCGGTTCGCGCGTCCCAGGTGTCTCCCAGAGATTGCCGGGAGAGTTCCCGGAAATCGAAGGCCTCGTTGATCAGCAGGCGTACCTGCTCGCGTTCGTCGGCCGTCAGACTATCAGTGGAGTCACGGAGTACGATGGCGCGCACGCGACCATCGTGGGCCTCGAGAAAGGCCGTGGGCGTAGGCTGTTTGAGTGCCACCTGCGCATCTTCCGTCGCGCCATGGACGCTGGCGGCGGTCAACAGCAGGCAGCATAGAACCCCAAGGGTCTTCATGGTGTCATCCCCGAATTGAGAGGCACGCCCGCGGTGCCCCGTTCAGTGTCCGATTCCAAAGGCTCCAGTCCTCGGTAGCAGTCACAGTGGTCCTGCACACGTCCGGCCTCGAAAGCCTCGCGACTCCAGACACGAATATCGGCGTAGTAGGCCTCGGCCCGAGAGTCGGTCGAGTTGGCGTCGGTGAGCAGTCCGAGGCCCTGTGTACGGCTCTTCGGTCGTCCGCCCCAGGTCCGGTCGTAGTGCTCTTCCAGGTCGACGCTGGCAAACAACCACTCTCCCAGCTTCTCGTCACCACTCTCCACGACGACGAAGTACGGGCGAGCGATTCGATCCCGTCGTCCGATGAAACCTTCGCCGAGGGTGCTGCTCCACACATACTTGATATGCCGCGGCATACCGATCCAGGTCTGTGAGAAAAACACATATATGCCGGCGGCACTGTCATTGGTGTGGCCGAAACGCTCGTCGCCGCCCGCAGGCAGGCTGTCGGCACGCCAGCACCAGGTCATGATGGGGAACTGCCGGGGATTCCAGTGGGCGAAGCGCAACAGCAGGACCGAGCCCCCGGAATCCTGGGCGGCGAGGTAGGTCTGCCCATCCAGGAGCCGCACCTGATAGGGTTTGCGCCGATCCTCATCGCGATCGCGCCAGCGCCAGCCGAGAGGCACGTCGCCATCACCCGATGCGGTAAAGTCCTCGAGCATGATGTAGTCGAGTTGCCGCAGCCGGGCCTCGAGTACCGCCGGCGAATAGCGCCGGTCGAGGGCGTCCTCATAGCGGTCACGGTAGCGCCGGCTGAGCCCTCTGCCGGCGATCGAGATGTCCTCGATTCGCCAGTCGCCATTGTCGCCGCGCAGTACGTGTACGTCGAGTTCGCCAGCCGCCGCATCAGACGCCAGGGTGACGGTGCCTCCTGTGGGATCGAAATCGGCGTCGGTCACCGTCAAGCCGCCCACGACAGCCTTCGTCAGGGAGTCCGTCAGGTCCTCGACCAGTCGCTGCCGCAGGGCCTCGACAAGGCGCTGGCGGGCGGATGCGACATAACGGTCGTGCTCGTCGTCGTTGAGATGCTCGGCGAAGTCGGCCAGCGAATTCGTCACGTACCGACGCAACACGTGGTCAGCAAAGCGATCCATATCGACAGATCTGTCGATCACGTGCCGGGCCAGCTCGGCCGGCCCCAGACGCCCTCGCAGTTCGTTGTACTCCGTGACGCGATCGGCCAGCCAGGCGTGTCCGTCGGCAGCCTCATCTGCCGCAGCGGTGGCCACCGCCAGCAGCAGGGAACAGAGGGCCCATCGCGGAATCACGGCGTGTCTCCAGCATCTCGCAGCGTCACGCCGACGATCCGCTCGAGCCTGGCGACGGCCATGTTGAAATCAAAGATGGCCCGGTAGTAGGCTTCCTCGGAGCCGGCGAGGGCTTCGAAGGCGCTGACCAGTTCCTTGACCTGTGACGGATCCAGTTCGAATTCATCCCGGGCGATCTGCACCCATTCGCGCACCAGGTTGCGGGCCTCGAGAGCGCCTTCGCGCTCCTGTTCGGTCCGGTGGACCTCGCCGTGAGCTGACTCGATCTCGAGGCGGATGCCTTGCAGTGCCGATTGGCGGCGCGCTTCGAGCTGCAATCGGAGGCTGCGGGCCCGGTCGAGATCGGCGTTCAGCATGCCGAACTCGAAGGACTGGCGCAGCCCGAGAACCACGGCACCGTTGAGCAGATTGTACTCGTCCTTGACGAACGGGTTGTGCTGATCGGTGCGGCCCGGGGCGGCAGCATACCGCAGGCCACCGGCGAGAAATACCTGTGGATAGAAGGCGCTGCGGGCTGCCCGTTCCTGGGCACTGCGGGCGGCGATGCCCGCCCCGAGCTTCTGCCAGTCCGGCCGATGGCCGATGGCCGTTTCGAGCAGGGCATCCACCGCAGGCACGTCAGCGTTCACCGGGGCCAGCCACTGATCGCCCAGCGAGTACGCAGCTGACTCATCCAATCCCACCTTCCACGCCAGGGCCGCCCGTGCCAGGGCGAGGCCGTCGGAGATTTCGCGCTCGCGGTTGGCCAATTCGATAAGGGCCAACCGCAGTTTGTAGGGCGCGCCCAGAGGGATGTCAGCGTTGTCGGGGCTGACCTGGGGCTCCCACTGTTCCAGCTCTCCCCGCAGACGCGCGGCGAGGTCGGAAAGATCCTGTGCCAGCAGGACCCCGTAGTAGAGCTCCTTGACCTCGAGGGCAACATCCTGACGCCTGGCTTCGAGATCGGCGCGCTCGACGTCGACCCCGGCGCTGGCGGCATCGTACAGGTTGGACAACTGGCCGAAGGTGTAGAGGGGTTGGATGAACTGCAGTTCCGCCCGTACGAACGGCCCCAGAGGGCGCACCCCCGACGTGTCACCCGGGGGGTTGAAGATGTCGCCCTCCGCGTCGGGAACAAGACCGCCAAAACTCTCCAGGCGCAGTCGGGGCAGCAGATGAGCGGCGCGCGCTTCCTTTACCCGTGACCGTGCGCCCTCGACGTCCAGGCGGGCCACCGCCACGTCGGTGTTGTGCTCCCAGGCACGTTCGAGCAGTTGATCCAGGGTGAACTGCCCGGGTTCGGCAGAAGCGACGGCGGCCATGGTCCAGAGCAGCAAGACCGGGAGGAGGCATCGAGGCAGCATCAGAGGAAACGGGCTCCACTCTGCATCGGCGGCTGGTCGCCGGACACGACGAGATCCCCCTCCGCCCGGCCACTGCGCCCGAGGGCACGGCTGAGGTGTGTGAGGAACAACCATCCCACCGTAATCCAGAGGATCTTCCGCATGCGCTTGACGATGCCCAGGGACAGACCTACCGCCGGGTCGAGACCAAGGGTCAGGAAGAGGAACACCTGTCCGCCTTCGAGCACACCGATGTTGGAGGGCATGAAGAAGAACAGGCTGTTGATGATGACCGTAAGCGAGGTGATCAGGAAGGCGATCTTGAAGTCGACCCCCTCACCGAGGCCGCGCAGGATGACCCACGTTTCACAGGCACCGAGCAGCCAGCCACACGCATGAAAGGCGAGCACGAGGCAGAAGCGAATCTTATTCTGCTGGTAGAAGGAGGAGATGTTCTCGTCGATGCGAACCGCCTTGGCGACACGCCGCTCGATAACATCCAGGCGGATGCCGAAGCGACGCACGAAGCCAAGCAGGGAGGAGAACATGTGCCGCTGCTCGCGCCACAGCGCCAGCAGCAGGCCGGCGGCGGCGATGAACAGGACGGCCAGGCCGACTTGCACCGGCAACGGCACCGACTGCGGCAGGTCCCAATAGAGAATGACGAGGCTGAGACCGATGGCGGTGAAGGCGAGCCCGGTCAGGACCTGCGCCGTCTTGTTGATGACCACCGAGGCCAGGCCGCGGGAGGTGGGTGACTGCTGTCGCAGCAGGTATGCCTTCAGTGGCTCGCCGCCGAGGTTGGCCAGCGGCGTCAGCTGGTTGACGGCTTCACCGGCCAGCTTCGACATGAACAGGGACACGAGACGCGGGCGGAAGGCGTCGGCGGGAAAGGCGAAGCTCCAGGCGATCGAGTTGCTCACATGCCAGCCAAAGGCCAGCATCAGCACCAGGCCGAAGGACCAGCCCATCACCCCAAGGTTCCGCAGGATCTGGCTGAGGCCGAGGGTCCCTACCAGGAAGCCGAGCAACAGCAGGCCGAGCCCGGGCAGCAGCAGACGGAAGATCTTCATCTCGGTACCGCCTCGGCGAGACGGCGGTGTCCGGCCAGCATCTTGCGCTGTGAGATCAGCACGCCAAGCACGATGAGGTGCAGCCCCCCCACCGTGTAGGCGTAGAGCAGCTCGAAGGAACCGAGGATGCAGCAGAGGAAATGGACGAAAGCAAAGAAGTCACGCTTGGCGATGAAGGCATAGCGTTCCAGCGTCCGGTAGACCCCATTTTTCTCATCGGCCAGAACATGGGACCGGAAGCCGACAAGGTAGTTCTGCAGTGAGCCGCTTCCCGTCTTCAGCGCGTAGTTGTACATCACGCCCAGGGCGATGACCATCGCACCGATGGCGGAAATCCCCAGATAGAGGGCCCAGGGCTTGTCCGGGTGCAGGTGGTGGACACCAAAAAGAAAGGCCACGTACGTAGCCAGGTAGGCGATGTTGTCCGTAATCGTATCGAACCAGGCGCCGAATTTCGATTCGCACAGCTTGACCCGGGCGATTTCGCCGTCGCAGCGGTCGAGGACGGCCGCCATCTGCCAGAATACGCCACCAAGGGCCAGCCGCCAGTACGGTTCGGGCCGCGCCACCAGCCAGGCCGTGGCCAATCCCGTGGTCAGAACGAAGAGCACGGTTACCATGTGCGGCGAGATGCCGGTCTCGATCAGCACCTTGCTGATGGGAATCGACAGCCGGGCATTGATATGCCTCGACACGGGGCCGCTCGTCTTCTTGGTCACCTGGCCGAAGAGCATCGCCTTCGCCTGACGCGCAGAGCGCCGGTCGACAACGCGCCGCCAGAGACTGCTGGTACCGTCCATGGTGGCGACTTCGGCCCCGCGGCACCGCTCGGCGAAGAACGCGAGCGGCGACTGGCGTGAGGCGATCATGTCATGGGGAGTGACCCGCGCCGCGCAGAGGAAAGCACCCGTGCTGACTCCGTCCTGGCCGACTGAGACGTCGGGGAAGGCCGGTCCCTCGGGGGCAGTCTGCAGACCGTGGAAGGCGATCGACTGTTCCGGCGTCGGTGACACCTGGGCTACGAGTCGGATGTCGTTGCTGAGTCGTGCCAGGCCTTCTTCGACGAAAGCACTCAGAGAGCTGTGGTGATGGACGTGGTCGCCGAGCAGGAGCAAGACGGGCTCGGAGGCATTTGCAGTCGTGTCCGGTGTCTGTCCCCAATTCACGAATTCGAGCTGCAGGTCAAGGCGCCGGGTGAGGGTGCCGATCCTGGGATCAACGCCGTCAGGCAGGACGACGACAAGATGGTCGACGCCGGCGCGCGCCAACGTACGGATGCCTCTTTCGTAGGTCCTGAGGCCACCGAAGCGACGTCGGCAGATGCCGTTATCGGCCGCTGTGGGGGAAAATACGAGCAGACCCCTCATGCCTGTCCCCGCTGTGAGATCCTGCCAACTGAGGTTTCGAAGATCCCAAGCGACTGCCGTACCCACTGCAGCTCCTGCGGCGTGTCGATGTCGACCCATGGCAGGGCGCCCACGTCCTGGCAGAGGACCTCGACGCCGCCGTCGGCCAATCGCTGGACGCAGTCGAGGTAGAAGCTGCCCAGAGCTTCCTCACCACGGACCGCCTCCTCGAGGACCCTCTGGAGGGCGGCGGCACCTTTCCCGGCGAAGCGCATCATGCCGATGGAGGCCGCATGGGTTGCGGTCGACGCGATGTCCTTGCCGATCCGCCGCAACCGCTCCCCCTCGACAGTGACCTTCATGTCGTCAGCACTGTAGCTGTCCTGGCGTTGCACGAGGAGGCGACAGGCGGGGGGGGCCGGGCCCAGGAGAAAGTGTGGAATGTCCGGATGGAATACGTTGTCACCGTTGAGGACGAGGAAATCGTCCCCCATTTCGGCCCGCGCCGCCCATAGACTGATGAGGTTGTCAGCTACAGCAAAGAAGGGGTTGTAGACGACCTGTACTGACATGCCATCCAGATGCAGACGGCCGACCTCGTGGCGCATGGCGTCGAGGCCGAAGCCGGCCACGACCGTCACCTGGTCAATGCCGGCGGCGGAGAGCCGGACGAGCTGGTGCTCGAGGATGGAGTGGGTGCCGAGGGTCAGCAGGCACTTGGGGCACTCGGATGTATAGGGCCACAAGCGCCGGCCCTGACCGGCAGCCAGGATGAGCGCGTTCAAGCAGATCTGTCGTGCGCGGTTGAGTGGGCGCCAGGGAGTTCAATTCTGGCGGGAATACGAACGCCTCCAAGCGGTTTCGCGGAGGCGTCACACCGGGTCCTTCAGGCACTTTCATGCCATTTCAGGCGTCCACAAATGTAGAGATAAATGCCCGTCTGGTCAACGACATACGACGATTTCGGTGGGGCCGGCTGAGGCAGGCCTTGCCGCCAACGTCACGGAGCCCCACCGTATACCTGGAAGGCCCCAGAAACCCGGAGAGACGATGCGCGCCATCATCCTTGCCGCCGGTGCCGGTACCCGAATGCGGCAGCTTACCCAGAAGCGTCCGAAGTGCCTGGTAGCCGTCGGCGAGCGACCGCTACTCGATATTCAGCTGGACGCCCTCAGGGGCGCCGGAGTAGAGGACATCGTCGTCGTTGTCGGCTTCGAGGCCAAACAGGTGAGGGACCACTGTGGTCCCGGAGTGAGATATGTCGTCAACGAACAATGGCAGACGACGAACAGCATCTTCTCACTCTACCAGGCGGCACGCTGGCTCGAGGGCGAGCGCGTCTTTCTGTTCAACTGTGACATCCTGTTCGATCGCCGCCTGCTGGTGCGTCTCCTCGAGCACAGAGGCAGCAGCATTGCCGTCGATTCCCGGGCGGCCCGACTCGAGGGCGAGATGAACGTACGGGTCGACGATGACGGGGTCGTACGCGCCATCGGCAAACATCTCGATCCTGCCACCACCACTGCGGTCAGCGTGCAGCTGGCGGCCTTCGACGCCTCCGGGGCGCAGCAGGTGCGGACGGAGCTGGAACGGCTCGTGTATGATGACGAGCGGGACGCCTTCCCCACCTCGGCGTATGGTCCCCTCGTCGCTGCCGGCGGCATGGCCGCCATCGAAGCCGGCGATCTGCCGTGGGCGGAGATAGACACAGTGGAGGACTACGAGCGGGCCGTCGCCCAGGTCGCCCCCCGACTGCTGGGCTGAGTCAGGCAGTCAGCGTTCTTCGGCAGGCGGGACGAATTTGATAAAGGCGATGATGTCGCGAATCTGGTTTTTCGTCAGCCGGTCGGCGCCAAAGAACGGCATGTAGAGATCACCTTCGGGGTCGTAGGCATTGGGGTCGACGCCGGCCAGGGTCGACCCGAGGCCATCCCCTTCGCGGATCTTGCGGGCATAGAAGGCGGCAGGCTTGTCACGGGGGATCGGCACGGGAGCGATGCCGGCATTGCCGTTGGGGTGACAGGTGTGGCAGGCGGAAAAGAACAACTTCCGTCCGGTGATCCGGTCGCCGCCGTCGAAGCTGTTGTACTCCCCCGTCTTGTCGGCTGCCGGGGCCATGGCGAGGGGCGCAATGGATGGCCGTTTGGTGATGGCGCGCAGGTAAGCCTGCAGGTGGAGCAGTTGCTGCGCCGTCAGCTTCTGTGGATTGCGCAGGAAGTGCTCGACGCAGAACACGGCCGCGTGAGAGATGTCGGTATAGCGATCGGGATCCTCCGGTTCCTGGCCCCAGAATGTCTGCCGGGAGGCGGCGTTGTAGAGTGAGTGTCCGGCGCGGATGAGGCCATCGCCGAGGCGTGCCTCATCGAAGTCGGCGTGGCAGTGGCTGCACGCCAGGCCGTTGGCGCCGAGGGCACTGGAGTGGAACAGAACACGCCCCTGTTGGGCCGAGCCGCGCGTCGACATCTGCGCCGACAGGGCCGCGGCTCCCAGAACCACCACCAGCGCCGTGATATGAGCGCTGTACAAGCTTCGATTTCGTCGCATGGACCCAAACATAACAAAATGAGCACGGCGGAAGGGATCGCGGTCCGGGGTGCCTGCGAGCACAACCTTCGGGAGGTGGACGCGGATCTGCCCCATGAACGGATCATCGCCGTGACGGGTGTCTCCGGGTCAGGAAAATCGAGCCTCGCCTTCGACACGATCTACGCTGAGGCACGTCGACGGTTTCTGCTCAGTGCAGGGGGCGGGGCGGCTGTTTTCGCTGACCGGCTGCAACCACCCCGGGTCGAACGGCTCGAGGGTCTGCGTCCGGCCCTCGCCATCGCCCAGGCGCGCCATCGTCCCTCTTCCCGGTCGACGGCGGGTACGGTCACGGGGATCGCCGATTTCCTGCGGCTGCTGTTCGCCCGGATCGGACGGGCACGATGCCTGGGCTGCGGCGAACCTGTGGTCGTGCATCGACTGGAGGAGGTCTACGAGCAGGCGGCCGGTCGTCCCGAGGGCGCGCGACTGGTGGTATTGGCGCCGCTGTTGACCCCCGTCGACGGTGCGCAGGCACGGGAGCGCATCGATCATGTGGAGCGCTCCGGTTTCCGGCGGCTGCGCATCGCCGGAGAGATGCACCTGCTCGAGGAAGTCGACCTGGAACGGATGATCGGTCAGCCCCTCGAGGTCGTCGTCGATCGGATTGCCGTGAAACAGGACACCCGTCGCCGGCTGAAGGGCTCCCTGCAGGCGGCGGCCCAGGCCGGTGAGGGAGCCGTCGTTCTGCTCGACCACGATTCGGGAAGTGAACAGCGCTTCAGCGTGCGTCCAGGCTGTGCCCGCTGCGGCGCGGCCTTTCCCGAGATCACCCCCGCCCTGTTCAGCTTCAACAGTCCTGCCGGTGCCTGTCCGGCGTGCCGCGGCACAGGGCTTTCCCCCGAGGCCGCCTTCGAACGACTGCTTTCTCCGGGAGAGGCCCCGGCCCAGTCACTGGCGCCGCTGTGGGAGCGTTTCGGTCACCGCAAGCTGCGACGGGACCTGGATGCGTTCTGCAAGCGTGCCAACGTCGACAGTAGCGTGCCGATCTCGGAGTGGCCGACTCAGGCGGTGCGTTCCCTGTGGGAAGGCGAGACAGGGCGCCGACGTGGCTCGTTTTCTGGGATTCGACGCTGGCTCTCGGGCCAGCTCGGACGTACCGAAGACCGCGGCGAGGCTGCCTGGCTGGAGGATCTGGCCGGGGACGGTGCCGTGTGCCAGGCCTGCGCCGGCAGTCGTCTGTCGGCCGCGGCACTGGCAGTCGAGATCGATGGTGACAGCATCGCCGACCTGACGGCGAGATCGGTGGCCGACGCCGTCGACCGGGTGGACGCCCTGCAAGCGCCTGAGGAGAATCGCGAGGTGGCCGACCACATCCTGCTCTCGGTGCGTCAAGCGCTGTCCACTCTCGAAGACCTGGGTCTGGGATACCTCGCCCTCGACCGCCGGGCCCGCTCTCTGTCGGCCGGTGAACTGCAGAGACTGCATCTGGTGTCGGCCCTCGGTTCGGGGTTGTCCCAGGTGCTCTATGTGCTGGACGAGCCGAGTGCGGGGCTGCACCCCCGGGACACCGACAGATTGAGTGCAGCCCTGCGGCGTCTGCGGGATGGCGGCAACACGGTTGTCCTCGTCGAACACGATCTGGACCTGATCGCTGCGGCCGAGGCGGTCATCGAACTGGGTCCCGGTGCGGGTGCCGAAGGCGGCCGCGTGGTGGCCGTGGGAACACCAGACCAGATCGCTGCGGCCGACACGGCGACGGGTCGTGCTCTGCGGCGGGACGGAGAAGAGGGTAGCGCGCGGGGGCGGTGTCCTGGCGAGTCGGGCTGGCTGGAACTGCTGGGGGCTCGCGGGCACAACCTGCGAGGAACGGATGTGGCCATTCCACTGGGCTGCCTGGTCGGCGTCTCCGGGGTCTCCGGCTCCGGAAAGAGCAGTCTCGTCCACGACACGCTGCATCCCGTGCTCAGCGACCGCTTGCATCGCGGCGAGCGCCGGCCCCTGGCCTATGATGAGGTTCGCGGCGTGGAGCTGCTCGAACGTGTGGTCGCCGTCGATCAGGCACCGATCGGTCGTTCGGCCCGCTCGAACGCCGCCACGTACACCGGGTTGATGGCATCGCTGCGCGATCTGTTCGCCGAGTTGTCCGAGTCGCGCCTGCGCGGCTATCGTGCCGGTCACTTCAGCTTCAACAGTCTGGGCGCCTGTTCTGCCTGCAAGGGCTCCGGCCGTGATCCGGAGGCCGAAGGCTTCGAGGATCTGCCCGTCCCGTGCCCCACCTGCTCGGGGAGCCGTTACCACCGCGAGGTACTGGAGATTCGCTTCCGTGAGCGCTCTATTGCCGACGTGTTGGAGTGCAGCGTCGGCGAGGCCCTCGAGCTGCTCGGCAACATCCCGGCCGCCGCCCAGCGGCTGCGGCTGCTGGCCGACCTCGGCCTCGCCTACCTGCGTCTCGGGCAGCCTGCCAGCAGCCTGTCGGGAGGCGAGGCGCAACGAGTCAAGCTGGCAGCAGAGCTGAGCCGTCCGGAACGGGAGCGGACTCTCTACATTCTGGACGAACCCAGTTCCGGCCTGCACCACCAGGACGTGTCCTATCTGCTCGAGTTGCTGCAGCGTCTCGTCGATCGTGGCAACACGGTCCTCGTCGTAGAACACGAACTGTCCATGATCGCCGCCGCAGATCACGTCATCGATCTGGGTCCCGAGGCGGGCCAGGCAGGGGGTGAAGTGGTAGTGGCTGGCACCCCGAGAGAAGTGGCCGCCTGTGCCACGTCCCATACGGGTCGTCACCTGGCCGCCTACCTTGATCGGCGCCCCCGGTGAACCTCAGCATGGAGGACTGACCGATGAAAACGGACCTGCTGCGACGGGCGCAGACCTTTATGACCAAGGCCGGTATCGACGCCTGGGTGGTCTGCGATTTTCGCGGCAACAATCCTGCGCTGGCGCCGATCCTCGGGCGTCGGCTGCACACGACCCGCCGTGTCATCCTCGTCGTACCTGCCTCGGGACAGGTGGCATTGTATGTCCACGCCATCGAAGAGGGTCAGTTCGGTGAGGAGGGTGGGGCCGTGCACGCCTACCGGACCCACGAAGATCTGGTGGCCGCCCTGCGTCCCCATGTGCGCAACCAGCGGCTGGCCATCGAATACTCGCCTGGCGGCAGGCTGCCGGCCGTGTCCTGGGTCGATGCCGGCACCGTGGATCTTCTGCGCGCCCTGGAGCCGAGTGCGGTGGAGTCATCAGCCGACCTGCTGCAGGCCGCCCTGGCCGTCTGGGGCGCTTCCGCCCTCGCCGCCCACCACGAAGCGAGTGTCGCTGTGGCCGCGGCCAAGGACGCCGCCTTCGAGACGATCCGCGCCAACCTGGCCGCCGGTACGGCTCTCACAGAGTACGACGTGCAGAGCCTGATCGGCGAGCGATTGGCGGAGGGAGGCTTCGAGACCGACCATGCCGCCATCGTCGGGACCAATGCCCACAGCTCCGATCCCCACTATGCCCCTGTGGCCGCGTCGTCGTCCGTCATCGGATCGGGAGACTGGGTGCTGATCGATCTGTGGGCGCGACGGCCCGGTGACGACAACGTTTTCGCCGACATCACCTGGGTCGCAGCGGCGGCGGCGCCCACCGCGCAGCAGTGGCAGGTGTTTGACACCGTGCGCCGCGCCCGCGATCTCATAGTAGATCGGGTACACGAAGCCTGGCGTCTCGGTGAGCCGGTACAGGGCTGGGAGCTGGACCGCCTGGCCCGGGACCTGATCACGGAGGCAGGCTACGGCGAGCGGTTCCTGCATCGCACCGGGCACAGTCTGTCACCGGGGCCAGCGGTGCACGGCCTCGGTGCGAACCTCGATGACGTGGAGAGCCGCGACACCCGCGTGCTGCTGCCGGGTACCGGTTTCACCATCGAGCCGGGTATCTACCTCGCCGATTTCGGCGTGCGTCTCGAGATCGACGTCTACGTCGACCCGGACAGCGGTCCTATCGTCACCACACCCGTGCAGGACGACATCGTTCTGCTCGCATGAAAGAAAGCCAGCGATGAGTCGCAGCGCCTACTTCACCACGCCCATCTACTACGTCAACGCCCAGCCTCATATGGGACACGCCTACACGACGGTGGTCGCCGATGTGCTGGCGCGCTATCGCCGGCTCGATGGCGACGACACCTACCTGCTGACGGGAACCGACGAACACGGAGAAAAGATCTTCACTGCTGCCGCTGAGGCGGGCATGGAGCCTCAGGCGCTGGTGGATGGCGTGGCGCAACGCTTCGTCGACGGCTGGAAGACTCTGCGCATCAGCAACGATGACTTCATCCGCACGACCCAGCGCCGCCACGTGGACGTGGTCACCGCGGTTCTGCAGCAGGTCTACGACCAGGATGACATCTACTTCGACGAGTATGAGGGGCTCTACTGCGTGGGTTGCGAACGCTTTCTCACCGACAGAGAGCTGGTCGACGGCAAGTGCCCCGACCACCAGCTCGTCCCGGAGAAGCGAAAGGAGGGCAACTACTTCTTTCGCATGGAGAAGCATCGGGAGTGGCTCGCCGATCACATCCGCGCCACCCCCGACTTCATCCGTCCAGAGCGTTACGCCAACGAAGTGCTGTCGATTCTCTCGGAGCCCATCGGTGACCTGTCGATTTCGAGGCCGAGAACCCGTGTGCCCTGGGGGATCGGGTTGCCCTGGGACGACGATCACGTCACCTACGTGTGGTTCGACGCCCTGATCAACTACGTGTCCGCCCTCGGATACCCCGACGGTGAGCTCTTCGGCCGTTACTGGCCGTCGACACGGCACCTCATCGGCAAGGATATCCTGAAGACACACGCCATCTTCTGGCCGACGATGCTGCGTGCCATGGCAGTGCCGTTGTACGCGGGGCTGAACGTGGGTGGGTTTCTCATGGGTTCCGATGGGCAGAAGATGAGCAAGAGCCTGGGCAACGTGGTCGATCCCTTCGAGCTGGCCGAGAAGTACTCGGCCGACGCGGTGCGCTACTACCTCGTCAAGGACGTTCCCTATGGTCAGGACAGTGCCGTGGGAGAGGCGGCACTGGTAGAGAGGTACAACGCCGACCTGGCCAACGATCTGGGCAATCTGGCCTCACGAGCCCGGGCGCTGCTGTTGCGCCACCTCGATGGCCGCCTGCCCGAACCGCAACAGACCGAAGCAGACCAGGAACTGATAGCAACGGGCACGGGCCTGGTGGCTTTCGTCCGCGAGCAGGTTGGCTCCCTGCGGGTGTACGCGGCGCTGGAAGAGGTGATGCAGTTCGTCCGGCAGATGAACCGTTACTTCAACGACGAGCAGCCCTGGGTCCTGGCCAAATCGGAAGAGACGAAGCCGCGGCTGGGTACCGTGCTTTACAACTGTATCGAGGGCATGCGCATCGCGTCGATCCTGCTGGAGCCGGCCCTGCCCGACAAGGCCGGGCAGCTGCGCCACAGCCTGGCATTACCCGACGGTGACCTGACCTCTACCGAGACCTGGGGTGGCGCTCCCGTGGGCGCGGTAATACCCGCTGAGGCGGCGCAGTTGTTTCCGAAGGCCGAGTTGGAAGAAGAGGAGTCGAAGGCGAAAGAACCGAAGAAGAAGGACGACTCAGTGAGCGAAGAAACGAACCCCGAGATCACGATCGACGACTTCTTTCGCGTCGAGTTGCGCGTCGCCGAAGTGGTGGCCTGCGAAGCTGTGCCGAAAACGGACAAACTGCTGCAGCTGACGCTCAGCCTGGGGGACCTCGGGGAGCGTACCGTGGTCAGCGGTATCGCCGGTTTCTACGCGCCAGAGGATCTGCCGGGACGACGAGTCGTGCTGGTGGCCAACCTGAAACCGGCGAAGCTGCGCGGGATCCTGTCGCAAGGCATGATACTGGCGGCAGAAGACGATGAAGGCAATCTCGCCCTGGTGCAACCCGACAAGGAGTTGCCGCCGGGGGCTCGTGTCCGGTGAGCCAGCGCCGTCAGGCTTGCGTGTCGGTGTCGAGTTCGGGCAGGGGGCCTTCGAGATGATCGCGGTAGATCCGGTCGACTCGGATCCGGCTGTCGCGCAGACGTCGGGCATCGCCGGGGGATAGCTCATCCCGGGACGCCACCAGGTTGTCGAAGGCTTCACCCAGGCGGTGGCGTTCTTCGTCATTGGACAGGGCGGTCTGGGCCAGGGCATAGGCGGACACGAGGGACGCCTCCTCCAGGGGGCTGTCGAGAACCCACGCTCCCACGTCCTGTCCCAACCGGGACAGCAGGTCGACGCGCAGTTGCTGGCCGCGGCGCCGCGGGTCGAAGCGTGACAGCCGCTCGAGCAGGCCACGGACGGACTCCAACTCACGAAGGTCGAAGACCATGGCTTCGGCGAAGTAGTTCAGCCCCAGCACCAATCGGCGCAGGTGTTCCCACTGGCCGTCGAGGCGTTGACGATAGTCACGGGAAATCGTCCGTGGCGAGTCGGCGGGCAGACCGAGGCTCTCGCACACGCGGGTGAAACGCCGACGCCCGGCGTCGGTGATCACACCCTCTCCCCCTTCAGCACCGGTCATCTCCCGACTCAGACCGATGATGGTTCGCAGGTGGCGCCTGCGGGCGCGGGAGCGATTCAGTGACAGGGCGCCGGCCACCGCGCCACCCGCCGCACCCAGACCGGCCAGGCCCCCTGCAAGGGGGACCCACGCCGGCGGCGACAGCAATCCCAGGGACAATCCCACCGTACCCCATACACCAAGCGATCCGGTCCACGCCGTCAGCGCTGCCCAGGCGCCACCGGCTGCCCCGGCACCGCCGACGATACCGCCCAGTACGCGGCGCCGATGACGGGAAAACGCACGGGCCGCCGCATCGACGCCCCGGCCCCGGCGTACTTCCTTCAGGACGAAGGCGACGAGCTGCAGCGCCAACTCGCGCAACGGGTGGTCGACGGGGTTTCGGTCGGGTTCTCTCGGCATGGCGGCGAAAGATAGGTATATTCGGCGCCGTCGATTTTTCCAACTCAACCCACTGGAGGACGGGATGTCGGAGCGGATTCGGACGGGATTCATAGGGTGCGGCGGCAACGCCTCCTCACATATTGGCAGGGTGTTGCAGATCCCGGAGGCTGAGGTCGTCGCCCTGTGTGATCCCAGCAGCGACAGTCTGGCACGGGCCAAGGAGCGCAACGCCGCTGCCAGCGATCTGCCAGAGTATTCGGAGTACCAGCAGATGCTGGCGGAGGTCGAGCTGGATGCAGTGCAGATCTCCACGCCCCATACCGTACATTTCGAGCAGATCATGGCCTGCCTCGACAAGGGCCTCCACGTGCTGACCGAAAAGCCGATGGTGTGCACCGTGGAGCACGCCCATCAGGTCATCGCCAAAGCCAAACAGGTGGATCGTACCCTGATGATCTCCTACCAGCGGCACCTGCAACCGGCGTACCGTTTCGTCCGCGAGAAGGTGATGTCGGGCGAGATGGGAGACATCCAGTTCATCTCCGCCCTGCAGGATCAGCGCTGGTATCTCGGCACGCAGGGGTTATGGCGCCAGCAGTTGTCTCTTTCCGGTGGTGGCCAACTGAATGACTCAGGAAGTCACCTGCTCGACATCGTGCTCTGGATGACGGGACTGGGTGTCGAATCGGTACAGGCCTATATGGAGAACTTCGAGTCTGAAGTGGACATCAACTCCGCCCTGACCCTGAGATTCAAGAACGGCGCCCTGGGCAATCTCTCCGTCGTCGGCAATTCGCCGGTGGGAGGCATGTGGGAGGACATTACGATCTGGGGTACCCAGGCCGTGGTCTACATCCGCAACGGTAAGATCACCTACAAGGCCGCCGATGCCGACGAGGCCGTGGAGCCGACGGATCTTCCCGAGGCATCGACGCCCGACCGCAACTTCTACGACGCCATCCTCGGACGCGACGAGGTCCAGGTTCCCCCCGAGTGCGGTCTGCGTGTGATCGAGCTGACCGAGGCGGCCTGGGAGTCGGCCCGTACCGGGGTGCCGGCGCAGGTGCAGGGGGGATGAGTCACGCTGCGTTGAGCGCCGAACAGGTCGCCGCCTTTCACCGTGACGGCTACCTGATGCTGCGGGACCATTTTCCGGTGGCTGACATGGAGCGCATGCTGCGTGTAGCGCGCACCGATCAGGAGCTGTCGGCGGGGGCCGCCGATCGTCGTGACAGTGAGGGGCGGGTCAGTCGGCTGTCATTGCGCTACAGTCTGGATGGGGACGACGCCTTCCGCGCCTACGCCCGGCACGAGCGTATCGTCGAACCCCTGGAGCAGCTGCTGGGCAGCGAACTCTATCACTATCACCACAAGATGATGATGAAGGAGCCGCACACCGGGGGCGCCTGGGAGTGGCATCAGGATTTCGGCTACTGGTACGGAGCGTTTCTGTTTCCTGATATGGGCAGCTGTATGATCGCCGTGGATCGGGCGTCAAAAGCGAACGGCTGCCTGCAGGTGCTGCGTGGCTCGCACCGCCTCGGCCGTCTCGACCATGGCGCCACAGCCGATCAGGTGGGCACCGATGCGGCGCGCGTCAAGATCGTCGAAGAGCATTTCGACCTCGTGCACTGCGAAATGGACCCGGGGACGGTTCTGTTCTTTCACAGCAACACCCTGCACCGGTCCGATGCGAATACGAGTCCCGATCCGCGTTGGGCCCTGATCTGCTGCTATACGGCGGTGGACAACACCCCCTTCAAGCAGGGGGCGGCAGGCGAATTCGCACCCTTCGAACGCTGGGATGACGAGCGTGTGCGAGGGGCGGTGCTGGACCATGAAGAACGTCTGACCACGTCACAATCCCACCGATGACGGAGAGCTGATGGCTGCCTTCGAGAAACTGTTCCGTGCACCCTATGGCGTCCCCAACGCCCAGGAGCGCGTCGACGACGGACTGTGGATCGCTGATCAGATCTCCGATCGGCTCGCCCTCGTCGACATCGCCGAACCGGGACACAACGCGACCACCCCCGGACACGGCGACTACGGTGTCACCTTCCGTCGACGGGAGATCCCGTCTGATGGTTCGAACATCAGCGGCATGGCCTACGGCGAGAAGGCCCTCTGGGTTGCCTCGAACGGTCCGGGATCGCTCTGGCGACCGTCGCAGCCGACGGATGCCGAAGCCGGCGCCGGCGTCGTCCTGAAGGTGCACCCCGCCAACGGCCAGACGCTGATGCGCCGCCCCGTGCCGGGCGGTGGTGGCGTGCACGGGATCGAGTATGACCACGTCGATCCCGGCCACCTGTGGATTACGACATTGAAGCAGCAGACGCTGACGAAGGTGCACACCGCCGACTGGGAACCGCTGCACTCGATTCCGCTGCCCTACGGACGTGCTCACGGCGTCGTACGCACTCAAGAAGGTGTCTGGGTCGTACACACCGCCAATCGGGTGATCGTCCATCTCGATGTCACCGACGGCAGGGAAATGGCGCGAATCGAAGTTCCTGAATCCGAGCCGCAGCCCCATGGACTGTGTGACTGGGGTGGGGGTGAACTGGCCTACTGCGATGCCACGTCAGGATGGGTCGTGCGGATCCACGGAATCTAGAGCGAGCGGGACGATGATGAAAAGAAACAGGAGCGTGAGTCACACTCTTGTCAGTGTCCTGCTGGTCGTGTCGGCAGTTGCCTGGTCCTGCGGGGGCGGGGATGACAACCTGGCCGGTGCCGACGACTCCGACGGTGACATCGTCAGCGGCGACGAGAGCCCGGCGGTCAACGAATTGCCCACTACACCGGTCATCTACGACGACGAGAGTCTCGCCACCGCGGACACGGTCGTCACCGGCAGCGGCCTGATCTACATCCAGCTCGAGGCTGGAGACGGGGACCTCCCGGGCCGGGGGAGTCTGGTGTCGGTGCACTACACGGGTTTCCTCGAGGATGGCACCGTGTTCGACAGTTCCTATCCGCGCCGCGCCGCCTTCCGCTTTGCCCTGGGACAGGGCACGGTCATCGAGGGCTGGGAAGAAGGCATCGCTCTCATGTCGAAGGGGGCGCGGGGACGGCTCATCATTCCACCCGATCTCGGGTACGGTTCACGCGGGGCGGGCGATGCGATCCCGCCGAACACGACGATCCTGTTCGACGTCTGGCTGGCGGACGTGGAGTGAGCCTCAGAACGAGAGGCGCAGCAACTGCACCGGCGGTACGTTGGTGCCATCCGAGCCATGCGTGGCGCCAATAACAAGGGTGAGCAGTGCGGCCGGCGAGGGCAGCTCGACGCGTACCACGCCCGTTGATCCGGTGGTGGCCGTCACATCCTCACCCCAGTCCTGAGTCAACCGGTCCGTGAACCAGAGACCGGCCGTCGAGCCGATCATGGCCGACAACGTGCGGGCGCGGTGGCCGAGGCCGAGGGACACGGCCACGCCCTGGCCGACGAGGCCACCGGCATAGGCGCCGACGCTGATCATACGGGCGCGACCGAGGGTGTGCCGACGGCCATCGGTCAGCCGATACCCGAACCAGGCGCCAGCGGGGGCGCCGAGAGCGGCCGCCCAGACAAAGGCCCTGGCTGGGGCATCGTCATCGACGAGATCGACGACGCTGAGAGCCTCCGCCACGCCCATAAAGCCGCCCAGGGTGATCAGGTGGGCTCGTCCGCGATTGATTCGAAGTCCCTTCACGACTCTCTCCGTCAACAGAGCCCCGGCGGGGACGCCGGTCATGGCGCTGGCCAGGTACAGGCGACCGTGATCCTCGTCAGCGCCGGCCAGAAAGGGGACGGCGAGCCCGTAGAGGCCCCCCACCCAGACTCCCGTCGTGATCAGGTCGGCCTCCCCCTTGCCAAATCGCCGGTGTCCACTCCACCGATGGGCCAGGTAACCGCCCACCGGCGTGGCCGCCATGACGCTCACGGCGTAGACCCGTTCATTGCCGCTGTCCAGCAGGGCCGGAACCCCGGCACCGTAGAAGGTGCCGGCGTAGTTGCCCCAGCGAACCAGGGAGGTCCGCGCATATCCAAGTCGGTAGTCCTGTGTCTTGAGCAGAGCGCCGGCAAAAGCGCCGCCGCCGGCGAGCAGCTCGATGGCGGTGACACCGCGGCTGCTGTCGACGTCGAACAACGCGATCGTCGCCGGACCGTAGAGCCACAGGCCGTAGAGGAAGACATCGGTGACCAGTCGCAGCCGACCGTCACGCTGATCCGTATCGGAGAGGACCGCCACGGGCAGGGAAGCCCGGCCACGGTCGGCGGCGAGTACCGCTTCGCGCCAGGCGAGGAACTGTGCCTCCGTCAGTGGCGACTGCTCGACGGTCCGCTCACCGGCACTGCGGTAGCTGAGCCGCAGCCAGTAGGAGCCGTCCCGCAGGAGGAATTCGGCGAAGAGGAAACCCTCGGTGTCGGGAAACAGGCCGTAGCGCTCGCGTTCGGCGGCGTCGATCTGGTACCCCACCGACTCGGTGAGGGCGAGGACACGCTCGCGCGTAACGGTGGTACCGTCCTCGGCCAGACCGTGGGCTGCAGAAAGCAGGAGGAAGGCCAGAAGGCCTGCATGTATTCTCATGTCACATCACCTACTGTGCGCGGCGAGCCAGTCGTGGCCGTCCTTTGAATATGGTCTATTCAGAGATCCGACGCATCAGCAGGTCAAGGCTGCCCCGATCTGCCAGCAATCACCATTCAGGAGACACCTCGATGAAACTCGCGATCACATCCGTCATGCTGCCACGCTGGGATCTGTCCCAGACCTTCGACAAACTCGCCGCCTATGGCTATGAGGGCCTCGAGCTTCGTGTTAGGGACAACCCCGAGGATGCCGGGGCCGAGCCGTCGTTCTGGGGACGCCATCTGGCTGACGTCAGTCCGACCAATATTCTCGACCGTGCGGCCGAGATCCGCGCCGAAGTCGAGCGCAGCGGCATCCCGGTCATCGCCCTGGCACCGCGTGCGAGCCTCGGCGACGACGGCTTGATCGATCTCCTGTTCGAGGGCGCCAAAGCCATCGATGCCGACAACCCGCCCATGATCCGGATCGGTGCCCCGCGTCACGACCGGACGGAACCCTATATGCCGCAGTTCGACGCAGCCAGAGCAGGCTTCGAGAAGGTCGTCGACCGGGCCCTCTCGGCCGGCGTCAAGGCTCTCTACGAAATCCACGTCGGCACTGTGGCCGTCAGCTGTTCGCGAACGGCGGAACTGATGCGCGGACTCGACGCCGACCACATAGGCGCCATCTACGATGTGCCGAACATGATCCGCGTCGGCATCGAGGACACGAGGATGGGTCTGGAGCTCCTCGGTCCGTACCTCGCCCACTGCCACATCGGCAACGGCATTCCGGTGGCTGACAAGCAGGATCTCGACGGCCCCACCGATCGGCAGGACTTCTCCTGGGCTTTTGCCGATCTGCGTCGGGGGGTGGCTGACATCCCCCAGATCATCCAGGACTTGAAGGACGTCGGCTACAGCGGCTACGTCTCGCTGGAGGAGTTCGGCACCGGAGACGACGATGAGAAGGTCGCCGGACAGGGCGCCTACCTGCGTCATCTCATGGAAGCTCCGGGCGCCTGAATGAGGTGAGATCGCCGAAGAACTCCCCGGCTGACGAGGATGTGACTACCTTGAACCGCCATGACCACCATCAACATTCCCGTCCGCTACTACAAGGACTTTCCCGGCGGCTATGATCACGCCTACGAGACGCTGCCCCTGCCTCTGGCAGAGTGCGCCCTCCTCCTCGTCGATGTGGACGGAACGACGCCGAACCCGACGACGGAGAATCTCATCGCGCCGGCTCTCGATGCCGCCCGCAGGACCGGCCTGCGGGTGGCCTACGTGCACAACGACCTGCGCCTGGTGGCCGATCCAGGCAACATCGTCGGTGAGTTCTGGGGCAAGACGAAGTATGCCGATGGTCGCAGCGCCCTGGACCCGTGGCGGGAGATGGGGAAGGACTTCGAACCCCGGTATCTGGACTGTGTCCGCCCCCGAGAAGGCGAGCCGAACTTCCCCAAGTGGATCTGGAGCGGCTTCCACGACACCTTCCTGGATCAGCATCTGCGCAGCTGGGGGACGCGGACGCTGTTCGTCGTCGGCTACAGCCGGCGTGCCTGCATGCACTACACCTGTGCCGAGGCGGTGGGACGCAACTACCGCGTGGTGCTGCTGCGGGACTGCTCCAACGGCGCCGAGATCGAATTCCCCGACACGGTAGATGATTCACTGCCGGAGGGGGGTTGGTTAAACAAAGTTGTGCTGCGCAATTTCGAGCACTTGATCGGCTACACGACGACGGCCGCCGAGTTCATCGACGCCTGCACCCGGATCGAGAGCGAGTCATGAAGATCACCGACATCGACACCGTCATGTACGACTCTCCGGGCCGCAAGTGGACGGTGGTTCGCGTGCATACCGACGCCGGTATCACCGGCCTGGGGGAGGCGACGTACTCCAACAAGGAACCCGTCGTCTGTGCCGCGGTGGACAACATGAAGCAGGAGCTGATCGGCGAAGACCCGGCGCGCATCGAGTGGATCTGGCACCACATCTACCGCCGCTCGTCGGTGAGTGGCATCTGGCGTATGGCCGGGCCCGTGTGGATGAGCGCGATGGCCGGTATCGACATCGCCCTGTGGGATATCAAGGGCAAGGTGGCGGGCCTGCCGGTGTACGAACTGCTCGGCGGTGCCTTTCGCCGGCAGGTCGACGTCTACACCCACTTCGGCGGCAAGACCCCCGACGATACGGCGAGGATGGCGAAAGCCAAGCAGGACGAGGGTTTCTTCGCGCTGAAGGGGGGGGCGAGCTGGCGGGATCGCAACGGTCTCGACTGGGACACCTATCTCGACGACGGCTACCCTGACAAGACGGTGGCTCACTTCGAGGCGGTGCGTGAGGCGGTGGGACCGGACGTGAAGCTGTTCATCGACTGCCACGGCAGGTTCACGGTGGCCAACTCGATCCGGCTGGCCAGACGCCTCGAGCACCTGGATCTGTTCGCCTATGAAGACCCCGTGGCCCCCGACGACCTGACGGCGTACCCGAAGATCCGCAGCCAGATCACCATTCCCGTGATGGGTTCCGAGCGGCTCAACACCAAGAGCCAGTTCCGTCGGCTGCTCGAGCTGGAAGGTATCGACATCGCCCAGCCGGACATGATGTACTCCGGGGGCATCACCGAGGCGCAGAAGATCGCCGCCATTGCCGAGACCTTCCACGTGCCGATTTCGTTCCACAACACGAAGGGTCCGGTGGGAATCCTGGCGGCGGCCCACGTGACGGCGTCGATTCCGAATGCGGCGCCCATCGAGTTCGTCACCGGCATCGACTGGCGCGACGAGATCATCGATCACCCCCTGGACGTGCAGGGCGGGCGGATCGTGCTCTCGGATCGTCCGGGCCTCGGGGTGGAACTGACGGAGACGGGACTGGCGAAGCACCAGTGGCAGGCGGGGGATCCGCGGTAGTTACGCCAGGAACGATGGATGAAGATCCGGGCACTCATCAGAGCACTCGCCATCGGCAGTTCCACCATCCCAGCCGGCTTGGCACCGTCACAGTGGCAGGGAAACCGAGTCTGGACGTCCCACCCGGGACACTCAACAGCATCCTGACACAGGCTGGCCTGAAGGAGTAGAGACACAATGCGTTATATGGTCGTTGTCGAGAATGGTGGCAAAAGTTGGGGAGCGCATGTTCCGGACCTACCCGGCTGCATCGCTGTGGGAGAAACTCGTAAGCAGGCCATGCAGCTGATCGAGGAGGCGGTCGAACTGCACATCGAAAGCCTGCGTGATCAGGATGAGCCCGTACCCGGCCCCAGCTCCGAGAGCGAGTTCATCGAGACAAGCGCTGCCTGACAGAGTGAAGATCGCCGTCCTCCACGGTCCCAGAGACCTGCGCCTCGAGGAGCACGACCTCGATACAAGCCTTGGGCCGAAGCAGGTGCACGTGGAGACCGAGATCTCCGCCTTCAAGATCGGCACCGACCGCGGCAACTATGAAGGTGCGGAGAGTATCCCCGGCGCACCCGACTATCCCCGCTGGGTGGGTGACAGCAACCTCGGTGTTGTCCGTGCCGTGGGATCGGCCGTGGAGCACCTGCAACCCGGCGACCGGGTAGTGGCTCAGGCGCCGCACCAGTCGGAGTATGTGGCCGACCCAGTTCTGAACGTGGTGAGGGTTCCGGATGGCGTCGACTCCGAGGACGCCGTCTGGGCCCATCTGTACACCCTCAGCGCCCACTGCTACCGCAAGGCCTTCTTCACGCCCGGTGAGAACGTGGCCGTCGTCGGGTTGGGTGTGCTCGGCCTGGGTGCCGTCGCTCTCGGTCCCCACTTCGGGGCGAGGGTGATCGGCCTCGGTAACCACCCGTCCCGGTTGGACATGGCCACGAAGATGGGCGCCGATGCAGTGTTTCTCTCCGATGACGACGATCTGCAGGCGAAGCTCGATGAGTTCACCGACGGTGCCGGCGTCGACCTCGTCATCCTCACGGCCAACCCCTGGCCGGCGTGGCGCACCGCCTGCCAGGTGGTGCGCCCCAACGGACGTGTCAGTGTCGTCGCTCTGCCCGGGCGCGGCGAGGAGGCCCTCGACTTCAACCCGGTGTCGATGGAGTGGTTCTACAACAAGGGGATCGCCCTGATCGCCGTGTCGGGCAAGGGGGGCTACCTGTATCCCACGTCCACCGGCGATCGCTTCGACTGGATACGTGGCTGTGAGCACACACTGTCGCTGATGACGAAGGGACTGGCACCCAGTCGACTCATCACACACCGGATGCCCTTCACCGACATGGCCCAGGCCTACGAGATGGCCTACGAGCGGAACAAGCAGATGATGGGGGTTATTTTTCAGTGGCAGAACGTGGGCTGACGCGGCGTTCCCGTGAGAACGTGCTGAAGATCCCGCTCACCAGGAAGGTCCCGACAACCCAACCCACTCCCAGGATCAGTAACGCCTGCGTCGGGTAACCCTCGTACGGTGTCCGCAGGTCCTCCAGCAGGCTCCAGGCCAGGATGCCGACCAGTACTGTTGGTGCCACGAACTTCACGCACCACTCCCAGGTCAGGTCCCAACCGCGGGAATATCCGCCCTCCGACGTGTCGCTCAGGTGGAAGTGGAGCTCGTCGATCCGGTAGTACCAGGCGATGAGGAGACACTCGAGCAGGCCGACGGTGATGAGTCCGTAGTTGTTGAGGAAGTGATCGACGATATCCAGCCAGTAGAGTCCCGCACCGGTAGTGAACAGCGCGCTGCCGAGGAATCCTGCGACACATGTGGCCGACACGACCCTGGACCGCCGCCACTCGAACTTGTCGATGACGGCGGAAGAGAAGGCCTCCACAATCGAGATGGCCGAGGTCACGCCAGCCAGCACCAGAGTCAGGAAGAAGAGAAAACCGAACAGTCCGCTGAAGGCAGGGAGCAGGGAGATGATTTCGGGATAGACGACGAAACACAGGCCGGGGCCGGCGGTGGCCACCTCGTCAATGCCGACCCCCTTGGCCTGGGCCATGTACCCCAGGGCGCTGAACACGGCGAGTCCGGCAAACACCGAATAGGCGCAGTTGACGCAGGCCGTGATCGCTGCGTTGCGCACCAGGTCGGTTTTCTCAGGCAGATAACTCGCGTAGGCAATCATGATGCCGAAGGCGATGGACAGGGAGAAGAAGATCTGGCCGAAGGCGTCGCGCCAGACCTGGGCTTCTCCCAGCTTGCTCCAGTCTGGCGTGAGGTATTGCCTCACCCCGTCCCAGGCCCCATCCAGTGTCAGGCCCCACAAGACCAGCGTCGTCGTCAGGACGACCAGCAGGGGCATGAAGATGCGGCAGGCGCGCTCCACACCCTCCTCGACCTGCCGCAGACAGATGTACCCCAGGACCGCCCAGAAGAAGGCCGTGGCCAGCAGAATGCCGGGCTGCACGCCGTCTATGTCGAAGGGGCCGTCACTGAGGTGCAGAAAGTCCTGGTAGAAGAACTCCTCCGAGCGACCCGCCCAGGGCAGCTGACGGCCGAACATGGCGCCAGCGGAAAACAGCATGTACGAACCGAACCAGCCGATGACGACGACGTAGTACAGGGCGATACCAAAGGCGACGAAGATCACCGGCCACCAACCCAGCCACTCCCACTCCTTGTTCACGCGGGCCATGGCCTTCGGGGCGGCGGCCCGCATCTTGTGCCCGATGGCAAACTCGAGGATCATGATGGGAATACCAACGCTGAACAACGCCACAGCATAGGGGATCAGAAATGACCCGCCACCGTTCTTGTAGGCCAGGTAACTGAATCGCCATATGTTGCCCAGTCCAACGGCCGAGCCAATCGCGGCCAGCAGGAACCCGGTGTTCGTACGCCATGCGCCTCGTGTCATGAACTCTCCCGTGTGACCGACGATATGGACCCACAACGACCAAACGATATGCCGTGACGGAGAACGAGTGCAACAGCCGGAGGGTGACGATTGCGCCACGATGACGACGTGACAGAGCAGTTGCTCTGGACAGGGCGACCGGGCAGTGCCCGGCTCTGGCATCGTCCCGAGTTCAGCACTGCGGCGCGGCACACCTGCCTGGGTACCGTAACCTGTACCCACGAGCCACAGGTGGTGGCCGGGAGCGCGACCCGCCTCAGCTTTGCCTACAAGTCACCCGCCGCAGGTCTCGGTGCCGGGAGTCGTTTGCGCATCGCCTGGGGCTGGCCCTTCGACTGGCGCCCAGCGAGTGCCGACGAAGTGCTCGCCCGCACGCACATCGACGGGACAGACGCGGGCTTCTCCGTCATCCACGTTCCACGCGGCGCCTTCGATCCGTGGCAGCACCAACTCGATGTTGATCTGGCTGCCCCGCTGGCAGAGGGGCAGGTCCTGCAGGTGTGTCCCGGGGGCGAAGCCGGTTGGTTGGCTCCCACCTTTGCCTGCGATGCCGTCGACTTCCTCGTGGCGGTCTGGCGTCCGCAGGATCCACGCTGGAATCTCGTCGGCAGGACCAAGGCGCCTGACGTCGTGCCGGGTCCCGCAGTCCGGTCCGTGGCCGTTGCCGGTGGCGATGCGGTCGTGGGCGAACCGGTGGCTGTCCGTCTTCGCTGCGAAGATGTCTGGGGCAACACGACGGGTTTCCCTGATGGCAACCCGCATCTTCAGGAAGAAGCGCACGTCAAACAGTTGAACCTGCGCCAGGAGAGCTCACCCGAGGTATCCATTCTGACGCTGCGGTTCGACACACCCGGCGTACACCGGCCGAGATTCGACGTGCCCGGCCTCGGCACAATCGTTGGCAATGCCATCACCGTCTACGCTGAGGCACCCCTTCACAGATTGTTTTTCGGCGACCTGCACTCCGGACAGACGGACGTGGGCTGCGGCGCCGGGTCCTTGTCGCAACACTTCGACCACGCCAGAGCCGCCGGTCTGCAGTTCGCCAGTCAGCAAGCCAACGACCACTACATCACCCCGGCGCGCTGGGCCTCGATCCGGCGGGACACGGCCGCCGCTCATCGCCCAGGTGAGCTTGTCGCCATCCTCGGTTGCGAGTGGTCGCCGCCGACGGTGGATGGAGGCGATCGTAACGTGTTCTACAGGGAAGACGACCCAACGATTCGTCGCTCGGGACGCCACTTCGCCGAGGTCGTGGACGATCCCGAGCCCGACCTGATGACGGCGCCTCAGTTTCACGCCGCCTTCACGGATAGGGGCGTGCTGTGCAATCTGCACGTAGGCGGGCGGCCGACGAACCTCGAGTGGCACGATCCGGGCATCGAGCCGCAGTTCGAGATCCACTCGACTCATGCCACGTCCGAATGGTTCGTGGAGGAAGCGATAGAGCGTGGCTATCGCGTCGGCATCACCGCCGGCGCGGACGGCGTCTACGGCCGCCCCGGCGCCGATCACCCGGGTTGGCGACAGAACCGGAATGTGCGCTCCGGTCTCACCGGGGTGTATGCGACGGCCCTCGATCAGGCATCTCTGTGGGAAGCCTTCGCGGCGCGACGCTGCTACGGCACCACGGGCGAGCGTATCTCGCTGTGGGTGGAAATCGAGGGCGAGGGCATGGGAGGCGAGGTCGAGACCGACGAGGAGCAAGTCAGCGTCCTGGTCCGGATCGCCGGCACGGCATCGCTGGAGCGCGTCGATGTCCTGCGTCGAACCGAAGTGGTTGCCAGCCAACAGCTGGCCGGTCCCTCGCCAGATGGCGCTCTCCGTCTGCTGTGGATGGGCGCCAGGCAGATGGGAACGGCGGCCGACCAGCGCGTCATCTGGGATGGTGAGCTGCGGGCGGGGGCCGGACGATTCAGCTCGGTGTCTTCGGTGAATTTCCACAGCGTCGAGGATGCGGTGCACATCGAGGAGGACGGCGCGGTATTGCGCTGGACGTCGGCGACGGCGGGCAATCGCGGGGGCGTGGTGTTTCACCATGGCGGACCGGACGACACCGTGCTGTCGCTGCGAACGGCGCCCTGCCGGTTCGATCTGCGTTGCGCCGACATCCGGTCCGGAGGTGTTCAGATCGAGGCCGGAGGGCTCAAGCAACGCGTCGAGGTCAGCCCCGCGCCGGATACGGGGGCCACAGCCGACGCCGACATGACTCTGAGAGTCCCCGTGCACACCGGCGAACAGGCCTTGTGGGTGCGGGTGATTCAGACCGACGGCGCCATGGCCTGGTCGTCACCGGTGGTGGTGACGCGGAGCTAACTCCGAAGAGCTGCATCCTCGGGTGTTCCAGAATGAGCGGCGTGCCCGTGGGTTGATGTCGACTCAAGGAGCGTTAGCTTTCTCCGCATGATGACACCAACACTGCTGACCGACGAGCGCATGCAGGCATTCCTGCGTGATGGCTACGTCACTCTCGATGCCGGGCTGCCCGCCGAGTTCCACCAGGACGTGCACGGGCAGATCACCGAGCTGTACGCCTCCCATGGTAACCCCGGCAACGATATCCTGCCTCGCGTGCCGGCGCTGCACGACGTGCTGAGCAGTCCGGACGTGCACGGCGCGCTGCACAGCCTGCTCGGTCCCGACTATCTGCTGCATCCGCACCGGCATTGCCACCAGAACGTGGCCGGCAGCAAGGGCCAGCGCATGCATCAGGACAGCTACGAGGCCGACCAGAACGTGCGCCACCACCGGGTCCGCTGGCTGATGGCCTTCTACTACCCCCACGATGTCGACGCGTCCAACGGACCGTCATCGATCGTGCCGGCGACACAGTACCTGACGGGGAAGGACCAGCATGGCAACCCCGACGAGTTGCCTGTGTTGGGTCAGGCCGGCACGGTGACGATCGTGCACTATGACCTGTGGCACCGCGCCACACCCAACGCGGCTACAGCAGACCGCTTCATGGTCAAGTTCCTGTTTACCCGCATGGCGGAGCCATCGCCGACCGACTGGCAGCACGACGGTCGGCCCTGGACCGCCTCCGGCGCTGCCGACGATCCCCTGTGCGCCGACATCTGGGACTGGTATCGAGGAGCGGAGTCCACAGGCAACGACAACTCAGCAGACGACCTCGAATGCCTTCTGGCCGAAGGCGACGAGATGCAGCGGTACAGCGCCGCCTATCGCCTGGGTGCTGCGGGTAGCGTGCACGCCCTCATCAGCGCCCTGCGTAAGGAGGCCAAGGATCGGCTCGCCGCCAATGTTGAGCGCTCGCATACCAACCCGGCGCAGTTCGATGCCGCGTATGGTCTGACAGCCGCGGGCACCGAGGCCCTGCCGGCCCTTGCTGACCTGCTGCACGATGAGGACTGGGCGCTGCGCGCCAGTGCTGCCGACATCCTGGGTGACATCGGCACGGCCGCTGCCGACGGCGTATCGGCCCTGCAAACAGCGTTGGGCGACGAATCAGAATGGGTGCGCCGCAACGCCACCGAGGCCCTTGGCAACATCGGTCCCGCTTCTGCAGGCGCCGCCAACACCTTGGCCGGGCGCCTGACCGACGACGACGTCGCCGTACGCCACAACGCCGCCCTGGCGCTGGGCAAGATCGGCAGCGCACCCGTCGACGCGCTCACCTCCGCCGCCGGCGATGACGACCACTACGTCAGCACGTTGTCCGCCGAAGCCCTCAAGCGCCTGCGCTGATCGCTACGAGTCGATGAGCGATCCGTCGTCCGGGCCCGCGTCCACCCAGCGCCTCAGCACATCCCAGTAGGCACCACGGTATCCGGCCGCCAACGCCCGCTGGAGAGGACCGTGCTCGTTGTAGTTGTGCGAACTCTCTGAGCGGTCGTCCGGATTCTCGAAGAAGAAGCGTTGATCGCCGCCGATGAGCCGGGTGATCAGCGCCGGCCCGTGCTCGGCGACGGCGGGATCGATGTAGAAGCGCGGGTCCCGAGGGTCGTCGGTGCCGATCGTCCCTTTATGAAGATCGATACTGGCGGCCATGGGTGTGCCAGGGTACACTCGCGCGCCATAGGAGACGCCGATGCGGTCGGCGCCAGTGGCGGCCATCTCGCGGATCGCCGTGGTGAGGCTGGCTTCGGTCTCGCCGGGCGATCCGATCAGCAGATCGAGCATGACCGCCATGCCCTGCTCACGGCACCAGCGGGTCACGGCGCGAACATCCTGAATCGTGTAGTTCCGGCCGAGACGTTTGAGCATGGCTGGATCAGCGTGGTCGGTGCCGAAGTTCACGCCCACGCAGCCGGCTCGCGCCATGAGGATGGCCAGCTCAGGCGAGAACGGGCGCGGGGCACAGTAGGCGTACCAGCGCAGACGACCCGGCAGGCCACGAGCGATGATCGCCTCGCAGACCTCGATGGCGTGGTGGCGCGGGATATTGAACTCGCTGTCACAGGTATGGAGATGGTCGATGCCCTGATCGACCAGATTCTCGAGCTCGTCGACGACAGCGCCTGGCGGGCGCAGCCGGAGGACCCGTCCCTTGGCGACCGGATCGGCGCAGTAGGAACAGGGCATGGGACACCCTCTCTTCGTCTCGAAACCTGCCTGTCCGCCCAGGTCGAAGTAGCGGCGATTGTCGACGAACCGTCGGCCCATGGGGGGCAGACGGTCCAATGGGAACGGATCGGCGGAAGTACGAAGGAAGGTGCCGTCGTCACCGCGACAGACGAGGCCTGGAACTTGGTGCCAGTCCTGACCACCCTCGATGCCGTCAGCCAGCAGCGGCAGCGAGGCCTCGCCGTCTCCCCAGATTCCGGCATCCGCCCCGCTCAGGGCCAGAAGGGTCTCCGGCATCACCGAGAATCCGGCACCGCCGAGAACGGTGACGGCGGATGTCGTCTGTCGTACGGCTGCTACCATGTCACAGAAAGGCTGCACGAAGCTGGCACGGCTCGGATACATGCAGTCGTCCGTGTTGCGCAGACTGAGTCCCACTACACCCACGTCGTGACGCCCGAAGAACTCGCCGATGGCACATCGCCAGTCGTCCTCCCAGCACAGATCCAGCAGCAATGGCTCGTGGTCGGCGGCAGCCAGAGCCTCGCACACGTAGTCCAGGCCGATCGGTGCGATCGGTGGCTGTATGCGATTGGTGTTGATGAGAGCGACACGCATGGATCGATCCTGAGGGCGTTGTTTAGACAGGACGTGCTGACCGACCTACGATACGACACCAACCCATCGCCAGGGAGTCTCATCTTGAAGCTGTCCGACCATCGCATGATCTACAACGGTGACTGGGGCGCCATGTTCTGGGCGCCCAATCTCTGGCAGCCTCAGGGTGGCCCCTATTCGGCGGCAGCGATACACAATTTCACCCGGCTGCTGGCAGACAGCGGCATCGACACGTTTGCCATCAGCCCCAACACACAGATCGCCTGGTACCCGAGCCGCGCCGTGCCCACGGCACTGGATGGCTATTCCCGGGGCGACGAGCGCTGGGGGAGGTGGATGCGGGCTCATCCACCCGAACTCAACCTGGCCATGATGGATCGCTACCTCGATCTGGTCGAAGCCGGCGTGGACTGGCTGGCCGAGGCCATCTCCGCCTCGCGACAGCGGGGAATCGCGCCATGGATCTCCGTCCGTACGAACGATCCGCATGGATATCTCGAAAAGTGGGTCGACAATCCCATCAACTGTCCGCTCTTCAGGGATCCGGCGAACCGTCTGCAGGGCACACCGCTGCGGCCGGGGAAACACGCCGATGTGTTGTGGGTCGGACTCAACTACGAGCGCCAGGAGGTCCGCGACTATTACATGGCCATGATTCGCGAGCTGGTCATGGACTACGATGCTCAGGGGCTGGAGCTCGACTTCCTGCGCACGCCAGCCATCTGTGAACCGGGGGCCTCGCAGGCCACGATCGAGGTCATGTCCGCATGGATCGGCGAGATTCGTGCCCTGACGCGGAAGAAGGCCGAGGCGACGGGACGACCCTACCCCCTGGGACTGCGCATCCCCGCGGCGCTTGGTGCGCTGCGCGCCATCGGCCTGGACGTGCCAGCACTGGTCGAGGCGGGACACGTCGATTTCCTCAGCTTCAGCAACTACATGCAGACCGCCTGGGACCTGCCGCTGGACGAGCTGCGCCGGCAACTGGGATCGTCGGTCGCACTGTATGGCAACGTCGAAGCCGGTCTCAACGGACTGCCCGTCTGCCGTCCTGACGAAGTCGAGACATCACCCCAGCCTCAGCTCGATGCCGCGCCTCGAAACGGCACCCAGATGCGGTGCCCGTATGTCGTGACGCAGGCCCTTCTGGGTGCCGTCGCCGGACGCTGGGCCCTGGGAGCCGACGGCATCGAGCTCTACAACTACTACGCCGCCGATGAGGACAGCGCCGAGCGGATCTGCACGTGGGACAACATGCAGGCAGACTATACGGCCATCCAGCACCTGCACGATCTGGACTCATTGCGTGGACTCGACAAGCAGTACGCGCTCACGACGATGCTCTCGCCGGTGTGGAATCCCCCCTTCGACACACCCGACCAGCTGCCGCAGATCCTGCAGCCCGACTGGCGCCGGTCCTTTCGTGTCCCCATGTGTGCCGAGCCGGATGGGTCCACGCTGGAGCTCGTCGTGCAGATCGTCGTTGATCGACAGGACCCATTGCCTCCGATCGGCGTGAGCTTCAACGATTCGTGGCCTACCTGTGAGGCACAGGCGACGGATGAGATCCTGTTCGCCCAGCGGGAGTACACCCACCACACCCCCGAGCACACGGCGCTGAACTTCACCTTCAGCGTCGACGACATCCGGGACGGTTGGAATGAAGTCTCCATCTACAACGGCTCACACGAACGTCACACCGCCCGGGACCGGCTGCGCCTTGCCATCACGATCCGCAGCGTCGAGTTGGCCGTCCGCCAGCTGGCGTCCCCGTGCTGAGGGTTCTCTTCACCTCCCAGGGACGCACCGCCTGCGTTGACAGCGACGGTGACGACCTACCTGCACGAGGCGGCACCAGTTGCCTCGAGGGGCAGGCGGCCACAATTTCTGGTACGCCACACGGGAGGTGGGTACCTTGAGCGAAGCAAAACACACGGCCATCGGTCTGGTGGAGCTGTCGAGCATCGCCGCCGGCTACCTGGTAGCCGATCAGATGCTGAAGACAGCTGAGCTGCAGCTGCTGCTGAGCCGCACGATCTGTTCCGGCAAGTACATGATTCTCGTCGCCGGTGACGTGGCGAACGTCCGGGCAGGCGTCGAGGCGGCGACGGATACGGCGGCGACGTTCCTCATCGATTCCTGCACGATCCCCAGCGTCGATCCCGCGCTCTTTCCCGCTCTCGGAGGCTCCGTCATCCTGCGCCAGCACGAGGCGCTGGGGCTGATCGAGTCCTTCTCCGTCGCGGCGTTGATCGAGGCTGCCGACACCGCCGTGAAGACGGCGGACGTGCAACTGCTGGAGATCCGTCTCGCCATGGCCCTCGGGGGCAAGGCCTTCGCCCGCATCTGCGGGACGGTGTCGGCCGTGCAAGTCGCCGTGGACGCGGGCGCCGCCGTCGTCGAGCGCAAGGGTCTGCTGGTGAACAAGGTCGTCATCCCGGCCCCGTCGCCGGAGCTCTACGGAGAGACGGTGTGACCGCGGCACCGGAGACGGAGGCCACTCGCATCATCGAACGTGCCCGGGCCGCCGGCGTCGTCGGCGCCGGTGGTGGCGGCTTTCCCCTGCATGCCAAGTTGAGGGCGCGCGACAGCGGCCCTCGGGTCGATACGGTGATCGCCAACGGTGCCGAGTGCGAGCCCCTTCTGCGCAAGGACGCGGAGCTGATGGTGTCGCATGCGGCCCAGATCATCGAGGGACTGCAGTTGGCCATGGCTGCTGTCGGCGCCCGCCAGGGCATCTTTGGCCTGAAGTCGAAGCACACCGAGGCGATCGCGGCGATCCTCCCGTTGCTTGCGGGAACAGGCATCGAGCTGCACGAACTCGGGGACTTCTATCCCACAGGCGACGAGTATGTCCTGGTCTACGAGACCACGGGTCGCCTGATTCCCACGGCCGGCCTCCCCTTGGACGTGGGCTGTGTCGTCAGCAATGTGGAGAGCCTCTACAACCTCGCAGTCGCCGTCGGAGGCACCCCCGTGACAAGGAAGATGGTCACCGTCACCGGCGCCGTGGCACAGCCTTTCACGGGCTGGGTGCCACTGGGTGTCAGCCTGGCGTGGCTCGTCGAGCAGGCGGGCGGCGCCACGAGCGATGATATCGCCTACTACGTGGGTGGGGTGATGATGGGGCAGCTGCATCGCGACGCTTCGCTGCCGACGACGAAGACGACGTCGGGAGTCATCGTGTTACCCGGTGACCATCACCTCGTGCAGCGCGCCGAGACGCCACCGGAGTCCAAGCAGCGTATCGGCAAGTCTGCCTGCGACCAATGCACGCATTGCACCGAGCTGTGTCCCCGTTACCTGCTTGGCCACGAGCTGGAGCCCCACAAGGTCATGCGCGGCCTCCTGTTTTCTCTGGAGGGCAAGGACGTGTGGAATCACTGGGGCACCCTCTGCTCCGAGTGCGGCCTGTGCACGCTGCTGGCGTGCCCGGAGGACCTGTTCCCGCGCGAGGCCTGCCAGCAGGCCAAATCACTGCTGCTGCCCCGGGGACACGGCCGCTACGGCCCGCGCGAAGAGCCTGCGCCGATTCAGCCGCATCCGATGTACGGCTCTCGGAGGACGCCGCTGAAGCGGCTGGTGCAGCGCCTGGGTCTCAAGCCCTTCGACGATCCCGCCCCTCGGCGCGATGCGGGGCCCCCGCCGCCGCGTCTGGTTCTTCCCCTCAAGCAGCACGCCGGGGCGCCGGCCAGGGCCCGGGTGACGGCGGGCCAGACCGTCGAGCCAGGCGACTGCATTGCTGATGTGGACCCCGGCGACCTGGGCGCCGCCCTGCATGCGCCACTGGGCGGTTTGGTCGAGACCGTCGATGATAGGCAGATCATTCTCGCTACCTGAGACACGACCCCGGACGAGCGCCATCCTCCTCCTGGGCGATGCACAGGGGCAACAGTGCGCTCACTGGGACAAGGTGAAAGGGGCCTGGAGATGGAGACACCCTGGCAGCCGGAGCCCGAGCTGCAGGTACATCTGGACGAGGCAGTACCACGGATCCTGGTGACACAGAAACCGAATGGTCAGTTCGGCACCGAGCCGTGGATCTCGACAGATCAGAACGTCCTGCTTCCCCTTGCTGTGGCCTGGTCCAGGCCTGAGTCGAGTCACCACCACAGTGACGTCGTGCTGGACGCCATCGTACGCGGCGGGCTGGCCCTCGAGCAGGCCCAGGATGAGGCGGGGATGTGGGTGTTCCGTAAGAAGGACCACTCCGAGTGGGGGCCGATCCGTATGCCCTGGGCTTACAGCCGCTGGATGCGAGCCTTCGCCATCGTGCGCCAGGCCATGGACCCGGCAGCACGCCGCCAGTGGGAAGCCGGTCTGCAGCTAGGTTACACGGGGATCGCCGCCGAGGACATGGCCCGCATCCACAACATCCCCGCCCATCACGCCATGGGCCTGTACTGCGCCGGCCAGGTCTTCGAGCGGGCGGGGTGGTGCGAGCAGGCGGCCGACTTCATGCGACAGGTCGCCGATGTCCAGACCGATCACGGCTGGTGGGCGGAGCACGACGGTCCCGTGGTGGCCTACAATTTCGTCTATGCCGACGCCCTCGGCGCCTACTACGCCATGTCGCGCGATCCGCAGGTCCTGCCCGCCCTCGAGGGGGCCGCCGCCTACCACGCCACGTTCACCTATCCCGACGGCAGCTGTGTCGAGACGATCGACGGCCGCAATCCCTACCACGAGGGCATCCGCCTGGGAAATCCCGGCCTGACGCGATCCGCCAAGGGCCGGGGATGGACCGCCCAGCAGCACCGGCTTCATCTGGAAGCCGGGCAGCGATTCGAAGCCGACTACGCCGCAGCGATGCTCCTCTACGCTGAGCCCGGGCCGGCAGACACGCCGCCGGGCCGTCGCGTGGAGCACACCGAGCGCATGGGCGATCAGGCCATGACCCGCCGGCGGGCGCCCTGGTTCGCCTGCCTGTCAGCCTACACCGTGCCCGTTCCACCCAATCGCTGGGGCCAGGATCGCCAGAGCTTCGTCAGTCTCTACCATGACGAGGTCGGCCTCATTCTCGGCGGTGGGAACACGAAGCTGCAGCCTCTCTGGAGCACCTTCACTGTGGGGGACACCGAGCTGCTGGCTCACACACCCGGAGAAGAGGAGCCCGACTTTGCGCCACACTCCGGTCTCATTCACTGCCCCCGATCGGCGAGACTGGGGGACGACGACAACACTCCCCGGGTCTGCCTGACGTACGGCGAGCTCGAGGCCACCGTTGAGGTCGAGTTGGCAGACACCGTCGTCGTGCGCTACAGCGTCAACGGCAGCGGCAACTCACCAGGGCCGGTGATGGCTCACGTCACGCTCCTGCCCAGGATGGGAGAGGCCCTGCGGATCGGAGAGTCGAGCCGTTCTCTCGACGAGGCCCCCATCGACGAGGCACTCGGCTCGCCGACCCGCCTCAGCCACATCGGCTGGTGGCTTGAAGCGCCGGCGGGCGCGAGGCTGCGCTGGCCGGTGTTACCCCACAATCCCTACCGGAAGGACGGGCACGCCGAAACATCGGAGGGACGCATCGTGCTGAGTCTGCTGCTGGACGGTGGTCAGACCGCGGAGATCCGGATCGGCGTGAGTGACAGATGAACGGCCGCGACCAAGGGCGCGAACACACTGGATTCGAGCCTGCATTCGGACGATCTTGCCAGGGCAAAGGGGCATCGAGGCGGACGGATCAGAGCGAAAGGTGGTGGCGTGGGGCAATCACAACCGGGAATACTGGCAGGCGTTCCGCCGGTGGCCAGGTACCTGTTCTTCTCTCTTCGACAGGGTCAGGATCCGCGGCGGGATCTGGCAGCACTGTCGCAGACGCTGGGTGGCGAGCAGGACGTCATCGGCATCGGCGAGTCGCTGGCTCGCGCGCTGTCTGCCGACGTCGCCGGGCTGCGGACGTTTCCGCACCACGTGGGAGAGGGAATCGACGTACCTTCGACACCCCTGTCACTGTTCTGCTGGCTGCGAGGGGACGACCGGGGGAAGCTAGTGCATCGAGCCCGTTCGATCGACGGGGCGATTGGCGGATCCTTCCGACTGGACCAAACGATCGATGGGTTCATGTACAGCGACAGCCGCGATCTGACCGGGTATGAGGACGGGACGGAGAATCCCGAGGATCAGGCGGCTGTGGACGCGGCAATCCTGCAGGGGGCCGGTGCTGGGATGGACGGATCAAGTTTTGTCGCCGTGCAGCAGTGGATCCACGATTTAGGCCTGTTCGAGACGATGCCACAACACGAGCAGGACAACACGATTGGCCGCCGGAAGATCGACAATGAGGAACTCGAAGATGCGCCCGAGTCCGCACACGTGAAGCGGACGGCTCAGGAGAGTTTCGCCCCGGAGGCGTGGGTGCTCCGGCGATCGATGCCCTGGTCGGATGCGGAGAGAGAAGGGCTGGTGTTTGTCGCGTTTGGTCGGTCGTTCGATGCGTTCGAAGCACAGCTGAAGCGGATGACGGGCGCGGAGGATGGCATCACGGACGCCCTGTTCAAGTTCACCCGTCCTGTTCTGGGAGCCTATTTCTGGTGTCCGCCCGTCAGGGACGGGCATCTGGACCTGAGGGCAGTCGGACTGTAGGCGGCCGATCTGCAACCCCCTTGCGCGGCATGCGCTCGTCCGCCGGCGTCGGCTCCACGTCCGTCATGGCGTCCAGCCAGCCGTGCTCCAGCGTCGGCGCGGCGCCATCCTCGACCAGCTGCTGCCGCAAGCTCGCCGGATCGCCCTGCGCCACATCACCACCGAAGAGAGCCGCCGCTGTACCGGCTGCCTGGCCGAGCATCATCATGGTGCGACTGAGCCGGCAGCTCGAGGCCCCGATCGATGAGAAGCTGGCTCCCCGGCAGGCGACGAGGAGATTGTCGATCTCCAGCGGCAGCAGGCAGCGGTAGGGGATCCCATACGGGCCGGTGAGCTCACGCGACGGGCGGGCTCCGTGGAAGTCGACGGAGTGGTCGGCGATGGCGACGATGTCATCGTGCTCCTGGGCGGCCAGGCCGGCGTCGATGTCCTGTTCGCGCAGCACGTAACGCCCCACGAGACGATACGTCTCGCGCACCCCAAGGGCCGGGCTCATCCAGGTTCGCCGCCAGCGGCCGAAAGGTTCGGCGTAGCGCGTCTGCATGACGTGCCAGTGCAGTCGCGCCCGGGCAAAGGCGACGTCACGCGCCCGCGAACCCAGATCGTAGGCCTCGGCACCCGTCATCAGGTGCAGGGGATTCATGTTCAGATCACCGTTGGGGTAGGTGCGGATACTGGTGACAGCCCGGATGTCGTCAGCGTCGACGTCACAGTCATCCGGAAGGGGCTCGACCCGGGTAGATTCGCCCTCGCCAACGGCGGCGATTCTGTAGCAGGGGCTGGCGTTATTGAGCACGAGTCCATCTGTACAGCTGGCAGAGGTCTCGCTGTAGACGTCCGGCCCTTCCGGACCGATGGTGTGCCGGCACCCGACACCGCGGGCCACATGGGTGTCGGCGGTGGCGTCGACGAAGACCGCCGCCTCGACGCGCAGCTCGTCACCACCGGTGTCACGGGCCAGGACTGCCCGGATCCGCCGGGATGGTCGATCGACATCAACCTCGGTGAAGCTTGTGCGCAGCCGCAGGTCACAGCATCCGGTGGCCGCGAGAAACTCCTGCATGACATCGTCGAGGGCCTGAGGCTCGAAAGTGACGGGAACGCCCGTGCGTCGGCTCAGGCTCAAGCGGTAGTCGCTGCGCTCCAGATCGCGATCGTACCAGCCCCAGGGGCGCTCCGGGTGGTAGCTGCACTTGCGCTTCTGCAGGCACACAGCGTCAGGCGTCAACCGCAAGTGCTCGTAGAGCTCGGTGCACAGGCCCGTGCCACCGGCGACAGGCTCCCAGTTGTTGACCCCCGCCCAGGTGCTGGTGCCCCCCACACCATCGGCCGCCTCGAGCAGGACGACGCGAGCCCCCAGCCGGGCTGCAGCGCAGGCGGCACCGAAGCCGCCGCTGCCAGCGCCGACAACGCAGAGATCGGCTGTCAGGACCTCCCCCAAGAGTCAGTACGTCTCGGGCACGAAGGTCTGGTCATCCATGGGCGGCCGCACGTAGCCATCGTCCTGCTGGCGTGGCGGCAGCTCGAGCTTGGGCGGCTGCAGATCCTCGTGGGGGATCAACTGCAGCAGGTGGGCGATGCAGTTGAGTCGCGCCCGCCGCTTGTCGTCGGCATTAACGACAAATCAGGGAGCCTGCTTGATATCGGAGTGGCGGAACATGTCGTCCTTCGCCTTCGAATGATCCACCCAGCGAACCCGCGCTTCCAGATCCATCTCACTCAGCTTCCAGCGTTTGCGCGGGTCGTCCATGCGCTCCTGGAAGCGGGACTCCTGCATCTCGTCGGACACCGAGAAGTAGTATTTGATGAGAATGATCCCGGAGCGCACCAGCATGCGCTCGAACTCGGGACAGGAGCGGAAGAACTCCTCCACCTCCGCCTCGTTGCAGAAGCCCATGACTCGCTCGACCCCCGGACGGTTGTACCAGCTGCGGTCGAACAGCACCATCTCTCACGCCGCCGGCAGGTGGGGGACGTAGCGCTGGAAATACCACTGGGTCTTTTCCCGTTCCGTCGGCACACCCAGGGCGACGACGCGGGCGATTCGTGGGCTCAGTCGTTCGGTGATGCGCTTTATGACACCGCCCTTGCCGGCGGCATCCCGGCCTTCGAAGATGACGACGACTTTGAGGCCCTCGTGCTTGATCCACTCCTGCAGCTTGACCAGCTCTTCCTGCAGCCTGTCCAGCTCCGTCTCGTAAAACTCCTTCTTCAGTCGACCCGACTTGCCGACCGGGCTGGTGGGACTGTCGTTCTTCTTGTTGTTCTTGTTCTTCCCCATGGGGACCTCTTCACTCAAGCGAGGGGGAATTCGGATGCCGCCAACACCTCTTCCTCAGGGTCCAGAGGAAATATGGGGCGCGGGCAGCGGCTATAGGGCAGGCTGTGCAGGTTGGCGCTCGTGGAGCCAGGTACGTCGACTGGGATGATACGCGCAGCGATCGACTCGTAGTGGGTGCGGAAGCCGTTGGGTGACTTCATCGACACCAGGTCGAACTCTTCGGGGTCCAGGCCATGAGCGAGGAACAGCCGCCGGCCCATGACATGGATGTGCCTTTCGGTGACCAACACTTGGATGGTGTCCGCGATCACGAGGACGGCGGTGCGGCCGGCGTGAGCCCGGGTGCGATCCTCGTAGAGGAACTCGCCGTCCCCCAGGCTCCGTACGTAGGCCTCAACCCGCAGCGGTGTGTGACGAGCCGGATCGAGGCTGCCCCCCAGATGCAGACAGGTGTGGGTGCCGACGCCGGCCTCGATGGCGGCTGCCACGGCGGGCGCATCGACGATCGTCAGCAGGGCCCGCCGGTCAAAGCCGTGCTCGATCAGGCCACGAAGGATGTGGTTGCTGTCACCTGACGCACCCGAGGACGTGGCATCGGCGGCGTCGGAGAAGACGCACAGGCCGTCGGTCTTGCGGGCCTGACGAATCGCGTCGTCGAGCGGCGTGAGGGGAGCCTGCAGACGGGCGCGATGAGACCACAGGAAGCGGGCCATGGCCAGCGCCTCTTCCCGGGCCCAGGCTTGTACCCCATCGCCGGCGGACTCGTCGGTGGCCAGAATCACATTGGAGCGCAAGTCGGGGACGTCGGTGAAGGGATTGCCGATCAGGACACCGGCAGCAAGACCCCGTGGGTCGGCCTCGAAACGCTGACAGCGGCGGATCACTTCGCCAAACAGGCCCGTGGCTGTGAGCAGCTCATCGCCTCGTACGAGCATGGGCAAGCGAATTCGCGTGGTCAGGGCCCGGGTGCCGTCGAGCAGTTGCAGCAGCACGTGGGCCGCTCGCTGTCCGGTCTCGTGCTGGTCGGTGTGGGGATAGGTGTGGAAGGGGAGGATGGCATCGCTGCCGTCGACCATACGATCCGTCAGGATGCCGTGGAGGTCCATGGACAGCACGACAGGTACATCGCCCACCAGCTGTCGAACCCGCTCGAGGAGGGCGCCCTCGGGGTCCATCTCGAGCTCTCCCACCATGGCACCGTGCAGGGCCAGGTAGACGCCGTCACAACCCGCCCGGATGGCCTCAGCCACGGAACGGGAGAATTGCTCGAGAAAACGCTGCAGATCGGCTTCTGCCACCGGTCCCCCGGAGCCGGACCAGGCAGTCAGGGCGGTGGCCACGTCAAGTCCGACGGCGTCGAATACGCCAAGGGCTCCACCCACTTCCGTCGACGTGGCTCCGAGGACGTGCCGCACTTCGGGGCCGTCCACGGCCTGGAAGTCGTCGTGCACCGTCAGAACGGGATTGAAGGAGGAGGTCTCCTGGATGAAGCCGGCCAGCAGGACGCGTCGTGACATACCGCGTATGTAACGGAGGCTGGCCTCTCCGGGCAAACCACCTTGATGCCGATTCTGCACGCGGTTAGTTTGACCTGCCATGTCCACTGCCTCACCTGAGACCAAGACTCAGAGCCAGGCGGATCGCGCCCTGGGCCGAGCCGCTGAACTCGATCTCGATGACCGCAAGGTGTTGTGTCTGCTCGACGGCATGGCCCTGGCCTACCGTGGCCACTTCGCGCTGATCAACAACCCGGTGATGACCTCGTCGGGCATGAACACCTCGGCGCCGCTGGTGTTCATCAACACCCTGCTGGAATTCCTCGAAAAGTTCGAGCCGACGCATATCGCCGCCGTCTTCGACGCGCCCGGGCCAACGCACCGCCACGTGGAGTTCGCCGAGTACAAGGCGACGCGGGACCGCATGCCGGAGGATCTGAGCTCGGCGTTGCCCTATGTGTTCAAGCTGCTCGAGGCGTTCCAGATCCCGGTGCTGCGCGTCGAAGGCTGGGAGGCAGACGATGTGATCGGCACCCTGGCCAGGCGCGCTGACAGCATCGGCATGACGACCTACATGGTCACACCGGACAAGGATTTCGCCCAGCTCGTATCGCAGAACACCTGGCTCTACCGGCCCGGGCGTGCCGGCAAACCCGCGGATCTGCTGGGTGAGGACGACGTGCTGGCCAAGTGGAAGATCCAGCGGGTGGATCAGATTATCGACCTGCTCGGACTGATGGGGGACACGAGCGACAACGTGCCCGGTGTACCCGGGATCGGCGAAAAGACGGCGCAGAAGCTGCTGGCCGACTTCGACACGGTGGAAGATCTGCTCGACCGGCTCGATGAGCTGAAGGGCAAGCGCAAGGAGACGCTGGTCGAGTTTGCCGATCAGGCCCGGTTGTCGAAACGTCTGGTGACGATCGAAACCGAGGTGCCCCTCGATGTCGAGGTGGAGGACCTCAAGCGCAGCGAAGCAGATCAGGTCGAACTGACGAAACTGTTCTCCGAACTCGAGTTCAACGCCCTGGGCAAGCGGCTCTTTGGCGACGACTTCGAGGCCGGTGTGCAGCGCATGAAAGCCGGCGTTGAGGATCCGCACCAGGTCAAGAGCATCGCCGAGGTGGAGCACGACTACCGCCTGGTGGATGGAGTTGAAGCTCGTACCGAGCTGATCGCTGAGTTGCAGGACAGCGATCGCTTCGCCCTGGACCTGGAGACTACGAGTCTCAACCCGAAGACCTGCCAGATTCTCGGACTGGCGGTGAGCACGAAGGCGCACACCGGAGCTTTTGTCCTGTTCCCTGAAGACGAGAGTGAGAACCGCGCGGTCCTGGAAGAGCTGCGGCCCCTGTTGGAGGGACCGGGTGTCAAGGTGGGACACAATCTGAAGTTTGATGTGACCGTTCTGCGCTGGCACGGTGTGGGTCTGGGCGGAACCTTGTGCGACACCATGGTCGCCGCCTTCCTGGCCACACCGGACCTGCGTCGCAGCATGGACTACCTGGCCCAGGCCCTGCTCGGGTACCGTCCGATCCCGATCAGCGACCTGATTGGCGAGCGCGGTTCAGATCAGCGTTCCATGCGCGACGTGCCCATCGAGGATCTGACCGAGTACGCCGCCGAAGATGCTGACATCGCCCTGCAGCTGTGGGAACGACTGGAACCCCTGCTCGCGGAGTCAGAGCAGGCACAACTCTACCAGCGGGTCGAAGCGCCGTTGATCCCCGTGCTGGCCGCCATGGAGCACGCCGGCATCCGCGTCGATCCCGAGATCCTCAAGGTGATCTCCGACGACCTGGCGCAGAAGATCGAGAGCTCGGCGGCGCGCATCGAGGAGCTGGCGGGGGAGCCTTTCAACCTCAATTCGCCGCAGCAGCTCGGGCAGATCCTGTTCGAGAAGCTCGATCTCGACCCGAATGCACGGCGCACGGCCAAGTCGAAGCAGTACAAGACGGACGAGATGGTTCTCACCCGGCTGTCACACGAACACGAGATCGCCAGGCAGATTCTCGACTATCGGCTCTGCACAAAGCTGAAGTCCACCTACCTGGACATGCTGCCCGGGGCCATCTTCAGCGGCAGCGGGCGCATCCACACACACTACGAACAGGCGGTGGCGGCGACGGGTCGTATGCAGTCGAGTGGACCGAATCTGCAGAACATTCCGATCCGTACCGAGCAGGGCCGTGAGATCCGCAAGGCCTTCGTGCCCGGCGGACCCGAGTACACGCTGCTGTCGGCTGACTACTCGCAGATCGAGCTGCGTATCATCGCTGAGATCTCAGGCGACGAACGTATGAATGAGGCCTTCTCCGAGGAGGAGGACATCCACACCGTCACCGCGTCCCGCATCTACAACGTGCCCCCGTCCATGGTGGATGATGACATGCGGCGCCAGTCGAAGACGGTGAACTTCGGCATCATCTACGGCATTTCTGCCTTTGGCCTGTCCGAACGTCTGGGCCTGCCGCGCAAGGTGGGGCAGCAGTTCATCGAGCAGTACTTCGAAGAGTATCCCGGCGTTCGCCGCTACATGGACGAGACGGTCGAGTTCTGTCGCGAGAATGGCTACGTGCGGACCCTCAACGGGCGCCGGCGCTACCTGAAGGACATCAACTCCCGCAATCGGGCGATCCGTTCCGCCGCCGAGCGCAACGCCATCAATTCGCCGATCCAGGGGACGGCGGCGGACATGATCAAACTCGCCATGGTGACCATCCACCAGCAGCAGCTCGAGCGCGGCTGGAAGACGAGGATGCTGCTTCAGGTCCACGACGAACTCGTCTTCGATCTGTACCAGGAGGAAGAGGCGGAGGTGCGGCAAGTGGTGGAAGAGGCGATGCAGCAGGCGATCCCGATGAAGGTGCCGATCGTGGTGGAGATGGGAACGGGGCCGACCTGGCTGGAGGCACATTGACAGGCGCTCGATGGAGCATGCCCGGCTGCGCCGGGATGCTCATCTCGCGGGCCGTGTTGGAGGCCGACAATGCGCTCGATGGAGCATGCCTGGCTGCGCCAGGATGCTCATCTCGCGGGCCGTGTTGGAGACCGACGACTCGCTGCACTCGCGCGGCTCAACACGGTTCGGGGATTCACCCCGGCCCCGACCCGACCCCAACTGCAATGCAGGCAACCAGGGAGTCTGTCCGTTGATCATTGACACGCACACACACTTTTATGACCCCACCCGCCCGCAGGGCATTCCCTGGCCGCCGGCGGACAACGAGCTGCTGTACCGTACCGTTCTGCCTGCTCATCACCGTGAGCTGGCAGAACGGGAGGGTATCACCGGTACCGTCGTCGTCGAGGCCAGTTCGTGGCTCGATGACAACCAGTGGATTCTTGATCTGGCGGCCGAGGACCCGTGGATCGTGGGCTTCGTCGGACACATCGATCCGGGAGCGGAGTTTGCCGAGCAGCTGGCCCGCTTCGCCGACCATCCCCAGTTTCTCGGGATTCGGCTCGGTGGCGGAGTCTTCGACGATCTGCACTCGGGAACGGCGTTGCAGGACATCGAGGAGCTGGCGAAGAATCTCCTCGCCCTCGATGTCCTGGTGCGCGGCGAGCAGATCGATGCCGTCGGCGCTGTGGCGCGACTGTTCCCCGAACTGCGTATCGTCATCGATCATATCGGCCACGTACCGATCGACGGTGACGAGCCGGAGGCCGCCTGGCAGGAGGCCATGACCCGCACCGCCGAGTGTCGCAACGTCTACTGCAAGGTGTCGGCGGTAGCCGAGCAGTCGGTCACCCAGCCCGCACCTTCTGACGCTGACTTCTACCGCCCCACACTCGACGCCCTGTGGCGCATCTTCGGGGAGGACCGGGTCATCTTCGGGACGAACTGGCCCGTCAGCGACCGGGCCGCCGATTTCGCCGCGGTGGTCGCCATCGTGCGCAATTACGTCGAGGCCCTGGGTCCCGAGGCAGCGGCCAAGTACTGGTACGCCAACGGCAAGAAGGCCTATCGCTTCACCGACCGGTGAGGCGGTAGAGGACCGGCCTGGCGCTGGCCCTTGTAGGGCGGGACGGATTAGGTTTACATATGCACCAGCAGGCCGGCGCGACGGACCGGAGAACCGCCCTCGGCGCGACGGCTGCACACCTCCATAGGGAAGGAAGCAGGACATGCGATCATCGCCTCACTCGCTGGCTACGGGGGGCGGATCCGTGATCCGTTCACCGCTGGCAAGCCGCTCGCGGCTCGGTCTTGTCATCTTCGGACTCGCCTGCTGGCTGACGCCGGATGCGGCTCTGGCGGACGGACTTGATTCGGGAGACACGGCGTGGATGCTCACATCCACGGCCCTCGTGCTGTTCATGACAATTCCTGGTCTGGCACTGTTCTACGGCGGCCTTGTCCGCTCCAAGAACGTGCTGTCCGTGCTCATGCAGTGCTTCGCCCTGACCGCGATGATGACGATCATCTGGGTCCTGTGGGGGTACAGCCTCGCCTTCGACACGACGGGCATGGAAGCGGGTGTCGTCAATCTGCACTCCTTCGTGGGTGGTCTCGACAAGGCCCTGTTGCGCGGTGTCGGGGTCGACTCGCTGGCCGGCACGGTGCCCGAGACCGTCTTCGTCACCTTCCAGATGACCTTCGCCATCATCACCCCGGCGCTGATCGCCGGGGCGTTCGCCGAGCGCATGAAGTTTTCCGCCATGATGCTGTTCATGGCCATCTGGTCCACCGTCGTCTATGCACCGATCTGCCACATGGCGTGGAGCGGTGACGGCGCTTTCTTCTGGGACAAGGGGATCCTCGACTTCGCCGGCGGCACGGTGGTGCATATCAACGCCGGGATCGCGGCATTGCTCGTGGCCATTCTCCTCGGCAAACGCCGCGGCTACCCCGACACCATCATCCCGCCGCACAGTCTCGTGCTGACCGTCATCGGGGCTTGCATGCTGTGGGTGGGCTGGTTCGGCTTCAACGCAGGTTCCGCACTGGCCGCCGACGGCGCTGCCGGCATGGCCATGCTGGTGACCCAGGTGGCCACCGCCTCTGCCGCCCTGGCGTGGATGCTGGTGGAGTGGGTGAAACACGGCAAACCGAGTGTCCTTGGTATCGTCACCGGTGCCGTGGCTGGCCTCGTGGCCATCACCCCCGCCTCCGGGAGTGTCGGTCCGCTGGGCGCCATCGTCGTCGGGCTGGCCTCCGGGTCCCTCTGTTTCTGGGGAGCTACCAGCCTCAAACACAAGCTGGGTTACGATGATTCCCTCGACGCCTTCGGCGTGCACGGTATCGGCGGGATCGTCGGCGCCTTGCTGACGGGTGTTTTCGTCTCCGATTCGTTGGGAGGCATGGGCCTGGCCGAAGGCATGACGATCGGCAGCCAACTGTGGGCGCAGATCGTCGGTGTGCTGTTCACAGTCGTCTATTGCGGCGTGCTGACCTTCATCATCCTCAAGGTCGTCGACGGTCTCGTCGGCCTGCGTGTCGCCGAGGATGAAGAGGACCGTGGTCTCGACATCTCATTGCACAACGAGCAGGGCTACTACTCAGAGGTCTGATCACAGAGGTCTGACCTTAGGGGGTCTGACAGAACAGGTAAAGGGGTTCCGATGAAACTGCTGAAATGTGTCGTCAGGCCGAACGCGCTGGAAAAGGTGAAAGAAGCGCTCAGCGCGCTCGGCGTGATGGGAATGACGGTGAGTGAGGTCAAAGGATATGGACGTCAGAAGGGCCATAAGGAGATCTATCGCGGTGCCGAGTACAATATCGACTTCACGCCGAAGCTGGAGATCGAAATCGTCGTCGGTGAGGCCATCGCCGAGCGTGCCATCGACGCGGTGAAAGAGGCGGCCAACACGGGCAATATCGGCGATGGCAAGATCTTCGTCGTCCCGGTGGACCAGGTCGTTCGCATCCGCACGGGTGAGATGGGGGAGTCGGCGATCTAGTCGGCCCGTCGGTCCTAACGGAGTGTGAGTCAGGCGGCCGTGCCCACCGGGTACGGCCGCCTTTTTCTGCGGGGCAATCAAATGACAACTGAGGACACGATTCTGCAGCGTGTGACGGGATCCCTCGACGTGCTTCTCCGTCTGGGTGAGCAGTTCGGGGGGCTGTTTCCGTCGATGATCGACCGCGCGACCCGGCAGATGGTCGCGGATGCCCCGGAGCCGATCCCCGGGCAGCGTGGCGGCGATCGCTCCTATCGGGGCAGCAACCTGATCCATGACGAGGCGACGCTGCTGACGATGTACGGCCTCGCCGAGGCGCTGAACCGACCCGACTACGAAGTCGCCGCCGACAGGTACCTGGAACGCTTCGCCACCCACTGTACGGCGACGGTCTCGGGCCTGTTTCCCTGGGGCGAGCACTCCTACTGGGACTTGGAGCGGGACTGTGTCGGCGACGGTCAATGGCATCGTGACCCGGAGCGTCGGGGTCAGGCCGTGCACGACCATCTGCGCGCCGCGCCGCAGTGGCTGTGGGATAAGCTCTCCGGGTTCAACCCGCGCTGCCTGGAGACCTTCGCCGAAGGGCTCGACAACCATTGGTCGACCAACGAGTTGGCTTCGGCCAACGAGTTGGATTCGACCCGCAAGCCTGGAGAGCCGCTGGAATACATCCGCCACGGCCTGATCGAGCAGCGGGAGTACCATCCCCGCGGGGCGCGATCGTGTGACTTTCCCCGTCATGGCGGTTTCTTCATCGTCGACTGGGCCTGTGCGTTTCGGGCGACGGGGAGGCAGGACTTCCTGGAGCAGATCCGCAGGATGGTCGACTACTGGTGGCCGAAGCGGGACGAGCGCGACCTGCTGCTGCTCGAGAGTCGTTCGCCCGAAGAGGACGAACGATTCTACGGTACCAACGCACCGGGACAGACCCTGTCGCTGGCCGTCAGCCTGCTCGAAGCGGCGCCGCTGCTGACGGACGACGAGCCGCAGCTGGCCGCCACCATGGCCGAACGCGCCACCGCCTACATCGACGGGTTTCTCAGAGCGCCCCACGATCTCGATCAAGGTATCTTCGTCATCCACTCCAAACGCGACGGCAATACGGTGTTCGAGAAGATGCCGGTGTGGGGCAGTGTGTACGGCATCTGGCCCGCCTCGTACGTGGCTCTTACCTGTCTGCTGGGGTATCGGCAGACAGGGGACGAGCGGTTGTTGTCCTGGGCGCGCGCCGCCGGCGAGCGGTACGCGGAGGAGCCGATTCCCGCTGGGGTTCAGGCCCCGGCGATGGATGCCGGTCTGGGTCTGGGTCTGCTGGCGGACCTGTATGACGTGACCGGAGAAGCGACCTGGCTCTGTTCGGCAATGACCCTGGCCGAGTCACTGCTGAAGATCTACTACCCGGATGTGGACGGGAGCCGGGCGGATCTGCCCGTGGGAGCGGCGGGCATCGATTGGTACGAATCACAGATGGGGCCGGGATTCCTGCTGCACGGGCTGGCGCGAACCGCATTGCTCAACCGCGGCCCTGACGCCTGCCCGCTGGCCGCGGATTACACGGCCCGTTGAGGCCCGGGGCGAGTCCAAGCCGCACATGTCTCCACCCCCTCGCGGGGGGCGCGGACAGGCGCTATATTCTCATCTCTCCCCGCAGTACCCGGGCTCGGCCCGAACACCGGCCAACCCTCGCGATCTTCCATTGCCAACAGATGTACAGACCATCTACAGCTGCAGCTCAAGCTGCGGCTCCAGCCGCTTCTGCCACCGGTGAGGAACTGCTATGGAAGACGCCGTCCGTCACAACTGCGGATTCTGCGTCGCCCACACCCTGCATGACGCCTATTCCTTTATTCGCTCGCTGCAGCACCGTGGGCGGGAAGCTGCAGGAATCGCGGCGGTAGGCGAAGGGCGGATCGATGTCATCAAGTGGGCCGGTGGCGTGGACCGCTTCGACGTCACCGATCTGCACAAGATCTTTCCGAGTCCGAGCTACCATACCTACATGGCGCATGTACGCTACGCCACACGGGGCAGCAAGGAGGAGATCCTTGACGACGCCCATCCCCACGTGTTGGGCGGACAGGTGGAGGAGCGAGGCAACCACATCCTGATCCGTGACTGTGAGATGGCAGCGGTGCACAACGGCCAGGTCGACCTGAGTCATTTCTCCGATCTCGACCTGTCGCGCACAACGTCCTCCTGTGATACCGAGGCCCTGCTCTATCTCTACCGCCGGGACGGCGAGCAGGAGTTGATGCGACGGGTGCCCGGCGCCTACACCATGGCCATTGCCGACTGGCGCAAGCGAGATGTCATCGTGATGCGCGACCGGACAGGAATCAAGCCCGGCGTACTCGGCTGGAAGGATGGCAAGTACGGCGTGGCGTCTGAGGACATCGCCTTCCGCAAGAACGGCGGCGAGTTCATCGAGGATCTCGATCCCGGGTCGACTTACTATCTGTCACCTGAAGGTGAGTTTTCGAAGGAGCCTCTGGTGGCGCCCGAGCCGTCCCACTGCTTCTTCGAATGGAATTACGTCGCCGACGTGGACTCCATCCTCAACCACCTGTCGGCGCGTCGTGTACGCGAGGTCCTCGGCGAGATCCTGGCCGAGGAGTTCAGTCCCGACGATGCTGATGTGGTCACGTTTCTGCCACGTTGTCCGGAGGTGGCCGCCCGCTCGTACGCGCGCAAGGTGGACAAACCCTTCGTCAACATCTTCTACAAGATGCGCGGAGAGCGCTCCTTCCAGGGATCGAATGCGCAGGACCGCAAGCAGTCGATCGACAACAACCTGCACGTCCTGCCGGGCCTGAAACCGCAACTGGCGGGCAAGACGGTGGTGCTCATCGATGACAGCATCGTGCGCGGCAACAACTCGATCCGTGCCCGGGAGTTGCTCTACGAACACCTGGGAGTGAAGAAGGCCTACCTCGTGTCCTACACGCCCCCCATCGGCATCGTGCCCGACGACGGCATCCCGCGGGGATGTATGTTCGGTGTCGACATGCCGCCAGATCCTCCCGACGGCGAAGGCTTTATCGCTCGTGGCTGCACCACGGACGAGATCAGCCGCAAGATGGATATGCCCGTCGTCTACGTGTCGGTAGCCGGGATGCTGCAGGCGTTTCAGCGTCTGGGGCTCAACTGTGATGACCTGTGCACTTACTGCATCGGCGGCAGCCATCCCTTCGCCAACTCCCTGTCAGCGGTGGCTCAAGAGACGCCCCAACTCGATCTGCTGTCCATCTCCTCCGGGGGGTGAACGCCGTCCGGCGGGGATCACCGCCGTGCGTCCAGCAGGGGACAGCACGCCAAGAAAGCTGGCTGTCCAGCCCAGGGACCCGTCGAGTCCGAAGGGGCTGTGGCCTCCCCCGGCGTAGTAGTGGGCCTCGATCATTCCTCCCGCAGCCAGAATTGCCTCTTCCAGCGCCCGGGTCTCATCGACGGCGACGACATCGTCAGCCGTGCCATGGTGGGCGAGCACCGCCGGCAGGCGATCGGCGAAGTGCAGCGGCGACCGGCGCAGCAGTTCCAGACGCATGTCCGCCAGCGACAGTTCACCACGCTCCAGGGGATCAACCACCGAACTCTGCAACTGCGGAATGCTGGCCAGATCCGGCGGCGTATCGTCGAGGATGCTCACCAGCAGCTGCTGCGCGTACGGTCCGAAGAAATCGGTGGGACCAAAGAAGTCGACAACCCGTACCACGCCGGCTTCGCGAATGGCAGTCAACAGGGCGATGGCGCCGCCGGCGCTGAAGCCATACGTCGCCGCCCCCGTCGAGTTGACCTCGGGTTGCTCCCAGGCCACGTGGATCAGCGCCAGGGCATCGTCGACCTCACCATCCCAGATGCTGATGTCACCCTCCGAGGTCCAGCTGCCCGAGCCATAGGACAGGGTCTTGCCGCGATACGAGGGCAACACGAGAACGAACTGAGAGGCCCGGATCCCGGCGATGGCGCCGAGACCGAACAGGGAGGACTCGACGTTCACACCGATGTCGCTGAAGTGGGTGTAGGCGAGCACCGGACGGGGAACCACTGAATTGACCGGAATGACAAGCGCGCCATAGTGCCTGTCGCCCTGCACGAGATGGGACAGGATCCTCACCTCGACGGTATCGATACCGACGGTGACCGTGTCCCGCTGCAGGATCCGGACCTCACGGGCTGTCACGTCGCGCGAGGCCCAGTCGGCCAGCACAGCGGCGCGTTCAGCCTCGGTGACGGAAGCGAACAGCAGGGGCAGGTCGGCACGATCGAAGCCGGCGTCGGGGCCGGCGCCGCCGTCGCTGCCGCAGCTATAGAGGAAGACAGCGAGCAACAGGCTGGTTGCGCGCTTCAACTGCCAGTCGAACGATAGCGGGTGACGCCGAAACTCCAGAGGCGCAGACTGACGGCGAGAAAGGCGAAACCCGCCAGGGGTGCCAGCCAGCAGACCGGGTCGGCCATCGGATCGGTGCGACCGACGATCGCCAGTGCGGGGTAGTAGGTGACACATGCGAGAGGCACGATCCAGGTGAAGAAGCGCCGGAAGTTGTCACGGTATATGGTGATCGGGTACTGGCCGGCGAAGTTGCCGCCGTGGGTGACACAGTTGAGGATCTCCAGAGTCTCGACTGTCCAGAAGGACATCATTCCTCCCAGTACCGACAAGGCATAGAACAAGCTGCCAGCACCGAGAACGGAGAGAACGGTCAGGGCGAGACGGGGTAGGTCGAGACCGAGTCCGAGTTCCATCCAGGCCCACCCCAGAACGAGGGCTCCCTGAGCGAAGCGGCCGACACGTCGCAGTTGCAGTTCCTGACCGGCCAGTTGCAGGACCGTCGACCGGGGGCGCAGCAGGACCCTGTCGAACGTGCCGGAGCGAATGGCCTGATGAACGTGCTCGAAGCCGCGGGACGTCGCCTCGGCCAGGGCGAAGCCGGTGTTGACCAGTCCGTAGAATACGGCGACCTCCGCCAGGGACCAGCTGCGGAGATGGCCGAAACGATCGAACATCACCCACACCGCGACGAACTCGAGGAAGCTGACGGCAAAGGTGCCGGCCAGCAGCATCAGGAAGGAAGCGCGGTACTGCATCTGGCCTCGCATCGATACCGACACGAGGCGGGCGTAGAGGCTGATTGTCTGGCGCATGGTGGTGAACACGATCAGCCCCCCTGGGCGACCAGGACACGCCGGCCATGAGCCATCAGGGCGCGGCCGAAGAGGATGAGGGCAGCCGCCCATGCCAGTTGGAAGGCAAGCAGCGACGGGGCCTCGGCGGCGGGAATGTGACCCAGGTACAGCCGGAAGGGGATGTCGATGAGGCCGCGGAAGGGCAGGGAGGTGATCAGAGGCTGCAGCCACTCCGGGAACATGGGCAGCGGCACGGCCTGTCCCGAGAAGAAGACGACGACGGAGACGACGAGCATCATGGCGCCGTCTCCACTCAACGTCCACATGAGGGTGATCGACAGGAGCGTCGTGATCGCCGCCGACAGAACCAGAGCGCAGAAAGTCGATGCGATCCAGGCGAGGAAGGCTTCGGGGCTCGGCGGCGGGGGCAGGCCGAGAAGGGCCGCGGCGATGATGAACATCGGCACGGCTCGCAGCAGCGTGGGAGCCGTACGTCGGGCCACGGCGCGGGCAAACCAGAGCGAATACAGATCGACCGGGCGCAGCAGTTCGTAGACGACGCCACCGGTGCGGATCTGAGCGCGGATCTCGGGGTCGACGTTCCACGGGAACAGGCCGAGCATGGCCTGCCCCAGCCAGATGTAGCCGACGACCTCGGCCAGGGCCATCGGCGGTGGTTGTGTGGCAGCGGCGTAGAAGGCGGTGTAGGCCTGCACCATGACAAAGCCGAAAAACAGCTGGGTGACGATGCCGGCAAAGGCCGCGGCGCGGTACTGCAGCAGGATGCGCGCCGAGGCACTGACGATGGCCAGATAGGGACCCACGATCGCGTCAGCTCTCGCGTTCGCGGTAGAGGGCGGCCACGAGTTCTTCGATGGGCGGGTTTTCGACAAACAGATCGCGTACCGGCCAGCGTGTCGTGATCCGGCCGATCAGCTCGGCGGCGGGTGTGTGGTCCGGGTCAAAACGCAGCTGCACCCTGTGGCCATCGACAGCCACGACATCGGCTTCGGGATCCGTCACCTCGTGGGCCGTGTCCCCTTCGACATCGACGATGAGGCGCCGTTCCGAGGACACGAGGCGACGCAGGTCACCGACGGTGCCCTGACTGAGAAGGATGCCGTCGCCGATGACGATGACGCGGGTGCACAGGGCCTCGATGTCGTCCATGTCGTGCGTCGTGAGGATGACCGTGATGCCGCGCTCGCGATTGAGGCGATGGATGAAATCGCGCACGGCCAGTTTCGACACGGCGTCGAGGCCGATGGTGGGCTCATCGAGAAAGAGGATCGATGGGGCGTGCAGCAGGGCCGCCGCCAGGTCACAACGCATCCGCTGGCCGAGGCTGAGCTGACGAACCGGCGTGTCGAGGAAGGGCTCGAGCTGCAGCAGGTCGATCAGCTCGTCGCGAGCCCGCCGGTGATCGTCGACAGGGACGCGGTAGATATGCCGCAGCAGGTCGAAGGATTCGACGGCGGGCAGATCCCACCACAACTGGGTCCGCTGGCCGAAGACGACACCGATGCGGCGCACGTGTTCGACACGGTCCCGCCACGGCACGAGCCCGTCGATCTCACACACACCCTCGTCCGGAACGAGGATACCGCTGAGGATCTTGACCGTTGTCGACTTGCCAGCCCCGTTGGGACCGATATAACCCACCAGCTCGCCCGGGTCTACGGTGAAGGAGATGCCGTCGAGGGCGACGATGTCACGGTACCGACGGTGCACGAGACCGGCGATGGCGCCACCCAGCCCCGGGCGACGCTCGGCGATGCGGTAGGTCTTGCGCAGGCCGCTGACGGTGGTCTGGGTCATCTCTACGAGTCACCGTACCGAATGGAACAAGGGCAAGGATTTTCTCAGGATGTGAACCGCAGGGAGATGGGGTGCAGGCGCAGTCTCAGGCGCCGCGGTCAGCGCGCAGGAGAGAGAACATGTACATGTCCTGGAATCGGCCATGCAGATACTCGTACTCGCGCAGCAGGCCCTCGCGGGTGAAGCCGAGACCTTCCAGCAGGCCACAGGACGCGGCGTTGTCACGGAACACGACGGCCTCGACGCGATTGATCTCGAGCTGCTCGAAGCCGAAGTCGAGGACCCGTCCCAACGCCTCGCTCATGATTCCCTGCCGCCAGTACTGGCGGCTCAGGTCGAAGCCCAGCACGGCACGGGCGCTCTGCCGGATCCACAGATTGACGCCGCACGTTCCCAGCAGGTCGGCGGGCGCATCCGGTCTGCAGATCGCCCAGCGCAGACCGAAGCCACGTTCCTGCCGCTGCCGCCAGACAGCGACGAGTTGTTCGCCCTGGTCCGGATCCGTAAAGGTGTCCAGGTCATAGTACGCGGTGACGCCGTCGTCGCTGAACTGGCGAAACAGGGCGTCGGCGTCTGTTGTCTTCAACTCGCGCAGCAGCAGGCGATCGGTCCGCAGTTCAGGGAAAGGGCCGGAGAACAGGCTGTCGGCGTCCACAGCGCTGCGCTCAGCCGGGGTCGACGAAGTGCAGGATCCGGTCCGACAGTGCGGCGACGAGGCGCGAGATCCCCGCTTCGCCGCGTTCGGCGGTGGCATCTCGGGCATCGGCGCCCAGCTGGCCATACAGAGGTTGTGCGGGATCGTACTCGACCCCTGGATGGCGACCCTCTTCCGGGGGGGCATCACCGCCGGCCCAGGTCGATGCCGCATCGCGCCCCGACGTCAGGGCCGACAGGTCGATGTGCCGGGGAAACAGGGCCAGACCGTACGAGGTCTCCTCCAGGGCCGCGTGGTCGCCCTGCAGACCGAGATCCCCGCCGATGGTCAACTCGGTGCCGGCGAGGAGGAGTCCGTCTGGATGCTCCGCAGCCAGCACGGGCACACGCTCGTTCAGCAAGGACTGCCAGGGGTAGTGGCCGGCGAGGAGTACGACGACGCGGAATCCCGAGGTGAACAGCTGTCGTACGGTCGCGTCGAGAATGGCCGTCGTCGCCTGATCTGGCTGGTAGTGGGTCCAGCGGAAATCCCCGTGGCCGCCACCGCCACCCCACCACATGGTCGGCAGGATGGCCCCACCGGTGCGGCTGGCCAGTCGCTGGCAGATGTGATCGGCCTTGAGGCCGTCGTATCCCACCGGCAGGGCCCAGCCGTGGTGTTCGAGCAGTCCCAGCGGCCAGTAGGCGATCGGGTGGGCGCTGACGAGAGCATGCAGATCGTCGGGGCGCAACTCCTCGTAACGCCGCCAGGGGAGAGGGGTGTCGGTCACGGCGGCGTTACCGCAGCAGGCGGCGCCACCAGGAGGGGCGGGCGGCGCGTACCGCCTGTCTCAGGCGGTCGCCGAGATCCACAGGGACGGTCTCGAGGGGCGGACACTCGTCGTCGAAGCGTTGCATCCGTGTTTCGACGCCCACCGGGGTCATCTGAATCCCGGGGGGGAGTGTACGCGACAGTGAGACCTGCTCATTGAGTCGCCGGGCGATGTCGGCCGCTTTCGTCAGCGCTTCTTCGACCTTCCGGCGAGCCACGGCACGCCGCCGATTGTGCGTCGCAACCAAAGCGGCGAGTTCAACTGCCACGGCCTGCCAGTCACCGTCGTCTGCATTGGCTCCTGCGGTACTGGCCAACCAGGTGGGCACTTGGCCAGGGGTGAAGATCTCCGATACTGGAACCTGTTGCGGCCAGTAGTCTCGTAACTGCTCCTGTAATTCTGCAACCCGGCAGCGTCGGGCGCCCAAGTCGGCCAGGGCGGCGGCGGCATCGATTTCCGCCAGTTCTGCCAGCTTCTCTGCTTCGCGTCGATCCTGCAGGGGCTGGGGGATGACATTGTGATCGGCCAGCAGCTTGTTGGCCACGCGGGACTCCGGATCGGCATGGAGATAGTCGCCCAGATCGATGGGGCGTCCCTTGCCTGGGAGGCGTTGGACCACGTCGTCCTGGGCCGCCTCGGCCAGCAGCTGGTCAAGGGATCGGAATTCCGGTTTGCCGTCGGGCCGTCGGCGCAACTTGCTCACTGGCGTTCTCCCAGGTGGATGTGACTCCGTGTCACAATACCCACTGATGAGGTGCGCCGCCAGTCCTCGGTGGGGCGTGCGTCTGTCGGCGCGGGTCGTGGCCCACCCATTCAAGTTTGCTTACGTTGCGTTGCAGAGCAGCACCCTCCCACCACAATCCTTTGAGGTTCACCATGGCTCATCCCACACAGCAGGAGATCGACGAGATCTCGCCGATCTTCCATGAGGAGATGCTCCTTCACACTCTTCACCCCGGGGAGCCGGAGTTGTGGGACGAATGGCTGCTGAAGTACTTCCACAAGGATGTGTGGGGGATCCACGCCCACTACAACTGGTATCCCGTCTCCCATCGTGCAAAGGACCATGAAGACCCGGTCTACACGATGAAAGAGCTTCATGGATGAGCTTCAGCAGCAGTGGAATCACCTGGCCAAGGCCTGTCACACGCTGCAGTGGCTGACCGTCGACGAACAGGAGAGCCCCCCGCCCTGCCAGAAGCTGGCTCTCGCCTGCGTCATCATGGAGGGGCACTACCACGCCGCTACGGATGAAATCGCCAAACGAGGCGCCGGCAGGCAACGCCAGGAGCAGGTGCAATCGAACCGCCGCAAGCAGTATACCCATATGTCGGTGTATACCCTGCGCCAGGACGCTCCCTACGAAAAGAACGGCTGGCAGATTATCGGTGGCATCGGCGGCCTGCCCGCCACCGGCTACGTGCCACGTTTCGATCCCGTACCGAAACCGGAAGATGTCAAGCAGAGCCACGAAGAGCTCGTGGTGCAGCGACTCGGAGAGGAGCCGGACTTCGACAAGCACGACGTTCTGTTTGTCAACGAAGTGCGCGCCGACCATGAGATCGGTGATCGTTTCCACGGCTGGGAAGTAATCATGAGCGGCCGCGGCCTGTAGGGGTCGTCAGGCCGGGTGAATCACCCGCAGCACGATGAATGTCTCATCATCGGCGATCGCTTGAGCACCGCCCCACCTGTCGCTCAGGCGGATCAGCGAATCGACCAGTGCCCGGGCACTCATACCGGACTCCTGTTGTCGCAGGTGGGCGACGATGGGCTCGTATCCCAGTTGCTGCCCCGTCCGGTCCATGCGCTCCGGCAATCCGTCCGTCACCAGGACCACGCAGTCTCCGGGGTAGAGGTCTAGCTGCGTGGTTCGATAGGACGCGCTGTGGACGGCCCCCAGGGGCAGCCCGGCCGGGATCAGTTCATCCACCGACCCATCGGCGCGTATGACGTAGATGGGAGGAATCCCGCCGCCGCTGGCCCGCAATGTGGTCATGCCATCGCCTGCCGGTGGGTCCAGGCTGAAGATCACAAGCGCCATGTTGTTGCGGCTGCCCAGACGCAGTTCACCGAGAACGCCGTTGATGTGTTCGATCCGCTGCTGGGGGCTGTCACCGGCAGTGGCGAGGAAAGCCGCCTTCGTACACGCCACGACCAGACCGGCGCTGGCCCCGTGTCCGGTGGCGTCGCCGATGACCCCGAGCAGGCTGTCGGGATTCTCGAGGAAGTCGTAGTAGTCACCACCGACCTCGGTGGCTGTCCTCTGCCACGCAGCGACCTCCACGAACGGCAGATCCGGCAGCATCTCGGGAAGCAGGCGATGCTGGAGCTCTCTGGCCGCATTCAACTCGTCGGCCTTGCGGGCGTCTGCCGCAGCGAGCCGCTCCGCGCGCACACCTGCGGCCAGCGCCTGTTCCTGCTGATACTCCTTCTCCTCGCGCAGCAGCTTGATCCGGTCCGCCAGACCAAGAGAGAACAGGACACTCGTCACGACCCAGCCGATCTGACCGCCATAGACGGTCCAGACGGCCGCCGGCAGCACCCCCATCGTCATGAGCGTGAAGGTCGTGAGTCCCAGAATGAGGGCAACCGAAGCAGTGAACAGGTATCGGGCGGGTCGGTATCCCTGTCTCATCCTGGCACCCTGGGACCATAGAGTGACGATGACGATCGGCAGCGAGATCAGTGTGATCAGCGACCAGGAGATGGACCTACCGACGACTAGCCCCAGCATCAGGAAAAGGGCGGTCAACCCCATCAGGACGCTCAGTGCCCGGTGAAGGCGCGGTACGCTTCGGGGCGTATCCAGGAACAACTGTGTGAACCGGATGCCCACCAGGTGTCCGGCACCCGCCAGCAGGAGCAGGACGGGGAGGGTGATGGATGGAGCACCGGGCCACAGGTACTGACCGGCGAATCCGTTGAGGATGAACCATCCCAGGCACGCCTGCCCGACGAAAAGCACATAGTAGAGGTAGCTGCGATCGTTGAGACTGACAAAGAGGAAGAGATTGTAGAGGGTCATCACCCCCATCACGCCATAGAACAGACCGAAGACCAGCTGGCTGACTCGGACGTGTCCGGCGAAACCGGCGAGCGACCACAGTCGCAGGGGAACACGCCCGCCGTAGGAGGCTGCCACCCGCAGGAAGGCCATATTGGGCTCATCGGCCGGAGACAGCGGAAAAACGAGGGTCCGCGTCGGCAGGGGTCGGGAGGTATGGGGCAGCGTCATACCGGCCTTCATGTGCCGCCACTGCTGCTGGGCACTGACGAAGAGGTCAACCTGATCGAGGGCAGGATTGTCGACTTCGAGCAGCAGTCGCTGACTCGAGGCGGGCAGGCGGAACCGGAACCAGTGAGAGTCACTGCCAGGGGGCAGGTTGGGCACCACGTCGCTCACAGGCTGGTACTCGGCCAGCAGGGCTTCATCAAATCTTAACGTCCCCCCCGGATCGAGCAGAACCGCCAGGTCCCGCAGCTGCTCGGGGTGACCCCGGTCCGGGTCAGGGGCGTCCTGCTGCGCGGACAGCGCGCTGCACCCGATGGCGCCAAATATGAGGATCATCACTACCATGGCAGACCGCCCAATCAGTCAGATCCAGGGAGACGTGTCAACGCCACGGTGCCCATCGCTCAAGCCACGCTCCACCATGGACCCCCGGTGACCTGCGACGTTACTTGGGCTCTATGGCCGGTTCTCCCAACATCCTCGTCATCCTCACGGATCAACAACGCTTCGACACGCTCGCAGCCTACGGAAACCGCATCTGCCAGACACCGGCGACGGACCGGCTTGCCCGCGAGGGGATGACCTTCATCCACGCCTTCACGCCCACATCTCTCTGCTCCCCTGCCCGGGCGTCGCTGCTGACAGGACTGTACTCACACAATCACACGATGACGGATCTGACGAACACGAGGATCCCATCGATCAAGGAACTGCCGGGGCACCTGACCAGCTTCGCCACTCTCCTGCAGCGGGCAGGTTACGATACCGGCTACGTGGGCAAGTGGCACTGCGGGGCGAGTTCCTCACCACTCGACTGGGGATTCGACGAGTACCAGCCGGGGGAGGGGTGGCACGAGTGGCGGCCAGCAGGAGTCGAGTTGGAGAACGAGTCGGCGATCCGTCTCGGATATGATCGATCCAGACCCATGGCCGCGCGGGTGGCGTGCCCCCTGGAGGAGTATCCGGAGCTGGGCCGCACCGATGCGGCGATCGACTTTCTCGAGCGGCAGGTGGCGAGCGAGGGGTCGTTCTTTCTGCAGTTGAACTACTTCGGCCCGCACTATCCACACTACCTGCCCGAGCCCTACCATTCCATGTACGACCCGCTGGACATCCCTGCCTGCCCGAACTTCAAGGCCCGGTCCACCACGCCCCACTACGGCGATCGCTGGCTGCGTCAGCGCTGGAGTCCAGACACCGATGAGTGGGCTCCCTATGCCGAGATCGTGGCTGCTCAATACGGTCAGGTTACCCTCCTCGAGCACGAGATCCAGCGTGTACTGGACGCCCTCGACCGCCTCCAACTCGCCGACGGGACGCTCGTTATTTTCGCCAGCGACCACGGAGAACTGGCCGGCGCCCATGGTCTGATGCAGAAGGGCGCCGTCGCCTACGACGAGCTCTATCGCGTACCCCTCATCGCCCGCTGGCCCGGGGTGATCGATCCAGGCTCGTCGTGCGACTCGATGGTGAACCTGTTCGACCTCATGCCTACGATCCTCGAGGCGGCCTGCTGCCAGCCACCGGATGATATCGACGCCCGGAGCCTGTTGCCGCTGCTCGAGGGTCAATCCCCGGCGGATTGGCCGGAGCAGGTCTTCTGCGAGTATCTGGCCACCCAGGCGGGAGACATGGCGCTGAAGATCTTGCGGACCAGAACACACAAGCTGGCCGTCAATCTTTCAGATGGGGATGAACTCTATGACCTGGAGGACGATCCGGGAGAGACGAAGAACAGGATCGGGCAACCCAGCTGCGCCCCGGTTCTGAAGGATCTTGCCAGACGGCTGGACACGGAAATGAGACGCACCCATGACCCGCTCGCGCCTCGCTTCCAGCGCCGGATGGCGCCATATCTGCGGGTGGCTGATGGCCGCGGAACGACGGGGAACTCGCCGTCGCCTGGGTAGACCAACGACCAGACTAGGATGTCATGGGTGAGGAAGAATGTGGCGCGAACAGGCGCCGTTACCCGGCACTGCCTTCGGGGTTCCCGGGGGCATCGTCCTCCGGAAGGTTCGCTTCCAGTTCGGCCAGCTGGGGCTCGACGATGCTCGTGTAGCAGTCGGGGCAGATACCGTGACTGAAGCTGACGTCAGCGTAGTGCTCGATATAGCCTTCGACCTGCTGCCAGTAGTTGCCGTCGTTGCGGATCTTCTTGCAGTAGGAACAGATCGGCAGCAGGCCCTGCAGCGTCTTCACCTTGCCAAGGGCGTCCTCCAGTTCGGTGACGCGCTGGGCGAGTTGGCTCTGTAGTTCGACGACGCGCTCACCGACGCCGATCCGGGCTGCCAGTTCCCGCCGGCGAAACGGCTTGGTGATGTAGTCGTTGGCCCCGGCATCGAGACCCGAGACGATGTCTTCTTCGGCATCGCGGGTCGTGAGCATGATGATATAGAGGCCCTCGAGACCTTCGGTCTGGCGCGCCTGGCGGCAGACGTCGATGCCGTCGAGCGCTCGGGCATCATCCAGTCGAGGATCGCCAGAGACGGGGGAGCAGCCTGCTGCAGCGCCTCCCATGCCTGACCGCCATCGGTGCAGACCACGACCTCGTGTCCCCAACCGCTGAGCGTCTTCTCCAGCAGCAGTCGGGAAGTCGGCTCGTCTTCGGCGATGAGGATTCTCATGGCGGCGGGTGTCAGCCCTGGTACTGACCTGCTGCGGTGTCGTCGTCATCACCCTCGCGCACCAGGATCGCGGCGGGTATCAGCACACAATAACCGACGACGAGCAGGATCGGCGCCACTGTCAGAGACAGGAAACCGTCCACCGGGGGCACGCGCAACAGTCCATACCCTGCGGCTATGACCAGAAGGCCAACGCCGAAGAGAAGCCAGTTCTTGCGCGTGAAGGGCAGTTCGGAGCCAACCACGTGATGCCTTTCGCTAGTCTTCGTTATCGCTTTTCGCGGATCCGGGCCGAACGGCCCTTGCGGGCGCGCAGGTAGAACAGGCGGGCTCGACGGACACGTCCACGGCGGGTGGGCTCGATCTGCGAGATCCGCGGCGAGTGCAGCGGGAAGATACGTTCCACGGCGATTCCCTGAGTCACCTTGCGGACGGTGAACGTTGCGTGAATGCCCGATCCCTTACGCTGGATGACGTCGCCTTCGAAAATCTGGATACGTTCCTTGTCACCTTCGATGACGCGAAGGTGGATGCGTATGGTATCTCCGGGGCCGAACTTGGGGATATCGCTCCTGATCTGGTCTGCGGTGATCTCTCTGAGAATGCTGGCGTCCATGGTAAATACCTGTCTCTTTTCAATACGTTCGAGAGTGGATATGGTTCAGTCTATGTCAGGCTCGTCGGTGCGCGTCCAGTCGTTGACGAAACGCCGCTCCTCTTCATCCAGATCGGCGCTCTGCAGCAGGTCAGGCCGGCGTTTGCAGGTGCGCAACAACGCCTGGCGCCGCCGCCACGATTCTACGCGGCCATGGTCGCCGCTGAGAAGCTCTTCGGGTACACCCTCGCCCTCAAACAGGGCCGGCCGAGTGTACCAGGGGCAATCGAGCAGGCCGTCGTCATGGAACGAATCAGCCATGGCAGAACTGAAGTCGCCCAGTACACCGGGTATGAGCCGGACCACAGCGTCGATCAGTACCAGAGCCGCCGGCTCGCCACCCGTAAGGACGTAGTCGCCGATGGATACTTCCTGATCGATGCAGCGACTCCGGGCGCGCTCATCAACACCCTTGTAATGCCCGCACAGCAGGACCAGGTGCGGGCGCAGTGACAGGCGTGTTGCCAGCGCCTGGTCGAAGCGCTCACCATCGGCGCTCAGGTAGATGCTGTGCCCGCGGGACAGTCCCAACTCGTCCCAACACGCCGCCACGGGTTCGGGCTTCAACAACATGCCGCCGCCGCCGCCGAAGGGCGCATCATCTACGGTGCCGTGGCGATCCGAGGCATACTTCCTCAAGTCGTGCACGGCGACTTCAAGGTGGCCGTCGGCTATAGCCCGGCCGAGAATGCTGGTGTCGAGGACCTCGGAGAAGAACCCGGGGAACAGGGTGACGAGGTCGATCCTCATGTTCCCCGACCTTCGGCGAACAGCTCTTCCACCCCCCGGACTGCGATCCGTCGCCCATCGGTATCGATGTTGACGACGAAGTTCTCTACCGCCGGGATCAGGACCTCGCCGCCGCCCTCGGGTCGCACGGCATAGACATCTGTGGAGGGCATGGCCAGTACCTCGGTCACGACCCCTCGACAGATCCCCGCATCTTCATCCCACACCTCGCAGCCCACTACCTCAAAAACATAGAAGGTGCCATCCGGCAGGGGAGCGACCTCATCCCCGGCGACCGTCAGGTATCCTCCCACGAGAATCTCCCGCGCTGCCTCCGGCGTGTCGATGCCGACGAACTTGATCAGCGGTCCCCGGGCATCAGCGCGGCAGTGCTGGATCGACAACTCCCGGTCGGCTTCGCCGTCTCGCTCCAGCCGTAGCCGGCGCAAGCCTTGAAAACGCTTCGGATCCCACGACAGCGATTGTATGCCGACTTCGCCGCGGACACCTTTGGCGCGAGCCACGTACCCTACAGCGACCCGTTCCGGTGGTTGCTGCTCGGGCGAACTAACTCTCCTCAGTACCCGACGGCGCCTGCTCGGCGGCGTCTTCGGCTGGTGTGGCCTCCTCCGGAGCCGGCTCCGCGGCTTGTTCTGCGACCTCAGCCTCGGGGGCTTCGGCTACGGCCTCGGGTGCCTCTGCGGCATCTGCTGGGGCATCGTCGGCTGTGGCGGCAGTAGCAGCGCCAGCCAGTTTCTTGCGGCGTTTGGGCTTGTCAGCCTTCAGCGCGTTCTCGTTCTCAACGCCCTCAAAGCCGCGCCAGCGGGCCAGCAGTCCCTTGTTGTTGAACAGGTCGTGCACCGTCGGCGTCATCTGCGCACCGTTGTTCAACCAGGTGATGGCCGCATCCTCGTTCACGTCGAAACGGGAGTGCACCGGATCGTAGGTTCCCAGTTCCTCCAGGGCCTGGCCTGAGCGCGACTGGTTGTCGGTCATGGCCACAATGCGGTAGAAGGGACGCCGCTTGCGTCCCATCCTCTTCAGTCGAAGCTTAACCAATGAACGTTTGCTCCTCGATAGGAAGTGTGTCGAATCGTTGCTGTAGCTGCTCTGGCATGTGGTCTGTCAGGCCCCAGGAAAACCGGCCGGCATCTGTGGCATGCCGCGTCCACGACCCCGCCGTCCGGGGCGACTCATCTGCCGCATCATTTTCTGCATGGCGCCGAACTGTTTGACCAGCCGGTTCACGTCCTGAATGGACGTGCCGCTGCCGCGGGCGATCCGTCGTCGACGGCTGCCGTTGAGGATCTGTGGACGCCGGCGCTCGGCGACGGTCATGGAGTTGATAATCGCCTCGGTCTGCTTGAAGGCTCCGTCGTCCACCTGCATACCCTTGAGAGCCTTGTTGGCGCCCGGGATCATGCCCATCAACTGGTCGAGAGGTCCCATGCGTTTGACGGCCTGCAGCTGCTCCTTGAAGTCTTCAAAGGTGAAGGCGTCCTTGCGCAGCTTCGCCTCCATGCGCTGGGTCTGCTCATTGTCGAAGGCGTGCTCGGCCTTCTCCACGAGGGACACGACATCACCCATGCCGAGGATGCGCGAAGCGACCCGCTCGGGATGGAAAGGCTCAAGAGCATCGAGAGTTTCGCCCGTACCGATGAACTTGACCGGGGCCCCGGTAACCTGGCGGATGGACAGGGCAGCACCGCCGCGGGCGTCCCCCTCCATCTTCGTCAGGATGATGCCGTCAAAGGCGAGGGCCTCGTGGAAGCGGGTTGCGGTCTCTACCGATTCCTGACCGAGCATCGAGTCGGCGACGAAGAGAATCTCCTGGGGCTGGCAGACCTCGCGAATGCGAGTCACCTGCGCCATCATTTCCTCATCGATGCTGGTACGGCCTGCTGTATCGAGGAAGACGATGCTGCGGTTGCGGCTGCGCGCCTGCTGTACGCCGAGACGGCAGATCTCGACCGGATCAGCCGTCTCGGCCTCCTCGGGACCATAGACCTCGACGCCGAGTGTGGCGCCGTGGGTGCGCAACTGATCGACGGCAGCGGGGCGTGTCGTGTCGGCGGCCACCAGGTAGGGGAGGCGATCGCGCTTCTGGAAATGGAGGGACAGCTTGCCGGCGATGGTCGTTTTGCCCGAGCCCTGCAGTCCGGCGAGCAGGACGACTGTCGGCGGCTCCGGCGCGAGTTCAATGGTGGCAGTCGAGGTGCCGAGCAGGGCGACGAGTTCGTCATGGACGATCTTGATGACCTGCTGGCCGGGTGTCAGGCTCTTCATCACCGCCTGGCCCAGGGCACGCTCCCGGACACGAGCGAGGAATTCCTTGGCTACTTTGAAGTTGACATCGGCCTCGAGCAGGGCACGCCGAATCTCACGCAGCGACTCGTCCAGGGTCCGCTCCGTGATGCGGCCCTGTCCGCGCAACTGGCGGAATACGTCGTCGAGACGCTCTGTGAGTCGATCGAACAAGGAAATCGCCTGAAAGTGCTCGTCGCTGACCTTCTGGCAGCATGTCGCCAGAAGGCCGCAAACCGTTGTTGTGGAAGCTGCTCAATATAGTGATAGATAGCCGAACCGGCAACGGGCGCGGCAGATCGGTGATTCACGAACTGGGGGTGATTCATGCCGCTCGCCACGGGATCGCGAGCGATCCCTGTGGTGGTTCAGATCGGCTTCAGTCGCCGCGGATCTGACGGATGGCCTGGGTGGGGTCCTCGGCTTTGAACACGGCGGAGCCGGCGACGAGCCAGTCCGCTCCGGCGTCCCGGCAGGCTCCGGCGTTGGCGGGGCCGACGCCGCCGTCGATTTCCACGGCCACGTCGAGGTTTCTCGCGTCGATCTCGTGTCTCAGAATGCGCACCTTGTCGAGCACGTCCGTCATGAAGGACTGACCGCCAAAGCCGGGCTCGACGGACATGACGAGGGCCAGGTCCATGTGTTCGAGCCAGGGCAGCAGGCCGTCCACCGGAGTCTTCGGGTTGACGGCGAGCCCCCGGCGGCAGCCGAGCCGACCGATCTGATCCAGCAATGGCGCCGGATCGTCGGCCACCTCGAGATGTACGGTGAGGGAATCAGCGCCAGCCTTGCTGAAGGGCTCGAGATACGGCGCCGGGTCCGCCAGCATCAGGTGGGTGTCGAGCAGCATACTGGTCGCCCGGCGCACGGCTTCGACCACCGGGATGCCGTAGCTCAGATTGGGGACGAAGTGGCCGTCCATGATATCGAGGTGGAGCAGGTCGGCTCCCGCGGCCTCGATCCGCTCGATCTCTTCCTGCATACGACCAAAGTCCGCAGCCAGCAGGGATGGGGCGACAAGCACGTCCTGCATCAGGTCATTCTCCGTCCGGGGTGGTCTCGCGCCGTACGCTGACGACGAGATCGACTGCCGTATGTCGCTGCACTCCGACGCCTGCCTCCGGGGACTGGGACAGGACCTGTCCGGGCGGCAGCAATTCAGCGACACGATCGGTCACCTTACCGAGGGTCATCTCGTACTTCAACAGGCTGTCTTCGACGACGCTGATCGACAGCCCGAGCAGGTGGGGAACCGCCTTGGGTGCGAAGGGCGAGCCGCTGCTGATCTGCAGGTCGATGCGCGTTCGGCGCGGTACACGTGTGTCGGCTACGGGATCCTGGCGGATGACGACACCTTCGGGAACGCTGGTGTGCGACACGGGCCTCACATTGCCCATTGCGAGCTGGTGACCCTGGATCTGCAGGCCCGCCTCCCGCAGGCTGCCACCGGCTACATCAGGCACCAGATACAGTCGGCGGCCCCGGCTGACGTCGACGAAGACCCGCCGGGCCCGCTTGATGCGCTGGCCGGGTTCGGGGGCCTGATCGACGATCTGACCGGCTTCTGCCGTCTCGGAGTAGACGCTGTCCCGTACCGCCAGTCGCAGTCCAATGGCCGAGATCCGCTGACGCGCCGCGGCTGTCGACTGGCCCCGCACGTCGCGAACGGTCACCATGGGGACCTCCACGATGGCGGGTAGGATCACGGAATCGATGAGTACGAGAAAGAGAACGGCCGATCCGGCCACCACACCGGCGCTCACGGCACCCACTTGCACCCAGCGTTTCAGGCCGACCTCGCAGTGCCGTGAGGGAGTCGATGAAGGCGTGCTGCGTAGGCGCCGTCGCCGGGGTCTCGTCCCGGCAGCGTCTGTATCGCTCGCGTCGCCCAGGGCCGGTCGGGAAACTGCAGGGAGGCCGCCTCGAGTCGGGCGTCGGCACGACGGGCAAGGAAACGGTCGACTACGGCGTCGTTTTCCTCCTCCTCCAGCGAACAGGTGCTGTAGACGAGGGTTCCTCCCGGTCGCAGACGTTCGAAGGCAGCCTCGAGGATGCTGAACTGACGCTCGGCATGCCGTGACAGGTCCTCCGGCTTCTTGCGCCAGCGTGCTTCCGCATGCCGGCTGAAGACACCGGTGCCACTGCAGGGTACGTCAGCCAACACCCGGTCGAAGGTTCCGAGCCCGGCGGGATGTTCGCCGTCTTCGGCAATCAACCGGACCTGCTGGAGTCCCAGCCGTCGCATGTTGTCACGCAGTCGCAGCAGTCTCTGCCGGGAGATGTCGGTGGCCGTTACCGACCCGGCGCCCACGGCGGTGGCCAGTTGCGCACTCTTGCCCCCGGGGGCGGCGCAGACATCGAGCACCCGATCTCCCGCGACCGGGGCGAGGAGGCGCACGGCCAGTCCGGCGCTGACATCCTGGGCAAACCAGCACGAGGCGAAGACGTGGTCCTCGAACAAGCCTTCCGGCCTGGACACACGCAGGGCACCCGGGTGGCCGTCCACCGCCTCTGCGGCAAACCCCGCGGGCAACGGCGTGGATTCATCGCCGCTGGCGGCACGCACGTAGAGTGGCGCGGCTTCGTTGTTGGCGCGCAGCAGCGCCTCCACCTGCGGCGTGTCCCAGCGGCGCAACCAACGCGACACGAGCCAGCGAGGATGGGAGTAGAACACGGCGAGGTATGCTTCCGGGTCGGCGTTGCGGTCGGGATAGGAGACGTTGCGTCCCTCGGCGATGACCCGGCGCAGGATGGCATTAACAAACCCCCCCGTGCCGGTGTGTTCGAATTCCTTCGCCAGTTCGACAGCAGAGTGTACCGCGGCCCGCTCAGGGACACGGTCGAGCCAGAGCAACTGGTAGGCGCCCAAGCGAAGCACCTGTCGAATCTCGGCCGACAGCGTAGCGACACGCCGCTTCGAGAAGCTGTCGAGAATCCAGTCGAGTCGGTCGCGCCACTTGACGACCCCCGCCGTCAACTGCCGCAGGAAGCGACGGTCGCGGGCGTCGGCCAGAGCGGCCACCTCGAGCAGCGACTCGAGGCGGCTGCCCGTCTCGACCTGGGTGAGCAGTTGCACCGCGGTCCGGCGGACCGGGTCTGGTGAACTCGTCATATGCTGGAAAGGCTTGCCACGGGCGGCCCAAAGATAGGCTGGCCGCTGTCGCCGGCAAGACGGCCCGTCTATATTCACCGATCCTCTCCCCGCGGTCCCGGCAACTCGACAACTCACTCCCCCGACAGGTCACCAGATGCGTCTTTACCCCGTGTGGCAATTGGCCCACGAGGGCGAATACAGCTCCTTGCTCGACGTTCTGCTGCACACCCGGGGACTGACCCTGGAGGAGCTTGATGTCGGCCCGGAGAATCTGCATCCGCCCGAACTGCTCACCGATCTGGAGCGCGGTGCCGAACGCATCGAGCGCGCGATCCGTCGGGATGAAACGATCGTCGTTTATGGCGACTACGATGTCGATGGCGTGAGCAGTACCGCCTTGCTCCTCGACTTCCTGGAGCGGGTGGGCGCACAGTGTCACTATCTGCTTCCGGATCGGCATGTCGATGGCTACGGCCTCAAGCCACCCGGTGTCGATAAGGCCATCGCTCTCGGCGCCAGCCTCATCATCACCGTCGACAATGGCATTTCCGCCTTTGACGCCCTGCATCTGGCCAGGGAGCGCGGCATCGATGTCGTCGTCATCGACCACCATCGTCAGAATGAAGAACTGCCGCCGGCGCACAGCATCATCAATCCCAACAGACTTGACTGCGGCTATCCCTTCAAGGGACTGGCCGGGGTGGGCGTCACGTTCAAGGTCGTGCAACGCCTGAGTGAGGCTTTCATCGAGGCCAACGCGAGGCGTCGTTATCTGAACGACCTGCTGGATCTGGTCGCCCTCGGCACCGTTGCCGACGTCGTGCCACTGCTCGACGAGAACCGCGTGCTGGTGCGCTACGGGCTGAAGGCGGTGGAGCGCTCGTCCCGTCCGGGATTGCAGGAACTGCGAATCGTGGCGCGTTGCACGAAAGGACCTGTGGACACGACGGCGCTGGCGTTTTTCCTGGGGCCGCGGCTCAACGTGGCCGGACGACTGGAGACGCCGGACATCGCCCTCGAGCTGCTGCGCGCTCGGGATCAGGAAGAAGGCCGGCGCATCGCCAATCACCTCAACGAGCTCAACGGCCGTCGCCAGCAGCTGCAGAAGCACGGCGTACGGGAGGCGCAGGCTCTGGTCACGGAAGAAGTGCTGGAGCGCGAGAGATTGATCTGCGTGCTCGGCGAGGAGTGGAATCTCGGTGTCATCGGACTGATCGCCAGCAACCTTTCCGAAACCCATCATCGGCCTGCCGTCGTCGTCACCGACGTGCAGCGAAATGGCGTCTACGTGGGGTCGGCGCGCAGTATTGCCGGCTATGACATCAACGACGGCATCAGTTCCTGCTCACGCCTTCTTACGACCTACGGCGGCCATGCGGCGGCTGCTGGCTTCTCCCTCGAGGCCGGGCAGTTCGAGGAGTTCCGTGCGGCACTGGTCGATCACGCCAACGCCCGGCTGGTGGCCGCTGACCTGGAGGCGCAGCTCGACATCGACCTGGAGCTCAAGCCTGCGGATATTCACATGTCGACGGTCGAGCTGATGCGGCGTATCGAGCCCTTCGGCCAGGGACATCCCATGCCGCTGTTCGCCGCCCGTGATCTCGAGGTGGCCAACCTGTCCCGCGTCGGCAAGGAAGGCGAGCATCTGAAACTGGCTTTCCACGTCGGCGGGGGGATGCGGTCGGCTGTCTGGTGGCGTCAGGGAGCTGCGGCGCGAGAGCTCGAGACAGGCGATCGAGTCGACGCCGCTTTTGAGTTGACCGAGGATACTTTCAACGGCGCCGGTACCGTGCAGATGGTGTTGCGCGACCTGCGCCCCGCCGGGGCCGGCGACGGCGTCGACATTTCCCATCCCGAACTGGCCGCAGCGGAGGGGCCCAGTTGATGATCAGTTCCGACTACACGCGCAACCTGTTCGTCGCCGACAGTGACGCCAGGATCGTCATGCTCGTCATCGATGGTCTGGGCGGCCTGCCGCGGGCCGCAACCGGGCGCAGCGAACTGGAGACCGCCAACCTGCCGCATCTCGATGCACTGTGTGCCCGTGGCAGCAGCGGGCTGATCTCGCCCCTCGGTCCCGGTTTCACTCCCGGGAGCGGTCCGGCTCACATCGCCCTGTTCGGTTATGATCCTTGGACGACGAATATCGGTCGTGGCGCCCTGTCCGGACTCGGTCTGGGACTCGATTTCAAACCGGGAGATGTTGCCGCCCGACTCAATTTCTGCACGGTTGGCGATGACGGGAATGTCACCGACCGCCGTGCCGGGCGTATCCCGACCGAGGTGGGAGCAGAGCTCTGTGGTATGCTGAAGCAGGTCTCGATTCCCGGCGTCGAGGTGACCGTGGCGGCGGAGATGGAATACCGTGCCGCCGTCATCTTCCGTGGTGAAGGTCTGTCTGACGGTGTCACCGACTCGGACCCGCAGGTGACCGGCCTGCCACCGGTACCCCTGCAGGCAGCGGGCGCCGGCGATCAGCGCATGGTCGAGGTGGCCAACCTCTTTCTCGGTCAGGTGGGAGAGATTCTCCAATCGCAGTCGCCGGCGAACATGGTGCTGATCCGCGGCTTTGGCCGCTATCCCGAACTGCCCTCCATGCAGCAGGTGTACGGACTGAATCCGGTGGGCATCGCCGGGTATCCGATGTACCGCGGCATCGCCAGCGTCGTCGGCATGGACACGCCTGAAACGGACTGGGACGTGGATGTCGAACTCGACCTTCTGCAGCAGCGCTGGCGGGCCGATGCCTCGGAGGACTTCTACTACGTACACGTGAAGAAGACCGACAGTGCCGGAGAAGACGGAGACTTCGACAAGAAGGTGCACCTGCTCGAAGAGGTCGACGCCCGTATCCCACGTATCCTCGAGTTGGAGCCGGATGTCCTCATCGTCACCGGTGATCACTCCACGCCTGCCGTGATGGGCAGTCACAGCTGGCACCCGGTACCCACGGTGATCGCCAGCGATCGCAGCATTCCACTCCCGGGTGCACAGTTGACCGAACGCAGCTGCACGGCGGGTACACTCGGACAGATCCCGTCGTCGTCGCTGATGGCGCTGGCCCTGGCCCACGCCGGACGTCTGGCCAAGTTCGGCGCCTGAGAAGCTGAAGCAGACAAAGTGATTCATCCTGTTCGCATCGCTCATCGGGGCGCGTCCGGTTCGGGCCTGGCACCGGAGAACACGCTGGCCGCTTTCGAGCAGGCCATCCAGCTCGGCGTCGATGCCGTCGAGCTCGATGTGCGAGCCACCCGCGACGGCGTCGTCGTCGTCATGCACGATCCCACCATCGACCGCACGACGGACCGCGAAGGTCCGGTGGACGAATGGACCTTCGCCCAGCTGCGCCAGGCCGACGCCGGTCAGTGGTTCGGCCCAGGGTTTTCCGGTGAACGGGTTCCCACCCTGCAGGAGGTATTCGACCTTATTCGGCACCGGGCACTCGCCGTGGTCGAGATCAAGTCCGACTGGCTGGCTGAACGGGTGCTGAGCGTGGCCCATGAAGTGGATGTAGTCGACCAGATCGTCGTCCAGTCCTTCTCCCCGGAGACGGTGCGCCGTATCAACGCCGTCGATCCGTCGGTTCCCACGGCGCTTCTCGTCGGCAATCTGCCCACCTCACCCTCGCGTATGCGCGCCCGCCGCGTCGCCCGGGAAGTGCTCGCCGTGGGGGCCAATATCCTCAATGTCTGGCAGGCGGCGCTGACGCCCCCCTTCTTCGAGGAGATGCGCAAGCGTGGCGTCTCCGTGTGGACGTGGACGGTGGACGAGGAAGCGATTCTGCGGGACGTGATCCAGATGGGTGTCCAGGGCGTGGCCACGAACCATCCGGAGAGGCTGAATCGCGTGCTCGAGGAACTGGAGCGGGAGGGGGCGATCCTGGTGCCCATGGGACGACGTCAGCGTCTCAAGCCGAGCCGCTGGCGTCGACGTCGGCAAATCCGCAAGGTGAGCCGTGGTCGACGCCCCGGGTGAATCGCTCCAAGTGCAAGATTCTAAAGCGGTTGCGCGTGGTTTCTCGCTTGACGATCGAGCTCGGAGCCGGCTATATTCGGACCGATGACGGAGAATTCCACCCTCAGCCTGTCGCCGTTGCTGGTAGGTCTCGCAGACGAAGAACTGCAGGCCCTGTTGGCCCTGGGCGAGCGCCGGGAGCACGCCGGTGGTGAGGTCATCGTGCGCGAAGGGACAGCCAGCGATTGCCTGTTCGTCCTCGAACAGGGCAGTGTCCAGGTAGAACGCGAGGCGGGAGGCAGACGTATCCCGCTGGCCACTCTCGACGAACCGGGCGATTTCTTCGGCGAGATGTCACTCATTGATATCCTGCCCAGATCCGCCGATATCCGAGCCCTCACTGACACGCGGATCTTCGCCTTTCCCAAGAAGCAACTGAGCGGCTTTTTCACCCAGAGCCCTCGCGTGCAGATGACGATGATTCTCAATATCTCACGCAACCTGTCGCTGCGACTGCGTGAGGCCGATGCGAAGATCGTCGCGCTCAGCAGCGGTGCCTGAGATGTAAAATGCTGATCTCCACCCTCTTCGCCGTCCTGCTTCTCGTCGTCGTGGCCGCGTTCTACCTGATCCCGCAAAGGCAGAAGTGTCCGGGGTGCGGCGCCAGGAGAGATCCTGAGTCGCCCCTGTGTACTGACTGCGGTTGGATTCACGACGATCCCGCCGACCCGGCTGATGACGAGGCAGAGGATGTGGCGGAGGAACTGGTGGACGAACCCTGGAAGGTCCAGTAGAGGATGGAATGGGTCATCGCGCTGCTGGCCGTGGGCTGTGTGTTCTTTGCTGCTCAGGTCGTCGTCGACTACCTGCGCTACCGAAGGGCCATCGAACCGCGGCTCGACAGGGCGGACGAAGCCAAGCAGGATCTGCAGCAGCGTCTTGCTGCGGCCGAAGCTGAACTGGAGGCCACACGCGCCGAACTCGACCCTGCCCGGTCCGAGGTGGAGTCCCTCGGACAGGAATACGATCAATTGCACGAGCAGGTGAAGGAGGAAACGGACAGGCAACGCTCCGGCAGTCGACTCCCCCCCGAGGAGTGACCCTGTCCGGCAGCGTTCGCGGCTTTTCGCTTGACAAGCCTTTGAGGCAGTATGTAGTTTCCCCACCGTCATTTACGTGCAGTATTGTGAGCCGATTTACAACACTTCAAGACAGTACTCTTTAGCACAAGGGCTGGAGGTCATACATGAAGCGGGCAAAGTTTCTCGCGCCGGTCATCCTGGGCATGTTCGCCGTCGCCGCTCTCTCTGGTTGCGGGGGCGATCCGCCTCAAGGTGACCTCGACGCGGCCAAAGCTGCTCTCGCCGGTGCCCGCGCCGCCGGCGCCGAGAAGTACGCGAGCAGTGAACTATCGTCGGCGCAGAGCGCCTTCGACGGCGCCAAGGCAGCCTTCGACGCCGAGGCGGAGAAGATGTTCAAGGACTGGGAGGTCGTCGCACCGAAGCTCGCCGACGCCAAGTCCAAGGCCGATCGGGCGACATCAGCGGCGCAGCAGGCCAAGGCCAGCGCCAAGAGCAGCGCCGAATCGGCCATCGCCGACGCTTCGACGGCCGTTCAGGCAGCTCGTGAAAGCCTCGACGCCGCTCCTGCGGGCAAGGGCACCGAGGGGGATATCGAGCAGTTGCGGTCCAGTCTCGACTCGGCCGACGCCGATCTCAGCGCTGCCCGTTCTTCGGTCTCGCGTGAGGACTTCGACGGGGCGACCTCTTCGGCCAACGGCGCCAAGGGCAAGGCTCTTGCCGTGGCCACAGGTGTCGAGACCGCCACCGCCAGGTATCACGAACTGGTGGAAGCCAACACGCCCTGGTACATGCGCGATTCGATGTGATCCGGCGCCGGCCTCCGTCACGGGGGCCGGACAGCAGCCGCGATACGCAACCAAAAGACGGCCGGGGAAGGGAGTTGCCCTTCTCCGGCCGTTCCTTTTATGAAAGCCGATGAACCGGACGCTTCTCCTTCTCGGTCTGCTCCTCCTCCCCGTCCCGCTGGCGGCGGACGAGGGCGCTCGTCACCGATCGCTGCTGACACAGCTGACGGCTGCCCGGCAACGGCTGGTCACGCCCTACATCGTCATCGATACACGGGACAACCGCGTTCTACTGCGCGACAGCGAGCATCAGATCATGCGGCAGGCCGTGGCTGCCACCGGCGCGGCGCGGCGATTCGAGGGACCCAAGAGATACAAGCACAACTGGATGTTCAGCACGCCGAAAGGACGATTCCAGGTACTGCGCAAAGTGAAGGATCCCATCTGGACACGGCCGGAGTGGGACTTTGTCGAAGCGGGGGAGGAGATTCCCGTGTTTGCCGAGGACCCCCGACGGTTTCAGAGAGGAATTCTCGGTAGCTATGCCATCTATTTCCTCAAGGACATCATGATCCACGGCACCCTCTATGAGCTCAATCTGGGCAAGAGCATCACCCACGGGTGCGTCCGCGTCGAGGCGCAGGATCTGAGCTATCTGTACGAGAACGTCGAGACCGGTTGGCCCGTCTACGTCTTCTGAAGCTATGGGAGTCTACGGAACATCGCTGCTGATCCTGAGCCTCTGCGGTTGGTCTGCGGCGAGGGTAGAGGCGCAGCTGGCGAGGACGAACGACGCCATCGAAGCCTGGATCGAGCACATCGACAGCGATCGTCCCTTTCTCCTGCTCGACATCGGCGCCGGGCAGATGCGATTACACCATGGCGCCGCCCTGCTGCGGCACTTTCCCGTGGTCGCGGCCCGGATCGACAGCCACAGCGAGGTACATCAGCGACTCCAGGCGCGACTGCGCAGGTATGGGGCGGTGCCCTTCCAATCGATCACCGCAGGCCCTTTCGACTGGGAGCAGTACCTGGTGCGGGAGGCGGACGACGAGTGTGCTCTGTCCTTTGACGGCGGCCTGCTCCTTCACGCCGACAGCGTCTGGTCGTCATCGACCTCGGCGGTACGGCTGACCCCGACGGATCTGCGGGCGTTGTACGACGCTGTCGCCGACAGTGTGGAACTCGTGCTCTTGCCCGCAGGCTGGAACACATCTCCAGGGTCAGAGAACTGACCATGGCAGGACTGCAGGCCGGTTGGTCGCGGCGTGATATCACCCCGCGACCGGGCATTCACATGGGTGGATACTGGGGCCGGCGCTCCGGGGCGACCTCGATCCACGATCCCCTCTACGCCAGGCTCGTCGCCTGGAGCGATGATCGGGGAGCCGCCGTTCTGATCAGTCTCGACCTCATCGCGCTGACACCCCAACGGGTGCAGCAGATCCGAGGGGGCGTACATGCGGCATTCCCGGACACCGTCCCGCAGGCGATCATGGTCTGCTGCACCCACACCCACGCCGGACCGCTGACGATCCCTTTCCGCGGCATGGGGGACGTGGACGAAGGCTACCTCGACCAGGTCTGTGCAGCCGTGGACGAGTGCGCGGCGGAAGCGGCTGCGAGCTTGTCCGAGGCCCAACTCGGCTATGCCCGCGCCACAGTTCAGATCGGCATCAACCGCCGCCAGGTGCGATCGGGTGACATCGTGATCGGTGAAAACCCCGAGGGCCCCGTCGCGCCCCACGCACATGTGGTGACCCTCGACACAGCACGGGGCCGGGCCATCCTGTTCCAGCATGCCTGCCATCCCGTGGTGCTCGGTAACGCCAACCACGACATCTCCGCCGATTTTCCCGGACCTGCCTGTGCCGCGGTGGAGGCAGCGACCAGCGCCTTCGCGATGTATGTCAACGGTGCGGCGGGGGACATCAACCCGCGCCACGCGACGTCCACCTTCGACGACGTCGAACGGCTCGGTAACGCCCTCGGCAATGCCGTCGTATCGGCCGCGGCGACGGCACAACCTCTGGCATCGACTGGTATGGCGTGGGGCTCGGTCCGCCTCGCCCTGCCGCTGCTCGATGCTCCGTCCGTTGTCCGCGCGTCGTCGGTGGCATGTCTTCGGGGTCTGCAATGGCTGCAGGCCGTACTCCGGTCGCCTCGTGACGAATGGGCGCGGCGTGTGCCTCGGGCGTACCTGCAGTGGTCGCTGGCCTGCCTGCAGGCGGCGTGTGGGGCAAGGACGGCGGCGACCCGGCCATTCGAAATTCAGGGGCTGAGGATAGGAGAGTTGACCTGGCTGGGGCTGGAGGGGGAGATCTTCGTCCGCTACCAGCTGGATGTGGAAGCGGCACACACCGAACCCGTCATCCTTTGCGGCTTCGCCAATGGTTGCATCGGCTACGTTCCGACGGCTGACGAGTACGAGCGTGGAGGGTACGAAGTGGACATTGCCTACAAGGTGTATCCGAGCACCTTGATGATCGCCCCGGAGAGTGATCGACTCATACGCCAGGGGATCGTGGATCTGTTGCGGATTCTCGCGCAACCCTACACGGTCACCGCGCCGTGAAGAAGCGGCTGTCAGTTCCTCCCGTGCCGATCTTTACCTCCACCCGTTTGTGGCAACGCGGGCAGCTACCTTCATACTTGGTGCCGTCCCTGTTGACATAGGCGCGGGAGTAGACGTTGCAGCACTCGTAGTGAATGCCGAGGAATTTCCTGCGCTCTGCCACGTTTCCTCTCCGCCACCGGTTCTCTTCGTCGGTCAGGGGCTAGATAACCAGCGAGGCGGTGCATCGTCAAGCCCGGTTGCCGCGGACCGGACGATGGGGCATCTTCCCAACCCATGACATCGACTTCGAACCTGTCGCGCGATGATCTCGACACGCTGGCGGCGGAACTTGATACCGTCTATGCCGATATCCCGTCCACATGCTGCGCCAATTCCGGTGAATGCTGTTGCCTGACACCGGAAGAAATGGACGAGGGCTGGGCGACGATGTTCCCTCTCTACAGAGCTGAATACGCCCGCATCGCCGACCATGTCCGACGTACCTTCGATACCGAGCGCGCGGCGAGATTCCTGGCGATTACCGACGAGCGCCCACGCCAGTGTCCCTTTATGGGTGACGACAATGGCTGCACGATCTACGCCGTCCGCCCGCTGATCTGCCGGACCTATGCCGTGATGAACCACGACACGATCGCCGCAGCAGCACAGAAGCACCGTGACGAGTTGCCTGAGCAATGGGTGGAACAGTTCATCAGGCGGGAGAGCGGCATGGTCTGTCCCCGGGTTCAAGTGACGCAACCTGAAAAGCTGCTCGGCCACGCCCACAACGTCATCACCGGTACCTACGAGCGAGCCCTGGTGCGCCTGAGCCGCCGTCTCGAACTCGTCACGCCGGAACGGAAGAAGATGATCCGCCCCCTGATTCGTACCCGCTCCTGGCCGTTGCGCTGGTCGTGGGGCGGGTACAATGCCATGTGCCTGACTCCGGTGGAGTGGGTGCAGGAAAAACTGCAGAGGTACTGGCGGCAGTCACAACTCAACGACCTGGATTGAATCGATGCGTACGATAGCCGCAGCCGATGCCGAGACCGGTGATATCGTCGCCGAACCCGTCATCAACGACCAGGGACGTACCCTGCTGCCAAAGGGCGCCCGTCTGTCTGCCGCCGTCATCAGTCGCCTGCCGGGCTGGGGCGTCGAGGAGCTCCGCATCGAGGGAGAAGATGAGGCGCCTGTCACGGCAGAGGCGTCCCCCGCAGAGGGGAGCGCCGATCTTCTCGAGGCTCTGGATCATCGGTTCTCAGCCTGGGAAGAGGATGCCACGATGATGCGTATCAAGGCCGTGGCGCGCCGACACCTGTCGACGCTCGGGAGCTGAGGCGGCACCGTCATGGGCAAGGGCAAGGTGGACCCCGAAGAGCGCAAGGCTCGTGTACGCGCACGCATCGAGCAGTCGGGCAATCTGCCGACCTTGCCGGGCGTGGTGGCCAGGATCATGGAGATGCTCGACGACGAGCACACCACCGCCCGCCAACTGGGCGAAGAGATCGCCAAGGACCAGGTGGTCTCAGCCAAGGTCCTCAAGCTCGTCAATTCCGGCTTCTACGGTTTCTCGCAGCCCATTTCCACGATTCCCCATGCCGTGGCCATGCTCGGTTTCGACACCGTGAAGAGTCTCGTGCTCAGTTCCGGCGTCCTCGAGATGATGGACAATGCCCTTCCGGGGCTCTGGGATCACTCGCTCGCCTGTGCCCGGGCCTGCACGTTCATCGCCGAGGAGGCCGATCTGGACGCCCCGGAAGAGGTGAGTGTCATCGGTCTGCTGCACGATCTGGGAAAGGTGATTCTCTGTCAGACTCTGGCTGATGACTTCGCCCGGATCCGCCAGCGCGTGGAGCGGGGTGACATGTTGTTCGTGCGTTCGGAGCAGGACGTGCTGGGCTGTCATCACGGCGAGATCGGCGCCTGGCTGCTGGCCAAGTGGGCCCTGCCGCCCCAACTCACCGAGCCGATTGCTGACCACCATGACTTCCGCCCCCATCGTGATCATGCGCAGCGTACTGCCGCCGTGCACCTGGCCGATGTTCTGGTGCGGGCCGAAGGTTTCGGCAGCGGTGGCGATCGACGCATGCCGCAGCTGGCTGACGGCACCCTCGATACGCTCGGCCTCGATCTGGACACCGTTGAGGGCGTGATGGGCAGGATGCATGCCGACCTCGGTGACCTGGACCGCTCGTGACAAGTCTCCGATCGCTGCCTCTTGCCGCCGCACTGGTCGACGACGCCCTGCAGGTTCGCGAGTGCAGCCGTCGTTGTCTGGCCCTGTTCGGCTTGACGGCTGAGGCCGACGGCGAAGCAAAGCTCAGCCAGTCGCTGGCCGCTGCCACCGACCTCGGCGACGAGCTCGCACTGGCCACCGCACGGCTGGTCAAACCAGGCACGGCGGACACCTTTGAATGGCGCCGTGACGAGCGGCTCTTCGAGGTCTCCGTCGCCGCCGATGACGACGAGGGGCAGACGTTTCTGGTGTCCTTTCTCGACGTCACCGACGGCCGCCACATCGAGCAGATACAGCAGGAGGCACGCAACTATCTCGAGCAGATTCTGGCCGATATTCCCCTGGGTGTCGTCGTGCTCGACGGGGGACTTCGGATCACCTTCGTCAATGCCGCCATTCTGCGGTTGCTGTCGCGGATCGGAGAGCGTGTGGAACTGGTCGATGCCATCGGTTCCAGTTCGGCAGATCTGGTTCCGGGGGGGGCCGGACAGCGGTGGCAGGACCTGTGTGCCGGCGCCCGGGACTCCGGGCAGCGGGTCGACGGCGAACGGGAGCGCTTCGACAAGGCCGCCAACGGGGAGGATCTCGTCCTCGAGGCAGCCGCCCACCCGCTGCACGATCGCCGGGGGCAGTCCCTGGGTGCCATCCTCGTCGTCGAGGACGTGACGGAGAAAGCGGGATTGGAGGGCGAGGTGATCCGCATGGAGCGTCTGGCCACCGTGGGCCAGATGGTGATCACCGTGAACCACGAAATCAACAATCCGTTGACCATCATCACGGCCAACGCCCAGGCGGCCCGTCTGCTGAACCGTGACCTGGACGAGAAGACGGTGGCCAAGCTGCAGATGATCGAGGCCCAGGTGAAACGCATCTCCGAAGTCACCGAACGGCTGCGCACGATGGATCAGGTCGAGTCGGATGACTACATAGCCGACGGGCCGAAGATGATCGACCTCGGCACGCGGGAGAACGAGAGTGACTGAAGCCGCCGGAGATCGCATATACCGCGTCGCCATTCTGGGCTGCAGGGGGCGGGGGACAGCCGCCGCGCGAGCCTATCACCAGCACCCGCGCTGCCAGGTGGTCGGGCTCTGCGACCTGTTGCCGGAACGGCTCGATCAACTCGGCGACGAGTTCGGTGTGCTGGCCCGGTACGATGACTATGCGAAGATGATCGTCCAGGAAGCGCCCGATATCGTCGCCATTCCCACAGGAACCGAGTTTCACTATCCGCTGGCCATGGGCGTTCTCGAACACGGCGTGCATATCGATGTGGAGAAGCCCCTCTGCCAGGATCTGGATGAAGCCGATCGCCTGATCGAGCTGGCGGAGAGCAAGACGGCGCGCATCGCCGTCCACCATCAGGGGCGTACCGGTGGATCCATGCGGGCGATCAAGGCGGCACTCGATGGGGGCCTGATCGGTGAGCCCCGTTTCCTGCTGGGCAGCGGCAAAGGCTACTACGCCGGATACGGTCTGATGAACATCGGCACGCACATGGTCAACAACATGATCGGTCTGGCCGGGCACGTACAGCACGTGAGCGCCACGGCGCTTACCGCCGGCCGCCAGATTACGCCGGCTGACGTGATTCCCGCCGCCGGCGGCATGGGCTGGGTCGCCGGCGAGCACATCACGGCGAATCTGACCTTTGCCGGCAATGTGACCGGCGTGCTGCTGCAGCATCGTCTGCCGAAGGTGGATTCCACCGCCTACTGCCTGGAGATCTACGGCACACAAGGGCGACTGTTCTGGCGTGGATCGGGAGCCTGGCACCTGCCTGTGCCGCACGAAGTACCGGCTGACGAGGAGGCTTGCTGGCGGCACCTCGAGGACATCATTCCCGAGCATTACGACACATCCGGCGCGGCGACGGAGGCGGACTACAACTACGCCGACGAATACGTCAGGGCTCTCGACGAGGGGCGTGACCACCTGTGCAGCGGGGGCGAGGGGCGCCACGTGATGGAAGTGCTCATGGCGATCCTGGAAGCCGGAGCGCGTCGTCGCGGTGTAGATCTGCCGCAGTCTGATCGGCGACATCCGTTGACGGTATGGCGCGAGGAAGCCGGTCTCGAGGCGCCACAGGACATGCCACGTCCCTATCACGAGTGGTTGGCCGCGGAGGATCACAGGCTCGATAGATGACGTCGACCCATCGATGACAGGTCTGCTCAGACTGCTGAAGCTCAGGCGCAACGAGGTATCCCGACTCTGTCTGGCGGGACTGGTGTTCTTCCTCGTCGCCGTCGACGATGGCATCGTCAAATCCGTGTCATCGGGTGTGTTCAATATCCGTGTCGGCCCGGAGCGTCTTCCCGAGATGTACGGCTGGATCGCCATCCTGTTTTCGGCGACCATGGTCATGTTGTCGTGGTTGACGACGCAGATGTCGCGTCAGCGCCTCGTGTTCAGTCTGTTTTCGGCCCTGGCAGTGTTTCTCGGCATCAACACGATCACACTGTGGTGGGTGCAGTCATCGTCCGGCGACACGCTCTTCGATGGATTCTACTCCTTCCTTTTCGTCTCTTCCGAGCTGATCCGCAACATCGCCGGGTTTCAGGTCTGGATCGTGGCCGGCGGCATCTGCTACACATCTCGGGCGAAGGTGCTGTTCCCGCTGCTGGCGGCGAGCACGACGCTGGGCGACATCGGTGGCGGCTTCCTCGTCCGCCTTCTCAGCGGCCTGCTCGACTCGTGGCAGGTCTACGCCGTGGCGGCGGCGAACACGCTGGTCACGATCGCTCTGCTGCGCCCGCTGATGCGACGTTACTTCGTCACCCGGGCCGGAGACGGGGACGCAACCGTCGCCGCATCCCTGACGGAGAACCTGAGATACTTCGCCGGATTGTCCTACCTGCGACTGCTCTTCATGCTGTCCCTCGTACTGTTCGCTCTCTACACCGCCATCCACTACGGCTTCAACGTCGTCGCCCGCGAGCACTACCCGGACGAGGGTGACATCACCTCGTTCTTCGGACTGTTCTTCGGCCTTGCCGGTGTGGCCACGCTGGTGACGACGACGCTGCTGCTGCGCCATCTGCTGCGGTGGATGGGTGTGGGCAACGTCTACCTCTGGGTCTGTACAGTGCACGCCGCCGTGGCTCTGCTGCTGGCGGCTGTCTTCGAGGGCAGCCTGTCCCTGCCACCGGTAACCATCATCCTCGTCGTCAATCTGCTCAATTACGTCCTGCTCGATTCCGTGATCGCTCCCACGTATCAGGTGCTGATGAAACTGGTGCCCGAGCGCAACAGCGACGGTACCCGCATGATCATGGAGGGCGGCTTCATGCTCGTCGGCGGCCTGCTGGGGGCCGGCATCACCGTGTTACATGCGCAGGGCGTGCTGACGCTGTCGCAGCTTTTTACCCTGCTCCTCGTCATCGGCCTGGTGATGGTCGTTATCGGCTGGCGCCTGCGGCAGCGGTACCGGGAAGTCCTCGTGCAGGCCGTGCGCGAGCAGAACGTCGATGTGGCCGACGAGGAGGCCATGCGTGAGGTGGTGGCCGGGTCGGCGGAGGTACCTCGCGGCCTGCTGCTGCACAGCAGTGACGGTGTGCGGGACATGGGGATCGAGATTCTGCGGCACAATCCGCAGGTGGCGGTCGAGGTGGGGCTGCCACTGGTGACGCATGAGAACCCCCGGATCCGCGCCGCCGCTCTGCAGGCCATGACGGGGAGCGGCGATGGGGGCGTCGTGTTGAGCGCCCTGTCGACATTTGATGACGAGGACGGCCAGGTTCGTCTGCATGCGGCGCAGGCCATCGCCCGGACGGTGGAAACCACCGGTGCGCAGGCGATGCCGCCGGAGGTACGGGAGCAGGTAATTGCGGGTGTGAGCGAGCATCTGTCGACCGACGCCGGCAATGCCAACCTGCAGGCGGAGTTTCTCTATATCCTCGACAGTCTTCAGGACGAAGCCTCCCTCACCGCCAGGGAGGCGATTCTCGCAGTGCTTCTGGACAGCGACGTGGTGGACGAGATCTGCGCCGGGATCGACGTGGTCCATCGACTCGGTCAGGTGGCGGACCACGATCGAGTCTTCCACCACCTGGATCATTCCCATCCCGCCGTCAGGGAGGCCGCGGTGCAGGCCGTGGGGCGGCAGGGAAGTCGCCAGGCTTGCGTGGCGCTGGTGGCGGCGCTGGCCGATCCCGATCCGGATGTGGTGGAGGCAGCCATCCTCGGCCTCGAAGCGGCCGCTCCCAGCCATGGTCCCTTCCTGATGGCGGGCCTGGCGTCGGCGCCGACCAAGCAATGGGATGGGCTGGTCCGCTCCCTGGCCCGCTCGGAGGACGAGAACGTGGGGCCCATGTTGCTCGACGCCTGCCGGCAGCGTCTGGTAGAGGCCAACCGCTACGTCACCATCGAGGCCCTGCTGCAGGGCCGAGACGACAGTGCCGCCGGCCTGCTGCGAGACCAACTCGACCTGGAATGCCGTACCGTCCGCGATGGCGCCATCAGCCTGCTGGGGCAGCTCGGGGATGTCGACGTCGTTTCGGATCTGGTGGAGCAGATGAACGATGAGCAACCGGGGGCTCGTGACAATGCGGTCGAACTGCTCGAGAGCATCGGCGACCGGGCCCTGCTCCAGCCGCTGTTGCCATTGCTCACCGACGATGAGGAAGAACGCCTCGCCGACGCCGAGGGGATCAGCGGCTGGCAGCGTGATTCGCTGAACCTGGATCGTGCTCTCGACGCGGTGCTGCAGTCACCCGATCCCTGGATGCAACTGGCCGCCGCCTGGACGGCGCGCAGCCTCGACCGGAAACAGCCGTTGCAGAGAGTTCGTCAGGACGCACCGGAATTCGTCAAGGAGATCGCCTACGAGATGGAACCCACACAGATGCAATCAACCGACCAGCAGCCGCTGACCAACATGGAGAAGATCACCTTTCTGAAGGAGTCGCCCTTCTTCGCCGCCCTGCCACTGGAGGAGCTCTACCACATCGCCCTCTCGGTGCAGGAGGAGTCGGTGGGAGAGGGCACGACGGTGATCGAACAGGGGACCCTCGGCGACAAGATGTATATCGTCGTCGCCGGTCAGCTGGAAGTCAGGCGGTTCGATGACGGAGGGGAGCAGGAGGGGCAACGGGTGGCTGAACTCGGGGACAAGCAGGTGGTGGGTGAGATGTCTCTGCTCGACGACGAGCCTCGATCGGCGTCCGTGATCTCCATGACACAGTGTCGCCTCCTGTCCCTCGAGCGGGGTGATCTGGAGCGCATTCTGCGCCGTTACTCATCGATCGCCTTCAGCATGATGCGCATACTCTCCAGACGTCTTCGGGGGGCCATGGCGTCCTGATCGTGACCATCGCAACTGCATGACAGCTCCCACTTCGTGACAAGTTAGACATTTGCAAGTGTTGCGAAATCTGGGTATTTGTGGATGTTCTACCAGATCCCTTCGACTCTACAAGACTGCCCAGTGCGGCTGTCGGAGGGGGACAAGCCAGCCTCAAGTACCCGTAAAGTCAGGAGCTTATGGTCATTTACATCGACGAAGACGCCGAGTTGCTCCGGCGATACTTCCACGATATTGAAGATTCACAGCCGCTCTCCCGCGAGCGCGAAGTGCTGCTTGCAGAGCGTATTACGAAGGGTGATATGGAAGCCCGGGACGAACTCGTCCAGGCCAACCTTCGATTTGTAGTCGATGTTGCCCGACAGTTTCAGAATCGCGGCCTGAGCATGGCCGAACTGGTCAGTGCCGGCAATATGGGATTGATGAAAGCCGCCGATCGCTTCGATGGCACCCGTGGCTTCAAGTTCATCTCCTATGCCGTGTGGTGGATCCGGCAGTCGATCATGCAGACCCTCACCGACCAGACGCGCACCGTGCGTGTGCCCGTCACCCGTCAGAGCCTGCTGCGCGACATCACCAAGGCGACCAAGGCCCTCGGTGGCGACCACCGTGATGTCACAACCGCGGAAATTGCCGAGGAGCTCGGTGTTGCCGAGCCCGAGGTCCTTGAGACCATGCTGAAAGGGAGGCCCGAAGCATCCCTGGATCGCACCTTCGAGGAGGGTGATGATCGCAGCCTGCTGAACACCATCGCCGACGAGACGAATGGGAATCCTGACGACGATGTGATGGAGCAGGACTCCCGGGCACAGATCGACACAGTACTGTCGACGCTGGACAAACGCGAGTGCTACATCGTCCGGTGTTACTACGGTCTGGATGGGGAGGAGCCGCTGACTCTGGAGCAGATCGGTGATCTCATAAGCCTGACCCGTGAACGGGTCCGCCAGCTCAAGGAGCGAGCTCTGAGCAAGCTGCGTCACCCCGAGCGTTACCAGCATCTGGCGCCGTTGGCTCAGGCCCTGAGCTGACAGCGAGCCTCTTGCAGCGACCAACGCCCCGTTCTCCGCGCTGACGCGGAGGGCGGGGCGTTTTCTTATTGGCCTACAGCCGGCAGTTGGAAATGGCGGTCTCGAGGATGGCGGTGGCGCCGAGTGATTCGAGACGCTCCATGGTATCGACCACATCGCTGCGCTTGACCATGGCCCGCACGCTGAACCAGCCCGCCTCCTCCAGCTTGCTGATCGTGGGAGACTCGAAACCGGGGGTCAGAGCCTCGGCGGCGGCGAGTTTTTCTTTTCTCACATTGTATTCCAGCATGGAGTAGCTGCGGGCGATGACGATCCCTTCGAGGCGGCGCACGACCCGGTCACACAGCTGCGGATCACGCGGCGACGCCTGCTGTACGAGCACGGTTTCGTGCTGGCTGATCTCGTCGAGGATACGCAGCCTGTTGGCCGCCAGCGTGCTGCCCGTCTCGACGATGTCGACGATGGCATCGGCGACACCCACCGAGATCATCACCTCGATCGAGCCACTGAGTTCAACCACGTGTCCGGAGACGCCGAGCTGCGCCAGGTAGCGTGCCGTGGCTCTCGGGTAGCTGGTGGCGATGCGGGCGCCATCGAGGTCGCCCGGGGTCTTGATCGGGCTGGCCTCCGGGACGCAGCAGGCCCGCCGGCAGTGGCCCAGGCCGAGAGCCATACGCTGTACCAGATCCACACCCGACTCCTCGACGGCGTCGCTGCCCGTCACGCCCAGGTCGACAGCACCTTCGGCCACCAGGACCGGTATATCGGATGCCCGCAGGAAGGCCACATCGAGGGGCATGTCGCGAACGCGGGCGAACAGTGACCGGTCCGGCCGGCTGAAGGTCAGTCCCGCGTCCCGCAACAGGCCGGCGACAGCATCGCCCAGACGACCTTTGCTGGGAATCCCCAGGCGGAGATTGTCGGCAGAGCTCATCTGCGGCTGGCCTTTTCAGTGAGTCCGGAGACGCCCGCCCGGCGTGCCAGCTCCGCTTCGACCTGACCCAGAGAGCAGTTGTTGTGGCGCAGCAGCACGAGCAGGTGGTAGAGCAGATCGCCCGACTCCCGGATCAAGTGCTGCCGTCCGGTGTCTCCCGGTTCGGCGGCGGCCTCGACGACCTCCGCGGCCTCTTCGGTGATCTTGGCGCCGATCGTTGTCACACCACCGGCGAGCAGGCGGCTCGTGTAGGAGTTGCCATCGTCATCGGCTGCGCGTGCGGCGATCGTCTGTTCGAGTTCATCCAAAGGGCGTGGCGGGCTGGGCACAGTGGTTTTTTCCAGGGAAGGTGGGGCGTGTCGACGGGAAGGCGAGAGTAGGGCGTATGCCCAACAGTCGCAATGATCAACCGCGATCGTCGTACTGGTCCTGCAGGTGGCGCAGTTCGGCCTTCAGCTCCGTCACGAGAGGCTGGCGCCCTGGATCACCATAGAGATTGACGAGCTCGTCGGGGTCCCGTTCCAGGTCGAATAGCTCCCACACGTCGGGGCCTTCGGCGAAGTACTCGATCAGCTTGTAGCGGCTGGTGCGCACACCGCGATGCGGACCGACGCGGTGCGGCGTGAAATACTGAAACCCCGGCTCCGCCATCTCCGTCTGCGGTCGATCGCGAAGGCGCCAGGAGTCCTCGTAGTAGGCGTAGTAGACGGACTGCCGCCAGTCGACTGGATCTTCGCCCGACATGAGTGGGCGCAGACTGCGACCCTGTACGCTGGCCGGGAGATCGACACCGGCGAAGTCGAGAATCGTCGGACAGACGTCGACGTTCATCACCAGGGCCTGGCTGTCGATATCACGGGGGACAGCTGACGGACAGCAGGCTACGAGGGGAATCTGCAGCGCCGGTTCGTACATGAAGCGCTTGTCATACCAGCCGTGGTCACCGACGAAGTAGCCGTGGTCGGACGTGTAGATGACCAGCGTGTCCTCCGCCCGGCCCTCCGAGTCCAGCCAGTCCAGCGCGCGTCCCACGTTCTCATCGACGCCGACCATCGTGCGCCAGCGGTCCCGGACAAAGCGGTCGTAGATCCAGTCGCGCCGCTGGGTGGCGGACAGACCGTCGGGGATCTCTCCCTCATAGTCGGGAGCCAGGCTCACATCGAAGCGCATGTCCTCGGCCACCCCGGCCAACTGTCGCGTGGCGTAGTCGTCATCATAGGTCGTCGGCCTGTCGGGGGTGACGTGGGAGAACAGATCGGCGTGACGCGGCGCCGGCGTGAAGGGGCGGTGGGGCGCCTTGAACTGGTAGACGAGACAGAAGGGCCGGTCCTCGGGGACTGAATCGAGGAATTCAAGAGCGAGATCCCCGGTGATGTCGGTAGCATACCCGGAGATCTGCCGTTCCACGCCGTTGTCGATGAAGACCGGGTCGACGTACTCTCCCTGGCCGGGATGGATGACCCAGTGATCGAAGCCGCGGGGGGCCTGGCGGATATGGTACTTGCCGACCAGTCCGGTGCGATACCCGGCGGCGCGCAGAATCTCGGGGAAGGTGGGCACATCGAGATTGAGTTCCTCCACGACATCTGCACCCTCCGAATTGCCCCGTATACCGTGGACATTCGAAAAACAGCCGGTGAGCACCGTGGCCCGTGAGGGTGCGCACAGGGAATTGGTGCAGAAGGCACGGTCGAACCGGGTCCCCTGCGCCGCGATCCGGTCGAGGTTCGGGGTGGGTGGCAACCCGGCGCCGTAACACCCCATCTCGCCCACCGTGTGGTCGTCGGTCATGATGAAGAGGATGTTCTTCACGAGGGGGGCTCCTGCAGTCCACGCAGTACTCGCAGGTTGCTGATGTCGCCGGTCAGATCGTCGCCCTTGGGGGTTTCCAGCACCATGGGGATATGGCGCAATCTGGCATCGTTGACGAAATGGCCGAAGGCCTGCAGGCCGACAAGACCCCCACCGATGTCTTCATGCCGGTCACGGCGAGAACCGAGGGGCATCTTGCTGTCGTTCATATGGATGATCTGCAGGCGGTCGATGCCGACGGTGGCGTCGAACCGCTGCATCGTTGTAGTGTAGTCGCCGCGTTCTGTGATGGCGTAGCCGGCGGCGAAGATATGGCAGGTATCCAGACAGATGCCCATGCGCGCCCGGTGCTCGACGCCATCGATAATCTGTGCCAGCTCTTCGAAGGTGGAGCCGAGGTTGCTTCCAGTACCCGCCGTTGTCTCCAGACACAGGGTCACCGCCGTATCAGCGCCGAGTTCATCGAACAGCCGGTTGATCGAGGTGCTGATGCGAGCCATGCCCGCCTCGGCGCCGGAGCCCACGTGCGAACCGGGATGGAAGACGAGACGGGGCACCAGCAGGACCTGACAGCGCTCGACCTCCTCCTTGAAAGACTGGTAGGATTTCTCCTGCAGGTCAGGGTCGGGCGAGGCGAGGTTGATCAGGTAGGAATTGTGGGCACAGGCCACATCGAGGCCGGAATCCTGCCATGCCGCAAACCACAGTTCCAGATCCTGAGCGGTGAAATCACGAGCCGCCCACTGGTTGTTCGACTTGTTGAAGATCTGCAGCGTGGCGCAGGTGGCCTCTTCGCCGCGCTCGAAGGCCAGATGCAGTCCCCCGGCGATGGACTGATGGGCGCCGAAGCGATCCGGCCAGACTCCGCCTGAGGTGGAACTCATGCAGCGGCACTCTCGGCCAGCGCCAGGGCGCCGCAGATGCCGGCGCGCGAGCCCAGACCGGGAGGCACGATGAAGGTGTCCAGATCCTCATGCAACTCAGGGATCTTCAGGTAGCCTTCCAGGATTCGGGCGGTTTCTCGCCGCACCCGCGGAAACAGGTGCTGCTGGTCCATGACGCCGCCGCCGAGCAGAACGCGCTGCGGCGACAGGGTCAGGATGAACGTGGCCAGGGCGCTGCCGAGGTATTCGGCTTCCAGGGCCCAGGCGTCATGGTCGGGGGGCAGTTCCTCTGCGGGGACACCCCAACGGTCCCGCAGCGCTGTGCCGCAGGCGAGACCTTCCAGGCAGTCGCCGTGGTAGGGACAGCAGCCCTCATAGGGGTCGCGGTCTCGATCCCGGGGCACGGGGATGTGACCCATCTCGGGGTGTAGGCGGCCATGGAGCAGGCGGCCGTCGGTGACAGCGCCGCCTCCGATCCCGGTTCCGACCGTGAGATAGAGCAGGCTGTGCAGGCCGACGCCGGCACCCCAGCGGGCCTCACCCAGGGCGGAGCTGTTGACGTCCGTGTCGAAGCCGACGGGCAGCCCGAGAGCCTGCTCCATGTGGCCGACGATATCGATGTTCGCCCAGCCCGGCTTGGGAGTGTTGGTGATCGATCCGTATGTCGACGAGGATCGGTCCAGGTCGATGGGGCCGAAACAGCCGATGCCGACCGCTGCCAGCGGCCCGTGTGCGGTGACGGTGTCGTCGAAGAAGGCACAGACCTGTCCCAGTGTGACCTCGGGCGTGTCCGTGTCGATGCGGACCTGTGCGCGAAGGTCGTCGGGGCCGGTGCCGACAGCGCAGACGAACTTGGTTCCTCCCGCCTCAATGGCTCCATAGAGCGGACTCACGCGTCCTCCGGGAAGATGAGTACCTCGTCCGGGCGCACACCGTAGTCGGCCGGCAGCTGCCGCCAGTCGACGCCGGAGCGGCCGTTGCGATCCCAGACGACGTCGCCGCCGAACAGGGTCAATTCACACTCGAGGCGACGGTCGCCGCGCAACACGCCGCCGAAGGAATCCATGTAGCCGAAATCGCCCTGCTCGAGGCCGAGTACGGCGATGTCCGCCGAGGCGCCCACGGACAGCGTGCCATGGTCGGTGCGGCCGATGACACGAGCCGGCTCCACCGTCGACAGTCTGATCACGTCGTACAGCGGCATGCCCATCACGAGGAACTTCGACATGGTCGTGGGCATATCGAGCATGCCGAGGTTCATGCTGAGACGGTGCAGGTCGGTGGAGATCGAGTCGGGCCAGAAACCCTGCTCAACACAAGGGACGGCGTTGCGGAAGCAGAAGCTGCCGGCGCCGTGACCCGTGTCGAAGAGGATGCCGCGCTCACGGGCGGCCAGCAGGTAGGGCATCACCTTGCCATCGGGTCCGACGGAGGGGACCGGCCCGCGGTACACGTGAGTGGAGATGTCGCCGGGCCGCATCTTTTCACCCACAAGCTCGTAGTAGGGACGCTCGCGCTTGAAGAAACCGAAGTCGACCATAGCGGGCATATCGGCCATGTTGCCGGCCTCGATCAGCCTGTCGACGGAGGTCCAGTCCGGCGCCCAGTAGTGGGCTGTCTTCAGCCCGACGACGACGTCCTCGTGTTCGCGGGCTACATCGGCGCAGGCCCGGGCGTCCATGTCGTAGATGTTCTGCTCCGTCGTCATCGTCGTCATGCCGAGGCCGACGATGTTGACGAAGGCATACTTGCGGGTCGTGAAACGGTCGAGCACCCGGGTGCGGAAGTCGGCAAGATTGCGCCAGCCGGCGGAGCCGGTGTCGACCATCGTCGTCGTGCCTGAACGGAAGCTGAAGCCGTCGGGCAGAATGCTGTTGTCACCGCCCCAGGCGCCCTCGTTGCCCGCCGTGGCGTAGAGGTGTACGTGGATGTCGACAAGACCGGGCGTTATGTACAGTCCGTCGGCGTCGATCCTCCGGCCAGCGCTCGTAGCTGGGATGTCAACGTCCACTGCGGCGATCCGTCCGTCGCTGACGGCGACATCCCGCACACCGTCCAGTCCGTTGGCCGGGTCGATCAGGTGTCCCCCGGCGATGAGCAGGTCGAAATCCATGGGAGGTAAGATAGCCGCGTGCGGCGATGGCCGCGATGGTCTTGATTGAGGCGAGAGACAAACGACGACAAGGAGGGGAAATGAGCGATCTGATCCGCGAGGGCCGCCGCGTGCTGGTCTTCAGCGCCCACGCCGCAGACTTCTGCTCGCGCGCCGGGGGTACGGTCGCCCGGCTGGTCGATGCCGGCGGTACCGTGCATATCCACGGCATGAGCTACGGCGAAAAGTGCGAGTCTCCGGCATTGTGGGCCCAGGAACCGCCGCCGTCGATCCAGCGCATCAAGGAGATCCGCGGTCAGGAGATGACAGCCTCGGCGTCGGTGTTGGGAGCAACGATCGACTGCCTCGACTGGGGTGACAGTCCGCTCGTGGTGGGTGTCGACAGGCAACAGCACCTGCTGGAACTGTTCCGCGAGTTTCAGCCTGACCTGGTGTTGACCCACTGGAAGGACGATGTGCTGCACCCCGATCACATGGAGTGCACCCGTGCCGTCATCTGGGCCAGCCGCTACTGTTTCCGGCCGGGTCTGGATGTCGACCACCCTCCCTGTCCCTCGCCCCAGGTCGCCCTCTACGAGACCACCCTGGGGACCGCCCCGGTAGCCGGCTTCCTGCCCAATCTGTTCGTTGATATCAGCGAGGTTCAGGAACGAAAAACGGACGCCTTGCGGCATCTGGCGGCGCAGCCGGATCTGGCCGAACGCTACGCAACGCTGGCCGCCTATCGGGCCATGGAAGCACAGTCGACGGCCTGGATGAAAGGATGTCGGTTCGCCGAGGCCTTTGTGCGCCTCGGTACGGAAGCGGCGGGGTTCAGCGGCCCGACGGGCTTCGGCCCCTAGGCCATGGGCCGACAGGCTCCTATGGGCGGTTGAAGACGAACAGCAGGGGACGTGTGTCGGTGGGGTCGTGGGCTCGCGACTGGCCGTTGTTGTCGAGGATGACATAGACATGCTCGTCATCCATCGTCAGGCCTTCGGCCTTGCCGAAAGTCATGTCCTCGTAGTGGAACTCAGGAGCGTTGGTGACGTGGCCGAAGGTCCAGACGTCGAGTTCTTCGAGACCGTCCTCGTCGAGGGTGATGCGGACGATGGCGTCGGCGTTGCGCGTCAGCGCGTACAGATCCTCGCCGTCGAAGTAGAGATCGGCAAAGTCGGGTTCGCGGGGTGGAGCGAAGTCCAGGATCGAGGTGGCGCAGACCTGGGCTGAGATCACCGCCTCACCCTCGGCGTCGAGGACGACATCGATCAGACCTCGGGGCGCCCTCTCGGCAGCCAGCAGGACCCGTCCGCCCCCGAGCAGGGCCAGGCCCTCGAGTCGGGCCTTCTTTTCATTGAAGAGGCCCACCTTCGCGCCCGCCTCTTCGACGCTCGGTGTGACCCACGCCAGGTTGCCCCCTGTCTCGTGAACTCTCAGAACCCGATAGGTCGCCTCGCTGACAAGAAAGAACGACCCGTTGCGATAGGTGAGACCTTCGAAATCCAGGCCGCGCACCCAGGCCCCCGACCACGGCGCGTTGAAGGTGATGTAGGGCTCGAGGCGGGCGTGGTCGTCGCGCAACTCGATCCGGCAGATGGCGTGATCGTGACGATCGCTCACGGCGTAGAGACTGCCGTCGACCCAGCACAGGCCCGATGGCTGGGCGTTGTCGAGGCCCTGCACGGGGAGGGCTGCCACGAGCTGTAGTTCGGTCGGCTGGGCCCAGAGGGGGAGAGCCATGAGGACGACGAGGAGCAGCTGGATCGATGTGTGACGTCGCATGTCGTTTCTGACCCTTCCGATCACTCCTGCGCATCCAGCTCGCGGCGGAGACGCTGCAAATCGTCTGCGGCGGGAGACTGAAGGCGCTCCGGCGACCGCGGCAGGCGTCGCCGCATCCAGCCGGCAGCGAGACCCAGCCCACCAAGAAAGATCACTCCCGCTCCCAGCCAGGTCAGAGATCCCAGGCCCTCGAAGGGAGGCGCGGCGAGGATCTCATCGCCGTAGATGTCGACGAGATCATCGCGGATCCGTGCCGCACTCTGGCCACGGCCCAGGCGGGCGCGCACAGAGTCCCGCAGGGCGGCCGCCTGGCTGCTGGGGCAGTCCGCCAGCAGGGACCCGGGACAGTAGGGACTCATGAGGGAGCGGAACATCTGCCGAGCCTGCACATCGACGTCGTCGGCGGACAGGCCCACCGGCAGGGCGACGACGGCGGCGAGCAGGAGAACCAGGGGAGTCATACACGCAAGAAAGGGGGCCACGGCATGCTGCCGCAACCCCTGGCGTCATCGATGCAACATGGCTTCCACCTCGTCGCGCGTCGGCAACGACTGCTGCCCGCCCAGGGCGCGACAGTTGAGGGCTGCCGTGGCGGCGGCGAAGCGCAGGACCGCAGCCAGGCCGGCGCCTTCGAGCAGGGCGGCGACGTAGCCACCGTGGAAGGCGTCGCCGGCGCCGGTCGTATCGACGACGTCCACCTGAAAGGCGGGCTGTGTAATTCTTGTCTGTCCATGCACCGCGATACACCCGCGATCTCCCAGGGTCAGGACCGCCGTACCCGCGCCCATGTCGGTGAGTCGATGCAGGATCTCGTCGTCGTCCGCCTCGGGCAGCCAGCGTCTGGCGAAGAACTCGCCGACGACGGCGTGGTCGACGAGCGGGAGGAAGACATCGAGCTGGTCGCTCTGCCATGTCCCATCGAAAACGACGATGGCGCCGGCCTCCTTTGCCCAGCGCGCCGCCAGCAGACCCACATCGTCGGCATCATCGATCAACACGACACGCACGCCGGCCACGTCCTCGCGCCGCAGATCTTCGGCGACGAAGGGGCGAAAGGCCTCGGGCCAGGACAGGAAACCCCGTTCACCCGACCGTTCTTCCACGAGCACGGTAACTACGCGGGAAGGACCGGCACCCCGGCGAAGACGGGAGACTTCGACGCCGAAACGCCGGAGTTCACCGTCAACGAAGTCGCCCTCATGGTCATTCCCCGTTTTGCCGACGAAGCGAGGTCTGGCGCCCAATCTGGCGAGACAGGCCATGGCTGTCGCCGCTGGCCCCCCGCAGGCCCGAGCATACCCGGAGGCCCGCAACTGAGTTCCGAAGGCGGGCAGACGCGGCACGCGGTACAGATAATCGGTCGTGATCAGGCCGATGCCGGCAACGTCGGCGTCATCGGTCACGTCAGTTGTCCTGATCCGGAGGCTCGAGGCGCGCCTCGAGCTCCTCGATCGTCTTCGGCCAGTCGTTCTTCAGCATCCGGGACAGCTGACGATCGGCGAGCACCTTGCCGTCGGTCTGGCAACGCGGGCAGTAGTTGGTCTCGTTCGAGGCATAGGCGATTTCCTGCACCGCGGTCTCACACACCGGGCAGGGCTTGCCATAGCGGCCGTGTACGGCCATCTCCGGACGGAAGGCGGTCACCTTCTTCGGAAAGGCCGCCTCGGCTTCGGCCTGCAGGCGGGCACACCAGTCGGTCAGTGTCGAGCGCGTGGCCGCATAGAGTCTGGTGATCTCCTCCTCGGTCAGACGAGTCGTCCACTTCACCGGGGACAGCCGGGCGGCGTGGAGGATTTCGTCGGAGTAGGCGTTGCCGATCCCGGAGAACAGGCGGGGATCGGTGAGAGCTCGCTTCAAGGTGTGATTCCGTCGCAGTAACACGGCGGTGAAGGCGTCGAGATCGGCCTCGAGGACTTCGAGACCGCCGGGATCGTGTGCCGCCAGGCCGGCCTCACCGCTCACGACATGGAGGGAGGCGCGTTTTTTCGAGCCGGCTTCGGTGAGCAGCATCGTACCGTTGTCGAAGTGAAAAGCAGCCAGATCGACCTTCCTGGAAGGTCGGGTGCCAGCCTTCTTCCAGTGGAAGCGGCCGGCGATCATCAGATGGATGACGAGGTAGAGGTCCCCCTCGAGCTTCCAGACGATCCGTTTGCCGAGGCGGTGGAAGCCGGTGACACGACGACCCACCGCGGTGTCGAGCTTCGGCTCGAAGGTGCGCACGAGGAAGGCACTGCGCAGCTGCAGGCCCTCGATGGTGCGGCCGCCAATCTGCCGCTCCAGCCCGGTCAGATAGGCGAGGACGTCGGGGAGTTCGGGCATTAGAACTGTACCGATGACCACCAGCCGAGGGGCTCGCCGGGGTGACGGGGTGCGATCCACATCTGCGCGTCGCCTGCGGGGCCGGACAGCGCCGCGCCGGCTCCGGAAAGGGGCGCCTCCCCGAACCGACGCAGGCCGCCGTCGAGCCATTCGACCAGACGGATCCGACCCGTCACGTCGCCCAGGCTCAGCAACGTGCGCCGTCCGACGGTGATGGCCGACAGGCTCAGGATGCGCAGCCCTTCGTTGCCGGTCCTGACGGTGCCGGTCTCACGGAGCACACCACCGGTCGTCTCCAGCCGTTGCAGTCGCCCACCCACTTCTTCGGCGCCGGTCTCGACGATCAGGACCGGCCCCGTGGTGCTGGCAGCGAAACACAGGTCGCCCACGTGGCCGGCGACGTCCCACGTGTCGAGGACGCGCAGCTCAGCGCCCGTCGGTGTCAGCTCCAGGTCGACAAGCTCCACCACAGCCTGCGGAATCTCATCGACGAGGCCGCGTTGCAGTGTGACCAGGGCGAGTTCATCGCGACCATCCCCGTCGACATCGGCGGCAGCGACCCGCCACAAAGGCGATGTGGTGGCCCCGTGAGCGCGGCCCCGCAGAATCCCGCCCTCGGTCTGCAGAACATGCCACCGACGGGCGCCGACGACGATGATCTCGTGCCGGCCATCGCCATCGAGATCGGCGTGGGCGAGGTCGGCCGCCACTGGCAGCTGGCTCCAGGAGACGTTCGGCAGCCCTGGGGCGGCATACCAGTCGACACGGGCGCCACCGCCGTTGGTGCCACAGAGAGCGGCATCGACAGTTCCATCCCCGTCGCCGTCACCAGTGGACAGACGGGGGCCGGCAAGACCGCCGCCGGCAAAAGACAGCACGCGGGCGGTGGCCGGCACGGCGGTTGTCGCCATCAGCGCCAGCCAGATCAGATAGGATAGAGTCTTCATCGGTGCGTATACTAGCGATATGACCCCCCCTCTGCGCAACTGGATCGCTGTCGCCTGCCTGTTGACGGTGCCCTGGCCGGTGCCTGCGGCAGACCTCGACTGTGCCGGCCCGTCGATGCGCCGAGCAGCCACGTCCGCACTGCCGCCCAGGGGCCAGTTGCACGCGCTGGTCATCTTCGCCCGCTTTCAGGACGAGGGCGGGTCTTCGACGGCCCCGGATTTCGCCGGCGATCTCTTCGATCCGTCTCTGCCCGGCAGTGTGACCCATTTCTTCCACGAGATGTCCAGCGGCCAGTTCAGTATGACGGGTGAAGTGCTGCCAAGAGTCTACGCCTCGCAGAGCGCCATGGACCGCTATCTGTCCGGCGACACAGGGGGGCGCGGGGACTTCGGCCGCTTCACGCGCGAGATCCTCGACGCTGCCGACGCCGACGTCGATTTCGGCCGGTTCGACAACGATGGTCCCGACGGTCTGCCGAACTCCGGCGACGACGACGGCGCGGTCGATCTGGTATTGTTGGTAACCCAGTCGACGCCCTCGGGATTCATCATAGGAGATGCCGATGGGGTGGCCCTGCTCGGTCTGGATTCGTCTTACCTCACCGATGATGCCGCCGCTGTGGGGGGACGGGTCCTGGTTCGTCCCGATGCGGCAGGCGTGCCCGGTGGCACGCTGCAGCGAGGCCTGAACCTGGCCGACGCGGTGGGCATCATCGCCCACGAGATGGGTCACGTATTCGGTCTTCCCGACCTCTACGACCGGGCCAACACACGCTTCGGGATTGTCGAACTGCAGGACGATTCAGCCGGCATAGGCTACTGGGGGCTGATGGGACACGGGGCCCGTGGCTGGGATGATCGCGGCGGTCCGACGCCCTTCAGCTCGTGGAGTCGCAAGCGACTGGGCTGGCTCGGAGTCGACAACGAGCAGCTCGTCGTGCTCTCGGCCTCGATCAAGGGTGCCTTCCTCGGTGATATCAACGACGGGGGTACCGTGTATCAGTTGCCCCTGACCGACAATGACTACCTGCTGGTGGAGCATCGCAGCGCCGCGAGCAGTCACTACGAACGCCACCTGCCCGTTGATGGCGTGCTGATCTGGCGGGTGGACCCCGATCAGAGCAACAACGACAACGAACAGGCGAAGGTGGTGGACCTCATCTGCGCCGATGGTCTGTACACGGAGGCCGGATTTCCCCTGGGGACGCGGGTGGATCCGGATCTCGGTCAGGACAATCTCGACTTCTATTCGAGTGTCGCCGAGTACAGCGCCGCCCATGCCGGCAATCTAGGAGATGGGACGGATGTCTTCGATGGTGAGCGCTTCGTCGAATACTCGCCGCTGAGCAACCCCGCCATCAACGGCGTCAGCATCAACGGCATCCGTCGTGTCGGTGCAGGTTTTTCGGCGGATCTCGTCCTGGCGGATCCCCGTCGCGCCGGTCGTGTGACGGGGCAGCAGACCTGGCGCGACACCATGTACATCGTCGGTGACATCGTCATCCCCGAGGGGGCCCGCGTCGATCTGGCACCAGGCACCGTCGTCCGCGTCACAGACGACGGTCGTGGGACCGGTACCGACAGGGACCGTGTGGAAATCACAATCGATGGTGTCCTGGCCTCGTCGGGGGGCACATCCAGGATCGAGTCGGACCGGCTCACTCCCGCCCCGGGAGACTGGGTGGGGCTCACGGCGACGGCCAGTGGCCTGCTGGCTCTCGGCTCGACGACGATCGAGCACGCGCGGGATGCCATCGTGGTTCGGGGGGGGGCACGTGGACTGGCATTGGACGGTGTCACCGTGAGAGGGGCAGCGGCCGACGGGATCCGTGTGCTGTCCCTGTTCGGCCGCACCAGCCTGCACCGCGTCACCGTCGAGAATGTCGGCGGCGATGCCGTCACCATCGACGGCGGCGATCTCGTCGTCGCCCAGGATCTGCAGTTGCGAGACAACGGCGGGCACGGCTTTGTGCGCGCTGATGGCCGGCTGACCCTGACCGACAGCGAGATCACGGGCAACGGCACGGCCATCGATGGCTACGATCTGTGGCTTCGGGAGAAGGCCAGTGGCAGTGTGACCGGGTCGCGGTTCACGGGGACCGGAGAGGGAGCACGTGTGGAACTGACGGGGGCCATGACCATCGAGGAGAACGAGTGGTCGGGATACAGGGTGGCGCTGCGTACCCGCAGCGCCAACCCGAGGGTGCGCGCCAACGTCTTTTCCGGTGTGGACACCGTACTTTCGGTGCAGGGCTTCCGTGTGCCCTCCCTGGTGCAGCTGAACGTCGTCAGCGAGCCTCTGGCACTGGTAGCCAACGAAGCCGACCAGCTTCTGGATGTGGCGCGGAACTGGTGGGGGACGTCGGAGATCGCCGAGATCACAGCGGGCATGTCGGGACCCGTCGACTGGGATCCGCCACTGAATTTCGACCCGCGACTGCCGGTCGAGTTCGCGCTGAAGCAGAATTTCCCGAATCCCTTCAACAGCGGCACGGTCATCGATTTCAGTGTGTCTCTGCTGGACATTTCGCTCACGGCCGGCCAGCGCATGACTCTCGATATCCGTACGATTACCGGCGGCCGCGTGCGCAACCTGCTGGAGCAGGCGGCGGCTCCCGGCATCTATCGTGTGGCCTGGGATGGGCGGGACGAGTCCGGCCGTCCTGCCGCCAGCGGCGTCTACTTTTACGAGCTGGCTGTCGGTCGTATCCGTCTGCTGCGCAGGCTCACGGTGATCCGCTGATCTGCTGATCCGGTGAACTGAGCGAGTGCTGTCAGAAGCCTCGATCGTCGATATGGACCCAGCCACTGCCGTCAGCCGACACGGTGTTGTCGAAGGCATCGACAAAGTCCACACCGATGGCCAGGGCCAGGTTGTAGAAGTCCTGGGCGCGACGGCGGTCAGGTACGGCCACATCGAGGGCGTCGCCATACATGTGGCGGCTGTAGAAGGCCCCACCGATGGCGGCGTTGAAGCGGGGACTGCGGTAGGTCGAGTTGAGAATCAGGGGGCCACCCCAGGCGCTGCGCAGGTCCTGCACGTGCTGGGCGATCTGCGGATCCACGTAGCAGCGGCGGTCGCCGTTGCGGTCGGGTAGCCGGACGTACTCCTCGAGCGAGAAATTGAGGCTGGCGCGGGCGCTGCGTACCGGTTGCGACAGGGCCGGGATGTCGATGAAGTACTCGGGGGCTCGATAGTGAACGTGCCGGCAGCTGTTGAAGGGCAGGCCTGCCGGGTCGGGATAGCTGTCGGTCAGCTCCCCGTCGCGGGACAGGCCCTCCAGGCGCAGCCCACTCGGCAGGATCAGGGTGGGCCCGTACGGCGGATCATTCGGCCGCCGCAGTTCTTCCGATCGCTGCGAGGTGCTGACGGCATCGATGGTCTGCACCACGGCGTCCAGGATCTTCCCGGGACTCGAGCAGCCGGTGGCAACCGACAGCAGGAACAGGAGGCCGAGCCGGAGCAGTGGCATGATGGAAGTTCACCTTGAGAGGGTGCCGGAGAAGCACAAGTGAAGGGATCGGCCAGGTGAATCGCAAACGCTTCGAAGGGCTGGTGGAGCGTGCCCTCGAGGGCGTCCCCGAAAGCTTCCGTGAGGCCATGGGCAACGTTGCCATCGTCATCGATGAATGGCCCACTCGAGAGCTGATGGACGAGATGTACGGCGACCCCGATACCTACGTGTACGGCCTGTTTACCGGCACGCCACTGCCGGAGCAACATGTGGAAGACTTCGGCGATCTACCGGCGGTGATCCACATCTACCAGGCGGCGCTGGAACACGATTTCGAAGACACGGCCGACCTGGAGCACGAACTGGAGATCACCCTGGTACACGAGATCGCCCATTTCATGGGCTTTGACGAGGACCAGCTCGAAGAGTTGGGCTACGGCTGACCGCTCAGGCCAACGCCACCCCGAAGGCGTCGACGATACGCTCGGCCTCGGCCACTGTCAGAATGAGCGGGGGAGACAGGCAGAGTACGCTGTTCGGGCCGAGTACGGCGTGGCTCATCTGACCCACCAGAATCCCCGAAGATTTCAGCGCGCCTTTCACCTTTGCCGTGCGGGCCCCGTCCAGCAGCGACCCGTCGCTGTTGACCAGTTCCACTGCCAGCATCAGGCCGATGCCACGAATGTCGCCGACGAGGGGCGAATCCAGTTTCTGCAGTCCGGCCAGCAGATGGGCACCGACGTCGGTGGCATTCTCCCAGAGGCGCCCCCGCAGCAGGATGTCGATGTTGGCCAGCGCCGCCGCGCAGCACGGCGGATGGCCGCCGTAGGTGCAGACCTGGGCCAGTTCGTGGCCTTCTCCGGGTGTGCCCGCAAAGGCTTTGAAGACGCGGTCGGTGACGATGGTGGCCCCCAACGGCAGGTAGCCGGAGGTGATGCCTTTGGCCGTGACCACCATGTCGGCCACCACATCCCAGTGTTCGCAGGCAAACAGCTTGCCGGTGCGGCCCCAGCCGGTGATGACCTCGTCGACGATGAGCAGGACGTCGTGGGTGTCACAGATCTGTCGCAGGCGGGGCAGGTAGTCGTCGGGCGGCACGATGACACCACCCCCGCCGATGACGGGTTCGACGACGACGGCGGCCACCGTTTCGGGGCCTTCGCGGCGGATCATCTCGTCGAATTGTTCGACGCAGGCAAGACCGCAGTCCGGGTAGGTCAGCTTCAGCGGGCAACGGTAGCAGTACGGCGGATCAGCGTGCAGGAAGCCGGGCACCAGCGGCTCGTAGGGCGTCCGCCGACCCACTTGGCCCGTGGCCGACAGGGCGCCCATGGTGAAGCCGTGGTAGCCCTGATAGCGGGCGATGATCTTGTAACGGTTCTGGCCGGGATGTCTTTGTCGCTGACACTGCCGGGCGATCTTGAAGGCGCTCTCGTTGGCCTCCGAACCCGAGTTGGAGTAAAACACCCGGTTCAGATCGCCGGGCAGCAGCTCGGCCAGCTTTGCCGCCAGCAAGGTGGCCGGCTCGTTGATCTGTGAGTGCGGGTAGTAGGGCAGACGCTGCAACTGCTCGAAGGCGGCCTGGGCGATCTCCAGACGACCGTAGCCGACGTTGACATTCCACAGGCCGCCGCCGGCGTCCAGGTATGCTTTGCCGTCGGCGTCGTAGAGTGTGCTGCCCTCGCCACGGTCGAAGACGGTCAGTTCGGTGCCGCCCTCGAGCTGACTGTGCTGGAAGAGGGGATGCCAGCAGTGGTCGCGATCCAGGCGGCGAAGGTCGGCAGAATCGAGGGAAGATGGCAGACTTTCAGGCACGATAGGGCTCATAATGGTGAGTCTGGCCCTTCTTCGTCAAGCCCATGTGTGTACCTTGGCATCGAACCTTCCACCACGCAAGGGGCCAGGTATTCCATGCCAGATACTGCAGCTTCCCATCTGATCATCCGAGCCGACCGGTTGTTTGACGGACTGAGCACCTCTACCCGGGCCGACCAGGCCGTCATCATAGACGGTGATCGCATCGGCGCCGTGGGTCCCATGGCTCAGATCCAGAGACAGGTACCGCCCGACACCGAGGTGATCGACCTGGGAGATGCCTGTATTACGCCCGGCCTGATCGACAGTCACACCCATGTCAGCCTGGCCGCTGATGGGCGCTCATACACTGAGCTGTTTGCCCAGACCGACGAGCTCATGGTGCTGTGGGGTGTGGCAAACCTGCGACGCCATCTGGACGCAGGGATTACAACCCTGCGCGACAATGGTGCCCGTAACATGGTGGCCTTTGCCCTCAAGGAGGGGCTGCGATGCGGCTACATCGAGGGACCGCGTCTGCTGGCTTGCGGCCGGTCGATCACCTGCTCCGAAGGCCACTTCCACATGTGCAATGCGGTGGCCGATGGCGAGCAGGAGATGCAGCGCGCCGTGCGTCAGCTGGTGCACCAGGGGGCCGATTTCATCAAGGTCATGGCCTCCGGGGGCGGCACTGTGGGCACGATTCCCGGACGGGCCAGCTACTCGATCGAGGAGCTCCGGGCCACCGTCAGCGAGGCACGGCAGCTCGGCCGACCCACAGCCGCACACTGTCGCGCCCGGGAATCCATGGAGCGGGCTGTCGAAGCCGGCATCGATATGCTGGAGCATGCAGAATTCCTGGACCCCGACAACCAGATGCGCTTTGATCCGGCGTTGGCCCGGACGATGGCGGAGCGCGGCACCTGGATCTGCCCCACGTTGCAGGCGAGGACCGGATACCCGCGCATGGCAGCGCTCTATCGACGGGTCGAGGCGGGAACGATCACGGCGGGTGAGGAGCAGGACCTGAAGCGGATGGAGGCGCGGTCTGAGAAGCCGCTCGACACGGTGCGGGGGATGCTGGACTGCGGTCTGAAGGGGCAGATCATCCCCGGTACAGACTGTGGCGTCGGCAATCTGGAATTCGGGCACCTCGACTACGACATGGCGCTGCTGGTGCGAGCGGGTTTCACGCTGGGGGAGGCGCTGCTGGCGGCGACGAAGGTCTCAGCCGAGGCCATTGGCATGGGTGACCAGATTGGCTCGATCGAGGCCGGGAAGGTGGCGGATCTTGCCGCCTTCGCCGGCGACCCCACGACCAACCTGGCCGCTCTCAGCCAGACGGTAGCGGTCTTTCAGCAGGGCCAACGGGTGCGCTGAAACCGCCTCAGGGCAGTGCTTCCAGCAGGCGATCCACATCCTCCGGGCTGTTGTACACCGAGGGCGACAGGCGCATCTTGTTGCCGTAGCGCATGGCCACGTGCACGCCGGCATCCCGCAGTCGCGAGGCAGTCGACGCCGGGTCTTTCACCTCGAAGGTCACGATGGGGCTGTCGTTGCCCCGAGGCGTAATCGAGGGATACCCCCGGCGCGGCAACTCCTCCTGTAGGTGGTCGGTGAGGGACCGGGCGTGGTCGCGGATGTTGTCCACACCGAGCCGGAGGATATACGCCAGGCTCTCCTGGGCGCAGATGGCCCCCTCGTAGGACGGGTAGCTGACTTCGTAGCAGGCCGGCCCCGGCGTCGGAGCAAAGACCACTTCATCCGTGTTGGGGTCCGGCTCCTGGACCCAGGGCGAGTAGTTGAGCCGCACGCCGCCGTGGTGCTGAGTCGGCTTCACCAACGTTCTCTGCAAGTCGGATCGCACATAGAGGAAGCCGAAACCCTTGACGCCCATGAGCCACTTGAAGGTGGAACAGGCCGCGAAGTCGATGCCCATGGCCTGTACGTCAATGGGTACGGCGCCTGCTGCCTGGATGATGTCGGCAAACAGATAGGCGCCGCGGGCGTGGGCTATCTCGCTCAGTGCCGCCACATCCGCTACATGGCCGTTGACGTTGGAGACCAGCGCTACCGAGATCAGTCTGGTGTTGCCGTCGACAGCGCGCTCCATGTCCCTGATGTCGATCCGCCAGTCACGTTGCTTGACGATCCGCACATCGAGACCGTCGGCTTGGCGTATTCTGTAGTTGTACAGAGAAGCGGCGTAGTGCAGGTCATCGGTTACGACATTGCCCCCGGCAAGATGGTCACTCATGCCATTGAGCAGATTGCTCTCGGCCTCGACCGTGCTGCGGGCAAAGGCGATCTCCTCCGCGTCGGCGTTGATGAGACGGGCGAAGAGCTGCTTCGATGTGTCTCGGGGCTTCGCCCAGGTCGGCCACCATGCCTCACCGACATCGTGCGTTGCCCAGTCGACATAGCGGTGCAGGGCCGCCGCCGAGTGACGGCTCAGGGGATGACAGGAGGCGTTGTCGAAGTACGCTGCCGTAGCGGCTCGTGGAAAATCGGCGCGGACAGCTCCGAAGTCGGGGATTCTCATCTGGCTTCGACCGCTTCGTACGCCGCTGGCGGCCCATCGCCAGCGACGAGGGCTTCCTTCAGCGTCCGCGCATGGGCGCAGGCGCCGCGGTAGTGAAATCCACGGCAATCGCAGGTGATGTCGGCTCCCACCGCCTCCACGGTGTAGTGGACGCTCTCGTCCCGCGAACTGGCGACGCGGTACACGGCACGCCGCGGCCCCGTCAGAACAGCCGCCAGCGCCATGATGGCGCCTTCCGACACGGGCACGAGGGCCTGTCGAGTCGCCGCACCCAGTTCGTCCGCCTGTTCGTCCAGGTACTCGGCGCTGGCGGCGCGCAGCACCCCTGTGAGCTCCTCCTCGCTGACATCACCGCTGCGCAACGCCTCGAAGCGTCCTTCGAGGCGCTTCAGCATACGCCGCAACTCACCCAGCACGTCGGTGTCGAGATCGGGTCCGAGAGACTTGCCCTCCACCAGGTCGTCGACGATGCGTGATTTGCGCTGCAGCACGGTGCGCACGAACTCTTCGATCGTACCGCCGGCCACCATGTAGGTGACGGAGACGGTACCCGTCTGGCCGATGCGGTAGGCCCGATCTTCGGCCTGCCAGTGGTTGGACGGAACCCAGTCCAGGTCGTTGAACACGACCTGCCGTGCGGCCGTCAGGTTGACACCGGTACCGCCGGCGTGGATCTGACCGATGTAGACACGAACATCGTCGTCGTTCTGGAATCGATCGACGAGGCCCTGCCGATCCTCCACCGGTGTCTCGCCGGTGATCGTCACGGCGGCCTCCCCGAAGTGACGGGTGAAGCGGGTGAGGGGATTGTTGAAGGCGGAGAAAACGAGCACCTTTTCGCCCTGATCGACAGCACCCTGAACGTACTCCTGCGTGTGCGTGCCCTTCACGGCGGCCAGTTTCCGGCGCGCCGACGACAGCTGGCCGATGCCGGTCCGGCGTCCGCGTTGGTCCCGTGCCGGCTCCGTCCTGGCATCTCCAAGGAAGGAGCGCACGGCGTCGTTGAGAGCCTCCCGCGCCTTTTCCGGAATGTCGACATCGATCCATGAGCGCACCTTCGGCGGCAGGTGGAGGACTTCCTCCTTGCGTCGACGCAACATGATGCCATGGAGCTGCACGGCCAGCTCCTCGAGATGGCTGGCCCCGGCCGTCACCCAGTACCCGTAGTCGTTCTTCTCGGCGGCGCAGTAGCGTTTGGCGAAACCGAAGAAGGATCGACCGAGGGAGTGGTCGACGAGCTGCAGCAGGGGGAACAGGTCACGCGGTCGGTTCGTCAACGGTGTCCCGGTAAGGGCATGTACGACGGGATCCCCCTCGGTCTCACTCACGAGGCGTCGCGACAGCCTCGACCGCTGCGACGTGTGGTTCTTCAGATAGTGGGCCTCGTCGAAGACGAGACCACGCCAGCGATGGGTGAGCAAGTGGGGGATGTTGCGCTTGAGCAGGTCGTAGTTGATGACGACCCAGCCGGAATACGCCGGATCCGGAGGCGGCGCCGGACCGACGATGTGCACCGGCGCCTCCGGCAGGACGATGTGGATCTCCCGCTCCCAGTTGTGCTTCACCGAGGCCGGGCAGATGACGAGCCAGGGACCGTCCGGCTCGGCGTGGGTCATGGCCAGCACGGACTGACGGGTCTTGCCCAGTCCCATGTCGTCGGCCAGGATCGAGCGCCGCCGACCCAGCAGGAAGGCGAGGCCCTCCACCTGGTGTGGGTACAGGCCCTGGGCCAGTCTCTCGGCGCCGGAGGCGGGGTCCAAGGGTACGGTACTACCTCGCGCGCGACGGCCTGAGACAGCTCATCGGCGTATCAGGCCTGGGCGCGGATGTTCTGTACGTGTTTGTTGATGCGCTCGAGCAGCTCAGTTGGCGTCGAATCCTTGCGGATGTAGTCGTTGGCGCCGCGGGTCAAGGCGTCGCGTACGACGCTGGCATCGGCCTCGGCAGTGAGCATGACGATGGTCGTCTTCTGGAATTTCGGATTGGCCCGCAACAGGTCCAGCGCCTCGATACCGTTGAGATCGGGCATGTGTACGTCGAGGATGATCAGGTCAGGATCGACCTGATCGGCCAGTCCCACCGCCTCGCGGCCGTTCGTGGCTTCGGCCACGCGGCAACCCAGGCGCTTGAGCACCGCCGATATCTTGCGGCGTGAGATGATGGCGTCCTCTGCCAGCAGGACACTCACCGTGTTGATGCTTCCCGCCGCGTGCAGAGGGGCACCACAGGCGTTGCAGAAGTGGATCTCCTCATCCGTCTGGAACTCCTTGCCGCAACTCGGACACCGATGCGCCTTCGATGGTGTCTCTGCCTCGGCCCCATCCCCCGGCAACTCGTCAAACAGATCGTCGGCGCTGCCGGAGTCATTCTCTGCGGACATGGTTCCTCGCTGGCGGTTGGCCTGTCATCTGAAACGGTACAGACTAGGAGTGGGAACCGCCAGCATTGCGTTCGACGGAGACGCCGCCACCCGCAGCCACGCGGACACGATCACGACCGCCGGAGGCCAGTTCGATGTTGAGGTCGAGGGCTTCATCGGCGCGATCGCCGGCGCCGTCGTCCACCCGGCACACGGAGGCGACGACGGGCTGGTCAACGTAGGGCTCGAGGACACCGGCGAAGGTCGAGGCCAGCGGGGTGTCCTGTGCACGGCGGCGCAGCCACGGACGCTGCAGCCAGACTTCGTCCTTGTTGCCGTAGCTGCCGTAACAGGCCCACGACTCACAGATCCCTGCCTCGACGCCGCGGGACAGGTCGGTGTAGCGCAGGTGCACCGCCGCTCCCGGTGGCGCCACACCGGCACGGTCCTCGAGAGTCCAGTCGGCCGCCCAACCCTCGGCAGGCGTGGCGTCGGCCTGAAAGGCGCGCATGAGCGTGTCGTGGCCGTAGTCGGGTGCCGGCGCCAGATCGAGCCCCGTCGTTTGCATGGGCCCGAAAGGACCCAGCAGGAACCGGGTGTGATCGGCGCCGCCCTGCACGCGGAACACGTCGACGATGTAGGCATCGGCCTCACCGGTGTCGACGATGACGATGGTCCGTTCGAAGACCTCACCCTCGATGAGCCCCGGGGCCGAAACGCAGATGCCGCGCACCGATCCCTCATCCTGCCACCAGAGGGTCTGACCGCCGGCGTTGGCCAGGTCGAGGCCGTCGACGACGAGGGTATTGTGCGCTGCCGACATCTTGTACCACTCGGCCTGTGGCGAAGACCAGCCGCCAAAGTTGACGGGAGGGTATCCCAGATCCGGGATGAGATCGACGCCGCGGTAGTACAGACCCAAGTGCATGCCGTCGGCGTGGCTGTGGGCACCCCGTCCACGGACCGACGGATCGAGGCGGTAGGCGTAGACGCTGTTCATGGCGCCCGAGTCATAGTCGAGCCAGGCCACGGGCCCCATCCTGTCATCGCCGCCGCGAAGGATGGCCAGATGCCAGTTCTGCTTGTTGACGGATGGTGGCTGGGGCAGTTCGCCATGCTCGGCGATCGCCTCAGCGACACGCTGCTGAAAATCGGCAGGATCGGCGCAGCACAAATCGTGAGGCAGGTCGTCGGTGACGTCCCCGTTGGCGTGATGGAGAATCTGCACGAAGCCCACATCCCCGGTGGCCTCGTACAGCTGCCAGAAGAAGGTGAACATGGAGGGAGCCAACGTCGGACCATCGTTTCCGATGAAGGGCACGGCGGCGTAGGTCGGGGATGTCTGAGTCCAGGAGCCAGCGTCGCCCGCGTTCGGGTAGAAGCGCTGTCCAATCCAGGTGTCGATATGGAAACGGTAGAGATCCTGCAAAGCCGGATGACGGGCAAGAATCTCGTGGAGGAACCCAGGCAGGGCGCGGGCGAAGAGGGCCAGGTAGTGGGCCAGGGTGCGAGGCGCGATGCAGGCGTAGCCGCTCAGTCCCTTCTCACCGGACAGACCGTCGACGGCGGTGGCGCGAGTGATGGCGTCATCGAACAACTCGTGGATATGTGTTATGCCGTCCGTTCCCCGCAACACGGCCTCGATGAGGATGACGGCCATCTCCGTCGCTGGAAAGTTCGACTCGACACGATCGATGTGGTCCAGGGTGTGCTGCAGGATGCGTCCCTCGATGTTGTCGCAGACCTGACGACCGGAGTTCTTCGCCGTGGGCAGCTCGAGCCGTGACGCACGTGCCGACAGGAAGTTGACCAGTTCATCATCGTCGGGCAGAGCCTCGCGCACGCGATCGTAGGCGACGGTCAGTGTCAGCACCTCGGCGCAGGCGTCATGCCAGTTGGACAGGTACCCCCGGTTGCCGGGCTTCTCGTAGACAAACCCCTGCTGCGAGTAGTCGAAGGTGGGATACACATCGGACAGACGGTCCAGAAGGACCCCGGCACGCCGGGAATACTCACAGTCCCCGGTGGCGGCGAACGCTTCGGCGAGACGGTCGATTCCCGTCCAGATGAGTCCCTTCCACTGCCCGTAAACGAGCCAGGTGGCGATGAAGCGCCAGCGCTGGCCGGCCTCATTGAGGAAGCCCTGACCATCGTCGACACCGAATCGGTGAAGTGGATCGCCCGGGTCGGGATGCTCGTTGTTGAACAGAAGATCGCCATCCGCCCGAGCCGGATCGAATACCCCGGTCGAGTCCAGGCCGGTCAGGTAGTAGGCATGGAAATCGTTCTTCGGAAAGACATCGCCGCAACGCGGGCACGTCAGTTTCCAGGGCAGGTCGAGGGGAGCCATGGCCCAGTCGTACATGTTGACGTCATCGCCACACGCGGGACAGGGACCGTCAGACCAGACCATCCACGATCGCGGCAGGGTATGGCCGAAGACGAGATCCCACAGCTCGTCGAGGGAGCGGGAGCGCCACGGGGCGGCACGTGTCACCGCGTGCTGCCGCAGGCCGTCGTCGGCACGGATGCATTCGAGCAGATGCGGGGGATGGAACATGGAGGCTCCGGAGGTTGCGGGAGGCGGGACGGAGCCGAAACCTACGACTGGACGAAGATCCTGTCTCCCGCCTCGACGATGTGCTGCAGGCTGACCGACTGACCAGGGCGGTCCACCGACGTGCCCCAGACGCGGGCTCCCTTGAGGCGACTCTGGTCCCCGGTCCTGGTGACGACGGCGGCCACATCGCTGGCGAGAGAAGTCAGGACCGTGGAGCCGGCGGCGTCGACGGCAGCCCGTTCGAGAAGCTGTACCGATATCCGCCCAAGGGAGTCCAGGACACGAGTGCGCAGCCCCAGAGAGTCCGGCTGGTCGGCGTCGGCCGCCAGCACAGGCAGTTCGGGCCAGTGTTCACCCAACACCTGCCGTCCCGCATCGGCGCCGGGGAGCCCGCTCCTGGTGGCAAGGAAGATGGTGGGGAGCAGGATATCGCCGTCCAACTGCAGGCGTAGCTGTTCGGCGTCGAAGGTGGTGCGGACGGCGATCTCGGCATGGTCGATGTGGGCCGCTTCCACGAGGCCACGGGCTGTCTGTTCCTGGGCGCGATCGAGAGTATGTCCCGAGAACCGGACGCCGCCTTTGCCCTTCGAGCTGATCACCGTGCCCACGGGCCCGGCGACGGGCCGCACACCCGATGTGTCGAGCTCGGCAAACAGCGTCTGCACGCGAGCCACCGGATCGTCGGCCACATCGACGACGACGGCGAGAGCGTCAGCGATGGAGAACAGGTGCAACAGGGGCTTCCCCGGTCCCTCGCCTGCGGCCAGCCCCGGGACCACGGGAGGAGTGTCCACCAGCTGCAGCGCCCCGCCATCGCCGGCCAGCATACCGGGCGCCGGGTGCTGCGTGGCGAAGGGGTAGTCGGCGACGGTCGTCGCGGCACCCGTGAGGGCGCCGACGAGGGCGGACTTGCCGGCGTTCGGCGCACCGGCGAACACCACCATGGCCTCGCCCTGCCGTTTGACGTGGAAGGGATCGTGCTGACCGGAGCGGGAACGGACGGCATCATGTCCCTCGAGGCGGCTCACCTGTCGGCGTAGACGGTCGCGCAGATCCTTGTACGGACCCTTCCATTCGTCGTGCAGGTCGTCGAGGTGGCCGCGCAGGAGGCGCAACTGTTCGGGCTCGGGACGGCCGCGCAGCTGTTTCTGGATGTGCGACCACAGATGTCGTGCGGGCATGGGCATGGAGAAAGCCTCAGGTACGAGGGCCTACAATGGCAAGGGGGTGGAGAAAGGTCGGGTCTTGCTCGATGACACGTGGAATGTAAGATCTAGTCTCCACTCACCCTGCCCTACAGAAGGAGCACGTCAATGGGTTGCTACAATTCCGCCGTCGTTGCCGCATCCGCCGACAAAGTCTGGGCCCGCCTGCGCGACTTTCACGATATGTCCGCCTTCCCGAATGTCGTGGAGAAGGTCGACAAGGTGGGCGAGGCGCCCGGTACGCAGATCGGCGCCAAGCGGGTGATCAATGACGCCTTTCACGAGACCCTGGTGGCGCTCGACGACGAGGCTCGCGTCATCCGCTACAGCATCGACGACGGTCCCGACGCGGTCGCCAAGGACAAGGTGCTGGGGTACATCGGTGAGGTCCGGGTCTTTCCCGTGACCGCCAGCGACGAGACGTTCGTGCTCTGGACTTCAAGCTGGGCTGCCAGCGACGGCGGCGTCGCCGAGTTGTGCAACCCCATCTACCAGGCTCTTCTGGGGGATCTGCAGGCGAGCTTCGCGTAAGACTCAGGGCCAGGTCAGGTCGACTCGCACCGGCAGGTGGTCGGAATGATCCCAGCTCGCCTCGGGGCGTGGCGGATCGGTGCGGAACCCGGCGTCACGGATGACGGCCGCCGCTGAAGCGCAGGTCCCCAGGGCCGGGCTCAGGTAGATGTGGTCGATCTTCCACGGCTTGATTCCTGCCGTGTCCATGGTGAGCTGCAGGCCGCCTCCGGCCGTAGCCATGGCGTTGAGGAAGCCGAGGTCGGCCAGGTGCTGGTGTATCGGTTCAGAGACATCACAGTTGAAGTCGCCCAGGACAACGGCATTAACACAGTCCGGCAGCAATCCCTCCAGGCGCTCTCGCAACATCTCGCCTTCGCGAGCCCGCAGCTCGACATCTCCGGGGTGCAGGTGGATACACACAACCCACAATCGCTTGTCATCTGACACCTGGAGCAGAGCGGCACCAGCGGTGCGGCTGAAACACGGCAGACCGTCGTCGGCCACTGCATGGCTGAAGGTCCTGGACTCGACGATGGGGAAGCGGGACAGCACGTGTCCCGGCCAGGACTGCGGCGAGGGAAACGTCGCCAGGTGTCGGCCCATGCGGCGGGCGATATCTCGGGCGATGGGATGGGTGACCCCTTCCTGCAGGGCGATGACATCCGCGTCCAGGCCGCCGAAGACGCCGGTGAAATGTTGAGAGTTCGGGGCTGTCCCCGGTCGGCCGATGTCGGCCTCTGAGACGGCGGCAGGATAACCGGTGAGTCCGAGCACGTTCCAGGTGACGATTCGCATGGAGGCCTTTCTCTAGAGTCGGGAGACGGCGTCAGCGAGAGTGAGTTGGCGGAAGGACTGTTCCAGGCGGTCGTCGTCGGCTGCCCTGGCCCAGGCGACACGATCTGTATCTACCATGGACTCGATCGCCTTGTCGGCCCAGGTCGCCACGGGATCCCGACGGCAGCTGATGGTGAGGTCGAAGTCATCCGCGATGCCGCAGGGCCTGTAGGCGAAGGCGGACTTCAGCGTGCGGTTCAGCGCCGCCTGTTGCACGGGTTGCAGGTCGCCTGTACCGGTCCAGTCATCGGGCACGATCAACGTGTCGACACCGCGGTCGGTGATGTCATCCGTCAGGGTTTGGGAGTCGACGGCCACGTTTTTGTGATCCGGCCAGATGTCGAAGCTGCAGTAGCTGGCCGGAGAGCGCAGATGGAAGGTGAAGAAGTCGGGGTAGGCGAAGAAGGATGTGGCCGTCGCCCGGTAGCCGTCGTAGAAGGCAGTGACACAACTCAGCAGCAGTGTGGCAGCACCGAGGCCGTCCAGTGGCTCGGGACAGATGAGGCCTACCCGGCGGGTGACTGGGAAGTCTCCAAAGACGTCGCCGTGTGTCGTCTCCTTGCCATCGAGTACGAGAGTGAAGTCGGCGCCGCGCAGATCGCTGGTATGCATCGGTGTCCTACGGCTGCAGCCAGCGACGCAGGAAGTCGAGGGTTCCCTGCATGCGGATCTCGTGTCCGCCTTCGTGCATCTCGATGCCGATACGCTCCTCGAGACCGAGCCGGCGGTAGTGCTCGGCGGTGGCGGCGAATTCCTCCTCAACCTGCGGCCACCAAGCGATGCCGTCCGCCTTGCCGTGTTCGATGAACAGGGGTCTGGGGCAGATGAGGGAGGCCAGATCCGAGTCGGTGAACTCGCGCAGCCAGCCGGGGATCCAGACGTGCTCCTCGTCGACGGAGAGGAAACAGGAGTAGCGCGGGTCGTCGACGGCCATCTTGTTGGGCCGGTGGTTGAACCAGGCGCACACCGCGGCGCAGGTGATACGCGGCTCCAGTGGCGTGGTGAACATGGTGTAGGCGCCGCCGAGACTGATGCCGTACATGCCGACGCGGGACATGTCGACATCGTCCCGTGTTTCCAGGTAGTCGAGCAGCCGCTGTGTGCGGGCGATCTCCACGCCCCACAGAGTGCGCCCCATGAGTGAGCACAGTCGGGTCAACCGGGCCCGCGGGTGGGCGCCGGATACGTTCATCGGCGCCAGCACGGCGAAGCCCTGTTCGACGAGGCGCCGGCCGTAGGCTTTGTAGATGTCGCCGGCATCGTCGAGGCCGAAGACCTTCTCAGGGGACGAGCCGATACCGTGCTGGGCGATGACGAGCGGCGGTGTCCTCTCCGTCTTCGGCAGGGCCAGCAGGGCGCGGGCCTGCAGGCTGCCGAAGAAGTCCACGGTCAGCCAGCAGATGCTCACCTGCTCGTCCTCGAACCAGGGATCGAGACGGGCAGCGAAGGGCCGGTCCTGTCGGGGCAGGACACCGACGGCGGCGGCCCACCTGTCGCGGTTCGCACTAACGGAGTCAGCGTAGGCGGCCTCGGAGCCATAGTCGCGCCGCCAATGCTTTGACTGCCGTGACCCGTAGTCCAGGATCTCGGCCCGAAAGGTGTCTTCCGCCTCGTGGCGTAGCAGGCGCTGGCGGTCACTGATCCAGCGGGAGACGGCAGCCGGGTCTCTGTCAAAGGGATCGGTCACGATCGCAGGGCCTTGGCGCGCCAGTCATCACCGTACTGCTCGACGAAGCGCTCGAAGAAGGTGGAGGTGCTGTTGCCGAGATCGGCGAGGTACCCGTCGGTGTCGAACCAGGGCTGGTCGGAGAAGTAGTCGAAGCGAGGGTGGGTGGCCGACGTGTAGGTCAGCATCAGGGTCCGTCGTCGCTTGTCAGCATGGTAGCGCCCGCGATGTAATGCCAGGGGATTGAAGGCGACGGCATCTCCCGGCTCGAGAGCGACACGGAGGGCGCCCGGCATGGCGTTCGAACGGCTGTTCTTCTGCTCGTCAGCACGACGGATGGCGTATTCCTCATCGGTGTCCCAGCGGCGATGGGAGCCAGGTACCACCTCGATGTCGTCAGAGGGTACCAGGGCGATCTGCAGCTGCACGCTGTGGCCGAGGTCGCCGCCTGCAGCGACGGTCTGTTTCTCTTCCTCTTCATCGGGATGGTGGAACTGGCTGTCCCGGTGCCAGTTGCCGTCCTGACCGTCCTGCTGCGGGTTCATGAACAGACTCGTGCAGCGGAACAGCGGGTCAGCGCTGAGAATCATGCGGCAGACATCGAGAATCCCCGGGTCGGCGATCGTCTCGAGAATGGTGACGAGGCCCGTGCGTCCCTCCGGCGGGAAGTACCCCGGGTGGTTGAGGTGGCGCATGCAGGTCGCATTCGCTCCGCCTCCGGGTTCACCGGTCTCCGGATTGCACTCCCGCCACTGTGCCAGGATGGACTCGGCCACTGCGGCCAGGCGCGTGGTACGGCTGCCGTCGATCAGGCCGGAGACGACGATGTAGCCTTCTCGCTGCCAATGCTCGGCGAGGTCGGTACCACTTGCCGCAGACGTCATGTAGTGTCCATTGGCCGATAGTTGACGCCGAGGCGCTGCAGCATTCTCAGTTGCAGCGGCAGCCTGGCGCTGAAGTCGTCGAAGTCTTTTCCATGCTGCGATGTCCAGGCGGTTTCGGCCATCGCCAGCAGGCGGGGGAACAGCATATAGTCCAGTTGTTCACGGCTGTCCAGCAGTTCGCTCCACAACACGGCCTGGACTCCCAGCAGACGTGCTGCTCCTTCCTCGGTGAGGCCCTCCGTATGCGGCTCGTACGCGTAGCAGCTGGCCAGGTCTGAGGTCCCGGCCCAATAGTAGCCCGGTTCGGACGGGTCGGCGTTCCAGGCCAGGTCCAGATAGGCGAAGGGAGCCGGGCAGGCCACCACGCCGTACCCGACATTTGCCAGTTCGGTCCCCACGTCAATGCCACTCCAGGCGTTGACGATGGCGGAGCGGTCGAGCTTGTCGCCGTGTACGACCTCCTCCCAACCCATGAGGCACCGACTCCGGTCGGCAAGGTACGCCTGCAGGTCGTGGAGCAGGTGGCCCTGCAGCTGATGGGGACTGTCGTAGCCATGCTCCGCCATGAACTGCTGGCAGGCGGGCGATCCCTCCCACACACCCGCCGGCACCTCGTCGGCGCCCACATGGATCCACGGACCGGGAAACAACCCGCAGATCTCGTCCAACACCTGGTGCAGGAACCGGTAGGTACCGGGCAGAGCCGGGTTGAGGACATTGTCGTCGTACATCTGGGCGCCGCAGTAGGTGGATTCGTCGGCGCCTTCCACCAGCAGTTCCGGACAGCACTTGATGGCCGCCCGGGAGTGTCCGGGTATGTCGATCTCGGGAATCACCTGAATCTGACGGGCCGTGGCGTAGGCGACGATCTCCCGTACGTCCTGCTGTGTGTAGTAGCCACCGTAGCGACCCGGCCCGGAGCCGAACTGCGGTTCCAGCACTTCTCCCTCGCCACGCCAGGCGCCGCGCTCCGTCAACTCGGGAAAGGCCAGGATCTCCACTCGCCAGCCCTCGTCGTCGGTCAGGTGCCAATGGAACCCGTTCAGTTTGTAGAGCGCCATCAGATCCAGCAGTCTCAGCAGCGTTTCCTTGCTGTGAAAGTGACGGGCGCAGTCCAGCATGAGGCCGCGATAGCCGAATCGGGGTTCGTCCTCGATGTCGACGCAGGCCAGCTGCAGACAGCTCCCCGAGATCACGGCAAGCTGCACAAGAGACACGACACCATAGAAGAAGCCGGCTTCCCTCGAGGCCCCGATGGTGATCACATCGGGCTCGATGCGCAGGCGGTAGGCTTCGGCAGGGAGTGTGTCGTCAGCCAGGAAGCGCAGGTGTGCAGTCTCCTCGTCGCTGCGCCGCAATTCCAACGGAACCTGCGTCGTCAGCCAGGTGACGGCAGCGTCGGCTGCACCGGGACCGGAGTACTGCAACAGAGTGTCGCAAGAAAACTCACCCTCACTCCAGCGGATGTGCCGCGGCCTCGGGACCAGATCGGTCGGCCCCGCCTTGTCGAGAGCCGGCGCCTTCGTGCCGACCGTGGTCGCCGACAGCGTCGGCGGTGTTGGTACGCTGGCAGGAGTCGGCTGATCGCCATAGGCGGACGGGCGGAGTGTCCCGTCAACGATGGCCGTCAGATTGTGCTCGCCCAACACGGCAGGCAGGATCTGAGTCTGTCCATCTGAGTCGATGTACCTGACATAGAAACCAGAGGGGAGATCGCTCAGGCGCTGGATCATGCCAGCCGCCCCCAGGCAGGAGAGGTCGGTACTGCTACCCGATGGCAGATGTACGCCGTCGTCGGCCGGTGACAGGGAGACGTGGCTGCCCACCTGTGAACACAGCACTGTATCCGCACCGGCGCCAACGGCTTTGGGAAGGTCGAACTGCAGACTCCACGCCCGGAGATCCCTATCGAGCCCGTTGTGGACCGTTGCCGTGAGCCGCAGCTCGCGATCTTCGATCAGCTGCAGCTCCACGTCTACCTGGATGGCGCTCACACCCACGCTACTTTCCTCCTTCCGCCTGATATTCTGCATCCATCAGCAGACTGAGGGTACGATTTTATGGCAAGACCGTAAAAGGCATCCATCGCGAGCGAGTCAGCGTCGTAGCCGGCGCCACAGGGCCGATAACATCGCTCTGTCTTCGGGCTCGGGCCTCAGCAGCAGCAGACCGAGGAAGTACGTCAGCAGAAAGGCCGATGCCGGCAACACCGCCGGCCACACCTTCCCAGGTGTGGCGTCCAGCAGCCACCACGCCGGCAACGCCGCCGCCGCGGCCGCAACGAGGGGCTTGAGCTGGGCGGGGCTGAAGGGCAGGACGCCGCGGAAGATGTGCACCTCCACGAGGCGCAGCAGGTTGACCAGGACCATGGCCAGCGCAGCGCCAAGGGCTGCCCCGGCAATGCCATAGGCGTCGATGAGCCACAGGTTGAGGCCGAAGTTCGCCGCCAGCCAGACCAGGTTATTCACCAGATTGAGGCCGGGACGGCCGGACATGGCCAGCAGTGGCTCGGCGACGAAGAAGACACTCTGCACCATCATTCCCAGACCTAGAATGAAAAGGACCCTGAGGGCCAGCTCGGCGTGAGCGACCTCCGCGAGCCGGCTGGCGTCGAGCAGCTGCAGAGCCGGGCCGCCAATGACGAGGAGGCAGACGATGACGGGCAGGTTTACCGTGAGGATCCAGCGCGTCACCGTAACGTAGCGGTTGCCAAGCTCATCATCGCGGCCCCGCGCGGTGAGGTCGCTGACGACGGTGCTGAACATGGCGTCGAAGGCCTGTGGCGCCTTGAGCAGGGCACTGGCGAGCCGGCGGACGAGGACATAGATGCCGACCAGGCTCATGTCGACGAACCAGCCAAGCATCAGCACGTCGAGCTGTACGACGAGCCCGTAGACCAGGTCGGTGAAGGCGACAGGGGCGCAGAACCTGGCCATGGGACGCCATCGAGGGACTGCGGCAGCGCGGCGGATCGTGGCGGCGAGAGGGAAGTGTCGCTTGAACAGGTAGGCGGCGAAGGCCAGATTGCCGCCGGCCATCAACAGCTGCACGCAGGCGATCGCCTCGAGCCCCAACCCGGCGAGCCCCACGGCGGTGCCGCCAGCGAACAGGACGAGCGGTCCGGCGATGGACCGGACGTAGACGTCGTAGCGCACGATGCGCAGGGCCCGCGTGGCCGACGTCAGCACCCAGGTAAGGGCGACGAAGGGGGCGGTCCACGACATGATGCGCAGTGCGGTGGCGATGGGCCGGTCATAGAACAGGGCGAGGCGGTCTGCCGACAGGTGCAGGCCGGCGACGACGACGGCGCTGACGATGGTTGCGAGCAGAGCGCCGACAGCGATGGCCTTGCCACCGCCCCCATCGTCTTCGTCCACCCGTTCGGCGGCGACGAAGAACACGACGCCACGAGGCAGGCCGAAGCGGGCGAGCTTGTTGAGGGTGGTGCACACGGCCCAGGCCAATGAGTAGAGACCCTGGACCTCGAGACCGCAGAGCAGGGTGATGACCCAGATGAATCCCCCCCGCGAGATGCGGGCCGCCTTGCCGAGGATGACGACGAGGGCGCCGCTGGCGAGGTCGTGAAGATCCTCTTCGGCCGCGTTCACGAGGCGCCGAACAACAGCGAGACTACGTAGAGGCCCATGCCGAGCATGGCCACAAAACAGACCCAGAGCACGACGTCCGATCGCCAGCCGGGTGCCAGGCGGCGGTCGGTGTGTCGGTAGCGCAGGTAGACGGTGCTGCCGGCGATGACCGGGGACAGGGAGGCGAAGCAGATCCCACCCACGGTGAGCATCCAGACGGGGTTCTGGATGAAGAAGTAGGTCATCGCCATCAGCACCGGGGATACTACGGTGTAGATCCGGGTCAGGCACAGGCGGGCAGAGTAGTCACCGCCATCGATGAATCCGAGGACGGCGGCGGCGTCGGCGAAGACGCGGGCACTGCCTCCCAGCCCCGAGACTACCGTGGAAAAAAGCACGAAGAGCGCACCGGCCATGAACAGCCAGTAGGCCCACTCGCCTAGGGTTTCGGTGTACATGCTGGAGAGTATCTCCAATGTCTGCAGGCCGTCCGGCTTCTGCCCAAGACGATTCAGGACACTGGCACCCAGCACGTAGAACGGCACCGTTGCCATGGTGAGAACGACGAGGGTGAGGGCCACGTCGGTCTGCATGACGCGAATCCACCCTCGTGCCCGGCGAGCCCAGCTATCCTCCTGGGAGCGCGGGCCGGCAAACCGGCCATATCCCTTCTCCGTACACCAGTAGGTGTAGACGGTGGCCTCGGCGGCGGTGACGCCGGTGGCGCCGTACGCAGCGATCGCAGCGCCGATGGCGAAGGCCGGAAAGTCCAGCCGCAACCCCGTTCCCAGGTCTGCCCAGGTCAGGGCGTACTCGGTGAACTGCAGCAGTACGGCGCAGGCCATGGTGATCATGGTGAAGAGGACGACCATCACTGTGAGCAGTCTTTCGAGGACGCGATAGCTGCCGCTCAGCACAAGGACCACCGCCACGAAGGCGAAGAGGATCGTCCACCATTTGGAGGCGAGTGCGGGCAGGGCCATGTGTACGGCCTGGCCGACGCCACCGTAGATGCCGCCGCCGATCAGGTGACCGGGCACCAGGGCGAAGAGCCAGAGCAGGACCACCCAGGACAGCCTGCGACCACCGAGGCACAACCCGCCCGGCACTCGGTTGAACGCCTGCAGCGCCGTCTCGCCCGAGGAGATGGAGTAGCGCCCCAGCTCGGCCTGGATGATGCTCTTGCTCCAGCAGCTGAAGAGGATCCACCACAACATGGCGAAGCCGACGGTGGCGCCCAGCGTCGTGGTCAGGATGATCTCACCGGAGCCGACGACGGAACCGACCAGGATCAGGCCGGGGCCGAGGTACTTGAGTGTCGCCCGCAGGCCGACGGGAGGCTCGCGGGCGTCCTCGGGGCGACGGCTGTAGGGATCGTCGGTCACGGCCCGTTCGCCGACGCCATTCGTGAGACCCGTGTGGATGGCGCCCCATGGTCGATGCCGACAGCCTGAGACAGGTGTGTGAGGCCATCGCGGTCCAGCAGTTGCAGCAGTCCCCGATGGATTCGGCCCACCAGCCCTGGCCCGTCGAACACCAGGGCTGAGTAGATCTGCAGCAACGACGCGCCGAGGCGGATCTTGTGATAGGCCTCCGCCGCGCCATTGATGCCGCCGGAGCCGACGATGATCTGTCTCGTGCGATCGATGCGGCCATACCAGAAGCGGATCGTGTCGTCCATCATGGTCCGTGTCGGGGCGCCGCAGAGAGTACCCGGCATGGGTTCGGTCACCGCCGTGGGCGTGCGCAGGGCATAGGCCTTGCCCGGCGGCAGGTTGAAGATGAAGCCGGCGATGAAGGGGCAGGCGGCGACGGCCTCCAGCAGGACGTCGGCGCGTGCCGGGTCGCGGTGGGCGGTGAACTTGAGGAATACCGGCGGCAGGTGCTCGAGCCGGGTGTACTCGCTCAGCAGTTCCCGCAGACGACCGCTGTCATCAAAGGGGCTGATACCAGCGGTCGTGTTGGGGCAATTGAGATTCAGCGTCAGGTAGTCGGCACGACCGCAGAACGGGCGCGCCGCCTCGACGAATTCACCGACGACGGCGTCGGGATCGGCAGGATGACCGGTGTTCGTCTCCACGAGGTTGACACCCAGCGGGACCGGCGTTGGGGCGGCGTTGACGCGCCGGGCCACGACCGCCGCCCCATCGTTGGGCACACCATAGTTAACGACGATGGCCGCATCAGCGGGCAGGCGGAACAGGCGCGGTCCTGGATTGCCCGCCGACGGCAGCGCGGAGACCGAGCCGATCTCCACCGAACCGAAGCCGATCTCAGACAGGGCGTGGATCGCGCGGCCATTCTTGTCGAAGCCGGCGGCCAGTCCGATGGGATTGGGAAAGAGGATTCCTGCCACTTCGGAGGCGAGGCGGTCGTCCTGACACTGGAACAGGCTCCGCAGCAGTGCGCGTCCAGGCCGACTCGTGCCCACGACCTCCGCCAGACGGAGCGTGGCCCCATGAACGGTTTCCGCGTCGAAGCGGAACAACAGCGGCCGGAGACAGGTTCGGTAGAGGCTCATGTGACAGAAAGGTGGGCGGAGCCTTCAGGGTTGACAATGTCTCTCGGGGCAGTTAGTGTACTAGATAAGTAGAACAATGGGACACAACGAGGACGGCGAATAGCCTGCGCGGGGAAAGGAAGAGAGCCATGCCGGTAGAGTTTGACCCGACACGGCCCATCTATCTGCAGATCATGGAGGCCGTGAAGAAGAGCGCCGTGCGGGGCACCCACAGGCCGGGGGTGCAACTGCCATCGGTGCGTGACATGGCCACCACGATGGGGGTCAATCCGAACACCATGGCGCGAGCCTATCAGGAGCTGGAGCGGGAGGGTTTCATCGAAACCCGCCGGGGCGAGGGCTCTTATGTCACCGGCGAGCCGGGCAGAATCGACGATGAGCGCAAACGACTGGCCGAGGCTGCAGTCCAGCAGTTTTCAGAGCAGATCCGCGATCTGGGGCTGACGAGATCCCAGACGCGGTCCCTGCTCGAACGGATCGACGAGGAGGCTGAAAGGTCATGAGGGTTGAGATCGACAATCTGTGGAAGCGCTACCGCGGCACGGCCGCGCTGCGCGGCGTCAGTATGGACTTCGAGCCAGGCTGCGTCACCGGCGTGCTCGGCGAGAACGGCAGCGGCAAGAGCACGCTGTTCCGCATCGTGGCGGGGGTCACCCATGCCAGCGACGGCAGCGTCCGCATCGACGGGCAACCCGTAGGATCGGAGACCCGGGGGAAGGCGGCGTACCTGCCCGAGACAGACTCCTTCTATTCGTGGATGTCCGTGGAGGAGCAGTTGGAATTCCTCTCCGTCTTCTATGGTGGCTGGGATGTGGCCAAATCACGGGAACTGCTCGATTTCATGCGGCTGACACCGGGAGACAAGATCGGCGAGTTGTCTCAGGGACAGCGGGCGCGGCTGAAGATCGTCGCCGCCTTTTCCTGGCCCAGCGGCCTGGTGGTGATGGATGAACCCTTCAACGGCATCGATCCACCCTCGCGGCGGCGGATCCTGGAGGTCCTGATGCAGGAGTACCGGGTGGACTCTCAGTCGATTCTGGTGTCGACCCACATGGTGGACGAGGTGGAAGGGCTGGTGGAACACGTCGTCTACCTGCGCGAGGGGCAGGTGGCCATCAGCGGCCGGGCCGACGACCTGCGCCAGGAAAAGGGCGGCTCGTTAGCGGACATCTTCGAGGAGGTGGTGTTGTGAATCCGTACATGGCGCTGTATGTGAAGGAGTTGAAGGCGAACCGACTCGTGAGCGCCGTCCTGCTGGTGCTCACGGCCGCCATCGTCCTGGCGGTTATCACTAACGCCAGTCCCTTGAACGCCACGCTACCGCTGCTCGTACTGCCCTATCTCAGTCCACCGGTTTTCGCCGGGCTGCTGATGAATTCGATCTCACAGGAGTGGTCGGGCAACACTCAGCACCAGTGGCTCGCCCTGCCCGTTCCCCGGGCGGCGTTGCCACTGATGAAACTGGCGGCCGTCGGCACCCTGGCTGTCGCTGTATTCGTTCTCAACACCTTCGGCGTGAGCATGGTTCTAGGGCCGGCACTGGAAGCCGTCGGTGAATTCGCCGGCGCTGCGTCCGGTCTCCCCATCGTGGATGTCGAGGCGGCAGTTGTGTGGTCGGTAGCCGGCGGGGTGTTCGGGTCGATGACGGTCTTTCTTCTGGGGCTGGCCCTGGTGGCGGCGAGTCTGCGAATGTTCGTGCCGAGATTCAAGGGACTCGTCACCGTGAGCGTCTTTCTCGGGGGGTTCTGGCTGACCGGGCGACTGGCGAGCACTGTCAGCGAAGCGCTGCAGAGCAATTGGGCGATCGCGGAGGCCCATCAGTCCGTCCTGTACCTGGCCGGCATGGGTGTGCTGTTCGCCGCCGTGGGTGCCTACGTGTTCGATCAACACGTCGACGCCTAGTGTCAGATGCCGGCCCCCCCGTCGACGTTGATCCAGGAGCCGGTGATCATCGAGGCTTCGTCCGTGGCGGCAAAGAGGAACGTGCGGGCCACGTCATCCGGCATCGTCATCCGGCCCAGTGGTGTTCCTGCTACACGGCGCTTGTAGTTTTCCGGATTGTCGATGCTGGTGGACTCGTCATTCGGGCTGTGGGGTGCGTTGCCGCGGATGAAGGGTGTGTCCACGTGCCCCGGGTTGACGAGTACACAGCGGATGTTGTCGCCCGCGTAGGAGGCGGCCGTCGATCGCGTGAGCGCCACGAGTCCCGCCTTGGAGACACCGTACGCGGGACTGCCCGCTCCCTGGCGCAGGGACCCGAGTGATCCGGTGAAGAGGATGACCCCGCCTCCGGCCCGACGCAGGGCGGGGATCATGGCTTTGGTGCCGAGAAAGCTCCCGGTCAGGTTGATGTCGAGGATGCGGCGCCACATCTCTTCGGTCTGGGCATCAAAGCTGACCCGATGGTTGGCGCCGGCGAAGGTACAGAGTGTGTCGAGATGCCCGAAGGCTCGCTCGGCGTCCGTCACTGCCCCGTTCCACTGGGCCGAGTTGCGCACATCGAGACGAACGGCCATGGCCTGACCGCCGTCGGCCTGGATCTTCGCCGCAATGGCCTGCGACGCCTCCAGGTCGAGATCGGCGAGACACACGGCACAGCCCTCGGCCGCATAGAGCTGTGCCGTGGCCGCACCCATGGCGCCGGCGCCACCGCTGATGAGAGCTGCCCTGCCGGCGAGTTTTCCTGTAGTCATGTCGTTTCCTCCATGTGGCATTCACGACCGAAGCGGGATTGGCCTTCGGCGACAGAGTCCGTCAGGCCGGCACAGCGCAGGGCGAGGGCGCGCAGGCCGAGGAGTGATTCGTCGAGATCCACGGTGCCGTCCACCTGTCGGCCACTGGCGCTGGCGATGATCTGAGCCAGGTGGGGGAGGTTGCGGGCGATGCCGCCGCTGAGGGCGACCCGGCGAACCGATCGTTCGGGGTCGAGGCGGTCGAGGACCTCTACATACTGAAGGGAGTACGCCTTGAGCACCGACGCCAGGTACGCCGTCGGTGTCAGTCCACCTTCGACGATGCCGGAAATCCGGCCGCCGTCGGACCAGCCGCGGGCGCCGTCGAACACGGCCAGATCCACGCTGAGTTCGGCCCGGGCCACTTCCTGCGGACCGATCTCTGCCAGAGCCTGCCACATGTCAGGCGGCGTGTCTCCCGCGCCGCGGCCGTAGGAGACCGCCTGCTGCAGGAAGCCGACGTACTCGGCAAGGGCTCGTCCCGATGGGATGTGGGTGACGGCGGACAGATGGCGAGAGTCGAAGAAGGGGCGGTGTTCGACGCTGTCGTCGAGAGGACCGTCCACCAGGCCCACCTGAGAGCCGGTGCCCAGATTGACGGAGGCGATGTCGGCGGTGGCGACGCCGGCACCGAGCACGGAGCACTGGTGGTCGCCGACGCCGACATGGATCGGCACGTCATCACCATCGGGGCTGGACCAGTGGCCGGCGATCGCGTCATCCGCCGCGGGTGCACCGATACGGGGACGCACGCCGCCGATGTCGTATACCACTTCGAGCAACTCCGCCGCCGGTTCAGCGGCGACGACATCATAGAGTGCCATGCCCGCCAGGATCGTGGGGTGTTCGGGTGGCGACGAGCCGGCGTCGTTGCCGGCCAGCCATCCCGGCAGAGATACGACGACCACCTCCTCGGGTAGACTACGTGTCCGGGCGAGGTGGATCAGGTTGAGCAGCGGGAAACCGGGTCGGGGACGCATGCCGGTCAGCGTGCGGAAGCGGTCGTCTCCGAGGCGTTCGCGCACCGCGTCGATGGTGCGGACACCCGCCACGACTTCCACCGACCGCCCATCGAGCCAGGAGATGTACTCGGTCAACGGTGTACCCGAGTCCGGGTCGAGAACGGCGAAGCCGTGCATTTCGCTGCACAGCACGATACCATCGAAGGAAACAGCCGTCCAGGCGTCGGTGCAGATGGCCTCGAAGCGCTGGCGGATCGCCTGCAGGTCGACCTCGTGGTGGCCAGGGGCGGTGGCCGTTGTCTGCAGGGCGGCGTGTCGGCGCAGGTGGGAGAACCGTCCGGTGTGCAGATCGACGAGGGCGGACTTGGTGCTCGTCGTGCCGAAGTCGACGGCGAGGAAGTGGGTCACGACGTCGACTGGGTCTCTGCAGTGAAGACGTCGGTCACCATGTCCACGAAGGTATTGCCACCCAGACAAGTGTCCCGGGCCATCGACGACAACCGGACCCCAACACGCTGCCGTTGCTGTCCGCTGTCCTCAAACCGACAGTCGCGGATCTCGACGTCGTGGGCGGCGCCCTGGAAGTCGATGGCCACACCGTCCTCCGCAGAGCCGTTGTCGATGAAGTGGCAGTTCTCCACCACATTGCGATGGGCCCCGCGGAAATCGTTGACGGCCTGACGGAACAGCAGCCCGACTCGACGGTTGCCCTCGAAGCGCGTGTTGTGAATGTGATTGTCGGTGTCGCGATGGCCGATGGAGATGCCATAGTCGCGATTCTCCGAACAGTCGCAGCCGTCGGCCAGCCCGTGGGTGACGCCCCAGCAGAAGAAGATGCCCTGGCTGTTGCGGCGGGCGACGCAGTTGCGGAACACAGGTCGTTGGGAGCCGGACCCGGGGTGGAAGCCGAGGTTGGCGTTGTTCAGGGACTGGCAGTTTTCGAAGTGTACGTCGTCGCAGATCTGGAAGCTGAAGCCGTCCCCGTGGTAGTCACGGGCCACGACGCGGCGGAAGGTGAAACGGTGGCACTGTTGCAGGAACAGGGCACCGGCGTAGTTGCCGTTGATCTCCTCGTTCTGCTCCTGGTTGCCGTCGAGGACGAGGTCTTCGACGACGACATCACACACCCCCTCCGCCGCCGTGAGGATGGGGAACAGTGTCGCCGCCGTCGGCGCCGTGTCCGTGGTGCCGGGCCAGAAGTTCTTCTCCGGCCGCCGGTTCAGCCTGAGCTCGCAGCCCTCGATGGCGATCACCGTGTCCCGGACGACATCCTGCAGAGCCCCCGATTCGCTGTAGCCGCGCAGCATGATCCCGCCACCGATGGTGAAGGGCGACGGGTCCTCGACGGTCACACCGTATTCGTACCAGTCAGTCTCGTGCGTCAGCGGCGTGGACACGCCGGGCGATTTTCGCAGGATCGTGTCCAACCCGGTACCGCGCACCGTCAGGTGGTCGTGCAGGAACAGAGAATTGCGCATCTGATAGGTACCGGGCAGGATCTGCAGGACACCTCCCCCGAGACGGGCCAGGTAGTCGGCGCCGGCCTGCAGCGCACGATCATCGTCCCCTGCCAGTTCACCGCCAGGTCCCACCGTGAGCGTGAGCCGGGAAGGCCGGGCGCGGGTGCGGTTGTCGCTCATGCAGCTGGCTCCGAACTGTCCACCAGCGGGTACGCCTGGAACAGGGAGATGAAATGGCGGGAGAAGGAGCCGCAGTCGACGATGCCGAGACGGATGGTCACGGCGGGCAAGTAACGGGGCCCCCTGGCGGGGCGCAAGGCGGCGTAACTATACTTTCCCGACCAATCCACCATGGAGCCAGATCTGACCGATGGGACTTACCAGAGAACAGCAGAATCAATTCGAAGAGCAGGGCTATCTCGTCATCCGGGGAGGGCTCGCCGATACCGACCTGGATCCGGTCATCGAGGAGTACGCGGCGCACATCGATCGCCGCGCGCGAGAGCTGAAGGCCGAAGGCAAGATCGACGATATCCATGAGGACGCCCCCTTCAACCAGAGATTGTCCCTCATCTCAAAGGAATGCAACGAGATCTACCCCGAGCTCGACATCATGCGGCTCCGGGGAAAGGCGTCCTTCGCCTTTCTCGGGAACGACAACCTTCTCGACATGGTGGAATGCCTGGTCGGTCCGGAGATCACCTGCAGCCCGATCCAGCACATCCGACCGAAGTTGCCGGGAGGGCTGGCGCCCCGCGGCTCGGATCCACACGTGGCGCCCTGGCATCAGGACGCCGGCGTCGCCTGGGCTGAGGCGGATACGAGTTTCATCCTGACCGTGTGGATTCCCCTGTCACCTGCCCGGCCCGAGAACGGCTGCCTGCAGATCATCCCGCGCACCCACGGCACCGGTCTGTGGACGCATGTGACCCGCGCCGGTCAGGGAACCGTGATCGCCGACGAGGAGATGCCGGATGCCGAGCCGGTGACCCTGCCGATGGACAAAGGGGACCTGCTGTTGCTGCACAAGGAGATCCCGCACCGGTCGACGTCGAACCGGTCCGACACCATCCGTTGGAGCATGGATCTGCGCTACCAGCAGACGGGGACACCCACAGGACGTCCCTTTCATCCGGACTTCGTCGTACGCAGTCAGGCCCACCCGGAATCGGTGCTCGACGACTGGGCCGAGTGGGATCGGATGTGGGCGGAGGCGCTGGAGCAGGCGGCGGTGGACAAGCCGCGGGCTCATCGCTGGGAATCGGTACCGGCGCGATAGCGTCGCGCCCTCAACCGCCCTCGATCCACGAGTCGCGGCCGACGTCGGCGAGCAGTTGCTGGGCTTCGATCATGCGGCGGTAGGGGCCGTCCTGGCGGATCAGGTCTTCGTGTCGTCCCAGTTCCACCACCTGCCCTGCCTCGAGCACGACAATACGATCGGCGTGGCGCACCGTGGACAGACGGTGGGCGATCACGAGGGTAGTGCGTCGGGCCATCAGTCGCGCCAGGGCTTCCTGGATCAGCAGCTCGGTATGTGTGTCGACGGCGGAGGTGGCCTCGTCAAGAATGAGAATGGGGGCGTCGCGGAGGATGGCCCGGGCGATGGCGAGGCGCTGTTTCTGGCCACCCGACAGGCGCACACCCCGTTCGCCGATGAGCGTGTCATATCCCGCTGGCAGCTGCTCGATGAATTCGTCGGCATTGGCCGCCGCAGCGGCGGCACGCAGGGCCCCATCGTCGGCGTCTGGCCGGCCGAAGCGGATGTTGTCGCCCACGGTACCGTGAAAGAGGAACACATCCTGGTCCACGGCGGCGATGTGCCCCCGGACCCAGTTCAGGGGCGCGTCGCGTACATCATGACCACCGATGCGCACGGCTCCCTGTTGCGGGTCGTAGTACCGGGGAAGCAGATGAGAGACCGTCGTCTTGCCCGCCCCCGTATGGCCGACAACGGCGGCGATCTGGCCCGCCGGGATGCTGAAACTCACGTCCCGAAGCACGGGTCCGTCGGCCTCGTCGTAGGCGAAGGTGATGCCGGCGAACTCAACGTTCCAGTCAGCCCCTTCGGGGGCACGGGCGCCGGGTCGGTCGACGATGTCGGATTGGACGGCGAGCAGCTGGAACACGCGGTCCGTGCTGACAGCGGCCTTCTGCAGTACATCATTGATAGACGCCAGCTGCAGGAAGGGCTGGTAGATGTGACCCAGGTAGACGATGAAGATGAACAGCTCAGCCACCGAGATGCGCTCAGCAAGGGCCGCCGAGCCCCCGGCCCAGATGACGAGAACGATGCCGATGCCCCCGGCGGCCTCAACGATGCCGGCAGGCAGGAGAGAGATCGAGTTGGCCTGGATCGAGGCGTCACGGAAGGTGGCGCTGTGTTTTCCGACGTGACCGGCGGCGGCCTCCTCCTGAACGAAGGCCTTGATGACGCGGATGCCGGCGAAATTGTCGTGCACTTTGGCGATCAGGTCGGCGAGGGTGCCACGGACCTCACGCCACAGGACACGCACTCGAAGCACGAGGCGGAACACGAGGAAGGCTGCCAACGGAATCGGCAGCAACGTGATGAGGGCGAGCTCGGCGTCAAGAGTGAACAGGACCGTAGCCATGGCCGCGGGAATGACGATGGCGAGGATGGTTTCCGGTACACCGTGGGCGATGAAATCCTCCACCGCCTCGATGTCGTTGATGGAACGGGAGATCAGATTGCCCGTGCGCTCCCCGGAGTAGAAGCGGTGGGGCAGGCTCTGCACGTGTCGGTAGACGCGCACCATCAACTCGTGCAGCGTGCCGTACGCCGCCTGGTGGGAGAAACAGCCGTAGCCGAAGCGGGTGAGTCCGCGCAGCAGGTAGACACCGAGCAGGCCGGCACAGAGCAGGACGAGCTTTTCGGCGGAGCCGCCGCCTTCAGTGATCCAGCCGATGACCTCGGCGATCATGAGCGGCGGCAGCAGATTGGCGCCGGCAAAGGCGAGGCCGCACAGCACCGACAGGAGCAGCAGTCGCCGGCGGCCTTCGAGGATGTTCCAGAACTGTTGGAGGAAGGTCATGGGGAGGCTGAATGTTTGTCGAAGGATGATTCAGCGCAACCACGGCCCCGAGGCGGGATGTACCCACATACACCGGTGCTATCACTGGCACACGGACTCGGGCCGATCTTCCGTCTCATCCTACGGGCGCAGGACGACGCGACGGCCCTTGCGGGAGCTCTCCATGGCGCCGAAGACCATGGCCAGCGACTTGATGTTGTCGTGACACTCCGTCTGGGGCATCTTGCCGGTGCGCAGGAAGGCGAGCATCTCTCGCAGGGATCCCCGCATTCCCTCGTGTTTCATCCCCTCCTTGGCCGGGCGCAGATCTTTCAGTTTGCGGTTGAAGCCGGTCTTGCCGGCTGTGACCTGGGTTACCGGTCGTTGGTCCTGTTCGTAGAGAATGGTGCCACGATCGCCGGTTATGCGCCAGTTGCCCTGCCAGCTGGTGGGGAGGCCCTCGGCGCACCAACTGCCCCGGTAGGTGAAGACCACACCATCGGTCATTTCGAAAATGCAGCTGGCCGATACGTCGCCGGCGTACCAGCTCCCGCGGGGGTTGAACTCGTGGGCATACACGGCTACCGGGTCCACGCCGGAGACATAACGGGCAAGGTCAAAGTGATGGATGGACATGTCCAGGATCAGGGGGCTGTCCATCTCGTCGCGGAAGCCGCCGAAGTGGCAGCCCATGAAGAAGTCGCAGTTCAGGGCGGTCAACTCGCCGACCTTGCGGCCTGTGACCATCTTGTTCAGAGCCTCATGTCGCGCAATCCAGCGGCGAGACTGACTCACCATGTACATTTTGCCCGTCTGTTCACTGGCGCGGACCATGCGACGTGCCTCAGCCATGCTGTTGGCCATGGGCTTCTCGCCGATGACGTGGCAGCCGGCCTTCAGTGCCGTGCACACCACCTTGCAGTGGGCCTCGGGCACGGTGAGATCGACGACAAAGTCGGGTTGCATCTTCCGTAGGAAGGCTGCCTCGTCGTCGGAGACCTCGGCCTCGATCTCGTATTTCTCACACTGGTCGCGGGCGCGTCCGACATCCAGGTCCACAACGCCGCGGATCTCGACTTTCTCGGCCTTCAGGGGTGGAAACCAGGCATTGCTGATGCCGCCTGCCCCGACGATGACACATGATTCCTTGGTCACATCTGTCTCTTCCGTTGGAGGAAAGTCATGAGAAAAGCTGAGCGTCGATCATGCTGAGTGACCAGTTCCTCATCGAGGTGATTCTCGAGCGTGAGCGCGTTGACTCCTTCGAGAGGTATCCCTTCAACCTGGACGCCGTTCGCCAGTTGAACCGCCTCGAGCTCCATCGGCAGGTCACGTTCATCATCGGCGAGAACGGCTCGGGCAAGTCGACGTTGCTCGAGGCGATCGCCGTCGCCTGGGGCTTCAACGCCGAGGGTGGCAGCCGTGGGTTTCATTTCGACACCCGGGCCTCGCATTCGAGTCTGTACGAGTACCTGCGGTTGTCGCGCGGCGTCGGTCAGCCCCGGGATGGATACTTCCTGCGCGCCGAGAGCTTCTTCAACGTGGCCACGGAGATCGAGAAGCTGGACGGGGAACCTGGCCCGGCCATGAAGATCGGACCGGCGTACGGTGCCCGAGCGCTGCACGAGCAGTCCCACGGTGAGTCCTTCCTGGCCCTGCTGACGGAGAGGTTCCACGGACGGGGGTTCTACATCCTGGACGAACCGGAGGCGGCCCTGTCGCCGAGCCGGCAGCTATCCGTTCTGGCGCGAATCCACGAACTCGCCCGCGGCGGATCACAGTTCATCATCGCCACCCACTCACCGATCATCATGGCCTACCCGGAGGCCGTCATATACCAGTTGACAGAAGACGGCATCGAGGCTGTCGAGTATCGTGACACGGAGCACTTCACAGTGACCAGGGATTTTCTCAACAACACGGAGAAGATGCTGGACATCCTGATGTCCGGCGGTGATCAGTAGACCTGGGGCAGCCCCGACTCGGCGGCCTGCTTCGCCAGGTCGAGGGTGCGCACGACGGTCAGCACCTCACGACCCGGCGCCGGCAACGGCGCTCCGTCATCGCAGAGTCCGACCACCAGCTGGCGGATCTGTTCGGTGAAGGAGTCCTCAAACTCGTTGCCCGGGCAATCCGCCTCAACGGCCTCGCCGTTCAACCGCACGCGGCTGCGCTCGACGCTCAGCGTGCCCTCGGTTCCCACGAGGACAGTCTCGGTGTGGGCCTGGTGGGAACACATGGAGAACTGAAATGTGGCCAGCCGGTCGTCGGCGAAGTCGAGGGCGATGAAACCGTCACTCTCGGCGGCGGCGGCGGAACTGAAGGAGCGCACGCTGGCGTGAACGCGCCACGGGATGGCGGCAGTGCCGGTGGCTGCACTCAACAGCCAGAGGGCGAGGTCGACGTCGTGACTGCCGAACAGGGGCAGGTAGAGACCACCACACTGCTCGCCCAGGCGGCGCCACTCCGTCGACACCTTCTCGGTGAAAAACAGCCGTTGATGCAGCAGATGCCGGATCTCACCGAGGGCCCCGTCAGCCAGCAGTCGTCGGGCCTGTCTGGGGCCGGTCATGCAGCGTGTTGACTGTCCGACGCACAGAACGACATCGGCCGCCGCGGCGGCCTCGATCATGCGGCCGGCCTCGGCTTCGTCCAGAGCCATCGGTTTTTCCACGAGGATGTGTTTGCCCGCCTCCGCCGCCTGCAGCGTGAAGGGCTCGTGCAGATGGTGGGGGAGGCAGAGAAGGACGACATCCACGTCAGCGGCAGCGAGGACCTCGGTGTAGTCGTTGGTGTGGCGCGCCGTGGTGGACTCAGCGGCGGCGCGCGCGCGGTCCACGTCGATGTCCTGACACCAGGTCACCTCGGCGCCGTCGACGGCGGTGACGCCCTTGATGTGCGCCCGGGCGATCCCACCGCAGCCGACAATGGCGAAGCGGACGGGGCGTTTCACGTGGTGTGTCTGATCTGTTTCGGTGTTCCTATCTTCATGCCCGCAACAACCCGCACCGGTCCTCTCCTGTCAACCTGTGGAGCTACCCCGGCTGTGACGCCCTCGTCGACCTACAAGAGCTTCCGTCAGTTCAACAAGACCCGGATCGGGGCTCTGGCGGCATCGCGGTCCTCGATCAAGCCGCACATCGCAGAGGAGCACTTCGCCTCGGACAGCCTCCAGGATCGCTTCGTCCGGGAGATGGCGAAACAGAGGGCGCTGCCCGTCAAAGAGATCCTGGAATCCTTCGAGTTCTTCGCCTGCGTACGCAAGCGACTACGGGCGCCACATGTGACCGACCTGTGCTGTGGGCACGGCCTGACCGGCATCCTCTTCGCCCTCTTCGAACGGACCGTCGAACAGGTGCTGCTCATCGACCGCCAGGAACCACCCAACCATGCCGGAGTCCTGGCCTGCGCCATTCGCGTGGGGCCATGGGTGGCCGACAAGGTGCGCTACCAGACGGCGCCCATGAAGCGGGCCGCTGCACATGTCGAGCCATCGACCTCCATCATGGCCATCCACGCCTGTGGCAGACTCACCGACCGATGCATCGACTGCGCCCTCGAGGCGGGCGGCGCCATGGCTCTGATGCCCTGTTGTTATCCCGATAGTGGCTGCGAGGCACCGGCGGCCCTGCAGCTGTCCCTCGGTACTCGCCTGGCATATGATATCGACCGCACCTACCGGCTGCAGGCTGCCGGCTACCACGTACGATGGGGCAGCGTGCCCGAGGAGATCACGCCGATGAACCGCGTCCTGATCGGCACCAGATCCCCAGCCTCTCCCAGGAGCTGATCGACCATGGCAGACATGCCTGTCAGACAGGAGCACAACCCCGACTGGCCGTGGGCAAGACCGTACCGCATCTCGCAAGCCGTCCAGGTGGGCGACACCCTCTACATCTCAGGGCAGGGCCCAATTGATCCGCAGGGCGACCTCGTCGGTCCCGACGACATGGCCGCCCAGTCGCGTCAGGTCTTCGCCAATATGAGGGCCGTACTCGAAGAGGCGGGGGCGTTGATGAACGACGTGGTGAAGATCACCTGTTTTCTCACCGACGTTTCACGATATGCTGAGTACTCAGCAGTGCGGGGCGAGGCATTTCCCGACCACATACCTGCCAGTTCCACGGTGATCGTTGCCGATCTGGTGGTCTCCGGCATGATGGTCGAGGTAGAGGCCATCGCTCACCTGTCGGGAGACTAGGGTGGAGCAGATCAAGCTCGGCTTCATCGGTCTTGGCGGTCGTGGCTCGGGTCTGGCCGACCTCGTGGCGGCCATGGAGGACGTCCACATCGCCGCCGTCTGTGACGTGTACCAGGATCGCATCGACAGGAAGATCGACCGCCTGCAGGAGCTGCAGGGATACCGCGCCGATGGCTACACCGAGTACGGCGACCTGCTGGCCCGGGGCGACCTGCAGGGCGTCGTCATCGCCTCCAGCTGGACGACCCATGTCGAGATTTCACTGGCCGCCATGCGCGCCGGCATCTACGCCGCGTCCGAAGTCGGAGGCGCCTCGTCGGTGCAGGAGTGCTGGGAGCTGGTCCGCGTCAGCGAGTCGACGGGTGTCCCCTTCATGCTGCTGGAGAACTGCTGCTACGGCCGCGAAGAGATGGCTGTGCTCAACATGGTCAAGCAGGGCATGTTCGGCGAGCTCATCCACTGCCAGTGCGGTTATGAGCACGACCTGCGGTCGGAGATCGCCCGGGGGACCGAGAACCGTCACTACCGTCTCAACAACTTCACCTACCGCAACGCCGACCTGTACCCCACCCACGGCGTCGGCCCCATCGCCAAGATGCTCAACATCAACAAGGGCAATCGCTTCACGTCGCTCGTATCGATGAGCAGCAAGGCCCGGGGCCTGCACGAGTACGCCGTCAACCGCCTCGGCGCGGAGCACTCTCAGTACGACACCGTATTCGCCCAGGGTGATGTCACCACCACGATGATCAAGTGCGCTCGCGGCGAAACGGTGCTGCTCACCCACGACTGCTCACTGCCGCGGCCCTACTCCAGGGCCCAGCGCGTGCAGGGTACGCGGGGGCTTTGGATGGAGGACAAGAATGCCCTCCACTTCGACGATTTCGAGGGCGAACGCTGGGCGCCCATGGCCGAATACCTGGAGACACATGATCATCCAGTGTGGCGCGACTTCATCAGCGACGGGGTTCGTGGCGGCCACGGTGGTATGGACTACCTGGTACAGCGAGCCTTCATCGAGGCCATCAGGGAGGGCCGACAGACGCCCATCGACGTCTACGATTCGGTGGCCTGGATGGCGATCACGGCCCTGTCCGAGGACTCGATCGCCTGCGGCAGCGCCCCCGTGCCCTTTCCTGACTTCACCAATGGCAAGTGGATCCGCCAGCGACCCGATCCTGACTGCTACTGGACACTGGACGGCCTGTACGACGGAACACGCCCGTAGGCGGGAGCGGTCCGGTCAGTCAGCGAACAACCCGTCGATCATCGCGAGGGTTGCGGCAACCAGTTCGGCCCCGGCCTCCGGGCCGGCCACCGAGACGGCCGGCATGGCGCCGTACCCACCAGCGGCGACGGCGCGGGCCGATGGCAGGTAGAAGCCACGCCCGGCCAGCTGCACGACCATGGTCTGCGCCGCCGTGCTGCGCGCCTTGATCTGCAGCCCGTAGTCGAGGAAGAGTTCGAAGGGATTGGTGGCGATCACCCAGTCACCGAGACGGATCACGTGGATCTCCGCCGGCACCGGCGTCGCCTGCCGTTCGCCGTCGAAGACCTCCACCACCGCTTTCTGCCGTACCGGCCACCAGGTGCTCGTGTCGCCCTGGGCCGCCGACTCCAAGTAGAGGTCCTGCGCCTGGTCGCGCTCAGCCCGTGAGATCTTTCGAGGTGACAGCTCGAGGCGTTGTATCTCGTGGACGAGCAGACAGGGCTGTGCCGTGGGGGGCGGCGGCGTGCACGCCAGGGCGCGCTGTACCGCATCGGCGACGCGGTGGCCGATCTCCTCACGTTCGTTGAGTCCGCGACGCTGGCGCATTTCCTCCTCCTGCTCGCCGTAGAGCAGGAAGTGGGGCGACTGGTCGCCGGCGGCGGCACACAACCCCAGGACACTCAACTCCGCACCGAGACGGGAGCGCAGCTCGGTGCGGACCTCGTGCCAGTAGTCGGCGGAGAACTGCTCGAGATTCTCGGTCACCTGTGACGGACAGGGGATCACGGCGGCCACCCCGACGAGGGTGCCGTCGGGCTCCCAGGCGAACATGAGGTCGATACCGTGATCCTCGTATCCACCGATATGCTCGAAGTCATCCCGCCGCGTCTTGCCGTACATCTGGCCGGCGCCACCGGCGTACACGGCGTAGCGGTTGTGCCCGACCACAGCGTGTCCGAAGGCCCGCGCCAGCACCCGTGTCCGCCGGCTCTGCCAGGCCTCCAGGACGGCTTCGACGATCCTGCCGGCCACCCATGTCTCGCATTCGGCGCCGGTCATGACCTCACCACCGGGGTACTCGTAGAAGTCATCTTCCAGAACGAGGGACGTGTGTGTGTGGGTGGCTGCAAGCACGATCGCATCGGCCGGCACGTCCGTGCCCCGCAATGCGGCACGGACGGCGCGGTACAGACCGTCGGAGGGAGTCGCCAGGTCGCAGGACACGAACACGGTGGCGGTGGCATCCTCTTCATCGACAAGGGCCCAGGCCGTCACCGTGATGGGATCGAGGGCATCATGGCCGATACGGACCCGCTTCTGCCCCTGGATCATCGCTGGCCGTGTCGGTGTGATGTCCCGTGTGGCAAGACCGAGTTGCAGCATCATCAACCCACCTTCTCGACGGGCACCTCGTCCAACTGCGTGAACACCTTGCGCACCGCCTTGGCCAGCGCCTCGATCTGCTCACTGCCGTTCGGGGGCCGATGGTTGTTGACGTTCCACAGACAGGCGTCGATACAGGCCTGCGACACGGGGTACTGGGTCAGGTCGTAGCTGATGTCCTGGCGCGTGTGCGCTGCACTCCACGGATAGCCGCCGCCGTAGGCGTTCTTGGCCTGGAACACGGAATGGGCTGGCAGCAACCAGTTGGCGCGGCTCACGCGGGCGCCCTCCGCCGTCAGGGCCGCGGCGATGCCATCGGTCAGGGCGCTGGCGGATACCCCTCGGCTCCGGGCGCAGGCCGGGTCGGCGCGCAGCACATAGGCATAGCCATTGGTCGGCCGCTCTTCGGTGCGGAAGGCCGGCAGCAGGTTCGGCGTACCTGCCAGACACTCGGCGAGACGGGTCCAGTTGTCGACGGCGTGCTGATTGGTGGCGTCGAGGCGGCGCAGCTGGCTCAGGGCAAAGGCGGCGGGCAGGTCGGAAGTGCGGTACATCCAGCCCAGGCCGAAATCGTGGAACTCACGGCCCGCCTCCGGCGGCCGCATGTCACTGAAGGCGGAGACCGCCTTGCCGCGGGCGAACAGGTCGTCGTCGTCGGTGACGAACAATCCACCCTCGCCACCGGTGAAGTTCTTGTTCTGGTTGAGGCTGAAGGCGGCCACATCACCCAGTGTGCCGGTCCTGCGTCCCCTGTACGTGGCGCCCACGGCCTGACAGGCGTCTTCTATGACACGCAGGTCGTGCCGACGGGCGATGTCGAGGATGGGATCCATGTCGCAGGCCACACCCCAGTAGTGGACGACGAGAATGGCCCGAGTTCGGTCGGTGACCGCCGCTTCGATTGCCTCCGGGTCGAGGTGCATGGAGTCCCAGTCGACGTCGACGAAGATGGGCACGGCGTTGTGGTGCAGGATGCACGAGGCACTGCTCGTCCACGACAGCGCCGGAGTGATGACCTCGTCGCCAGGCTCGATACCACAGGCGGCGACGCACATGTGCAGCGCCGACGTGCCACTGTTGGTGGCAAAGCACAGGCGATTGCCGTTCCAGGCAGCGAACTCCGTCTGTAACAGCTCTGCGTGGGGACCAAAGGCATGCCTGTCCTGGCGCAGCGAGGCCAGCACGAGGGCTTCGTCGGCTTCGGTGACCTCGGGCCAAATGCGGAACTCCAACTCCGCGGGCACGGCGGCGGGACCGCCGTGGAGGGCGAGGCGCTCACCCATTGTGTTCTCCTTTCGGTGTCATCTCTCGCGCAGCAGGTAACCGTTGAAGTTCAGACATTGTGTTGCCTGTGTCCGTCGACGACGAGGTCGTTGAGCTCAACGATTCGGCTTGCCAGCGTTGAGGCCAGTGATACGATGAGAGGCGGATTGACCTTGATGAGCTCGACGAAGGCCTCATTGTCGACGACCTGCACCGTGCAGGGCCTCGTGGCGATCACCGACGCGACTCGGCGCTGATTCAACAGGAAGCCGATTTCACCGAAGAACTCCGAGGGCCTGATCTCGCCCACCGTGACCTCACGGTGTCTCACCTCGGCATGGCCGTCGATGAGGACGAAGACCTCCGTGGAGGCATCTGCCTCGCGGACGATGAACTGGTCCGTCTCGAAGCGTCGCAGGTTCACATCCGGTTGCCGTTCCACCTGCAACTGGAGGGCACACAACTCATACATGATGGCCTGATCCGCCTCCTGGTAGGCGAGCCAGCCGGCAAGCAGAGACGCGTCGACGCGGAGCGCCTCCCGCAGTGCGTCAGGGGTGTAGAGGGTGATCTCGGCGGCGAAGTCGCAGATGATCTTCGCGTCCCCGGCGGTGAAGCGTGGGCCTACCGGGATGAAATCGCCCTGGGAGTACATGCGCAGCAGGCGTCCGCTGTGATAGAACTTGAAGAAGGCCACTTCGCGCACATACACGTAGGCCAGGTCCGGCCAACCCAGCAGATCGACGTCGCCTTCCAGCGTGCGTTCCTCGCCCACGTCGGCAAGTGCTACGGAGAGGGTGTGGCCGTGTTCCTTGTTGGCCTCATACTGCTTTGCCAGCGAGTCCGGTATCTCGACCGTGGTGAGCATCGACGTCCTGTCTCTCGGATTGACGAAACACTGCCTGAGTCAGGCAGGAAAGGACGCCGGCAGTCGCAGGTCAAGGACCTGCCAGGATCTTCAGGGCATCGTCGCGGGGCTCAGCCGGTAAACGGCTCGGGCGTTCTCCCAGGACAGCCGGCGTGCCAGGTCCTCGGGCAACTGCTCAAGGAAGCTCCAGGTCGCCATGGTGCTCGGTGGCCGTTCCGTCGTCAGACCGGGAATCCCGAAAAACTCGTCGGCGCCCAGGAGGAACCTGTCGGGGTAGTCGCTGATCAGGGTCAGCCACTCGTCGCGCAGAATCCCGGAGTCGTCGACCGGACGACTGGCACTCACCTGCAGGCCTGCCTGCTCCAACAGCTTCAGTGCCAGGTAGAGGTTGTCGTGTGCCTCGAGCAGATCCCGCAACAGGCTGATCTTCATGTCACCCGTGTTGTCCCAGCCGATGTGGGCCCAGACGATGCGGGCGTTGCGGTTGTGGCGCAGCAGGTCTTCGAGCTGATCCGTATTGGCTGACAGGGTGTCCGGATTGGGCTCGCCGAAGTCCGCTCGGAGGGGTTTGTCGGCCGCCACCGCCTCCATGTGCAGGTCGATGGGGACACCCGTCCTGGCGGAGACATCGGCCAGGTCTTTGAACAACTGGTGGTTCGGCGGCATGCCGATGAAGGGGTGCCCTTCGAAGAACGACAGGTGTAGCGCGGTCATCTCCCCGAAGGCGGCGACACCGGCTGCCACGAGCGAGTCGGCACGGGCACGAAACAGATCGCGTGTCTCGTCGGAGAGTTCGCCGCTGAGTGAGGCAGCGTGGATCATCGGATTGAGGATGCCACCGCCGCCGGCCACAGCGAAGCGTTCCGGAAGAAGCTCGGCGACCTCGGTCAGCGACGTGTAGTCATAGGTGCCGCGCTGTTCGGGATCGGCTGATATGGGCGGCGGCATGATGATGCTGACACCGACGCGGGCGGGATCCATGATCGACATCGCTGTCCCGGCCGCGGTCAGGTAGTCCTGGACGAGGACTCCGTCGTCGCGGTACACCCCATCGAGATGCTGGTGTCCGTCCACGCCGAGGGCGGTGACGACACGTTCGACCTCGAGTTCGAAGGGCATGTCAGACGCGGTGATGCCGGTTCGATGTACGTCGTCGAAGCCATACCCCAGGACCCTCACCGCAAAGCCGACGGCGGTTCGACGTGCCGCCGTCGTGATGGCAGGGCTGGCGCCGCTGTGGCGGCTCCCGTGGTGACCGTCGAGAAGCAGCATCTTCCCCGAGCGCACGAGCCCGTCGGTCTCCAGTCGGTAGAAGTAGGTGCCGGCGCCGACGCCAACACCGTCGTTGCTGGTGGCATCCCAACGGGCCAGGTGCATACCGGCGTCACGGAAGCCATCGACGAGATGGCGGACGGGCTGACCGGCGCTGTTGAGGATCGTGAGCTGCACCCTTGCCGGACGGGCGAGACGGAAGGGGATCTGTGTTTCGGGATTGAAGGGATTCGGGTAGTTCGGGTAGAGCTCCGGGCCACCCGGGAGCGCGGCGGCCGGGGAGGCCACCGCCGTCGGCGGGTCCGGCGTCAGTCGGGCGCGGTAGGCACCCGCCGCATCGGTCAGCACCGTCACCACCTGCCTCGAGTCCAACTCGCTGGCGATCGTGACACGCGCTCCCCAGACCGGCGTCCCGTCCGTATAACGTATCGAGCCAGACAGTTCGACCGCACCGGCCATCCGCAGTCCGAGGAACAGGATGAAGCCCAGAGTCCACACCAGACCACTCATTCTCTTTCTCCCATCGTTGTGTCCGCCAGAGTCCTGACATCTTGAATCCACAGCTGCCGTCGTCGGTGGACGAGAGTTCAGGCCATCACGCCGCCGTCACGGCTCCAGCGCGGCAGCGTCGCATCCGGCGCGAAGAGCGCCAGCGAACCGTCCCGATCATCCCGACGCCACAGACCGCTCCGCCCCGGCCCGCGGACGGCCTCGTAGTAGAGCCATCTGCCGTCCGGAGACCACGCGGGGCGGCCTTCCCGTTGGAATGGCTCGTTCACCAGGGCTGTCGACGCGCTGTCGCCCAGGTGTACCTGTCGTATCTCGGTGTCCCGTCCGACTCCATCGAGCCAGCACAGGTAGGTGAGACGCGTGCCGTCAGGATGCCAGCAGACTCCCTCCTTGCGTCGGGCGGCGGGTGTGAGTCGCTGTATCGTTCCGCTTGTGGCATCGATCATCACGACAGCGTCTCCCGAGTCCCCGTCCTGGCTGGCAAGAGCCGCCAGCTGGCGGCCGTCCGGGGACCAGGCCAACTCACGGCGGCGCCAGTGTGCCTGAAGTGCTAGCCGATGTGGCTGGCCACCCGATGTGGGGACTGTGTAGAGCCCATCGCGCCAGGTGAAGGCCAGGCGGGTACCATCGGGAGAGAACCGGGGGACGACGAGGCCGGCCCCTGCCTGCCGCCATATCACGCTGGCCTGTCCACCGGTGGCGGGCTGCAGCAGCAGACCGGTGCCGTCGTCGAGACGGCTTCCATAGGCCAGCCAGACTCCGTCCGGAGAGACGTCGTATGCACGCGGCCCCGGCCCCAGGACCGGGCCTTGGGCGGCCAGTCGAAGAGGAGTCCCCCCGCCGCTTGGTACCGAGAACACCCCGTCCCGCCCCGGTCCTTCTCCCAGGTAATAGACGGCGTCCCCATCAGGTGCCGGCAGCGGTGCCCGTCCCCGAACCAGGTGTCGGGCCTGGCCGGGGTGGGCGACCTCGGCGATCTGCACCGACCGGCGCGTACGGACCATACCGAAAGCCAGTCGTGTGCCGCCGACGACGGAAGGGAACACCGTCTCCGAGTCGCTGAAGTGTGTCATCTGCCGAGGCGGACCGGATGGCCTGCCGCTGTCGCTGTCAACGGGCTGCCGCCAGATGTTCCAGGCGCCGGCCCGGCTCGACACGAAGTAGACCGTGTCGCCGTCCACAGTCCACGTGGGATGGGCATCGAATCCCTGCGTCTGTGTCAGTCGCACCAGTCTGCCGCCAACGGCGGGTACGAGCCACAGGTCGCGCGCCAGAGGTGAAGGGTTGCCCTTTTCGAGCAGGGATGCGGCGAGCCAGCGACCGTCCGGAGAGTAGGGACCCAGGCGCATGGACGGCGGCGACGGGATCCGGATGATCCGCGACGTGTCCCTCTCCAGGTCTACCGTGATCAGCCCTGTTCCCGGTACCAGGCAGGTGACGGCGCCACCATCCGGGGTCCAGCTCAGTCCGCGTGTGCCTGAGATCTCTGGTCCTCCCAGGGCTCTGGGAGAGCCGCCGCTGGCGTCTATGATCCACAGTCGCCGCTCGCCAGCCGTTCCGTGGCCCGCCATATAGGCGATGTGTTCGCCCTCCGGCGACCATCGCGGCATGGGCCACAGTTCGGTGCCGATGTCAGCGAGGGGACGGATGACGGCCCGCCCGTCACCGCTGATCTGCAGCTTGGAGCGGTCGCGGAAGACGAGACGTTCGCCGTCAGGAGACAGATCGAACTCCGCCGGTCGATGCGGGTTCATGGGCAACATGCTGTGTTCCAGGAGCAGGCGCAGTGTCAGGTCGCCCGTTCCGACCACGGCATCGTCGCCGACCCGGCGCAGCGCTGCCCGAGCCAGCCTCACCACGTCCGCCTGATCTGAAAAGGTCCTGAGGACGGCACGGTAGGCGACACGGGCCTCGGTGAGTGCCGCCATCTTTTCCAGGCAGCGACCGATGCGGTACTGGGCCCGTGCTGCAGACCGATGGTTGCGTGCATGGATTTCCAGGACCTTCTCGTAGCTGTCGATGGCGCGTGCAAGATCACCCAGGATCTCCTCTCGATGCCGCCCCTGCTGCAACAGCTGCTCGGCGCTCTCGGCCCGCACCGGCACTGCCGACAGCATCATCCACGACACCATCAGGAGCAGGGCGTGGATTCGGCGAGTGGACATGGTGTACGTCCTTTCCACTGCCGATGATACGTCGAGATGTGTCACGGTTGTGTCACGGTCCGACCACGAGTCTGTCATATCCCGTCAGAGTCGGGGTCAGACTCGAAGCGGTAACCGAGACCTCTCACCGTGAGCAGGAATCTGGGCCGGGCAGGGTCAGATTCGATCTTCTGCCGCAGGCGGGTGATGAAGTTGTCCACAGTGCGTTCGGTGCCGAAGTAATCAGCGCCCCATACGGCGTTGACGATGGCGCGGCGGCTCTGGGCCCGACGGGGGTGGGTGGCCAGATGGCGCAAGAGACCCAGCTCTCGGGCCGTCACTGCCATCGGTCGTCCGGCCCGAGTCAGAGTCATCGCTTCGAAATCGACATCGACGTCACCTATCTGCAGGCGCGTCAGTGGCAAGGTGGACGGCTGACCCCGTCGCAACAGGGCCCGAATGCGGGCCAGCAGCTCGAGGATGCCGAAGGGCTTCGTCACATAGTCGTCCGCCCCCATGTCCAGGCCCGTCAGCCTGTCCGATTCCTGCCCGCGCGCCGTGAGCATGAGGATGGGGCCCGTCCAGCCCTCGCGCCGCAGCAGGCGACAGACGTCGAAGCCGTCACGGCGCGGCAGCATGATATCGAGCACGATCAGATCGGGCCTGGCCTCTCGGGCCAGTTCCAGGCCGCGGTCGCCATCTCTGGCGGTGAGCACCTCGTACCCTTCGAGCCGCAGATTCCTCTCCAGGCCCGTGAGGATGGCTTGTTCATCTTCCACGACAAGAATGCAGGTCATGTCTCGCTTTCTGTTGACGGCAACCAGACGGTAAAGGTGCTGCCCCGGCCGACCTGACTGCGCACGGACACCAGGCCATCGTGGCCGGTGACGATGTCACGTACCAGGCTCAGTCCCAGGCCGGTGCCCGGTATGTCGCGCGTGAGATCGTTGTCGACCCGGTAGAACCGCTCGAAGATGCGTTCCTGCTCCCCCTCCGCGATTCCAGGCCCCGCGTCGGTGACATCCAGGGCAACGCCATCGTTGTGGGCCTTCAGCGACAGACGCACACTGGCGGGCCCGGGGGAGTACTTCACGGCGTTGAGCACGAGATTGCGCAGCACTTCCAACATGGCTTCGCGGTCGAAGTGAACGGTGGGGAGCGCGGCGTCGACGGTTACGTCGAGTGTCGCCAGCGGCGCGTCGCCCAGCTCCCGCCGGAGCCACTGTGCAGCTTCCCGAACGACCGTCGCCAGATCGGTCGCCGATCGGTCGTAGTGCCGTTCACCGCCGCGGTCGATGCGGGCCACATCGAGCAGACGGTCGACCATGCCGTCGAGACGGCGGCTTTCCTCCTGGACAACCATGAGGTAGTCGTCGGCTTCAGCGCGGTTCTCATAGCGTCCGAGTCGAAGCATGTCGACATACATGCGGATGGTAGTCAACGGGGTCTTCAACTCATGGGAGACGTTGGAGACGAAATCCGTCTTTCGGCCCGCCTCCTCACGTTCTCGCCGGACGCGCCGCCAGCCGCTCCAGACACCGAAGAGCACACCTACGACACAGATGGCGATGCTCCAGCGAAGCAGACGCAGACGCCAGGTCGCCGTCAACGAACCGGTGCCGGCCGGCAGGATCGCCAGTCGGCGAAAACTCAGGGGGGGACTCAGCCGCAGGTCGGCCAGGGCCGTCTCGAGCATCGAGCCAGCGGTGTCGACAATGGTGACCACGGCGACGTCGCCAAGCTGCTGCATGCGATTCTCGAGGGAGGCGACAGCGAAGCTGTCGATCCGCGCCAGGTCGAGGCGCCCCCCGGCTGCACCCCCCTGCGGCAATGTGGCCAACAGCCACACCTGCCATCCGCCAGGAGTGCGCCGGGGCAGATGCCGCGCCATCCCGGGTTCGAGGGTCCACAGTGACGGAAGCAGGGAGGGTAGGACGCTTTCTTCGAGAACGACGCGAGCCTCACTCTCGGCGAAATGCCTCTGCCATTGCAGGTGCGCGGCACGCCAGTCATCGTGCAGCTGGCTCCGCAGTCGTGCCGGCTGGAGTGTCACCCACAGCGAGTCGAATCGAGACAGGTAGTGGGCGGCGACGGCGTAGTCCACCGCGTCAGTGGCGTCCGTCATGCGTCCCACGGCAGTAAGGGCGATACGTGCTGCCTCCTCCGGCTGGTCGTGGCGGTGCCGAAAGGCAGCCAGCTGCAGACCCGCCCCCAGGCGCAGACGGGCGTGTGTATCGGGGAGCGTGTCGAGCAGATGCTGCCGAATTCGCGCTGCGCCGGCAGCATCGCCCAGCTTGTCGGCGCAGCGAGCCGCGGCCGTCAGGGCGTGAGCGGTGGCGGCCGAATCCGTGGCGGCGATCTTCTCGTACTGCGTGAGTGCCCGCTGCTGGTCCTCAAAGACGAACTCGTATTCCTGGGCGTGACGCCAGGCGGCAGAGGTCGGAGCCGGTATCTGTGCGGCTATGCTCGTGGGTGGAGGCCACACCAACCGGTCGGAAGCGTCGGTGACGAAGGCATCCTGGAGTCCTTCGATGCTGAGGTGTTGAGGCCGCGAAGAGAGCTGTGGTCCCTGGTCTGGCGGGCAGCCTCTTGGCGCTGTGCCCGCAGTTGTTGCTGCAGTTGGCTGTCGAGATCGGCAAGCAGAACTGCGGCTCGCCGGCGGGCGGCCTGAGTATTGAGGTCATCCTGTACATGCAGTGCCCAGAAGCCGGCCAGGCTCAGCAGGAGACTCGGGCCGACAATGGTAACGATCAGCCAGATCGCGGCCGGCTGCCTCAGGGCCTCTGTGCTGGGTCGACGGTCTGACATGGTCCGCAATATAGTAGCGATCCGGGCCTGTTGAGACGCTGTGCGGCCTTCTCCCAGGCGGCGATCTGGCGTACACTATTGGGACGTGGCGCCGGCCGTCGATGGCGGCGCCTGCGGACCTGCAGACCTGTTGCCAGAGAGAAAATGACGTGCCGATCCGGGAATACCATTGCAGCGGTTGTGGTCACGACTTCGAGGTAATCGAGGGAGCCAATACGGTGACGACTGCCTGTGAGTCGTGTGGCGCAGAGAAGCTGGAGCGCCTGCTGTCGATGTTTGCCGCACACGGCTCGTCGACTGGCGACAGTCCGTGTCAGGACTCCGCCTGCTCGCCGGATGCATGCGCGACTGGCGCCTGCCCCATGATGCCAAACTGACCCGGCCCGGGTAACCCGGCCTGGCGCCGCGTCAGCGGTACTGATTCAGATTTCCCCGATAACACATCCCGAGGAGCGTCTCTGAGCGCTCGACATTGCAGGTCTGCCTGGCTTCGGGTGTACCGACGATGTGGAAGATGTCGTGGTCGACCGTCGTTGACTCGACGGCGAGTCGGCAGGCTTCGGCCAGGTCATGACGGCAGACCCAGCCGTTGCGATACTGGCCCTGCAAGGGCTCCCGATTGCGGCCGATCCCGGCGCGACTGTCAACGATGTAGTCGGGGCGCAACACGATCGTCCTGGTGCCGAAGGCATCGTGGAACTGGCGGCACATCTCCTCCTGCAACCGCTTGCAGATCCCGTAGAGACTGCCCTCCACACTCCTGGTGTCCGCATCGAAGAAGGCGCCGCGAGGGTGCACGGTCATACACGAACCGACATGAACCACGCGGTCGAAGCCGCGCTGACGGGCTGATTCGAGGACATTCCACAACCCCTTCAGGTTGACCAGGAACGTCTTCGAGTCCTGTTCGGCGGGAGTGTTCGACCGATAGGGGAAGTGCACGGCCAGATGGATGACGGCGTCCATATCCGCCGTCGCCCGGTGCACTACGTCAAAGTCGGTGATGTCCCCGTACTGCACATCCTCGCCCGGCCACTCGCCGTCCAGATCACTCCACTGATCCCAGGACTGTTGCGAGTAGACGGCACAACGCGCCTGATGGTGCGGTTCCAGATTGGCGAGCACGGCCCGACCCGTCCAGCCTTCGGCACCAAAGACAACAACCCGCATCAGTCGGCCGGCCTGGGAAAGGGGTGGAGGGGGTCTGCGAGTCGGCCATCGGTCCGTCACCTGAAGATAGGAGGGCAGAACAGCTAAACCAACCGCTGACCTATCCCTTCACCGCACCTACAGTGATCCCCTTGGTGATCTGCTCCTGCAGCACGATGTAGCAGATCAGTGTTGGCATCATGACGATGACGAGCCCGGCGAACAGGGCGCCGAAGTCGACTTCGTAGAACTGCACGAACTGCAGCACGGCGATACCGAGGGGCAGTGTCCGCAGGTGGGAGGAGGACAGCAGCACCAGAGCCAGGATGTACTCGTTCCAGATGCTGATGAAGGTGAAGATGCCCACCGTTGTCAGTCCTGGCTTGGCCAGGGGCAGCATGACACGCAGGAACAGGCTGAAGTGTCCGCAGCCGTCCATGATGCCGGCTTCCATGATCGTCGTCGGGATGGTGCGGAAGAAGGCGGTGAGGACGAAGACGGTGAAAGGGATACCAAAGGCGGCGTAGACGAGGATGATGCCGATGTGACTGTCGAGCAGTCCCATGCCTTTGACGAGAAAGAACAGCGGCACGAGACCGAGGAAAATGGGAAACATCATGCCGGCGAGAAAAGCGTAGTAGATCAGGTCCTGACCGCGAAAGCGGTACTTGGCCAGGGAGTAGCTGGCCATGGCCCCGAGAAAGAGCTGCAGCAACAGAGTTGTGACGGTGACGAAGATCGAGTTCCAGAAGAAGTCGCCGATCTGGGCCTCGGTCCAGGCTTCGATGAAGTTGTCGAGTTTCCAGTCGACGGGCAGAGCCCAGGCCGAGGCGAACAGCTCGCTCGTCGGCTTGAAGGCGGTGTATCCGAGCCAGACCATGGGGAACACGACGATGGTCCCGTAGACGACGAAGATCAGTTGCGTGATCCCGCGCCGGATGTTGTGCCCGAGCTGATCCAGAGGCGAGTCAGGCATCAGTATTCGACGGCGTCGCGCCGCTGGATCCACAACGACAGCATGGCCAGCGAGAAGGTGATGAGGAAGAGGGTCATGGCGATGGTCGTGGCGTAGCCGAACTTCCCGAGTTCGAAGGCGTTTTCGTAGATGTAGGTAGCCAGTGTCTCGGTGGCTCGATCCGGGCCGCCATCCGTCATGATACGGACCACGTCGAAGGTGCCGAAGCCGTTGAGCACGAGGAAGACGCCGGTGACCTTCATCATCTCCGACAGCAGTGGCAGCGTGACGTGGCGAAAGGACTGCCATTCACCGGCGCCGTCGATCTTGCAGGCGTCGTAGTAGTCCTCCGGGATCCCTTCGATGGCGGACACATACAGGACCATGTAGAAACCCACGGCGGCCCACACCTTCACGGCGACGATGCAGGCACGGGCCCACGCCGGTTCGCCGAGCCACGAGGGCAGGTCGCTGAAGCCGAAGAGCCTGAGGAAGTTGGACAGGATGCCGAATTCGGGATTCAGGGCGAACCACCAGAGCACGGCGATGGCGACCTGGGAGATCAGGTTGGGGAAGAAGTAGGTGATACGGAACCAACGGGCGCCGGCCACCAGCTTGCGGGTGACGGCAACGGCGAAGTAGAGAGCCATACACGGCACGATGAGGCCGGTGAGCACGGTGAAGAAGAAGGTGTTGTAGAGCGACTTCCAGAAGAATGGATCGCCGGCCATCTTCGTGAAGTTGCCCAGTCCGTTGAACTCCATGTTCAGCGCCACGCCGCGCCACTTGACGAAGCTGACCCCGAAGGCCAGCGCGTAAGGCACTACGAGAAAGGTGACGTAGAACAGCAGAGCCGGCAGGATGAAGAGGAGGGCGACGCGCCCGTTGTTCTGGAGGCTCATCGTCGGTCTTCGTGCTCGCTCGGCGTGCCGGCAAATCCGGGCGCAGGCGCCGGCCGGATCGGTGATCTGAAACCAGAACACATGTGTTGCATCCTTGCGAGCCCCGTCCTGAACTGCGGACGGGGCTCGCAGGGATTCAGAATCGTGCCGGTGGTATCAGGGCCGGCGCAACGCGCCCTGCGCTGCCAGCCCGCCGAGCTTCCGAAGAGGGCGATGGCTGAGGTCAAGAACTGTCTGGCCGGGCCACCCAGGAAACGAAGGGGGAGAGATCTCACAGGCTGGCGACTCCGTCGGCTTTCGGCTTTCTGGTGAAGCGGATCGTGTCGGGGTCGTCGCGCAGGCGCTGGGCCATGGCCTCCATGCGTTCGGCGAATCTTTCGGGGGTGATGTCGTCGTTGAGCAGGGCGCCCAGGGCGTTGCGGAATTCGTTCTCCAGTTCGAGATACCAGCGGGAGAAGCGGAAGGAGAAGGTCTCGCCGCCAGCGTCGGCGATCTGGTCGAGGGCGCTCTGCATGGCGGGAGGTACATCGACCCCCTCGGTGCTGCCTTTGATGGGTTGCACCGAGCCCACGGTGCGCAGGAAGCTGGCGGCCATTTTCTTCGACAGCAGGATGCGGAGGTACTCCTTGCCCCAGTCGGGACGGGCGGCGTCGGCGGGTACCCAGAAGGCCGGACCGGCGGACGCCTCCATGGCGCCGATGCCACCCTTGCCGTCGCGGAATCCAGGGATCGGCATGAGCCGCATTTCGAAGTCGTCGGGCAGGGCGTTCTTCATCTCCGACTCGAGCCAGGTGCCGCAGGGAATCATGGCGGCTTTTTCCTGGATCCAGATCATCTGCGCTTCGGTGTGCGAGAAGGACGAAGTCCCGGGCAGGATGTAGTCGCCTTCGTAGAGCTGCCGACTCAGGCGGCAGGCCTGTACGACTTCCGGACGACTCCAGGCCCCAGGCACCAGCGAGTCCATGTCGCACATCAACTGCTCGCCGCCGAGCTTGTAGACGAGACCACGCCAGATCATGCCGAAGTAGGAGGGGTACTTGCCCTGGTGCGTGAGGGGAGCCACGCCGCCGCCGGCCTGCTTGATCGTCTCGCACAGGGTGAGAAACTCATCCCACGTTTCTGGCTCCGTCCAGCCGTGCTCGTCGAACATGCCCTTGTTATACCAGATGCCGGAGATGGCATAGGTGATGGGCAGGAAGTACTGCCTGCCCTCGAACTGGCCCTCCTCCAGCGTGCCGTCGTAGAAGGTGTCCTTGAAGCGCAGGCCCGGCTGGCCGTATGCCGGTTCCTCCATCAGGGAGTCGAGGCTGGCCACCAGGCCGTCGTGCAGGTTGACCCAGAAGTTGATGTTGTGGATACCCCAGAACACGTCGGGCGGATTGCCGGACAAAAAGCGCGGCCGCGTCTGATCCCAGGCCCGGGGGTTACCCCAGACGTAGGCGGTGATGTCGGGGTGAGCGCGTTCGAATTCAGCGGCCGAGTCGTAGACCCACTGCATTCCGTATCCGCCCTGGAAGAAGACACCCTCTACAACCCTGTCGCCGAGGTCGCCCTTGGGATCCTCGCCGCGCAGGAAGAAGGAGCAGGCGTAGAGTACGACGAGCAGGGCGAAGACGAGTTTCGAACGCATGCCGGTGGCTTTACGCCGGATAGCGGACGGGGGTGCGCGTGGCCTCATAGGCGAGGCCGGGCTCGGCGTTGCGCACCACATCCGGGATCTTTTCCGTCCACCAGGAAGGCGGCTGCGGGAAGTCGAACACGTCGTGCCAGGCGAGAACGAGAGTGCGGCGCTGATCGGTCTGGTTGGGCCAGGCCCCGTGCATGAGGCGGGCGTCGGCGATGACGAGGTCACCTGCCTGCAGCGGGACGTCGACGGCGTCGTCGCGGTCGCAGAAGGCGGGATGATCGAAGTCCTCGAGGGCCTGGATCTCGGGGCCGTGGGCGTCGGGCAGCAGGTCGTGCAGATCGATGCGTCGCCGATGTGTGCCGGGGATCACACGCAGGCAGCCGTTGTCACGGTCTGTGTCGGTCATGTAATAGGAAAGGAAGATCCTCGTCGGCCACGGCGTGGCGGCTGCCGGACTGTTCCAGTTCATGTAGTCCTGGTGCCAGTAGAGGGGCGGGCCGTGGGGCGGCTTCGAGAGCAGGATGACGGAATCGTGGGCCCGCAGATTCTCCAACCCGAGCAACTGGCAGACCGCCGCCTGCGCCGGGGCATCGATCACCCGCTCGACGATGGGGTCGGGGAAGGAGCGTCCGTCCGGCTCGCGGCCGACCGCCCAGTTGCGCGGCGCGCTCACGTGAATATCGGAGCCCTGGTAGCGGAATTTCGGATCCACCGGGAAACGGTCGAAGACGTCGGCGGACCATCCCTGCAGATCCGCGAGCAGGTCCGCGGGCATGACGCCGGGGACGGAAGTGTAGCCGTCCTCCACCAGCTGTCGCCGGCAAGCCAGGGCCTTCGCTTCGGTCAGTTTCTCAGCCATCAGTCCACCCGTGTCGCCGGCTTCAGGGTCCATGTCTGCAGCCGCGCCTGTTCGAGGATGCCAGGGGCTTCGAAGTCTTCGGCAAACACCGCCCACCCCCAGGACTGCTCGCGGATGTGGCGCTCACCGGTGATGGACCCGGCACGGACTGTCACCTGTGTGGGCAGGCCCCCACCGTCGAGGACGAGGCGGCGCAGCAGGTCGGCGGCGGTGACGAGGAAATCGGCGGGGCACAGGCATCGGGCACCCACCCAGACCGCAGCGGGAACACGGCCATGGTAATGGAGAAACTGCCGGGCGTCGGCAGTGGCCTCAATAAAGGCTTCGCTGGGAACCGAACCGCCTGCCGACAGGGTTGGCGCCACCCGCCGCGTCGGACCGTAGGGTGTGTCGTGTAATGTCGCCATGATCGCGGCCAGCGAATCGGTGTCTACGTCGATCCCCTCGGACAGGGTGTACACTGCTTCCATGAGTGTGTCGCAGACGAGGGCAAAGATCTCCGAGGGGGACAGTGCCACGTCGCCGAGCCATGTCACGTCGATGGCGCCTGACTCGAACTCCAGCGCCTGCGCCAGATCCGCGGCGTTGACGGCAGCACCATGGGCGTCGTCGGGGAACAGATTGATGAGCTGGCGCCCGGTGATCACCTCGACACCCGGTCGGGCGACGATGTGTTCGACATAGCGCCTGAATACGTCGAGCCCTGCCGCCATCTCTCCGGGTGGTCGCCGAGGAGCGGGGCGCCACTCGTGGCGAGGTGGCATGGCTCCCCGCCCGAAGTTGACGCCGTCCCAGAAGGCGGTGGTCGCCCATTCGCACGGGTGGTAGTAGATGCTGACAAGGCCGCCGCCGTCGGTCATCTGCCGCTGGTGGATCTCGTTGAAGCGACCGATCCCTTCCGCCAGCCCCGCGTCGCCGCGGTCGAAGGCGCAGCGGGTCACGGCGTCCTCCATCCGGTTGACGTGCAACACGCCGCAGAACCAGAAGGGCTCGCCATCACAGCCGACGTGGGAGGCTTCATCCATGAACAGGGGAACACCGGCATCGCGCAGGAAGGGGTAGAGCTGTGGCGCCCAGGAGCCGCCGGCCTGACCGAAGGTCGACGAAGGCCCAAGGATGCGGGTCACGTCGTCGTACCCGGGGCGCTCGCGGCGGATGACCTCCTCGACGCCATCCTCCCAACCGGCGTCGGCGAGGTATTCGGCCAGCACCGGGTGTTGCGAGTGGTTGTCGGTGTGGTAGCCGATGTCCTGGCGTTGCAGCAGGCGGATGATGTCACTGCGGCCACGCTCCTCGAGGACGCGGGCCTTTTCGGCCACCATCTTCCACGTGGCCTGCACGCCGCAGGCTTCGAAGACCTCGAGCAGCCCCTTGAGAGCGTCGTCACTCTCGGGCGTGAGGTAATCCTCGACGTCGAACCAGAACAGCGTGTAGACGGTACTCAAGAGTCGCTCAGATGACGTCGAAGTCGAGGCCGTCGAGCTCGGCCCGCAGGATCCGTTCGCCGGTCTCGTCCAGCGCCGGCGCGACACGTGGCGGACCGACGGGCGTTCCGCGCCAGCCGAGCATGGCTTTCACTCCGGCGAGAACGCCCACCTCAATGAGGATGCGGATCACGCGATTGGCGTGCAGCTGGCAGGTGCGGGCCAGATCGAGATCACCGGCATCGAAGGCGTGGCGCATCTCCAGGTAGATCTTCGGCATGATGTTGTACGTCGTACCGATGGCGGCATCGGCGCCCATGCACATGGCGGGCAGGGCCATCTCGTCGGGGCCACTGATGGCGTTGATACGGCCACCGGAGCGGTCGATCAACTGGCCGAAGAGATAGAGGTTGTTGTCGGTGAACTTGATGCCGGCGAAGTGGGGGACGGCGCCCATGGCGTCGAGGAAGGAGTCCGCTGTGGCCTTCCGGTCGGCCTCGCCCTGGAGCCAGTAGACGTAGAACGGCAACTCGGTGGCTTCGCCGATGGCGCGGTAGTGGGCGACGGCGGCATCGAGGTCGTTGGGCCTGTCGACGGGGGCAACAGAGGCGACGGCGTCGATTCCCTGGATGTGGGCGGCGTGCCGGGCCAGTTCCACGGCATCCTCGGTGGGGCAGGCGCCGACCTGCAGAATGATGGGCACGCGGCCGGCGACCTCGTCAGCGACGACTTCGGCCACGTTCATGCGCTCGGGCACGGACATGGCCTTGCCCTCGCCCGTACCGCCGCAGACGAAGAAACCCTGGGAGCCGGCGTCGATCAGCGCCCGCACCAGAGTGCGCTGACGATCGGCGTCGACCTGTTCACCGTCGTCGGTGAAGGCGGTGCAGAGAGCGGGCAGAATGCCGCGCGCAAGCCGGGAGCCTGCGGGAGGGTTGCTCATGTCACCCGGTGACCTCCGGAAAGTCGAGCGGTGTGCGATTGCCGACGTATGGTGGTCGCAACAGGTCGCGTTGCAGGTCCGAGGAGGCCAGGGCTCGCAGGGAGTCGAGATTCTCCGCCGGGCCCCAGGTCGAGTACCCGGGAGAGTACTTGTAGAGCAGAGAGCGTCGCCGATTGGCCGACATCCACTGGCGCGTACCGTGGACGAGGGCCTCGGTGAAGATCAGCATGTCTCCCGCCCTCAGGCTTGGATTGACGACCAGATGGCTGTCGACGGCGGGCCTGTAGGTGTTGATCGAGGCCTTGTGGCTGCCGGGTACGCAGATGAAGCCGCCATCCTCCGGGTTGACGTCCTCGAGGGCATACAGAACCACGATGAGTCCGTTCCACATCTTGCCGAAGGCCCACTGGTACTGGTGCTCGCCCTGATCGCTGCGCAAGCCGCCGTGCAGGTTGTCGTGGGCGTTGTCTTCCTTGTTCAGCTTGATGGCATAGGCGTGGTCGAGGCGCATCCAGTCACCGATGATGGTGCGCATGATGTGGAGAGTCCGCGGATGAGCCATCAACTCCAGAAAGATCGGATCCCAGTGGGCGAAGCCGAAGTGATTCGGTGTCTCGAGCGTGATGTTGTCGTCGAGGATCGCGTTCATCCTATCGACGTCAGCCGGCGGGATCAGGTCACGATAGAGGATGTAGCCGTTGAGGTCGAACTCGTAGATCTCTGCTTCGGTCATGTTGTAAGCTCTTGTAATTCAAGATTGTTACGAGATTGCTGGCGAGGCGATTTCCGGCAACGCCCCGCAACTGGTACGGTCTCCGACAAGATAGGGACAAGACAGACGGCCTGCGAGCGGGCCGAGGCGAAGCGACCGCCGTCGCATTGCGCCCGCCCGTGGCAGGGTCCTAGTATTGACCACGGTGCGGTTCGTCGAAGCCGAAGTTGCTGCAGACCCAGAAGCACAGGACGGACCTCGGCGCGGCGTCGAAAGAGATGGCGATGCTATACCTCATTGCCCGGCTCATACTCGTGTTGGGCATCCCTCTGACCCTGGAGGCACAGGTCGGGCGCCTCCTCATCGGTCAGGGCGGCCTCGACTGGGCCGGATCCAGTCAGAGTCTGCTGGGCCTGGACGCCTCGGTTGCCCCTGGCAGCCTGCAACCGGTCGAGCTCGATCCCGGGGTCAATATCGCCGTGGGCCCGAAGACCGAGGATGACCAGTCCGTTACCATCCTTGGCCATGTCTGGGGCACCTCCTTCAGCGTTCCCGCCTCCGTTGAGGACGAGAAGCCCTGGGTGTACGGGAGCCCGGGACACATCCTGGTCATCGACGGAGACGTGACACTGCCTACTTATGTCGGGGCAGTCGACGACTACAGCTTCGACCTGGGTCTGCCGGTGCCACTCAATCGAGTCGTCTTCTTCCCACCGGAGGGGGGCCGTACAACGACCAGGAGGGCATCCGGTCACCTGCTCAGGGATCTCTATCCGCGACAGTACGTGGTCTCGGGCTCGCTCAACCCGCAGGAGTTCCTGTTCACCGACACCGAGACCGATTTTGATCAGGTGCTCGGAAGCAGTTTCAGCCACAACGAGCGCGTCGCCGACGTACGCTTTCCGACAGAGTTTCTGCGCTTTGCCCGGGTGCGCTTCCCAGTGGGTGGCTTCATCGCCGAGGTCGAGTTCTACGGGGAAGGATTCCTTCCCGAGACGCGCTACACCTCGCAACTGTTCGACATGGGCGAGCCGGTCAACTTCGGCCGTCTGTTCTACGACTTTGAGATCTACCGCAGCGCAGGTTCGGGTCTGCCTCCGGCGCTGGCGCCCGACGCGCCCGTGGGCATCGAGGTCGAGGTGCGCACCGGACGGGACGACACACCGCTGGTCCATCATCTCGTCATGGAAATCGGGGAGGAGAAGGAGGTCGGCGAGGAGGAGTTCAACCGGGCGCCGGCCAACGCTCTCGTCGACCAGCCCGGCAGCAACTCCCCGTTGGGGCAGGGGGGGCGGATACCCGGGCAGCAAGGCTCCATTCTGGACGATGTGGCCAACTGGAGCTTCTGGTCCGTTCCACATCACAGGTCCGGTGAACAGATACAGGTACCCGACGGTCGGCAGTTCGTGCAGGTACGGGCCTCGATCACCAGCAAGGAGGTCTTCGCCTTTGGTCGGCTCCACTCGCTGTCGATCGAGTATTCGTCGCTGCTGGCCAATCTGGTGGTGGGCGAGGTGGCGCTGGCAGAGGATCCCGATCCCGCAGGTGGCGTGGTCATCGTGCCGCTGGGCGAGCCGGTGACGCTGACCTACGACGTGCGGGCGGATTTCACCTCGGAGATCCAAACCGGCTTTGATGCGATTCGGCTGCACACGCCGGAGGCGGTGGACTTCATGCACTTCGAGATGGGCGATCCCCTGAATGTCGTCGAACCCGACAGTCTGACCGTGGGCGGGCGGGACCTGGTGGTCTACTTCCCGTCGCGTCGCGTCACGCGGCGTGAGAGCGAGCCGCTGCGGCTGACCTTTGCGACACGGGTGTTCAACTTCAACACGGTGTTCGAGGGCGAGGTGTTCCAGATCGACGGCGAGAATCTTGCCCAGTCGATCGATGGTGGGGATGCGACATCGGCGGTGTCGACGAACGACCTGCAGGTTTTTTCGCCGCTGGAGCGACTGGAGGTGCTGGCGGGCGTCGATCTGGGTGCGAGGCTGCTGACCCCGAACGGGGACGGGGTGCACGACGGGCTGACGGTGTCGTTCACTCTGCAGGGCGTCCAGGCTGCTGCAGTGGACGTGGTGATCTACGACCTCAGCGGCCGAATCGTGCGCCGGCTGGTAACCCAGATCCGGAGCGAGGGCCGCTATCGTGACGTGTGGGACGGGACGGGAGACGGGGGGCTGGTGGCCCCGGGACTGTACCTGGCGCGGGTGTCGGTGGACACCGACCTGGGTACCTTCGAGAAAACGCGGACCATTGCCGTCGCCTACTGAGAACGGTGCGGCTCCGGTGGTGAGGGACCGATGATGAACGGCGACCTCAATCTGTCGGCTGCAGCCCGTGCTGTCGCGGCCGGGGTGCTGGCCAGCGTCGGTGTGGCGTTGGCCGACGAATTCCGTTTCGAGCGCAGGGCGGACTGGGACTCGTGGGCTTTCCCCCAAGGGGTGCTGGTGCAGCACGAGGACGGCAGCATCGCCCTGAGCCGCGTGGACAAGGCGATCAACGCGGTGGCCGACGCGCAGGATTTTCTGCACACGGTCAAGAGCAGCAGGGAGCCCATCCGGGGCGGCATCCGCGTGGTGGGCTCGGGGGCGGCGACGGCGGCCCATGTCATCGACGGGCGGACGGACACCTGGTGGCAGCCCGACCCGGACGCGGCACGCCAGGACCGGTGGGTGGAGGTGGATCTGGGACGAATGGTCCACGCCACCAGGATCCGCCTGATCTTCCCCGATACGCTGGGTGTGCGACCCTTCCGCAACTTCAGCGTCTACGTCAACGACGGCGAGCGTGCCACTGCGGCCAAGGACGTCTTCCAGTTCATCCGCGTCGGCCGCACGACCGAGCCCAATGATCTGCGCGTTGTCGAATACGACCTGACAACCCTGGATCCCGGGGGGGCGACGGGAGACTACCTCAACACGGCGGACACGCTCGACTTCGCCATGGTTCAGTACGTTCGTTTCCGTGCCGAGGAGGACGATCAGGCTGCTGCGCTGGCCGGTATCGAGGTGATCGCCCTAGGTGACAATCTCGCACTGGGCAGCGTTCGCCGCGGTGGGGGGATCCGCGCCGGATCAAACACTAACAACAGCGCCGCCTTCAGTGACGGCGACCACAACACCAAGTGGATCGCCACCGGTACCGGCACCTGGGAGGACGAGGGATTCTACTTCGAGTGGGACCTGGGGGCGGTGTACTGGCTGGACCGCATGATCATCGAGTACGGCCATCCCTGGGGCCGGCCTTCCGTCCAGGAATTCGTCGTCTCGACGTCGGCAGGCGCCACCGTGGATGGACTGACCGTCGATCGCGTGCGCAGCAATTTCGACTACCAGCAGCTCACTCTGGTCGATGCCAAGCTGAGTCCGGTGCGGTCGGTCTACGACCTGGTGTTCCCGCCTCGCAAGACCCGACACATCTTCTACCACAACACCGATCCCACCGAGGCCTGGGTGTGGTACCTGATGTTCGAGTATGCCCTTTACGGCGGGGGGTATGTCGCCGAGGTGGAGATGATATCCGACTTCATCGACCTGGGCGGAGCCAAGAGCATTCGGCGGCTGACCTGGGACGCGGAGCTGCCGGAGGGAACACTCGTCGAGATCCGCTCACAGACGGGCGACACGTTCTTCATCGAGAACAAGTACTACCACAAGAACGGCCTCGAGCTTTCCGAGAGACAGTGGAATGGCCTGCCCACATCGCAGAAGCAGCCCGTCGTCGAGGTCCGGCGGCGCGGTTCCGACTGGTCGGGCTGGAGCCCGGTCTATGTCGAAGCCGACGCCGTCTTTGTCTCGCCGTCGCCGCGCAGTTTCGTCCAGCTGCAGGTCAAGCTGGGTAACGACAACCCCGAGGTCACACCCCTGTTGCGCAATATCGTGTTGCACTTCGACGAGCCGTTGGTCAGCGGTGGGGTCACCAGCCGCATTCTGCCGCGCCAGGCAGGCTTCGACTCACTGCAGACATTTCGTTACGTGCTGATGCCGGGATTTCGCTCCGGCGACCAGGGATACGATCGGGTGCAGATCCGGATGCCGGCGCCGGTAGAGAAGGTCGCTCTGAAGATCGGCGGCGCGGACGCCGGTCCGAAGGCGGTGGCCATGGTGGGCGACTCCCTGCGGGTGGATCTTCCCAGACGAGTTCGGCGTGATTCGGTGGAGGTGGAATTCCAGACGCGGATCCAGGCCAACGCCACCGTCTTTGACGCGTGGATCAGCGTGGTGGGCGAGGACCAGCAGCAGGGCACGCGACCGGAGGCCGACGACGCGGTGACGGTCTTCGTGCCGTCTGTGGCCAGTGTCGGCGCGTTGATCCGCCAGATCGAGATATCGCCCCTGGTGTCGCCAAACGGCGACGGGATCAACGACGAGGCGTCGATCGCCTTCACCCTGGCGAAGGTGGAGGGCACGGTGCCGCAGGTGGCGATCTACGACCTGTCCGGCCGGCGGGTGCGGGCGGTCGCCCCCGGTGCCGATGGTTACCGCTGGGACGGCCGCGACGGGGGCGGACGGCTCCTACCGCCGGGCGCGTACATCTGCCGGATCGAGTTGGCCGCCGACATAGGCGACGAGTTCGCCCATGGCGTCATCCATCTCGTCTATTAGGCGCTCCGCCCTCCGTCCACCCCGGGCAACGCCAGCGAGATACCGTGGTCCGCGCCGAAGCTGCCAAGGTCTTCTTCGGACGTTTCGTCCACTAGATGCGACTATCCTGAGGCGATGTGGCCCACATCGCATCCGTCACGAACGGGACTGCAAGGAGATCTCCCATGGAAAAGCTCTTCGCCAACATCTACCGCATGGGGAGATCCAACCCCCGCGGCACGAGCTACACCTACTTCCTCAAGCGCCCGAAGGGCAACCTCCTGGTCGTCCACGGCACAGCGCCCACCGATGAGGACCTCGTCGAGATCGAGACGCTCGGCGGCATCGACAGCCAGTGGGTGTGCCACAGCCACGACGCGATCAAGGGAACCACCCACAAACAAATCCACGAACGCTTCGGTGCGCCCCTGCATGTCCACCGCATCGACCGGGGGCGCGTACGCAGCAAGGCGCGTTGTGAAATGGATGTTTTCGAGGGGGACGGCACGACACTCGGCGACGACTTCGAAGCCTTCTTCCTGCCCACGTGCTCCCCCGGCCACAGCGTCTACCGCTGGAAGAGTCGCGGGAAATACTACCTGTTCACCTCGCACGCCATGTACTACCGTGACGACGCCTGGGATCTGCAGTTCAACCGCCACAACGACTGGCATGGACACGTCGGCCCCCTGTCGAAGCAGCACATCGACTACGTCCTGCCCGGTTACGCGCCATCGGAGGAGAAGGGGTTCTATTCGCTCGACGACGAGATGCGGAAAGGCCTGGCCAAGGCGCTGCGCGCTGTGCGGGGCAAACTGCTGCCGAAGCCGCCGCAGCTGGAGTTGGCGGGTCTGGCCAAGGGGTTGAAGCTCGACGGCAACCTGTCAGCTGCGTGGAAGCGGGTGCTCGCTGTCGACTTGATCGGTAACCAGGGAAACACACCCGAACATGCCGCGTCGTGCCGCATCGCCTACGATGCACAGTATCTCTGGTTCTGTTTCGACAACGACGAACCGCAGATGGACAAGCTGACGGCGAAGGCGACGAAGCGCGATTCGCGCAAACCGGCGATCTGGGACGACGACAACGTCGAGATATTCGTCTGTCCTGATGCCAAGGACCGGACTACCTGCTACCAATTCATCGTCAATGCCAATGCGGCGGTCCTCGACCAGGCGTCTATTGACTCGTATACCAGCATGAAGTGGACGAGCGACACCGAGGCGAACGTAAGCCGAGAGAAGAACAAGTGGATCGCACAGATCCGGATCCCCCTCGCCGACCTCGGCGTCGAGCCATCGACGGGAAAGAAGATTGGCCTCAACGTCTACCGTAACCGGGTCTGCGGAGCGACGGACAGCACCGCCTCGGGGTGGTCCGCCGTGGGCCTTCGCAGTCACCTCACGCCCAGCCGCTTCGGTGTCGTGACCCTCGGGACGTAGGCGGCCTGGCTGCTTGCCGATAGAGAGCTGGCAGCACGAGCAACGTGAGTACCGTGTCGGTCACGATGCCACCGATGACGACCGTCGCCAGCGGTTTCTGCACTTCCGCGCCCGTTGCCGTGGACAGGGCCATCGGCACAAATCCGAGACTGGCCACCAGAGCCGTCAACAGCACCGGCCGCAGGCGGGCCATGGCGCCTTCGAGAGTAGCTTCTCGGACTCCATGGCCGAGTTCGCGCAACTGGTTGATGTACGTCACCAGCACGACACCGTTGAGGACGGCGACGCCGGAGACGGCGACGAAGCCAACGCCGGCGCTCATCGAAAAGGGCATATCCCGCACCAACAGCGCGAGCACGCCGCCGGAGATGGCGAAAGGAATGCCGGTGAACACAAGCAGTGCCTGGGGCACGGAGCGCAGGGCAGTGACCAGCAGCACGAGGATGAAGCCGAAGGTGATGGGCACGACGACGAGCAGGCGCTCGCGGCCGCTCTCGAGGTGCTCGAAAGTGCCGCCCCAGTCCACCAGGTACCCCGCGGGCAGGTCAAGTTCGGCATCGACGCGGGCTCGCGCTTCGTCGACGAAGGAGCCGATGTCACGGCCGCGAACGTTGGCCTCTACGGCAAGGCGGCGCTGGCCGTTGTCGCGGCTGATTTCCGCGGGCCCCTCGACCGGCTCGATGCGAGCCAGCAGGCGCAGCGGAACGCGTTCGCCCTCCGGCGCAGTCACCAGCAGGTCGCCCACGGTAGCGGCGTTGGCGCGGGCCCACTCGGGCAGGCGCACCACCAGGTCGAAGCGGCGGAAGCCCTCCAGCACCGTCGTCGCCTGAGTGCCGGCGATGGCGGTCTGCACGACCTGCAGCACGTCGGCGACATCGACGCCATAACGCGCCGCCGCCTCCCGGTCGACGCGCACCTCCAGCATCGGCAGGCCGCTGACGCGTTGCACCTGCACGTCGCGGCCCCCCTCGACGTCGGTGAGGATCTCGCCGATTCTGGCGCCCGCCGCCAGCAGCTGGTCCATGTCGTCGCCGTAGATCTTGACGACGACGTCGGCGCGCGCACCGACGCCCTCGATGAGCTCCATCATACGGAACTTGATGGGTTGTGAGAAACTGGCGACGACACCAGGGAAGGCGTCGAGCCGGGCATCCATCTCGGCGACGAGGTCTTCCTTGGTGACCCCCGGGCGCCATTGCTGCGCGGGTTTGAGGAAGGCGTAGGTGTCGACCAGCTCGACGCCCATCGGATCGGTGGCGATCTCGGGCCGCCCGATGCGGCTGACGACGGTCTCCACTTCGGGAAGGGCGCGCAGTTCCCGCTCGACGAGCGTCGTCTGTCGTATCGACTGGTCCAGCGAGATGCTCTTCATGCGCGCGTGGTTCACGGCGACGGCACCCTCGTCCAGGTCGGGAAGAAACTCCGAGCCCAGCAGCGGGAAGAGGCCGATGCAGGTGCCTACCAGCAGGAGGGCACCGATGGCGGCGGCCCGCGGGCGCTCCAGAACGCTCAGCAGCAGCCGCTGATAGCGCTGTCGCACGGCGGCGTAGGGACCGTGGTTTTCGCCGCGAGCGCTGGGCCGCAGGAACAGGGCGCACAGGGCCGGTGTCAGGGTCAGGCTGAGCACCAGGGCTCCGGCCAGGGCTAGCAGCACCGCCGCCGCCATGGGTCGGAACATCTTGCCCTCGATGCCGGACAGGGCCAGCACCGGCACGTAGGCGCACATGATGATGAGCATGCCGAACAGGGCGGGCCGGTAGATCTCGACGGTGGCGTCGCGGACAATATCGACGCGCTCCTGTTCGGTCAGCTCGCGACCGAGTTCTTCGCGCCGCAGCGCCAGTCGGCGCACGCAGCTTTCGACGATGATGACGGCGCCGTCGACGATGAGGCCGAAGTCGATGGCACCGAGGCTCATGAGGTTGGCCGATACATCGAACCAGGCCATCCCGGCCAGGGCGGTGAGCATCGACAGCGGGATTGCCGCTGACACGATCAGGCCAGCGCGCAGTTGCAGCAGGAACAGAAAGAGTACACCGACGACGAGGATGCCCCCCTTCACGAGGTTGCCCGACGCCGTGTCGATCGTGCGTCCCACCAGGTCGCTGCGGTCGTAATAGGGGCGGATGTCGACGCCGTCGGGCATGGCCGCCTGCAACTCCTGCAGGCGTGTCTCTACCCGCCGGGCGACATCGCGACTGTTGGCTCCCTTGAGCATCATGGCGATGCCCATCACCGTTTCGCCCCGGCCGTCGCGGGTGGCGGCGCCCTGCCGGATCTGCGCGCCGAAGCCCACCTGTCCGAGGTGCCGCACGAGGACGGGACGGCCGTCGCGGGAGGCGACGACGGTGTTCTCCACGTCCTGCAGGGATTCGATCAAGCCGACACCACGCAGCAGCCGCCGTTCGCCTCCTTCCTCGAGATAGGCGCCGCCGGCGTTGGCGTTGTTTCGTGCCAGCGCTTCGAGCACCTGGTCGATGGTCAACTCGTGGGCGCGCAGGCGTTCGGGGTCGAGTTGCACCTCGTACTGCTTCTGCTGGCCGCCGTAGCTGTTGACCTCGATGACGCCGGGCAAGGTGCGCAACTGTGGCTTGATGACCCAGTCGAGGAGGCTGCGCAACTCCATCGACGTCACGTCGGTGGCGACACTGCTGTCGGCCTCGAGGGTGAACTGGTAGACCTCGCCCAGTCCCGTGCTGATCGGCGCCAACTCGGGTTGCACCCCCGGGGGCAGCCCGTCGCGGACCACGAGCAGACGCTCGAGAACCAGCTGTCGTGCCCAATACAGGTCGACGTCTTCCTCGAATGTGACGGTCACCTGCGACAGGCCGAACTGCGAGATGGAGCGCATGTCCATCTTGCGCGGCACGCTGCTGAGTGCCACCTCGATCGGGAAGGTGACGTAGCGCTCCATCTCCTCGGCGGCGAAGCCGGGGGCGAGGCTGTTGACCTGCACCTGGTTCGTCGTGATGTCCGGCACGGCATCGACCGGCAGGTTCAACGCGGCGCGCACGCCGAAGAGGGCCGCCGTGGCCGTGAGGAGCACCACGAGTCCGCGGCGCCGGATGCTGATGTCGACGATTCGTTCGATCACAGCGCCCCCCTCAGTGGTGGTGGCCGCCGACATCGGCGGTCTGGAAGGCGGCCTTCACGTGCACGGCGCCTTCGGTGACGAGCTGCTCGCCGGCGTCCAGGCCGTGCAGTACTTCGACGCGGTCGCCGCCGCGGCGGCCCAGATCGACCTGGCGCGGTCGCAGGCCGTCGCCGTCGACGACGAAGACGTGGTCCTCGCCCTCGATGTCGTGCACCGCCGATGCCGGGACGCTGACCTGTGCCTCGGCAGTGTCCACCGCGATCCAGGCGGTCACCGGGAGACCGGGACGCCAGCGACCGTCGTTGGCCAGCGCCAGACGGACGACGGCTGTGCGGGTGTCCACGTCGATGACGGGGGCCACGTAGACAATCAGGCTGTGGGCTTCGGACGCCTGGGCTATCGCGGCGCCGTCACCGATGGCCTGCACGCGCGCCGGTTGCCCTGGGCGCAGCCGTGACAGATCCTGCACGTGTGCCGCCAGGTCGACCCAGACCGTGTCGAGGTCGGCGACCAGGAAGGCGGGCTCGGCGACGGACAACATCTCTCCGAGGGTGGCGTGCCGGTCGATGACGGTGCCGGAGATCGGCGCCGTCAGGTGGTAGTGGGAGATGTCGAAGCCGTCGTGGTGCAGGTGCGGGCCGTCGCGGCCATCGGTTGCCACCCCGAGGGCCTGCAGCATCTGCTCGGCGGCGCGCCGTGCGATGCGCGCCTCGGCCAGTTCCTGACGGGCCGCTAAGAAGTCGCGTTCCGACGAGATCTCCTCGGCGCGCAGGTCTCGCTCGCGAGCGTGGGTCGCTTCGGCCAGCGTCTCGCGCTCGCGGGCCGACAGCAGGAGCGCCCGGGCTTCGGCCAGGTCGCGACTGTCGAGGATGGCCAGCACGTCGCCGGCCTCGACGCGATCGCCGAAGGAACGCTCCACCGAAGCGACGACACCGGCGACGCGCGAGGTGACGTGGGCGGTTCGATCCAGGTTGAGGGTTGCCTCGCCGAAGAGCCGCAACTCGACAGCGACGCGGCCCGGTGCGGCGACACCGGTAACGATGCCGAGGGCCTGCTGCTGCCGGGCTGAGAAATGCACGACCTCGAGTGGCTCCTCGTGTTCGTCATGGTCGTCGTGGACCTCCTCGGACAAAGTGGGGCCGGCCAGCGCCAGCGCGGCCGCGATCAGGGCCATGGGCGTGCGGATCGAGAAGCGTTTCATCGGTCCGATCCTCCGTCGGGGTCGAAAGGGCCGCCGACGGCGCGGACTAGAGCATGCCGGGCGACTTCGTGTCTGTGAATGGCCCGCACATGATCCATGCGTACCTCGGTGAGCGTGCGCTGCGCGTCGATGACGTCGACCTGTGGCGCCTGCCCCTGCTCCCAGCTGCGACGGGCCGCTTCGTACGCCGCCCCGGCTTCGCGCAGAAGCCCGTCGGCGAACAGCGCGAGGGTGCGGTGCGTCCGGGTGTAGTCACGGTAGGCGGTGTTCACTGCGAGCCTCGCCTGACGGCGCAGCTCGATCAGGTCGTTCTCGAGCTGGCGGGATCGGGCCCGAGCGACGGTGATGGCGCTGCGCTGCTGGCGCGCCGCCCACAGCGGTACCTCCACCGTGGCTTCCAGTCGCCACGTCGTCGGCGCGCCGGGTGCGTCGATGTCGTGACGGAATACTCCCAGGTCGACGGCAGGCAGCACGCCGACACGGGCGGCGCGAGTCGCCAGCTGGGCCGCCTGTTGATGGAGCACGGCGGCGACGATGTCGGGTCGTTGCGCCAGAGCGCGGTCACGCAGAGCGGTCTCACTCCGTTCCAGGTGGTGCACCTCGAGCCTGTCGCTCAGCTCCACGTCGGCATCGAGAGGCAGATCGAGGAGGGTGTTGAGTCGCGCCCGGGCGGCCGCCAGCCCGTCCTGCCCGTCGGCGACGCGGAGGTTGGCGCGGCCGGCTTCCACCTCGGCACGCAGGGAAGCGAGCATGGGCGCTCCGCCGACATCACGGCGGCGGCGCGCCATATGGGCCAGATCTTCGGCCTGTGTCAGGTCGTTGCGCGCCAGGGCCAACAGGTGTTCGGCAAGCAGGACGTCGAGATAGGCGGTGGCGGTTTCCAGCGTGACATCGAGCCGGGCCCTGTCGACGTGTTCGAGATGCACCGCGTCGGCCGTCGAGCGGCCGGCGGCGCGTTCGTGGAACCAGGACAGGGGCATCGCCAGTCGCTGGGTCAGGCCGATGCTGCGCTCCTCGTGGCTGCTGAGGTCAAAGGCGGACATCATGCCTTCGAACTCGAGCTCCAGCTCGGGATCGGCTGGCCCCAGTCGCGCTTGCGTCTCGGCGGTGACAACGCGCCAGCGAGCGGTGGCCGACTGGATGCGGGGGGCGACGGACACGGCCTGCGCGACGGCATGGTCGAGAGACAGCGGCGGTGTCACCGATGCGGACGAGGCCGAGAGCATCATCAACACGGCAATCAGGGCAGGCAATGGACCTGCATTGGGGTACATGATCGGGCACTCCTGGCGCGGATGAGCGGATCACGCCTGCCGTCGTCGCAGCCGTGGCTGCAACGCGAGACGTGTACGGAATCGCAGTCTCTCCCGACCTGCCTCAGCGGCTAAGTGGGCGCGACCGGGTAACGCTCGGAGTGCTTCAGATCAGCAGGATGGGACTGTGCACGAGGTGCGGGTGGCGCGCCTCGTGGAGGCAGGCTTGGCGCCGTGTGATGGCCGGGCGACGATCCGCACGGGGATCTGCCGGCAGCAGGGAGACTGTGAGTCTGGGTGCGTCGGGGCCGGTCTCGCTACGCGCGGCATCCTCGGTGAGGGAGGCGTCGTCGCAGGGGCCGCAGCCGTCGAGACCATGAAGCTCGTCTGCCGATGCTGTGGCGACAGGGCAGTCGCACCCGTTCAGGCTCGCCGCTTCGACGACGAGGCTCCCGTCGGACTCGGCGCAGAGTACGTAGCCGGCATGTCCGAAGAAGCAGGCGACGACGTACGCTGTCAGCCCGATGGAAGCGAGGGCACTGAACAGGGATCGGCGAGTGCGAATCATGCAACGAACATACGTTGGCAGCCGAAACAGGCAAACGGATGCCCGCGGTGTCGGTTCAGGCTGCCAGGATTTTCTTCGGACGTTTCGTCCGCTCGACCCGACTATACTTCTGCCACCGAATCCTGACCCCGCGGGAGCGTCACCATCTCAGAGCCGTCGACACACATCGAAGACGATCAGCTGGTTCGGGCTGTTCTGGCGGGTGACCGTTCCGCCTTCGCAGCTCTCGTCGAACGGCACCAGAACGCAGTCTTTGGGCTGCTGTGCAGTCGGGTCGCCGATCGCAGTGTCGTGGAGGATCTGGCTCAGGAGGCCCTGCTCAAGGCCTACACCGATCTGGGTGCGCTGCGCGAGGGGTCGCGTTTCCGCGCCTGGTTGATCGGCATCACGCGCAACGTCGTCGCTGACTGGGGGCGACGGGACCAGTCTCAGATCCGCCTCGCGGAGCAGGTCGAGAGGGAGAGTGTTGTCGAGGCGAGGCCGTCGACGCCGGAAGACGACCTCGAGCGTCGTGAGGTCGCCGAAGCGGTTTGGGCTGCGATCGAGCAACTCCCCGACAGCAGCCGCGAAGCAGTTCTACTGCACTACATCGGGGGATTGACTGACCGTGAGATCGCCGACACGGCCGGTATTTCCGCCAGTGCCGTACGCAGTCGCCTGCACTATGCCCGCCAGCGTCTGCGGGATCTCATGCTGCCTGTCGCCGAAGAGGTCCTCGTGCGACAGCGGCGGACACGACGCTTCACCGGCGCGATCATGGCGGCTCTGCCGCTGGCGATCCCGCGCAAGGCCGCGGCATCCATTCTCTTCGGACTCACCGCAAAGGAGCTGTTCGTGACGGCTACCGGAATCATCACCATCGTGGGCCTGCTGGGGATTCTCTGGTCTCGCCAGGAGTCCGACGCGCAGGAAATCGTACAGACCACACCACGAGTCCTGCGTCTGGCCACCGCTGAGCAGCGTGCTGCTGTACAGAGCGCTCTTGCTGAGGAAGGCGACACACCCGAACAAGGAGGAAGACACGTGAAGCTCGACATGCGGGCCGAGAAACTGTTCCCCGGATCCCTGAATGGCTGCCTGCGGCCGGCATTGCGTGCCGTCGGCATCGATTGGTCGCCGGATTTCCTGCGTGGCTATCTGGGCCGTGCCTTCGCTTTCTCCATGCGGCCGGATGGCGGCCACCTGGAGCACACCGACATCTTCGACTGGTCCTATTTCTGGGAGATGCTCGAAGCCCTGGACCTCCAGATGATCGACGCCGAGCGAAAGGGGGAGAGGGCGGTCTCCGAAGAGGAGTACGCGCAGGTGCAGAGGCGGGCATGGGACGCGGTCCGCAAGTCGATCGACGAAGGTCGACCGGCCATCTCCTGGCAGATGTACGACGCTTGGCCGCCAGGTCGAGAAAGGTCTCGTGCGTATACGTGAACGAATGGTAGACGGTCAGCCGCAGCAGCGACTCTCGAGAGTAGGCGCGAAAGCTGCACGAGACATCGTGGTAGCTGTGGCCCGTCATTCGGCTGACGAGCTTGGCAACCCGCCGATTGCCCCACTTCTTCACCCTCGGCATCTCGGGGATCAGCTTCGGGTCCATGAAGCGGCTCGCCGTGCAGACGAGTGCGGCGCCACTGAGGATCGGAGCGATGAGCTGGGGGATGTGGTCGGCGTTGAACTGGCCGTCCGCGTCGATGGTCACCAGCAGATCGGCACGGACCTCGAGGGCGTGGCGAACGAGGCTCTGGAATGCAACCCCGACACCGGAGTTGCGGGCGTGCCTTACGACTGTTGCCCCGGCCGCTTGTGCCAGAGACCCGGTGTCGTCATCCGAGCCGTCGTCGTCGACGACGAGGTCAATGGAGTCGACACCGCCGACTTCCTTCGGCATACGCGCGATGACGTTGGCAATGGTGGCGGCCTCGTTGTAGGCAGGAATGCCGACCAGCAGATGCATAGGTCTCCCAATATGGCGATGCTCGAGGACGGTGCGGACACCCAATCTACGGAGATGCCGTGTTCAAGCTACAGCTCTTTTATGAGGCTGACACGCTCGATCTCTTCGATGCTGCGGGGCCACCCACAGGTTGAAGACCTCGCAGAACCTTGCACCGGGTGAGAAGAACCCCTCGACCCAGAGCATGAAGTCCAGGTCATCGGATGCCGCTCTATCGATTCTGATCATGTCGCCACGATATCAGATGGCATGAACAGTGGCAATGGCAATGCGGGACGGGGCCATGTCACACCTTCAGCCGTTCGCGACGCCGCCTCAGTTGATCTATCCTATCGTCAGGACAATGAACCGTGCCGCTGCCGATCAACACGGAACAATACGAGAATGGAGTCGAGATCATGCTGAAGGCCCTGAGTCCCAAGTCGCAACTGTGGACGTGTCTCGGGCTTCTTTTTGTCGTGGCCGCCTGTGGCGATCCGGAAGAAGAGGCCTGGCAGAGCGCGAAGATGAAACGGAGTGCCGAGGGGTATGAACAGTTCCTGGAGGAATACCCGGAAGGTGTCTTCGCCGGTCAGGCTCGTGAAGCGATGGAAGAGGTGCGCTTCAAGCAGGTGCAGAAGGACAACACTCTGGCAGCCGTAGAGGAGTTCCTGGCGCAGCACCCGGATGGCCTGCATGCCGAGGAGGTCCGCAAGACCCAGGAACTGCTGCACTGGGTGAAAGCACAGCGCGCCAAATCGCTGGCTGCTTTCGAGGCGTTTCTGAAACTGTATCCGGAGACCCGATTCGCCGATGAGGCCCAGGTCAAGATGGCCCCCTACGCCCTGGCCGAGCTCATGGGCAGCACCGATATCAAGGCGTACGAGGATTTCCTGCAGCGGTTTCCTGAAGGACCGGCGGCGGACAGCGCCCGGAAGGTTCTGGCGGAGCTGAAGTCCAGCTCGAAGGCTGCGCAGTAGATCAGTCCACCGGAGACGCCCTGCTGTCTGGCACATCCCGACAGGTGGCGCAGCGCAATGCCTGAATCCCCCCTGCGACGCGCCAGACTGCACGAGCGGGAGTTGCTCCTCGGAGCCGCAACCGATGTCGTCGAAGCGTCCTTCGGGCAGGTCGTGTTGAATCGTGACTATCCGGGGGCGCTGTCACACAACGTGGCCCTTGTGGATGCAGAGGTGACGGCGGAGGCGCTGTTGGCCGAGTCGACGGCGATTCGGCAGCGAGCCGGCGTTGACGGGTGCGCCATCTGGGTCGATCAGAAGCGGTGGGCGCAGAGCCTGTCACCTGGCCTCCGAGCCGCCGGATACAGACCGTTGACGGATCTCTACATGGCCCTCACAGAGTCGGCGGAGAGGACGTCGGACACGGCCGTCGAGATGGCTGGTTTTGAAGAGATCCGCCCGACCATCGAAGCGTACTGGCGGCAGACCGGCAGAAGCGCCGAGGGTGCCAAAGCCCTGGCCGGCAGGGCGACGACCTACCAACAGGCCTGCGAGTTGAGCTTCTTCGGCGTGCGCGACGGGGACACGTACGTCTCGCATTGCGAAGTCTATCGACGCGGGGCCACTGGACAGATCGACTCGGTGATCACCGCCTCTACCTGCCAGGGCAGGGGGTACGCGTCCGCCGTCGTGATCGAGGCCTGCCGATACCTGAGGAACGCCGGCTGTGATTTCATCTTCCTCTGCACCGATGCCGAGGACTGGCCGCAGCAGCTCTACCGGAGGCTGGGGTTCTCAGATATCGGCACATCCCTGGCGTTCGAGTGATGGTCCTGCCTCAGGCGGCCTGGCACTGATTCTCACCGTCCTCGCCCTCGGCGTCGGCCATTCGGGTGGCATTCTCGTGTACCGGCATGGCGCAGCGCAGGCACACGCCTCCGCCGCCGTCTCTCGGCGAATCTGCCGAGCCGCAGGTCACATCTCCCAAGGCGAGCATTGCGAGGTCGGTGCTCACAGAACGTCGCGCAGGACCCGGGCGTCGCTGTGTACAAGTCCGACGACGCCTGCCTCGAGGACACGCCGGATATCGGTTTCGTCGTGAACGTGGATCGCGCGGACCGCCAGGCCACGGGCCCGACAGTCGGCCACCAGTTCAGGAGTGATGTGACGTGGCAGGATGCCGATATGATGGGCACCCATCTCCAGGGCGCGGTTGACATTCTCTTCCGTGGGCTCGTGAGCGGCGAAGCCGACGCGCAGTTCCAGATCGATAGACTTGACCCGTTCGAGTGCCTCGGCGTGCATGCCGATCACAATGCTGCGATGGCGCAGTTGATGTCTGACAACGGCCGCCACCAGAGCCTCTTCCACACGGCCTGGATCCTTGATCTCCAGCAGGTAGACAAGTCGGTCGCCGAATCGACCAAGCAACATCTCCAGCGTCGGAATCCGCTCGCCGACGAACTCCGGTGAGAACCAGCCGCCGGCATCGAGGCGTTGGACCTCTTCCAGCGTTAGGTCGTGGATGGAGCCGACACCGTCGGTGGTGCGGTCGACCTGCTCGTCGTGGAGCAGCACGATCTCGCCGCTGGCGCACTGGCGCAGGTCGGTCTCGGCCCAGCCGATGCCGTGCTGTAGAGTGCGATTGAAGGCCGCCAGGGTGTTCTCCGGGGCGTAGGCTTCGCCGCCCCGGTGGGCGATGGTCATCACCTGAGTTATGGTGATGCAGGATATCGCACTCATGTTGCCCCTGTCAATGCGCGACCGCCTTGACGGAGTCAGCCTGCGGCAGGAACATTGAGCGAGAGCAGCCCGATGGTTGAGCCCTTCGGGTTTCGTCCATCTGGACAACGGCCGGCCTCGCCACCAGAGCGACTCTGTCAACGGGCCGCTGCCAACTCCTCTGTCAACGCAGGTCGTGATGAACCGTTCATCTATGATTGCCATCCTGCTGCTGGTGCCCCACGCCGCCTCAGCACAGCCGTTCGGTGCGGGCGTGGGCCCGTTTCTCGGCAGCGCCGTGGGTGTCGCCGGCAAGGCCTGGGTCAACGAACAATACGCCCTTGCCGCCGGTCTCGGAGTTTCCGTCGAAGACGACAACTCGCTGCATGTGCACGCCGACTACCTCATCCACAGCTCCGAGGCGCCGCAGAAACTGTCCTTCTTTCGCGACCTGGGGGGGGACGGACTCATCCTCGCGTATTACGGCGCCGGCGCCCGGGTCAAGATGTTCGACGCCAATCGCCTCGGCGCCCGAGCCACCCTCGGACTGGCTTACGCCGCCGGCAACTCGCCATGGGATGCGTACCTCGAGGTCGTGCCGGTGCTCGACGTGGTCCCCGACAGTGACTGGACGGTGACCGCCTTCATCGGCTGGCGCTGGTACGTCGACGTGGTTCCGCCTCCGCCCCCCACCCCCATGTTCCGCCTGCAGGCACCCAGGATCCCATGACGATTTCCCGCCATGATCGCCTCGCCACAGCTCTGGCCGACCGTGGCGCCGACGCCTACGTCGCCGTGAAGCGTCCGAATCAGCTCTACCTGCTGGCCGAGCACCACGACGATCCCTCCTCCGTTATCTCCCGGGCCAACTGTGGCGCCGTGCTGTTCCATGGCGACGACGTGGTCGTGTTCCCCGGGATCTGGATTTCGAACGCCTGCCGCGATCTGCTGGACAACTGCGAGGTCGTGGTCAACGATCCTGGCGACCCGCCGCCGCACCAGCAGCTGGCGACGCGTCTGTCCGCCATGGGCCTGAAGAAGGTGCTGTTCGACACACTGTCGGCGGACATGATCGGTGCCATCACATCGAAGGCAGCCGCCACCGAGTGTGTCGAGAATGACTTCGTCACCAGCCAGCTTCGGCGCACAAAGGACGAGCACGACATCGCCGGTATGCGCGAGGCGGCTCGAGTCGCCGATCTCGGCATGCAGACCGCCTTCGGCTGCATCCGGCCGGGCGTCACGTGCGCCGAGGCCATCGCTGAAGGCACCGCCGCCATGCTGCGTGCCGGCGCCGAGAGTGTCGCCATGGCTCCCGCGTCCGGCGTCGGCACGTACTACCTGGACAGCGGCGAAGATCCCCGGCGCACGATCGAAGCTGGCGATATGGTCTTCATCGACATGGGAATCTGGGTGCACGGCTACTTGGGGGACATGACCCGCGCAGCCATCGTTGGCGAGGGCTCAAAGGAACAGCATTCCCTGCTGACGACGGTGCAACAGGCCTACAAGCTGGCCAGTTCGGCGATGGTACCGGGCGCCCGGGCCGGTGAGATCTATCAGTCCGTCGTCGACCACTACGCTGCCACGGACATGGATCGCTACTTCGTGCATCACCTCAGCCACGGTCTGGGGTTGGGCGGTGATCTTCCTCGTGTGGCCCGCGGTGGCGAGGATGTGCTGCAGGTGGGGGACGCCCTGTCCTGTGAGCCGGGATGCTACGTGCCCGGAATCGGTGGCGCCAGGGTGGAGAACATGATCCTGGTGACGGCGGACGGTCCGGAGGAACTCACCAGGACACCGATCGATCCGGAACTGGGATGAAGAACCTGACCGGAGCCCAGGCGGAGCACTTCCTCGACAAAGGATACGTGAAGATCCCGCAGTGCTTCGATCGTCAGCTGGCTGACGAGTGGCGGGCCTTTGCCTTCGAGCGGCTCGGCTACAAGCCTGACGATCCGTCCACCTGGACCGAGGCGCGTGTTCACCAGCCGCGGATGAATCTGGTCGATGTGCATGACTTCGCACCCGTGGCGTACGGTGCCATCTGTGATGTGATGGGAGGGGAGCAGCGCCTTGCCACACCGCTGAACTGGGGCGACGGGTTCATCATCAACTTCAATGTTCGTGCTGACGAACCGTGGCAGCCGCCCTCCGCCGAAGCGCCGGGCTGGCACAAGGACGGCGACTGGTTCAGGCACTTCCTCGATACCCCCGAGCAGGGGCTGCTGACGATCGTCCTGTGGTCAGATATCGAGCCCGAGAGCGGCGGCACCTTCGTCGCCACCGACTCCGTCGCCCCGGTGGCGCGGTTCCTGCGCGACCGACCGGAAGGCTGTCATCCAGCGGCAGTAAGATTCGGGGATCTGATCGGCGAGTGTGTGCATTTTGAGGAAGTCACCGGCCAGGTGGGTGACGTCTTCCTGCTGCATCCCTACCTGTTGCACGCCGCCTCCAACAACCCCTCCGGCCGGCCGCGGTTCATCACCAATCCCCCCGTATCACTGCGCCAGCCGATGTGTTTCGATCGGCCGGACGACGACTACAGCCTGGTGGAACGGGCGGTTCTGCAGGGCCTGGGTGTGGACCGCCTCGACTTCCGCATCACGGGGGAGCGAGAACGGGTGATTCCGGAGCGGGAGCAACGGCAGAAGAAGATGCTGGACGAGCAGAAGGCGCGGCTCGGGGTGAGCTAGAAAACGAAGGGCTTCAGCCACTCCTCCTCGAGGCCGAGGCCGAAGCCGGCCCCCGTCGGGGGAGAGCCAAGCCAGCCATCGACCGGCACCGTGGCTTCCGCTGTCCTGCCTGAGTGGATGGACACCTCGCCCGACTCCTCGAGCGGAACCCCGGGGTCAGAACCGATGAAGTACTCCCCCCACGGCGTGTTCGGCATGGCCCAGGTGAAGTGCTGGCCATAGGGATCGCGGCCCCCACCGTGCAGACAGACCTGCTTGCCGGCGGCCTCGGCCATGCGGGCAATGCGGACACAGGCCGTCAGGCCCCCGACCCAGTGGATGTCCGGCTGGAGGATGTCGAGGCAGCCGCGCTCGAGCATGCGCTGGTAGGGGAAGGGGGTGTAGAAGTGTTCACCCGAGGCCAGGGTCATCCAGGGCAGACGACGTCGGACCTCGGCATGGCCATCCTCATCCTCTGGAATCAGATACTCCTCGATCCACTTCAACCGGTAGGGGCGTAGCCGCTGGGCCAGCTGCACGGTGTAGTCCACGTCGAAGGCCATGTAGCAGTCGAGCATCAGCTCTGCGTCATCACCGATCAGCTCCCGGGCGCCGGCCACGTGTGCCTCGTTCTTCTCCAGGCCCGCCAGGCCATCTGCCGGGCCATGAGGGCAAGCCAGCTTGAAGGCATGGAAGCCCAACTCCTTATACCAGTCGACGTCGTTGCCCGTGGCGTAGCAGAAGATGCGGTCGCGAGCCGGGCCGCCGAGCAGTTCGTACACGGGCCGATCCTGGATCTTGCCCGCCAGGTCCCACAGGGCTAGATCGACGGCGCTGATGGCCAGGGATGCGATTCCGGCCGTGCCAAAGGGTTTGGAGACGCGTGACATCAGGTCCCACAGTCGATCGATGGCCAGGCAGGATTCACCTTCCAGCACATGGACGAAGGCATCTTCGACAACGGCTGCCGCCGGCCGTCCCTGGGACGTGCCGAGGCCCCATGTGCCATCTTCGGCGGTGACCTTGACGCCGAATACGGGCCAGCGGCGTGCCTGGTAGAGGGAGCGATGGCGTTTGAAGCGGGGGAACTTCGAGACCGGGTTGGCCACCTCGGCGTCGTGCGCCCAGCTCTTGCGGCGCCCGGGTGTCGGCGGAGAATCGGCGGCCGGCCGTTCCACGGAAACCAGTTCAACCGAACGGATCTTCATCGGACCTCCAGCCATTGCTCGAGGCGAGTCGCTTCCTCGGCTGTGAAGCCGTAGAGGCTCAGGCGATCGCCAGGGGCGCGCAGCAACGGGCTGAAATCGGCCCAGCGACCGTCGATTCTTAGCGCGAGCGGCAGCTTCAGGTTGGCTTCGTCAGCACAGAACTCGGCGAGGCGCTTCTTGGCTGCTGCATTCAGGCGGGAGTTGATGGACCGGCTGCCGTCGGGTTCTTCAGCAGAGCGGAAGGCAGTGATGCTCCAACCTGTCAGGATCGACTCGACGGAGACCAGGAAGGTGCCGGGACGCGATCTGTGACTGCCGGTGAATTCGACGCGGCGCCACCCGGTGGGCGGGGGCACGGCGGGGTCTTCGTCCAGTCGGGCGGTGAATACCTGAACGTCGATACTCTCGGATTCGCTGGTGTCGGCGCAGGCTGCCAGCACCAGACAGGCCATGACACATGAAACCGCGTGAGACAGGGTACGATCGATCAAGGCGACTCTCCTTTCAGCTCCACTCAGCCCGTGCCCCCCCACGCGAGGCGATTCGCCTCGGCACGGCTGAGACCGAGATCGCGCTCCTCGTCATGCTGCAGGGAGGCGCGCCATTGTTCAAGGAATTCGAGCAACTCGCCAAGGGACGCGGTGGTCAACAGCCGCCGCCGCTCGGCGGAGTTCCGCTCGAGGTCACGAAAATACAGAACGAGATGCTTGCGTGTCTCCTGCACGCCGACCCGCTCCCCTTTGTACTGTGCCATCCAGCGGACCTGTTCAGCGGCCAACTCGATGCGCTCGGCCAGCGAGGCACCGAGACGACCGGAAAAGATCCAGGGGTTGGCCATGGCCGCCCGTCCGATCATCACGCCGTCGCAACCGGTCTGCGCCGCCATGGCGACGGCATCGTCGTAGGTACGCACATCACCGTTGCCGAAGACGGGTACGTCGGCATTGTCACAGGCACGACGAATCCAGCTCCAGTCGGCCTCACCGTCGTACTTCTGCAGAACGGTTCGCCCATGGATGGCGATGGCCCGGGCCCCGGCCTCCTGTGCCTTCTCGACGATCTCGATGATGTTGATCGAGTCGTCATCCCAGCCAATGCGTGTCTTGACCATCACCGGCACGTTGACGGCTTCCACCGTGGCTTGTACAGCGTCGTAAAAGCGGGGCAGATCCCGCAGCCAGGCGGCGCAGTTGCCTTTGTTGACGATCTGCGGCACGGAGCAGCCGAAGTTGATGTCCACAACCTGCGTGCCGCGGCGTTCCAGTTCGGCAGCGCCCCGTGCCATCAGCTCGATGTCGTTGCCGTAGATCTGAGCCGCCAACAGGCTGATCCCGGTACGTCGGTAGACCTCGGCATCGCTGAAGTCCAGCAGGCGGGCCATACGCCGACCCGTCTGCTGCACGAGACGGCAGTTGATGAACTCCACGCCAACGAGTCGGGCCCCCAGTTGGGCGCAGATCAGCCGAAAGACCCAGTTGCCGATGCCGGCCATGGGTGCCAGGGCCATCACGGGCATACCCGGGCGCAGAGGGCTCAGTGCGTGGGGACCGATGTGGAAGGAGGGTCCGCTGGCCGTCTCGGGGACGGCGTCTTCGGTGTCCGTGCCCGGGGCCGTCACAGGCTGACGACTACGCGTCGTCCTGGCGCCGCTGCAACTCGGCGGCGTGTGCTTTGGCCTGTTCAGCCTCGGGGATCATTCCCTTGCGCATGAAGATGACGGACAGCGACGTGTGAGCCAGGACCTCGTCAGGGCTGAGCTGGACGGCCCGCTGGGCCGCGGTCAGGGCGCCGTCGAGGTCGTCGAGTTTCTCCAGAACGTGGGCGAGAGAGTGGTGGACATCGCCGTACTCGGGATCAAGGGCCAGAGCCTGCTCGAAATCGGTCCGGGCGCCCTCGAAGTCCTGCTGTGCGTACTTGCCCATACCCGATCGATACAGAGACAGTTTGTCGGTCTGGGACACAGCAGGTTTCTACTGACTCGCAGCCTGTGAGGACAGATGTTTCTGGAAGGAGGCGAACACGAGACTGGGCGCGCGATCACCGTTGACCTCGATCAGCTGCCCTGTCTCGCGGTACTGTTCGATGACGGGCATGGTTTCGGCGTGATAGGTCTGCAGCCGCTGTTTGATGATCTCAGGACGGTCATCGTCGCGCTGTACGAGGCGTGCCTCGACAGAGGGATCGGGGTGATCTCCCTCGAGATTCAGGTTGTAGATACGGCGGGTCTCCGGATCGATACGGCGATCTGACAGACGACCGATGACGACCTCGTCGGCCACATCGATGCGCAGGACTGCATCGAGGGTGCGACTGCGAGCCTGCATGATCCGGGCGAATTTATGTACCTGGCGAGCGGTGCGCGGGTAGCCGTCGATGACGAAACCATTCGGCAGGTCGCCGCGGTCGAGTCGGTCCTCCACCAGCGAGGTGACGTGGGTGTCGGGGACCAGGTGTCCCCGGCTGATATAGTTGTTGACGAGGATACCAAGGTCGCTGCCGCTGCGCACGGCTTCGCGGAGCATGTCGCCGGTAGAGATGTGAACGATACCGTAGGTATCCACCAGCCGATTGGCCTGCGTGCCCTTGCCCGAACCCGGGGCGCCGATGAGGATCAGATGCAACGTTGGACCTTACGTTACGGGATGTGCCATCGGCACCATTCGGAATGGCCGCCGGAGAGCCGTATTATCTAATTGTTTCGCAAGCCCCCCGCAAGTCGAGATTCAGAAGAGTACCACTTGACGCTGGAGATCCGCAGAGCATGAAAGCTCCCAAATTGAGAGCCACCACAGGCCACCTGGCGATGGTCCTGCTGTGTCTGCCCGTCGTCGTCGCGGCTCAGGCCGAATGGGATCCAGACTATCTCCTCTCGATTCAACCCGAGCAGTATACCGCCTTGCGTGCTGCCGGCGAGCTGACGATTGATGGGGCCCTCGACGAGCCCTCTTGGCAGAACGCTCCCTGGACGGCCGCCTTCGTCGACATCGAAGGGGAGGTCCGCCCCAGGCCACGCTTCCGGACGCGGGCAAAGATGCTGTGGGATGAGCGGTATTTCTACATCGCCGCCTACCTGGACGAGCCCCATGTCTGGGCGACGCTGACAGAGCGGGATGCGGTGATCTTTCATGACAACGATTTCGAGGTCTTCATCGATCCGGACTGGGACACGCATAACTACTACGAATATGAGGTCAACGCCCTGGCCACCGAGTGGGATCTTCTGCTGGTCAGACCCTACAGAGACGGGGCCCCGGCGGTTCACGAGTGGGATATTCCCGGACTGCGCACCGGTACCCGGGTCTACGGCACGATCAATCAGCCCGCGGACATCGATGAGGGCTGGTCGGTGGAGATCGCCTTTCCCTGGGAGGGGCTCCGGCGCCCGACGCGGGCTACGGTGCCGCCGGGCGATGGCGACGTCTGGCAGGTGAATTTCTCACGCGTCGAATGGGAGGTGGAACCGGCCCAGGACGGCGAAGGGTATGTGAAGATCAAGGAAAAGCGGGGAGGCAACTGGGTCGAGAAGAGGGAGGACAACTGGGTGTGGTCACCCCAGGGCCTGATCAACATGCACTTTCCCGAGCAGTGGGGATTCGTCCGTTTCTCCGATCAGCTGGCTGGCAGCGATGCCGATCTCGAGTTCGAACTGCCACCAGAGTATCCCGCCCACCGGTTGCTGCGCGAGATCTACTGGCGGCAGCGCCTGTTCCGCACCGAAGAGAAGCGCTACACCGCCAGCCTCGACACGCTGGGCGTGGCCCACAGGATCATGACCGATTTTCTCTGGCCCCCGAGGGTTTCGGTCACCGACTACGGCTGGGAAGCCTGGGTCGAGGAGGTGACGGATCTGCACGCCGACGGTGGAATCAATCGCTGGGTGATCACCGAGGACTCGCGGGTCGTCAAGGCGAGCCGTCCATAGTGTCGCGATCAGTAGGCCACCGCCACGACGCCGACCTGAGTCTCGTCGTCGCCGTCCCCGAGGGCGGTGAAGCGGTAGAGGTATAAGCCCGGCGGCACCAGCTGCCCGTCATCATCCCGGCCATCCCACGGCAGCTCATGGCGGCCGACGCCCAGGTCCACCGGACCGAGTTGGCGCACGATGGCACCGGTCAGCGTGGCGATGTCGAGGTCGAGCTGCACCTCTCCCAGATACAACATCAGTGAAAAGTCGAAAACCGTATCGTCGTTGACGCCGTCACCGTTTGGCGTGAAGGGATTCGGCGCCACCGTCAGCCCGTCAAAGGTCGCGCTTGCCTGGGCGACGATGACGGCGACGCCATCCGCAGGCAGGTCGTCTGCGGCATTGCCCTCACTCGTCGGCTGCGGAATCGTGGCACCCAGATCATCATTCCAGACCCAGCTTTCGAAGCGGGTCAGCAGGCGGAAGAGAGTGGTGCGCAGATGGATACGGATTTCACGGTCCTGACCTCGCGGAAAGTCGGCATCGGTCAGAGTCGCCGTCTTGATGCCCAGCAGTGGGTTGCCGACAGCGTCACGGTAGATGGCATGGGCGTAGACCCGGGCATCGTCTATGGACACGCTGTCGAGCCAGGCGGCGCCCGCCTCCAGATCAGTCGGGGCCTTCTGCGCCACGGGTTGCCATAGCCCGCCGTCGAACAGCAAGCTGTCGAGCTGCGTGTCCTGCGTCGGCACGGCGATGTCGATACGGTTGAAGCCACCGGTACTCCCGGTCTCGAATGTCGGTCGCAGGACGTATTGCAGCGGCACTTCTCTACCGAGTGCGGAGGCGGTGTCGGGGAACACCTCGGCGAGTACGCCACGTCCGACCAGGGGACGGGCGTAGTCGAACTCAAGGTAGTCGAGGCGAACGCCGCTGGTCTCGGTGGAGACGAAATCGACGCGGAACTGTACGTAGCGCATCAATGGTGGCAGCGACAACAGGACGCCGCCGCCCCCCTCCTCTTCCACGGCGCCCTCGTCGAAGTCGAACGGTGCGGACCATGGCGTCCAGCCGCCAAGGGCACCGTCCTGGTTGCCGAAGAGATTGGCGGGCAGCTCTTTGTACGGCGAACGTGCCACTGCCGACATGGACAGGTAGCTGTCGATGGCCAGGCGGCTGCCCCGCGTGGGCCAGTCCAGCAGAATCGGCGCTTCGATGAAGGAGGAGACGACACCCGATCCCACTCGACGCTGGTAGACGCGCGGATCCAGACTCGAGCCGGTGCGGACACGGATTTGCAGGTTGCCATCGTCGCCGATGCGCTCACCATGCCAGCGCACCTTGCCCCAGCTGACCGGCTCACCAGGCAGGTCGGTGGCAAACTGCGCATCCGCCTTGGTTCCGGCTTCCTCGTCGGCAGAGATGCTGGCATCCGAATTTGCGTCCACCGTGCGGATGAGCTCCAGCGGGATGGAGCGCCAGGGCTCGTCGTCGTCGAAATAGCGCCGGACACGGGGTTGCCCGGGCCCCACATCGATGATCTCCGAATAGTAGGAGGCGTCCAGGGCGAACCCGTGGCCGAAGTACTCGGCTTCGGCGATTTCCCAGACGTCGCCTTCGGCGACGCGACTGCGGAGGTTCAGTGTCCGTACCTTCTGCGGCGGATCAAGGCGGTAGTCCTTGATGACGGGGCGGAACTGGTCTGTCTGCACAGGGATCAGGAATCGCGATGCCACCAACTGGGTGCCCCGCGTGGTCGTGCGGAAGTCGGTGGGATCGTCGCCGCCGAAACTGAGAGAAAAGCTGGCTGGTGTACGGTCGATGAAGTTGGGGCGCGGGTAGTAGCGAATTCGATCCAGCCAGAACAGCCCGTTGAGGAAGGTGCCGAAGCCCCAGCCGCCGACGACACTCTTGGCCGTGTTGAAGCTGCCGTCGACGACCTGACCGTTGCCGGAGTCGCCGAAGCGGGGTGTACCGATCTGGTCGCCGAGCTGCAACGGATCCTGCTCACTGAGGAGACCGGCAAGGAAGCGGTCGTCCGCCAGACGGGCGACATTGCGCGTGCTGTCGAGGCGGATGGCCCGGATCCAGTCACTCGGGCGGAAAGGGCTGCGCACCAACGTTGCCGTCACCACGTCGCCGGTTGGCGCCTCTGCCTGCCACGTGCCGTCACCCGTATCGACAAAGCGCAGATCCTGACGCTGTTCGATCGTCAGGTCGCCCATGTCATAGGTGAAGACGGGGCGAATCCAGGTCGAGGGCAGCCGTGCCGCAGGCGCGGCGTCGTCCTCGTCGACCAGACCGTCCCCATCATCGTCCAAGCCGTTGACGGGATCCTCGTTGAACCGGGCATCGACATCGTCGTCACCCCAGCCGTAGCCCGAACCCCACCCTTCGGCGTCCGCGGCGGCCTCTTCGGCGGAGGTGTAGCGGAAGAACGGTGTTGCCGCGTAGGCCGCACGGACCGGGGGACTGTAGATGGGACCGCCGGTGTGCAGACCGTCCTCGTTGATCAGCCCGTCGCCATCGTTGTCCCGCTGGGGGTCTGGCCCGTCTTCATCCACAAGCCCGTCAAGGTCGTTGTCGACACCGTCGACAGGATCTTCGTTCCAGAGAAAATCACCGTCGTTGTCGACCCGATCCACGGGATCTTCGTCGATGAGCCCGTCACCGTCGTCGTCGACGATCACCTCGGCGGCGAAGGAGCCACCCCAGTCGAACTGAGGCTGGAAGGTCTCTCCCGTGACGAGTACGAAGCTCACCGGGTGCAGGGCCCAGGGGTGCTCGGCGTCGCCGACGCGCCACGTTTCTGCGTGGGGCTGCACAGCGCTCATCAATAGGACTGCCGCGAAGACGAGATGGCAGGATGTACGAGTGGCCATGTGGTGACTCCGGCAGGCTACGGGCAGGTAGGACACCTACGTTAAGATGGTGAGCCGAGGCAGGGCAAACCCCTGGCTCGACCAAGCCGCCGCCGCGGCTACAGGCTGGCCTTGATTCGTCCCCAGGAGTCGGGGCGCACAGCCGAGGACTCAGCCTGAGTACAGTCACCGCGGGTGCAGGGCATCAGTCGGGCGTCGACGAAGTTTTCGGCGAAACAGACCAGCGGCGGGCGTTCGAGCAGCGAACTGATGGAATAACGAATGCCACCGGACCCGGGGGCATCGTGATCGATGATCCCCATCTGCAGGCCAATGATATGATTCGGCTTGAGCAGGGTCCTGACGGAGACGTCTGGACCGTTCCAGTTCAGATTGTCCCACAGCGTCGTGTACAGCTCGAAGCGGGTTTCGGTGGGTTCGACACCGACCTGCCGTGTGCGGATGTCAGCCCACGGCGGCAGGCTGGCCCAGCCATTGGCGAAGCCTTCGAGGCCAAACAGGATGGCGTCGGGGGCGTCGGCGATGACGGCATAGCGCTGCGCCTGGGCTCCGACGAACAGTCTGATCTGGTCTTCGGTGCCATCAGGGGGACCGCAGGCATACTGGCCGCCCGAATGATCCCCGTCGACAAAGAACTCGACGTGATCGGCGCCGATGAAATTCGGTGCGTCGCCGCCGAAATACTCGTTGATGTAGATATCGTCCGTGCGTTCCAGCGCCAGATACAATCGCTGGGTGGCCATGTTCCACGCCAGGTACACACGTACGGCAAGATCGGCCGAGCTCGGGCTGCCTACCTGCAGCGAGGAGAAGTCAAGGCTTTCGAGGGAGGGCTCGGGTACGATGTTCTCCCACTCGAAAAGCGAAAAGTCGTCGATGGCGGGTATGTCGCTGGAGGGGACTTCGTATATGGGGATCACTCGATCCCCCACATGGGCTCCGGCACCGCCTCCGAGAGACAGCACGGCGCTCAGGCAGATCCAGGTTGAGAGGCAGCAGTGGCGTCGGTTCATGGGAGTCTAGTGCCCTGTCTCAGAATGATCCTTGTATTCGTCCGCCGAGCCATCCTGGCTCGCCGCGTTCCGCTCACTCCGTGGGTCCCACTGACCCACCTCGATCGCGCGCCTTGCGAGCCAGGCGCCTCGACGCCCGAATTCCACAAGGCTAATTCTGAGACAGGGCACTAGACAGGATGTGTAACCCGTTGAGTAGTATAACGGGAAAAGGTCGGTCTCACCGGCTGCCCCGCAGCAGGAGGAGGAGAAGAGCACAACCGAGGAAGCAGCCGAGGGTGGGAATCAGGAAGATGGCGCTCCAGTCGTGGCCCCCTGCGGCCCGTTCGTGGTAATCGTAGGCCATACCGGTGAGCCAGTGGCCGGCCAGGGCCCCGAGCCCGGAGTTGACGAACACGAGCAGGGACTGGGCACTGGCCCGTCGCTGACGCGGCGCCAGGGCCTCGATGGCGACAACACTCCCCATGCTGAAGAAGGTGAAACCGATGCCATGGAGGGTCTGGGCAGTGACGACGAACCAGACCGGTTCGCCAAGGGAGAAGACGCCGAAGCGCACGCCGAGGGCGGCGGCGCCGAGACAGATCGTCCATCTCGAGCCGAGGACGCGCAGGCTGGCTGCCAGAATCAGCATGGCGCCGATCTCGACGACCTGGCCGAGGCTCATCGCCGCCGTCGACAGGCTCGATGTCAGGCCGATGCCGTAGGGGTCAGAGAAGAACAGGAATCCCAGGTTGTAGAAGAAGGGGCGCATCACGGAGACAAGCAGGGACACGGAAAAAAGTATCAGGAAGGGGCGGGACTCCAGCAGCAGACGGAAACCGTCGAGCCAGGCCAGCGGTCTTCGCGTGGTCTGTCCCGGTGGCGTGCGTGATTGCGTCCCGCCTGCCACGTATCCCAGAAATGCAGGTGCAGGCTGAGAGCCCAGCTGATGGCAACCCAGCCCACGGTGCCCCAGGCCCGCACAAAACCGATCCGTCGCGAGTCCGGTTGGTGATAGAGGGCGACGACATTGCTCAACCCCATGGTTGGTACGTGGACGATCTGGAACAGCAGCATGGTCAGCCACAGCGATTCAAAAGAGGCCTGCTGATATCCCCACCACAGAAGTGGCGCACAGCTCAGGTAGCACAGTCCCATGATGCGCTGCGTCGGCAGGAAGTGGTCGGCCAGCCAGCCGGCGATGACGGGGGAGACCAGGGCAGCCAAGGCACCGGTGCCGTAGACCCATGAGATCTGCGTGCCGCTGAATCCCAACTCCCGCATGTGTCCACCCAGCAGGATCGTCTGGGCACCGAACACCGAAAACTGCAGGAAATACATGGCCGACAGGCGCACGGCCACCGAGCGTGGGCTCAAGGACTGTCCTCGATAGCTCCGGACAGGGGTCGTCTGCCGCGGGCGTGCAGCAGGACCATCAGGGCGGAGATATCCGCCGGGGAGACGCCCGAGATGCGTGAAGCCTGGCCCAGGGTGCGGGGGGTCAGACGCGCCAACTTATGCCGAGCTTCCATCGACAGGGGCGTTGCCTCTGTCGAGTAGTCGAAGTCCACCGGAATGAGGTGAGACTCCATGCGCTTGAGTCGCTCCACCTCGACGGACTGGCGGTCGATGTAGCCAGCGTACTTGGTTTCGGCTTCGACCCGCTCGGCAGCGTGTGCCGTCAGCGGCTCGGCCGGTGGCGCCAGGGCGACGATGTCGGCGTAATCGATCTCCGGCCGTCGCAGCAGATCGAGCAGCGGTGCCGGCTCTCGGAGGGGTGTCGTGCCTCGCTCCGCCAACAGGTCATTCACACGATCTGACACGGCCAGACGCTGGACACCCAGTCGTTCCAGTTCGGCAGCCACCTGTGCTTTCTTGGCGGCGAACTTCGCCCAGATGTCATCTGCCACCATGCCGAAGCTCCGACCGAAGTCCATAAGCCGTTCATCGGCGTTGTCCTCGCGCAGCAGCAAGCGGTACTCGGCGCGAGACGTGAAGATGCGGTAGGGCTCACTCGTCCCCTTGGTGACCAGGTCGTCGATCAGGACGCCGATGTAGGCCTGCGAACGGTCGAGGACAAAGGGCTCCTCGCCGCGGGATTTAAGGACCGCATTCACCCCTGCCATCAGTCCCTGAGCTCCGGCCTCCTCGTATCCTGTGGTGCCGTTGATCTGGCCGGCAAAAAACAACCCGCCCACACGCTTTGTCTCCAGCCAGGCGTGCAGCTGCGTCGGGTCGGCATAGTCGTATTCGACAGCGTAGGCAGGGCGCATGATCTCAGCGCGTTCCAGACCGGGGAGCGTGCGCAGGATGGGCAGCTGCACGTCCTCCGGCAGGCTCATCGACAGACCGTTGATGTAGTATTCCCGGGTCCGCAGCCCTTCGGGTTCGATGAAGATCTGGTGCCGCTCCTTGTCGGCGAAGCGCACGATCTTGTCTTCGATCGAGGGGCAGTAGCGGGGCCCCACCCCCTCGATGCGGCCGGAGTACATGGCCGACCGTTCGAGATTGTCGCGGATCAGGGCGTGGGTGTCGTGGTTGGTATAGGTGATGTGGCAGGGCCGCTGCGGCAGGGGAGGACGATCGCAGGCATAGGAGAAGGTGCGCGGCGGGTCATCTCCAGGCTGCTGCTCCAGAGCCTCGAAGTCGATACTGCGACCGTTGACGCGTGGCGGCGTACCCGTCTTCAGGCGCCCCATGGTGAAGCCCATTGCCACCAGATCTTGTGCGGCGCGATCGGCTGAGGATTCTCCCGACCTGCCCGCGGCACAGCTGAAGTCGCCCACGTGAATCTTGCCACGCAGAAAGGTGCCGGCTGTCAGCACGACGGTGCGCCCTTCGTAGAGCATACCGCCCTGCACGCCGATGCCCCGCACCCTGTCGCCATCGACGATGAGGCTCTCCATCACACCCTGACGGACGTCGAGCCCGGCCTGGTTTTCGCAGGTGTATTTCAGTTCGAACTGGTAGACCTTCTTGTCGCACTGGGCGCGGCAGGCGCGCACCGCCGGGCCCCGCTTCATGTTGAGTCGACGAAACTGGATCCCGGCGTGGTCGGTGTTGAGTGCCATCTCACCGCCGAGAGCGTCGATCTCCTTCACCAGGTGGCCCTTGCCGATGCCGCCGATGGCGGGATTACACGACATCTGGCCGATCGTGTCCAGGTTCATCGTCAGCAGCAGGACATGGGAGCCCATGCGGGCCGCGGCGAGGGCCGCCTCGGTGCCCGCATGCCCGCCACCCACGACGATGACGTCGTAGGATTTCGGCTGGGTCGTGGACATCGGGGGGTGTGTGATCAGGACTGCAGGTGGGACAGCTGCGTCCGGAAGGAGCGGATATGATCCGGACTCGTGCCGCAACAGCCACCGATGAGCCAGGCGCCGGCGCCGTTCAGATCCTCCAGGCCGGCAGCCATCTCCTCCGGATCCTGCAGGTAGTAGGTCTGCTGCGTCTCGCGGTCCATCTTCGGCAGGCCGGCATTCGGGAAGGCCGTCAGACGGAGTCCGGCGTACCCTCGTGCCTCGAGCACCGCCTTCATCTGCCGCGTGCCTTCGATGGCGTAGGCCATGCCGGAGTGATCCTCACGCGACGATTCGGCGCCGCAGTTGAGGCCGATCATCTGCACGAAAGGCAGCAGGTCGACGCCCTCGGAGTGCTGTCCCGAGGCCAGAATGTCGACGGCATCGGCGGGGGAGTGACCCCAGTCGGTCCGGTAAACAACGTCACCCGTCTTGCGATCCTGGGTGAACTTGTAGGTCAGACTGACGCCGATGGGCAGACCGAACTGGCGGGCCACGTCGACGGCAATGGCCGCCTCGCGGGCGGAGAACATGGTCTCGGCAAGGAACAGGTCGACACCCGTCTCAGCCAAGGCCTCCGCCACCCGCAGGTGAGCCTCCCGGACGCGGCTGTCGGCGATGCCGAATTCGGTGTCGCCGGCGTCGGCCTCGATGGCCCCCGGTGAGGGGCCCAGAGAGCCGGCAACGAAAACGTCGCGCTCGCTCTCGTCGGCCGCCCGGCGAGCCAATTGACCGCCCAGTCGGGCCAGTTCGGCCGAGGTGGTATCCCCGGCGTTGGCCATCTCCAGATGCAGATCGGAGGCGACGAAGGTGTTCGTCTCGATCATCTCCGAGCCGGCGGCGATGTAGGCGCTGTGCACGTCGACGACAGCGGCGCCGTGTGACTTGTTCGCCATGGCACTGTTGGGTAGTTCGACGCCACGCTCAAAGAGCTGTGTGCCGAAGCCACCGTCGAAGAGGACGGGCGTCGGGTCGCTGAGTCTGGCGGAAAAGGTCTGCACAGGGGGGCCTTTCAGGTGGTGAAGCGGTCGGGCATGGGATTGTACATGCAGCCGTCGACGAAGGCGTTGAAGAACTCCGGATTCGTCTCCAGTTCGACGTGCTCGACCTGCTGACAGACGCGCTCGAGCTCGGCCCGTCGTGTGCGATCCAGCAGGGCCTCGCGAGCGCCCTGCATGGCGGCGTTGCCCACCTTGACGATACGTTCGGCCGGTACCGGCGCCAGGAACCCGATGGCCACGGCGCTGGCGACGTCGATGTAATTGGCGAAGCCGCCGGCCAGGTAGAGCGTCGAGACATCCGCCGGGTCGATACCAAACTCCTTCATCAGCAGGTACTGGCCGCAGTAGTTGGCCGCTTTCGCTTGGGCCAGGTGACTGGCGTCCTCGCCGGAGAAAGTGATGCCCTGATCCGGCGCTACGCTGATGTGTGCGGTCCGAGCCGCGTCTTCACCTGCTTCCTGCAGAGTGCCCCGTTCCGACATCATACCGGTGCGACGCAGTTCGGCGAGCAGATCGATGAGTCCGGAGCCGCAGATGCCTACCGGATCCGCATCGCCGATGGTCGAATTCTGGAAGACGCCGTCGGCATCGATCCGTACGGTTTCGATGGCCCCCTCATATCCGGGGATTCCGTAGCGTACGAGACCCCCCTCGAAGGCCGGTCCCGCAGGTGAGGAGGCGGTGAGCATACGGCCGCGACCGGCGATGACGACCTCCGTATTGGTGCCGACGTCGACGAGCATGACAACATCGTCGCGATCGCCACTCATCATGTCGCAGGCGACCAGGTCGGCGGCGGTATCGGCGCCCACATGGCTGGCGATGAGAGGCAGCCCGTACACGCGAGTGTTGATGTTGCAGCGAATCCCGAGACGTCGGGATCTGTCGGTGTGGGCGGTGTGCTCACGCTCGCCGTCGAGAAAGGCCTGCTCGATCGTCGACTTGTAGGGTCGGGTGCCGATGGGCTGGACGTCGAGTCGGAACAGCAGATCACGCATCGTCGAGTTGCCGGCGATGGTGATCTCGTAGATCTCCTGGCGGGCAAAGCCGAAGCGCTCCCCGAGAGAGGCGATGTGCCGGTTCAGGGCGGTGACCACCGACTTCTGCAGCTCCCCCTGGTGGGGGCCGCCGTCGTAGGAGATGCGGTTCATCACATCGGACCCGCCAAAGCGCTGCGGGTTCTCGAAGGCAGAGACGGAGAGGCTCTCACCGGACTCCAGGTCGACAAGATCCATAGCCACCGTCGTCGTGCCGAGATCGATGGCAAGTCCCAGGACATGGCCGCGAAAACGGTCGACCACCTCACCATCGTAGAGGATGTCATCGCCTTGCCGGGTGACAACAGGATCCAGCTTGACGCTGCGCTCGCGCCCTTCTGAAAGGATTTTGGGTGAGCGCCTCAGGGGTTCGAATTCGATGTCTTCGTCGGTGCGCTCCACAAGAGCCTGGCAGGCCAGACGATAGGGATCGCGCAGGAAGGCCTCCGCGTCGGTGCGCGCATTCAGTGAACTCATGCCGGATGATACATCGACGACACATTCATGGCAGTAGGCGTTGCGCAGGCAGGAAGTGGGGACCGGCAAGCGTTCGTCGTCGGCGTAGTCGAACAGTGAGCGACCCACTTCGAGAGGTCGAGGCGTGCCGCTGGAGGACTTGATGAAGGCCATGTGTTGGGATGTAACTCTCAGTGGAGGTGGGCGTGGATCAGGTCTGACGGTTCTGACGCTCGAGACGCTCTCGAGCTGCGTTCAAGGTGCGAGGATCGGATTCCCAGGCGCTACGATAATCGAAGACACCGTCGTGGCCACACATGGAGTCTTTGTGGTCCTCACAGTCTGACTGGTTCCGGCAGCGAAACTTCGCCGTACAGTGATCGTGCCGATCGCGGTAGGGACACCGCGTTGAAGCCTGCGCATCGGCTTGCGTGACGATCCCGGAGAGGATTTCCGTGAGACGATCGAAGCGCTCCTGTACCTCTTGCGGTGTTGTCTCTCTCACCGGGCAGGACTGCCGATCAGCCGCTGCGCCAGAGAGACACACTCGAGGGCGTCCTTGCCGTAGCCGTCGGCTCCCATGTCATCGGCAAACTCCTGTGTCACCGGGGCGCCACCGACGATGATCTGGACGTCTTCGCGCAGATCCGCATCGATGAATGCCTCGATCGTCCGGCCCATACTGGGCATCGTCGTCGTCAACAGGGCGGACATGCCCATCAGTTTCGCCCCCGACTCCTCCACCGCGTCGATGAACTCGTCCGCCGACGTGTCCACACCCAGATCGACGACATCGAAACCGGCGCCATTGAGCATCATGATACAAAGGTTCTTGCCGATGTCGTGCAGATCGCCTTTGACGGTGCCCATGACTACGGTGCCGGCCTTCTCGATGCCGGATGCCGACAGGACAGGCTCGATGTGTGCCATACCCGCCTTCATGGCCCGGGCACAGGCGAGCACCTCGGGGACAAAGATGAAGTTCTCGCGGAACTTGATACCGACGATACCCATGGCGGCGATGAGGCCCTCATCCATCACCTCCAGAGCCTCGGTCCCGGCAGCGATGGCCTGCGCCGCAAGCTCATCCACCCTGTGGTGCTCCCCTTCGATGAGGGCGGCGGCCATGTCCTGGTGCAGGGGTTTCGCCGCTGCGAAGATGCCGATGAGACGTTCGATCTCGGTCTCCTGTTCGACATACTCCTCGATCTCTCGGCGAATGCTCTCGTTCTGGATGTCGGACAGCTCAGCCACTGATCTCTCTCGTCTTGTGCCAATCCCGAACGGCCTGGGGTATGGCTTTGAGGTTTTCGATCGATGTCTGCAGGGGGATGGCGCACTCGGGACCGATGAGCTGCACTCCCGCATCGAGGTTCTGCATGACCTCGGAGGCCACCACTTCTTCGCCTTTGGCGAACAGAGTCTCGGGATTGTTGATATTGCCCACCAGACTGATGCGCTCGCCGACAATGTCCATCGACTCTCCCGGGTCGTTCTTCGAGTCGAAGTGGAAGGCGGCCATTCCGGTCTGGGCGATGTATTCCATGCGGTCCACGGTGCGGCCACAGATATGCAGGATGATCGGGCAGGTGATGCGCTCGGCGAACTCGATGTGCAGATCCCGCAGGTACCTCTGGTAGTATTCGCCGCTCACCAGGTCGCCGGTGGCATGATCGGGCAAGGTCACGGCATCGGCGCCGGCCTCGATCTGGGCCAGACCGAAGTCGACGGTGACCGACTTGAGCTTGTCGAGGATCCGTTTCGTCTGATCGGGATCGTCGAGAGACATCAGCAGGAAGGCCTCCACGCCAAAGCAGTGATAGGCCAGCGACCAGGGGCCCATCGTCTTGCCGATGATGGCCACCTCGTCACCATACTCCCGCCGCAGGATGCTGATCGCCTCCAAAACGCAGCTCGTATCCTGATGGGTGAGCAGATCGGCGGGGATGACGATGTCATCGAAGGACTGCCAGATGGGCTGTGCCATCTTCACCGTAGGCCAGTTGTCCTTCTGTTCCCACTGCATGCGACAGCCGAGGGCGGACGACTCCTGGATGATGGAGAAGACCGGCATGATGCTGTCGAAGCCCAGTTCGGTGTAGCCCGTCGCCGCCAGACGGGCCATCAGTTCCGGATCACGGTTGGCCTGAGGGAATGGTGCGTCCACCAGATCCATCAATTCCACTGTGGCGACAGATGTCGGGTTGCACACCGGCGTGCGGTCCACAGGCTGGCGGCGGAGTGCGGCCAGTACACGTTCGCGGGAGGTCATCACTTTCATCGGTCTGGCCTCAGTCCGCTTGGGCGCTCGGGGCCGACAGGGTTCCACGAGCCGACATGGCCTCCTGCTCCCGCACGATGGCGCGGACATTCGGCGCCCGCACAAGGAGCAGGCCCACGAGCGCATCATGGCTGCAGCCGCACTCGAAGGCAACGCAGTCCTCCGTGTCTTCATCAGACACAACACGGCGCATGTCCCCGAGCTTCAGCAGGCCGTTGACGATCACACCCACGCGACGAGGGCCTTGAGAGTCCGGATCATCGCCGGCGCTCCGTACGCGATACTGGCCATCGCCGAGAGGGTCGACCTCGATCGTCAGGCCTGACTTGCGGTCGACAGTGGTCAGGGGATGCGCGCTGCGAGGGGCTGACAGGTCGAGTTTGACCGCCTCCAGGAAGGTCCTGCGTACCGCCAGAGCATGCTCGGACCCGCAGGGAAAGCGCAAACGGTTCCCGGGGCGGCGCTCGAGGCCACCAAGAGTGACCATGGTCTCGGCGATGCTGTCGATCCGCTCGCCGGCGCCGTCGCGCGCGCTGTAGGTGTGTACGAGCAGGGCGGCTCCATCGGTGTCAGCCTGCCGGTACAGAGCGACGCTGATGTTGTGAAAATGCCCGTCCATGGGCACCAGTTCGACGCGTGTTCCGATATTGGAAATGATGGCCATGTCGGAGTTGAAATATGCCCGTTGCCCCGCATGAGGGCAACGCGACGATCACAGGTGTCGCACCTGTGGCGTGCTCTCGTTGCCCATGCGGTCGACGGCTGTGACGGCCACCGCCGTCAGGGGAAGCGGGCCCTCTTCATCTCCCGAGCCAAGGACGATCCGCTGACCCAGGCGCGTCGCGGGCAGCACTCGATGGCTCCAGCCCGTCCCGGCGCGTTCCGTGTAGACCACGTAGAGAAAGGGGGCCTCGTCCCCGGTAACTCGCCAGGATACCAGGGCGCTGTCGACACCGGTCTGCACCGTGATGGCGGGAGCCGCTGGCGGTTCATCGTCAAGCCACGGCGTCGCCGGCGTCAGGGCCCGGCGGCGGTAGGGGCCGCGCGCCAGCGTCGCCATGAGTGAATCGCCATCTCGGCCTACAGCGGTTGAGTCGAGCAGAACCCGGGCGCTGAAGTGGATGTGTCCGGGGGCGTCGGGGGTCATGGCACGGGCCACCATGATCTGGTCTGTCACCTCCTCTGCGGGCCACCCCGTATCTCGCCGCACGCGGGACGTGTACAACCCCGGCCAGAGGTGCCTCTCGTGCGGGTTGTTCCGCGACCACCAGCCCAGCAACACGGGAAAGCTCTGGGGCACCTGAGAGATGGGCCAATAGAGCTGGGGGGAGAAATAGTCCACCCAGCCCTCGCGGAGCCAGCGGCGAGCATCGGCGTAGAGCATGCCATACTGGTCGAGGCCGGCCTCGATGGATGGTGGATGGCGGGGTTGCCAGATACCGAAGGGGCTGATGCCGAATTTTACCTGGCGTGGCTGACGGCGCAGACGGTCGTGCAGGGCCTCGACGAAACGATCGACGTTGTCCCGCCGCCAGTCCGACCGGGTCAGCTTGCCACCACCGTCCTGGTAGGTCTGCCAGGTCGCCCCATCAGGGAAATCGGCGCCGTCATTATATGACGGGTACGGGTAGAAGTAGTCGTCCATGTGGACACCGTCTATTTCGTAGCGGGCGACGACGTCGAGGATGACGGACAGGGTCAGGTCGCGGACCTCGGGGTGGCCCGGATCCAGCCAGAGAAAACCGCCGGTCCCGAGGGCGCGCACCAGATCGGGGCGCTGCCGGGCGATCGAAGAGGCCGCCATGGGGCCCAGCTGCCTGGGATGTTTGACCCGGTAGGGGTTGAACCAGGCGTGTAGCTCGAGTCCCCGGCTGTGTGCTTCGTCAACCCAGAACTCCAGGGGATCATACAACGGGTTGGGTGCCCGCCCCTGCTCTCCCGTCAGGTAGTAGGACCAGGGTTCGATGTCGGACGCGTAGAGGGCGTCACACTGCGGGCGCACCTGGAGAACCACAGCGTTGAGACCCAGAGCCGCACTGCGATCGAGGATGGTGAGGGCCTCGACGCGCTGGCTGTCTGCGGGCAGGCCAGGGCGCGACGGCCAGTCGATGTTGTCGACTGTAGCCACCCAGACGGCGCGGAATTCCCGGTCCGGCGCCGGAACCCCGGCCCTGGGATCAGGGCTGTCGAGGTCCCGGGGAGCACAGCCGATGGCGGAAAAACCCACCGCCAGGGCGATGGCCGCAACGGCGGTCCTAGAGCCGCGCGGCACAAGTCCGGCGGAATATGGGCGCCGATGCATCCCGGCTCGCGGCGTTGCGCTCGCCCTGTGTATCCCACCGATACGCATCACTCGCGCGCCTTGCGACCCGGGCGCCTCGCCGCCCATCTTGGTCCGCCGTACTTACACCGCGCAGCTCTGGTCATCCATCGATCAGAGTTCGATTGATGAACTCGGTGATGTCCTCGATCTTCTCCAGTTCCGTGAACAGCAGGCTCTGGGCGACGCGGTAGGTCAGATCGCGGAATTCCTCATCGGCTTCGTAGACAGGCATACGTCCGGCCACCTGAGCCAGCAGCAGGCAGCCGAAGTCGCGCACTGCAGACCTTTCGACCTCGGCCGTCCTGGCGTATTCAGCGATGCGGAAGTAAGCCAGCCAGAAGACGTTGATAGCCTCCAGGTAGGCGGCTTTCTGGGGATGGTTGAGCATCGCCTTGAGGCACATGTCGGCGGCGTAGAAGGCCAGATCGAAGGAGGGTTGTCCGAAGTGGGCGGCGGCGAAGTCGACCAGGTAGAGTTGACCGCTGTTGATGTAGACGTTGCGCGGGCGCAAGTCGGCCAGTACCAGGCAGCGACCCGGTCTGAGCAGTTCCTTGGCCTGATGCTGGACGGCCTTCTGGATTTCGGGGAAGGCGGCGGCGACGTATTCATAGAGCGGCTGCAACCGGAGCTGCTCGAAAGGCTTGACGTCCTTGAACATCGCCTTGAGCTCGCGCACGTTGTGCGTCTGGTTGTGCACCGCGGCCAGAAGCTCTCCGGCCTGTGCGGCAATCTGCAGATCGATCCGTCCCATGGACAGATCATTCTCCCACAACACGGCCTCGCGGGCCGGCGCTGTCGTGACGAGGATGAAGTCGGTGCGATCCTCGAGCAGGGCATCGGGAATGACGTCCGGGGGGAGTATGTTGGCCAGGATCTCAATGCAGTTCTTTTCGGCGAAAATGCGCTTGCGATCGAGCCACCAGCGCTCCTTGATCTGCGTCTTGGCGTGGGCCTGCTTTACGAGCAGGCGCTGCTGTGCGGTAGTGGCAAGATAGATCTGGTTCTTCAGGCTGTCGCCGATCTGACGCATGTCGAGCACGACCTCATTCTTGCCGATGATCTTCTTGCGCCGCAGGTATCCGACCAGGGAGTTCTTGTTGAGGTTCATTCGGTTTCCGTTGTGAAGCGATGGAGGGGAGGGCCGGCAGCGATCATGTCGTCCACCTGGCGGTCCGCGTGGTAGGAACTGCGCACCAGGGGGCCGGATTCTACGTGGTGCAAACCCAGGCCAAGGGCGTAATCGCGCAGTTCGACGAATTCATCGGGATGGACGAAGCGGTCCACCGGTACGTGCTCTGCCGAAGGTGACAGGTACTGCCCAAGGGTCAGGATGCTGCAGCCCACATCAGCCAGGTCACGGATGGACTGTTCCGTCTCCGGCCGGGTTTCGCCGGCGCCGAGCATCATGCCCGACTTGGTCGGAGCCGGTCCGATAATCCGCGCCCTTTCAAGCAGTTCAAGGGAACGCGCATAGCGCGCCTGAGGCCGCATGATGCCATAGAGTCGAGGCACCGTTTCCAGGTTGTGGTTGAGGATTTCAGGTCCAGCGGCCACCACCTGTTCGAGGGCTGTCCAGTTTCCCTGGAAGTCGGGTATGAGGACTTCGACGGTCGTTTCGCGGCAACGGGAGTGGATCGCCCGGATCGTGCGGGCGAAGACGTCAGCACCGCCGTCCGGCAGTTCGTCACGATTGACGGAAGTGATGACCGCATGGCGCAGGTTGAGCTTCGAGATCGCCTCGGCGACACGCTCTGGCTCCCCTTCATCCAGCCATGTGGGACGCCCCGTCCTGATGGCACAGAAGCCGCAACTACGGGTGCACACATCGCCGAGGATCATGAAGGTCGCGGTGCCACTCGACCAGCATTCACCGATGTTGGGGCAGTGGGCGCTCTCACACACCGAATTGAGCTCGAGCCCCTTGACGAGTCGCTTCAACTCGAGATACTCGGGACTGCCCGGGGCTTGGGCTTTCAACCAGCGCGGCAGACGTCTGAGAGTGGGTGAATCACTCATAAATGACAGAAGAACAACGGGTTAACAGAGCCTCGGTCGCAGTCAGGGACAACCTATAGAATATACGCTGCCCGATCGGCATGACAAATCCGGACCGCGAGAAGCAGGGCAAGTTGTTGATTCTACGCCGGTTATGCTCGTTTCTTGCTGTCGCAAGAAAGAGACGGGCGCGCGACTTATCGTCGGCCCCCCGCATCTGGCGTGTGTTCGCCGAGCGGCTATTACTCTTCCGTGTCCGGCCCGCCCTC